>JAEWDM010000041.1 GCA_023390115.1 Bacillota bacterium
CAGAGCTTGCACGGGAGGAGCTTGAAAGCAACTGGAGATATTACTGCTGTACAAAGCTGGATGATGATACCCAGATAGAATATTGCAGGAATAATCCTGAGCAGATGTTCTCCAAAGACAGAGATGCATATATTTACTGCCTTTGCTGTATTTACTGTGAGGATAAGGGAGACTTTCTGTTTTTTGCGGATCCGCAGATACCCGTAAGGTTATGGATAAACGGAGTACTGGTTTTTGCTGTTACTCCGGAGTATATGATAAATAAATATACCTTTGCAATAAGGCTTTCAAAAGGAATAAACAGCATACTGGTGGAAAAGGAGATATTAAAATTATTCAGGAGCTTTAGCCCATATACATCCAGATTTCATATGGAATTTATTCCTGCAAGATTTATTGTTGAAAGTAACGTTAGGCAGTTTTATGACAGGACCCAATTTAAAATATTAGAAAAAGAGTACAAAATAATACCTGATAGGGCCTTTTTTGACGGGAGGGAGAATGTATCCATTACAGTTGTTCCACGGTATATAACGGATATTAAGCCCGAAAGGATAATGGTGAGCATATTTAACGCATCCCGCCGGAAAATAATTGACATTGAGGGATACACCTTTAGAAAGCTTCTGCTGGCGCCGGGCGAAGAAATAAACGGCACGCTTTTTATAGAAGCCAAAAGCTATACCGGCAGCAAAAAAGCCGGAGCATATGTTTTCAAAGGGGATTTTTCAGAGCATTTGAAGCAATTAGGCATGACGGCTGAAAAAAGAAAAGATTGTGATAAGAGTATTTTTGACTTTATAAAAAGGATTGCTGAGATACGGGACACAGGCTCGTTTTTTTTCAGAAACACTTCAGAGCTGATGACAGAGCATATTTATGAATCTATCCTGAAGCAATTGTTTACTATAGAAAATGCTGTTATTTACTGCCATGAAAATTATTATGAGAAAACCATATTAAATATATCCGATAAAAGAGCATTGGTATTTAAAGACAGTGAGGTGGATGACAAATTTACGGCATACCTCCTTCACCTTCCTCGGGGTTACAGCTTTAAGAAAAGATATTCTTTAATAGTTTATTTTATATATGGAACGGGCCATTCAATGTATCCATATGCCATGGATTTTATTGAGAGGCAGCTTTTTGATTGCACTATAGTATTAACCATGTGCGGGAGGGGAGGGATGAACAGGGATTGTATAAATGAAGGCAATATTCTGAAAATTATAAAAAGCGTAGTTGAAAAATACAATATTGACAGGGACAGGATATTTTGCATAGGAGGATGTACCGGGACCTTGAGGGCTATAGGGATGGCAATAAGAATACCGGGGCTGTTTGCCGGAATAATAGGCGTGGAGGGCACGGCGAGGCTTGATATAAGGCGGCCTGAGTTTGAATATCTGAAAAACGCAGACAATATAAAGATATACCAGCTTAATAACATTGAGGATGCAATTTTTAATACTGCAAGGGTGCTTGATACTCTAAAACGGTTCCGCCGGAAGAAAAGCTGGAACTTCAGCGGCTTCAGCCATATTCAGTTTGACACGATGCTCAGCTCAAGTAAATTAATAAAAATGCTTCTTGGAATAAGCAGGGAAAGATATCCTAAACAGATATCCTTTATTACAGAGGAGCCGATATACAACAAGTCCTACTGGATAAGGCTTGATTATATTGAAAGCCTTGGGGAGAAAGCACGCATAGAAGCAAAGATATCTAATATTAAGCTTATTGAAATAAGCTGCCGCAATATTAAAAGGCTTACACTGCTTTTAGCCCGTGACGAGATGGGGCTTGGGGACAGTATAAACATATCTGTGAACGGATATAGCGCTAAGGTTTGTTCAGGGGCTTATTCACAAAACTCCATAACAATCCGAAGCCGCGGCATTTCTATAGAAACCAGAGAGCTTACCGGAGATAGCTTTGCCAAAGCATACGATTGCTTTCAAATCAATGAGCGCCTTCTTGGAATAAAGAGAGTGTACTGCTCAAAATGTACTGTTATAAAGCCTTGCAGTCAGGAGAGGAAAAGCCTTTCAAAAAGAATGTTCCTGCTTTTAAAAGACCCAATGAGGGAAAAGATAAGGAATTATAAATATGGCGTTTTAACTGAGGATGAGCTGAGGCTTGAGAATTTGGAGGATACAAGCCTTGTGTACATAATAGCTCCAGATACGGGAAGAGAAATAAGAAAGGAATTAATAAAAGGCTCGGGAGTAAGCCTGTCGGACGGCTGCATGGAGTACCGCGGCAAAAAGTACTGTGGGGACTATTTTGCATTAATAAGGCATGACAGTCCCTTTAACCGGGAGAGATCGGTATTACTGGCCATATGCTCTACAGGAGAGGCTCTGGCAGTAATGGCAGGGCTTTTGGGTTCATTTGACTATAGCCCTGTTTTTTACAATAACGCAATTGTTTACAGCAGCGCAGGCTATGAATATTTCAGGTAAGCATTTGAATTTTAAATATAAAAATAAAAAGGGAGATGTTTAATATGTATAAGGTACTTAAGCCCTGTAAAGAAACCTACAGGCTTGCAGGAGAGGCAATAAGGCAGGGAAAGGTTATTGTGGTGCCGACTGATGCGGTATATGCCGTAGTATGCGATGCGTTTAATGAGAAAGCGGTGTCAAGGCTTAGGGAAATAAGAGAAAGCCCGGGGGGAAAACCTCTTTCGCTGATAATAGATAAAAACGACATTGAAAAGTTCTGCGAGGTAGGCAATGATTTATTAAAAGAAATCATTGAAGTCCTTCTGCCGGGAAAGGTCAGCTTTCTTATAAATAAAAAGGGCGATGTGTTTAAGCATGCGGTTCCTGACAGCGATGCCATATGCGTGTTTTGGCAGGATAATGAAACTAAGGGCGTATATGAGGAGAGCGATACGGTGCTTGCTATTTCTTCGGCAAATAAGGCTGGAGTTGCTGAGGCAACTACTCTTTCACAGGCAATAGAATATTTTGGAGAAGAAGTTGAGCTTTATATTGACAGTGGAGAGGAAAGGGGAAGCAAGGGAACAACACAGCTTGATATAAGGGGAGAAAGTATTAAGGTCATGCGTGAGTCTCCCATGTGTCCTCTGGAGCATATAAATAAAATTCTTAAGGACAAGGGCGTTGATATTAAGCTATAAAGCTATAAATAGGCAACAAAAAAAGTCTGCTGCAAATATAATGCCGCAGTCTTTTTTTGTTTTCGAAAGAATAAAAAATATATACATAAGACGAAATGTGTCGAAATAAAAATAGCAAAATTAATAAATATTTGAAGGATATATATATAATAGTATAGAATATAATATAAGCCGATATTTGAATTTATTAGCGCATATATATAATATAGGGCCCTGCTTTATATAAATAGTTTTTGCAAGCTTTCCTGATTTCGGGAAAGGGATTTTTAACGGTATATATGCTCAAGGTGTTTAAACATGGCTACAGTCAATGCCCGGCTATTGTTTAAGCAGGCGGTATACAAATAAACGATTATTAAAATAAGGAGGGGACTGCATTATGAGTTATGAGGAAGAATATCTTAAGTTTGTGGATTCAAAAGAACCGCTGAGTGATCTGCAGAACAAGGATTGGTCCATATACATGGGGTACGGCAAAACATATCCTTATTTGTACGACATCCCCAGTAAGGAAAGGGAGGATTTTTTTGATGTCAGGTATGGGCACGATCCCATACAGACACTGGACATTCATTATCTTAAGAGCAGGAGAAGCAAAAAAAGACCTGTGGTTTTTTTTATACATGGAGGAGGATGGAACTGCGAGGATAAGAGCAATACCAGATTTTATGCCTTGGATTGGATAAATATGGGTTATACCGTTGTGTCCATAAATTACAGGCTGGCTCCTCATTCTCAGCATCCATGCCAGATTGAGGACTGCGCGCTGGCTTTGAAATGGGTTATTGACAACATAAGAAGATATGGGGGGAATCCAAACAAAATAGTGGGTATAGGCCACTCGGCGGGTGCACACCTGTTGGCGCTGCTTGTGTGCGGAAAGCAATGGCATAAGAGGTTTGATATTAACATCAAAAAGGTAAAATGCTGGATTCCTGTAAGCGGTATTTTTGATTTCAATATGTATGACAACTATTTGAATCCCATGCTGGGCACATTAATAAACGAAATGCTTGGAGACGGAGACAAGGATAACTGTTCAGTTAATATGCATATCACAGGCAAGGAACCTCCGTGCCTTATTTTGCATGGAGGAGATGACTGGCTTGTGCCTCGCTCAAACTCCATAGCCCTTTATGATATGCTCAATAAAAAAGGGTGCTGTGATGTGTGTCTTGAAATAGTAAAGGGCTACTGGCACTGCAACATGATGCTGGGATATGACAAACCGGGGCATGTACCTGCGCAACTGATTAACTCATACCTTGAAAAATTTCTAACTCATGGGCTGGAAAAATATCAGGAGCAGATTACAGACAAAAAACTTGTTAATATATAAGTAAAAAAAGGATTGGCTGTCTTCAGGCAGCCAATCCTTTTTTTAGGAGAAATTCAGATACCGATAATAAACTAATATATACATAATACGACAAAATACAGGTGTTGATATAAAACTTGTCGAAATAAAATTAATAAATATTTGAAGGATATATTTGTAATAGTATCGAATATGTATGTGTGTAAAATAATTACTGTAAACGTGTACATGAATTTGACGCTTTTAAGGTCTACTTGAAAAATCTTTAATTTAGTCTGTTTACGACAACAAACAGGAGGGCAAGCTATGCAAAACGTAGAGGAATTATTTAATGAAAATTTACAGCAGTATCAAAAAGGACTTAATGAAGCTATAGCCAAATACTGTATAATAGGCGGAGTTATGGGAGTAGCTTTTTATATATTTATGAAGGCTATAGGGATAATGAGCATTTTTAAATGGGTTAATTTACTTTACTTCAGTATTCCCGTACTTATTGGCCTGCTGGTTATAGGAGTGTCATATATTGTTCTGAAAAAATATTATAGCCATCTCTATATAAAAGCTCTGAAGTATATTGTTGTGACTGTGGCCTGTATAAATCAGTTTGCAATAAGCGTATTTATACCTTATAGAGATATATGGGGAATTGTAATACTGATATTCTTTGTGTGTTCCTTTTATCTTGAAAAGCGGTTAGTACTGTATGGAATATGTGTAGGCTCGGCAATAGCTATATTATCCTTCTATTTGAATACATGTCCCGAGGAATTGAGTATGTCGGTGGCAGATATTGCAACAAGGGTACAGGTTGTCTCCTTCGGAGCAATTGCGGCATTTATAAGTGCAATATTAGGAAGAAAGCTGCTGTATAAATCGTGTGTAAATGAATTTAATGTGAGTAGATCTCTTGCTGATTTAAAGCAGGTGGTTGAAAAGGTTAAGGATGTTTCCGAAAGAATCACGGAATCCAGCGGATATATATCGGCACTTGCAAACCAACAGCAGAAGGCATCTGAAATGACGGCGGCAAACACCTCCCATATTCTGGAGGGAGCAGTAAAAACGGTGGAGAACGTAAAGGACAGTGAGGACTTAATCAATTCTCTTAATATGGAAATTGAAAGCATGAAAAATGAGGCGGACGGTGCTCATGAAAAGTCTGAAAAGCTTAAGGGAACTGCCGGTAAAGGTAAATACTCCATTGACAGTGCGGTTGAAAAGATGGAAGGCATAAAAGCAAGTGCCATAGTTACTTCCAGAAGTGCAAAGGAGCTTGATATAAAAGCGCAGAAAATTGACGCGATAGTTGCAGGAATACAGGATATTGCAAATCAAACAAACCTGCTGTCCTTTAATGCTTCAATTGAGGCGGCCAGAGCGGGAGAGCACGGAAAAGGCTTTGCCATCGTGGCAGGGGAAATAAGAAAGCTTGCCGAACAAAGTCAGAAGTCATTAAACGATATTACAACCACTCTGAAGGAAATATTTAACCACGGGCAAAAGGTGGACGATTTAGTGCTGAAGGTGGATGAGGGAGTGCAGATTATAAAAATGTCAAAGGACTACTACCAGAATATTATTGAGGACCTGGAGATCACCGGCAGTTCTCTGTCCGATATGAAGAGCATCTCAGAAAAGCAGCTTTCGTATTCGAAAATTGTAAGCAATTATATTTCGCAGGTAAGTGAGACCTCGCAGATGACGTCTGAAAATCTTGAGTCAACCTCGGCCGCAACGGAGGAAACCTTTGCTTCCAGTGAAGAGCTTCTTAATTCGGCAAATATGCTCAGCAATATAGCAAAGGAATTAAATGAAACAGTTTCGTCTATATAAGTACAAGATGTTAATATGTAAAGCATGGTAGAATTTTAAATGATTTAAAGCCAATATGAGGCGCACAGCAAAAATTACCTCATATTGGCTTTAAAAATTTACGCTGTCTTTTTGCTGGTATTATGCTCTGAACTCCAACTGCTCTTGCCGGATAAGGAGCATAAATAATTAACTACCATTTGATTAAATTCGGCAGGTTTTTGGAATATAAGAACATGTCCTGCATCCTTGAACACTCTGAATTGATTATTTATATATTTTTTCTTAAGAGCGACGGCATCATTAAAAAAGCAAAAATCCTGGCCTCCTGCTACGATTAATGAAGGTATAGTGCTCGGGGTGGTATAGTAATAGTGGTCTCCTCTCACAGTTAGCTTCCACCATTTTAAGAATTCCTGATCGCTTATTTTTAATGTTTCATTTAAGAAGAATTTTCTGGATTTTTCATGAGATTTGCCTGGAAGCATTAAATTTGCCATTAATTTAAGGTAAGTATTTTTTTTGAAAATTCGAAGAAATATTTTTTCCGCAAAGCTGTTGAAAATGGCAGACAAGTAGTTAGGCCTGCTGATAGGGCTTGTGAATATGTTAGATATCACTCTTTGCGGAAATAACTCGCAAAAGTACTGTTGAATAATTGTTCCAAGAGACAATCCCATGAAATGTGCTTTTTCGATATTAAGCTCGTCCATTAAAACTCTTATGTGGTTCGCGATAATCTCTCCACTGTACTTTTTTGTACGGGGAGCACCTGAATTACCGTGACCGGCAAGATCTACGTTTAAAACTCTGAAATGCTTGTTAAGATCCTCTATCTGATATTTCCAACACCTTGTAGAGCCTGATATTCCGTGCAGTAAAACCAGAAAGTCTCCCTCCGGATTTCCGGAAATTTCATAATACATACTGTAGTCCCCAACCTTTGAATACATATTAACCCTCTCCTTTAAAATTATTTTTAATTTCTCAATTATGTCTATACGCCGCTAACATTATACGACAAAATATAGCATAATATTCTCTATGATTTTAAATTATATAATTAAAAGAATTAAATGTCAATCATAAAATACAAATGTTTATTTACTTTTTTGTGACAATGTGGAGATTGGGGTCTAAATTTGGTTGGTCATATTGAAATATAACAGAAATGAAGTACCGGTATTATGGCACAGATGACAAAGAGGGAGCTTATGCCCGGATAAGCTCCCTCTTTGCCTGCTCCTTAAATTTTTTATTTTATGCTTATTTTATATTCCCTCATCCATGTGTCGGCCTGTATCAGGTATGCATACATTTGTGGAGCTGCCATCAGCTGGCCGAACCACGGCTTGCCGTAATCTGACGGTGATTGTATGGACGCTTTTAAATATTCTGTGTTCACAAAAGGAATTATGGGAGAGGCGGAGTCGCCTAAAATTTCAAGCAGCAATTTGCCTACGGCCTTTTCATATGCGGGATTATGGGTTTTAGGATAAGGGCTTTTCTTTCTGTATAGCACGTCGTTTGGAAGAACCCCCTCCAATGCTTTCCTGAGCATTCCCTTTTCACGGCCATTTAGTGCCTTTGTGGCCCAGGGAATATTCCATACGTATTCAACCATTCTGTGATCACAGTATGGAACACGTACCTCAAGACCGTGAGCCATGCTCATTCTATCCTTTCTTTCAAGGAGGGTTATAAAAGTAAACTAAAAAATTGTAAATAAAGGTATCTTGTAGAAGAGAAGCTGCAGGTAGTTTTTGTGGGAAAAAGTTGATCTCGAATCCATGTGTGCTATTGTTCACCACCCATGGATAGGGTATAATAAAACCATAAATAGAATGTCAGGAGCTGGTGATTATGAAATGGGATGAAGTAAGGACACTGTATCCGGACCGTTTTGTAAAATTTGAAATTTTGGAATCTCATGTCGTTGACAATAAGGAATACGTTGATGATGTTGCTGTAATTAAAGCTGTAACTGATGGTAAAGAAGCTACAAAGGAATTTATAAACTGCAAGGAAGGTCAGTTTGTTTACAGTACTAAAAATGAAGCTGTAATCATTGAACTGGTAAAACATGCAGGAATAAGAAGGGGCATATAAAATGCAGCAGATGGATTTTAAAGACGGACTGTTATATGTCTCTATCTTGTTAAGGCATGGGGATAAAGAGGTTACTATTGATAATGTCATTGTTGATACCGGAGCGGCGCATACAATTATACTGTCAGATTATTTGGCAGAACTGAATGTGGAATTATCCGATACAGACGAATTGGTAAAAGCATCGGGATATGGCGGTATGGTCTATGGTGCCGTCAGAAAGAAAATGAATAGAATTGAACTTGGGGGCATGGCTATAGAGGATATGAAGCTTGATTTCGGAGTTATTGACCCCTATGACAAAATCAATGGATTGTTGGGATTGGACTTTTTAAAGGCTGCAAAAGCAGTTATTGACCTTGATGGACTTGTGATTTTTGTGAAAGAACCATAAATACAGCTTATGACATGGGAAAAGTTAATATTTCAGGTCTGAATAGATAGAAAGGGCTTTAGTGATGTACTAGAGTCCTTTTTTGCATAGCGATTATGCACAAAATGAGCACTGAAAATTATGCATAATGCTGAATTTTAAAAAAATATGCATTTTACACCTAAAATAGTGCTGCAAAACACCACACCAGTGCAAAGTGCGTATAGCCATTGCATAGTTGCGATAGCATTGAGCACCGCTGTGCTAAACACTTCAAAAGCATTAGGAGGCAAACGGAGACAGCGAACTAAAAAAGTTCAATCTCTGGTACTTTTGAGAGGAGTAAATATATTTATGCAAAAGGAATTAAAAGAAACGAGATTCATGGAAGAAGCAGCAAACTTAAATGAAGGAGGTTACGTAGCGGCTACAACTGGTGAACAAAATGAATTAAGTCCATCTGTTGTAAACATAATAGAGCTATCAGTCCAAAATGCAAATGAGCTTGTTGAAATTGATGAAAGCGAGTTTGCAAATGAGATTGACCCCGATCTCAGAAAAGAAGTTGAAAAGATGAAGCTTCAAGGTGTGTTCATACCGACAGACGAATTTACTATTTTGTGTCATGTTGACACTGGAGCTGCTATCTTGGCAAAGAAAAATATATACAAAGGCAATAGAAGTGATGTTGCCGTTGTTTATGCACATAACGACGGAAGCCGTTCTGACGAAGTTATAATCAGTAATTCAGAGCTATTGTTATTATCTCGCGGCAATTTTGGAGAGGATAATAACATGGTGGATAATGTCGAGATACCACGGGGACTCCTGAGCTTTCTGTTCGATATCGGCATCCTCTCCGTCCACCTTGCGCCCTGCCTTATATGCCCTCCTCGCTTTTGAGGAGAGGGAGGAAAGGGCGACCGTTACCCGGTCTTTGCCGCCACCATTCTCTCCCGGCTCCTTCGTTGTCTTAAATGCCCGCGGGTTTCGCTGAATACGTTTTTTCATTAAAGGGATTCACCGCCCTATCTAATGTACTAATCAAATCGTTCGATTTTTCTGCTTGCTTGCAAACTCTTGCAAGTCCTTCAGAAAAATTGCTCATTGCTTCAGCATGGTCTTTAGTTGCCAATTTATCAATAAAATCTTCACCGAATTGGGGCTTGATAACCACGCTGCCTTTTTGGTTTATAAAGCCCCACAAACCATCCTTCTTAACTCTTGCAAGCTCTTGACTGAAACAGAGGGCACTTTCAAACTGCGGTTCAATAATCATTGCCCCCGATTTATCTATGTATCCCCATTTACCGCTTTGGTAAACTGCCGCTAATCCCTGGCTGAAACTGTCCGCCTTGACCTGAATTGGTACATAGAGAGCCACAAACGGGAATATTACGAAGCGGTCGAGCTCTCAAAACAGGTTCAGGAGTTCGTCGCATACGGAGACGGTGAACGTACGACCTTTGCTGAAGCGTTTGCCGAGAGACTTGGAATCAGCAAGCGGACACTTTACCGCTACATTGAAAAGACCGTCAATATCAAGTGGGACATCGACGACGTCACAAAGCTCTATGTTTTCACTGAGGACGGAAAGAAAATTTGTGAGGCTGGATACATAAGGGTATGCAAGCTCATGAGCATATCTTTTTTATTTGCTTGATTACTAAAGTAAAGGAGTAAAGGCAACATTGATTTGAATATGCGTTCAAGAATGTACCCGCTTAAGTAACGGCATATGACTTTCTCTAATTATAAGTACCATAGGAAATATATATTGCTACTTACAAGAGTAATAGAAGCTTTGCTATTTTCTGAGACCATTCCGCATCACTTTACTTAGTGGCTGCACCGTAGAGTCATGTTTATGAAGATTGAAATACCCGTAGGCTTATTTCACTACTTTCCCAAAACAGCCGGACACATCGCAAACACCTCAAAAGTAAGACCAGTTAAATTTCATTTGTGAAAGGGCTGGTCTAATATGCAAAGCAATACCATTACTTCTTTGAAGGACAAGTCGAAAATAGGGGTAGTCCCACAAAATAAGCCGCATTATCATAAAAAAGCCTCAATAGAATGTAATGAGGTGGGGACTATGAATGACAAACCTGATTACATTCAAAAGATTGAGCATATCAATGGCTTCAAAGTAGTCATGACTTGTCCTGAAATGACGAAGGAGGAATACATAAAAAAAGAGCAGATGATAGTTAACACTATACTAAAGTGCCTATCAAAAGATACAAAAAATGAAGTTGACTGAATCAGGCGTAAATTATTAATGCCCGGTAAACTAATTGTGAGGAAGTGACGATATGATTGCAATATACGCAAGACAATCTGTTGAGAATAAAGATAGCATCTCTATCGAGACGCAGATCGAGACATGTGCAAAAAAAGTTAATCGTGAAGTTGCAGAATGTAAGGTCTATAAAGATGAGGGATACAGCGGCAGCAACACCAATAGACCTGAATTTGAAGCTATGATGCGTGACATCAAAAGCGGGCTTATTGATGTTGTGGTTGTTTACAAACTCGACAGAATCAGCAGGTCTTTACTGGATTTCATGCAAATACAGGAAGAACTTGATAAATACAAGGTTGAGTTTATTAGTTGCAGCGAGCAATTTGATACCTCTACTGCGATGGGCAGAGCCATGCTTAATATTATGATGGTATTCGCTCAGTTGGAAAGAGAAACGATCCAAAAGAGAATAACGGATAACTATTATGACAGAGGAAAGAAAGGCTTTTATTTAGGAGGTAGACCTCCCTTTGGCTTTAAGAAGGTAAAGACGGAACATCAAGGGAAGAAAACATGCAAATATGCACCTGTTGAAGAGCAGATTGAAGTCGTAAAGATGATGTTTGATGAATATGCGAATAATGAATCGTCTTTTGGACAGCTTGTTAAGACGCTCAACAGTGAAGGTGGCATAAAGACTATCAATGGGAACTGCTGGAGCAGCGTTCAAGTTGGCCGCATAATAAAGAACCCTGCGTTTGTGAAGGCGAATGCAGATGTGTACCTGTACTATAAAAACAGAGGAGCTACCATGAATAATGATGTAACAGACTATAATGGTGAAAAAGGCTTGTATCTGTATGCTAAGAGAAAAGATGAAACAAAAACGAAATTTACTGATGTTTCAAAAAGTTTTATTACTTTAGGACTGCATGAAGGTATTATCGATGCTGATACTTTTCTGCGGTGTCAATACAAATCGGATAAGAATCAAATCCTTAAAAACAGTGGTAAAGGAAAACATTCATGGCTATCGGGTATACTTAAATGCGGATACTGCGGTTATGCAATTACTGTTGTCAACGGAAATAAAAACTGGTACATTAATTGCGGCGGTAGGCGCAGATATGAATGTTTCGGACGGCAGAAGGTTGTATACATATGGGACATTGAAAACATTGTCGAGCCTAAGCTTCTCGAAAAATTACAAACGCTTAAAGTGAGAAATGTGAGCAATAACAACAAAAGAGAGCGGAAAATGGATGAACTGAAAGGCCGGATGGTTTTTATCGAAGAAAAGATAGAGAAATTGGTTGATTCTCTTGTAGATATGACGGAAGGCTCTGCAAAGTATGTAGACAAAAGAATTCAAGACTTGGATAGACAGAAGCTTTCAATACAATCTGAAATGAATGAACTATTGAGAGAGGAAACCATGAATAAGGTTAGTATTACTGACTTACAAGAATATATAGATAATTGGAGTTCCTATGACTTGGAGCAGAAGAAAACTGTCGCTAAGGCGGTTATTGAAAAAGTAAGGGTCACGGATGATGAAATATTTATAGATTTTAAATTATGACGGGAGTTTACTTTTGTAACGCTGCCATCTAAAAGGGTGGACATGAACCACGTAATATTAAGATAGAATATCTCCCGCCTTCTGGCCTCCAGAGACTCCTCTCCAGGAAGCCGGGGAACCTCTGAAATTGTTTCGGAGTATCTCCGTTGTATGTATTGCTCCGCCTTTATAGTATCCTTTAAAGCCTCCGAATAAAATTTGGTGCGCTCATCAATAGAGCGGGACCAGGGAAAGGTATCGGCACTTAAGGCATCCTCCCTGTGAAACCATGGATATCCTCCGAACACTTCGTCGGCGCACTCGCCGGATAATCCCACGGTTGCACCCTTTTTAATCTCTCTGCAGAACAGCCATAGTGAAGAATCTATATCCGCCATCCCGGGAAGATCACGTGCCTTTACCGAATCGACAAGAGCCTGCACGAGCTGGGGGGTGTCAATAGTTATGTAGTGGTGCTGCGTTCCGAACTCCTCTGACATACGCTTTACCCATGGGGCATCCGAATTTGGCTGAAAGCTGCTGGGCTTGAAGTACAGCTCATTATCGGTATAATCTATAGAGTATGTATTAAGCCGCCCCTGTCCCGATCTTTTGAAATACCCGGCTGCAAGAGCAGTAATAGCACTTGAATCAAGTCCGCCCGATAAAAATGTGCATATGGGAACATCGGATACAAGCTGTCTTTCTATGGTATCCTTTACAAGAAACCTGACCTTTTCTATTGTGTTTTCCTCGGTATCGGTATGAGGCCTGCTTTCAAGTGACCAATACCTGTCAGCGAAAAAGCCATTATGACTAAAAAGCGCGTAATGTGCGGGTTTTATCTCAAATATGTTTTTGAACACCCCATGCCCGGGCGTCCTCGACGGCCCCAGTGCAAAAATTTCGGCAAGGCCCTCACTGTCTATCTCGGGCTTAATCAAAGGATGTGCAAGAAGAGCTTTTAACTCCGACGCAAATATAAGAGAGCTTCCCCTGACAGCATAGAACAGAGGCTTCACGCCAAACCTGTCACGAGCCAGAAAAAGGCGGCTTTTGCTGTCATCCCATACCCCGAAGGCGTAAATTCCGTTAAGGTGGTTCACACATTCCGCTCCCCATTCAATATACGAGACAAGAAGCACCTCCGTGTCCGAATTGCTGGTAAAGCTATGTCCCCTGCATTCAAGCTCGCAGCGTAAATCATATGTATTATAAAGCTCTCCGTTATAAGTAATAACCCATGTCTTATCCGCATACTGCTTTACCATGGGCTGACTTCCTCCTACGGGGTCAACCACAGCCAGACGTCTGTGCGCAAGCGCCGTATGCTCCGAAAACCAGAAGCCCCCCGCGTCCGGCCCCCGTGCAATTAATTTCTCGTTCATGGCGTTCATTATATTATGCTGCCGGGACAAATCCTCATTATAATCAATCCAACCCGCTATTCCGCACATAATTTACTCAGCTCCTTTTATTATTAGCAATTATGTTTAAAAAGGCTTTAAAGCTAAAATTCCATGCTTAAAGCCTTATTTTATACCTATATTATTTATAATAGCTAATATATTATCTATAATAGATAATATATTAGCAATATATGTTAAAAGATAAATTTGGTGAAAAACTATTTTTAATCCAACAATTCTTGTTAACAGCATTTTTTTGGGGTATATTTAATATATAAATTTGTTGATATTAAAAATATAATGCTTATGAAAGGAGTTTTAAACATGATTACCGAAAAAATGCAAAAAGAGCTCAATGATCAGGTGAGAAAGGAGTTTTACTCCGCATATCTTTATTTATCTATAGGCGCCTATTTCGCTTCAATTAATCTTGAAGGCTTTGCGAACTGGTTCCGGATTCAGGCACAGGAGGAAAGAGATCACGCTATGATGTTTTTTGATTATATAAACAGGGTCGGAGGAAGAGTACAATTAGGTGCAATTGATGCTCCCGACTTTGATTTCGGGTCCATTGAGCAGGCTCTTAAGCTTACCCTTGAGCACGAACAGCTTGTGACCAGATCCATTTATAATATAGTTGATGTGGCGATTGAGGAAAAGGATCATAAGACAAATCAATTCCTGCAGTGGTTTGTAAATGAGCAGACAGAGGAAGAAGCAAGTGCTGACGCAAACCTTAAAAAAGTCCAGTTGGTGGGAAATGACGGAAGGGGAATACTCATGCTGGACGGAGAAATGGCTCAGAGAGTGTATACTCCTCCTGCAGCAGCAGTATAAGGACATCTAAAATTAAAGGCTGCCGTATTTAATGCTTGCTTTTTCGGCAGCTCCTTTAATTATAAATAAAATTTATAAGGGGGATTTCTATGTCTTGTTATAACGTGATGGCGGTGCTTGTAAATCATAGGTCTAAAAAGGCCATGGAAATGCAGGAAGTTTTGACTAAGCATGGCTGCAAAATAAAAATGAGGCTGGGACTTCATGAGGCCGGGGATGTCTGTTCGGAAGATGGGCTGGTAATTTTACAGTTATGCGGCGATGATGACGAAATTAGGGAACTGGAAAATGAATTAAACAGTATTGAGGGCTTGAAGGCCAAAACAATTACATTATAAAAAGCACGGGCTGCACTTGGTTTGAAGCGCAGCCCGTGCTTTTTATTGTCACCGTATAATTATCATTATCGTATAGCCTTTTTAGGGCTATATGTCTTTTGAGGCATTTGTTTATGAAACGTGGTTAAATATATGTAAAGGTTTAATTAAGTTTGTTATTCTTATTTCCAAATTTGTTACAATACAGATGAGTTGCGTTGAAAGACAGCAGAATTTATTAAATTAGCATTTCTGCAAGGAATGAAATGGAGGTAGGTTATTATGAAAAAAATTAAAAAGCTCTGTATTGTATTGACATTGATGCTTGCGTTTTCAGTAGTTATATCAAGTGCGGCATCGGCAGAAGAAATTTATGTGGTTAAATCAGGAGATGTGCTATGGAAAATCGCACAAAAATATGATGTGGATTGGAAGGAGCTAAGCAAATACAACAATCTTAAAAATCCTCATTTAATTTACCCTGAGCAAAAAATTAAAATTCCCGGAGACAACTCTTTTAAAGACGAAGCCGCTAAGTCGGTGGACATAATATCCTTCAACGATTTTCACGGAAATGTGGCGGAGGATGTGAGTGAGACGGGAAAAAACTTAGGAATGGCTAAGCTGGTAGCTGCCGTAAAGAAGACTGTGTCTGAAAATCCCAATACAATTATTGTGTCGGGGGGAGATAATTATCAGGGCACAGCTATTTCAAACCTCACCTATGGGGCACCTGTATCGGAAATGATGAAGGCTATGAACGTATTTGCTTCGTCTGTCGGAAATCATGAGTTTGACTGGGGTGCCGGCAAAATTGAGCAATGGGCAAGGGACGGAAGCTTTTCCTTTCTCGCTTGCAATATATATGACAGCACAGGCGGACAACCTGTGAAATGGGCAAGGCCATATATGGTTACGGATAGAGGCGGGATAAAGGTTGCATTTATAGGTCTGGCCCATCCCGATACTCCTTCACTGACTAAAGCCGAATATGTATCGGAAATTGAATTTAAAGATCCTGTGGTATCGGCTCAGGAATGGATAGACTACTTAAAGCAGGGAAAGGCACCTGAGGGTAAGCCGGATGTAATTATTGCCCTCACCCATCTCGATTCTGAGCAGGATGCCCAAACGGGAGAAATCACCGGAAATGCGGCAGAGCTGTGCAAAAAGGTCGTCGGCCTTGACGGAGTCATTTCGGCTCACAGCCATATGGCGGTGTCCGGAAGGGTTAACGGTGTGCCGGTTGTTCAGGCATATTATAACGGACGTGTACTGGCAAAGCTGTCTGTTGTCCTTGGCCCGGATGGGAAGGTTAAGGAGGTTGCCCCCTCTTTAAATGAGCTTTACAAGACAAAAAAGGATATAGTTCCCGATGCCTATGCCGCTTCGATATACCAGAAATACAGCAATGAGCTGGCTCCTATTCTGGACGAAAAGCTTGGTACTGCCGCTGCCGAATTTACTCACGACAGAAGCACAAAGGGCACCGTCACCCTTTTGGGAAAATGGGCGTGCGATGTTATGAGAGCAAAAACAGGGGTGCAGGTTGCTATTCAAAACGGAGGGGGGCTAAGAAGGTCTATGGCTGCGGGAGACATAACAATGGGTGACCTATACGAGATTATGCCGTTTGATAATTATCTTGTAACTATGGAGCTTCCCGGAGCAGCCTTAAAGAAGGCAATTGACCATGGTATAAATAACCAGGCAATTACGGACGGACAATTTTCAGGGCTCAGAGTAATATATGATCCGGAGAGGGAGCAGGGAAACAGCATTGTAAGCATAACACTTGAGGATGGTTCCGCCATAGAGGACGATGCCTATTATACAGTGGTTATAAATGATTTCATGCTTACAGGGGGAGATAAGTATGATTTTTCAGAGGCAAGAAATGTAAAGAATACATATATTCCTGTGAGGGATGTGCTTGTAGATGCTGTAAGGGAGTCAGATACCATTGCTCCCCGGCAGCCAGACTATATCGGGCAGGCGGAAAAGGCAGCCGCTGCGGTTAAGCCCGTGGGCTTAAAGCCCGCGGCATAGGAAGCTCGAAAATATAATATAAAGTATGGTGTAATTATTTACTGTTATATGCTTACACAAAATAACGAATCCTAAAATTAGGGTTCGTTATTTTGTTATAACAATGGGTAGTATTTATATAGAGGCACTTGACAAAAGTATTCAAATGAATTATTATGAGTATAGAGTCAATGAGTTGGGAGTCAATGAATGATAATGCCGCAACGCAAAACACAACGACAGATAAATAAGGAGCAAACAAGGAAGCATATAATTGAAGCTGCGCTTGAGCAGTTTGCTCTGTACGGGCTGACTGCTGTGAGAACATCAGATATTGCCAAGGCTGCGGGTGTAGCTCATGGAACTGTATTTGCGCACTTTTCCACACAGGAGGAGCTGCTTGGGGCGGTTATTGAAGAATTCGGAACCAGGGTGTGCTTTAGACTTCATGAGCTTGCCTCCCGCAGCAAAAGCCTGCGGGAGGTGCTGGAGGCGCATCTTAAGGGTCTGGAGGAATTTGAGGCCTTTTACGGAAGGTTGGTGATTGAAATACGGCTGCTTCCCGAGAGTGCCAGAAATGTATTCATAGCGATTCAGTCCTCCATATCTTTTCATATAAGTCAGGCGGCGGAGAGAGAGATGAAGGAGGGAACTATTTATGTCCATCCTGTTCATATGCTTTTTAACACATGGATAGGGCTGATTCACTATTATTTAGCAAACGATGATATTTTTGCTCCCGGACAATCTGTGTTGGGACGGTACGGGAGTGAGCTGCTTGAGCATTACATGAATTTGATTTCCTTAAAAGGCTTCAGTCCACAGTTACATGAATAACAAAACAGGATAAAAAGAAAGGGTGTATACAAATGGAAAAAAAGCCGATGAAGAATTTTCAGGCGAAAACCTGCGTTGCTTGCGGAATGCCCATGAATGAGCCCAAGGAATTTGCCATGGGCGATACCTCAAAAGATTACTGCATACATTGTGCGCGGCCTGACGGAACCATGCAGTCATATGAGGAAAAGCTGGATTCCTTGACTGGCTTCATCATAAGAACGCAAGGCCTCGATAAGCTTGCCGCCGGTGCGGCAGCCGGAAATATGATGGCCGGGCTGCCTGCATGGAAGGCGGGAAGGCGATAGTACCGGGAACTGCTACATATGGGGTGTTGGCCTGCGCTTAAGCGGTTGCGCTTCCTCCTTCACTGCTATGCCGAAAATTATGGCTCCTGTTAAGAACATGAGGGCTATAACAGCGACACCGGCTTTGGAGCTTCCGCTTATTTGTGTGGACACCCCCATAAGAGTAGTTCCCATAAAGGCCGCACCTTTGCCAAATATATCAAAAAATCCGAAATATTCATTGGATTTTTCCTTGGGAATAATTTTGGCAAAATATGAACGCGACAGCGCTTGAATTGCTCCCTGGAAAACTGCCACGCACACTGCCAGAAACCAGAATTCCCATGCCTTATCAAGCTGAAGTGCAAAAATTGATATTAGAAAGTAGCCTATGATGCATATGCCAATCAGCCATTCTGTGGGGAGCCTTTTAGAAAGTCTTCCGAAGAGGATGGAGCAGGGGAAGGCTACAACCTGTGTCAAAAGCAGTGCCAGAAGCAAATTGTTGTCACTTATTCCAACGTCTTTTCCGTATGAGGTTGCCATACTTATAATCGTATAAACTCCATCTATATAGAAGAAAAATGCCAGAAGGAACAGAAAAATTTTTTTATTCCGGCGTATGCTTCCAAGAGATGAAGCTATGCGCTTTAAACCATCTGTTAAGGGATTGCCGAGCTTTTCAACAAAATAGGCCTGCTTGTAATTTTTAATAAGGGGAACAGATGCCGCCACCCACCATACTGCCGTAATAATAAGCGCGGAGCTTGTGGCGGCAGCGGCGCCGATGCCAAGCCGTCCGGAAAATAGAATGAGCATAAGTCCGGCGGTAAAAGGTATGCAGCTCCCTATATATCCCCATGCATATCCATGAGAGGATACATTGTCCATTCTTTTGTCGGTAGTGATATCTGTAAGCATGGAATCATAGAAAACAAGGCTTGTTGAGTAGCCCGCCTTTGCAATAACAAAAACGACAAGGAAGCCCATCCAGGAGTAGGGTAATGAAAGTGCGGCGCATCCTGCTGCGCCAAGTATTAAAAAGGCAGTGAAAAGAGGCTTTTTGTAGCCGTTTGTGTCTGCCGCCGCACCTAACACGGGCCCTAGCAGGGCAACAATCACCGTAGCTATAGAAGAAGCATATCCCCAGTATGCTGTCGAGTTCCAAAGAGGTACTCCCGCCTCACTTGCTATGTTCTTAAAATAAATAGGAAGAATGGTAGATACCATCATTATAAAGGCCGAATTTCCAACATCGTATAATATCCAGTATTTTTCCAGTCTGGTCAGCTTGCTCATCATTTCACCTCATCCAAAATTATGGGAAAAGTATTCATTAAGCTCCGAGTTTTTTTCCATGCCGCAGTAGTATTCGGAGACAAGCTCTACTGCCAATGAAACCGACTCATTATAAAGCGCGTAAAGCTTGTGGTTGGTATTGCTGCATCTTAAATCCGGTGTCTTATCCATTATCATTTCGCCTATGGAGCTGTGATTTCCCGTAATTTTCATGAGACCTTTAATAACGCAGCGCACAATATTTTGGGGACATGCAAGCAGTGCTGTGTAATGTCTCATGAAAACAATGCTTTTATAAATTTGTTCGCGGGTAATATTGATATACAGCTTTTCAATATGCGCTGCCAGACTCCGATCAGGCACGATATGTGCTCCGGGATTATACTTAAGAGGATCTAAGCCTGCCTTCAGCATCAGGCTGCGGTCAAATTCAGTTTCGATTTTACTGTGCGATAGGGTAGTAGCTTTAATTACTTCCTCAATATAAGGATGACATCGGCTGTCGAGTACAAAATGGCATATAAATCCCAATATATAGGCGAGGGCCTTTTCATCCTCTGATTCACGGATTGCCTTTGCTGCATGTCCCAGAAAGAATGAAGCGGGTTCTTTATGTATGCGGTGGCCTGCTCTGTTAACCGGGTTTTTTATAAGGGGGTGATAATAGAATAGTATATCGGGGCCGTGCAGCCCTATATGATATGCTGTCTCGTGCTCTGCTACAATATTTTGAATGCTATGCGGCAGTCCTGGCAATATTCTTTCCCCAAATGTGTAATGGGCATAGGTAGACGGCATGAATATTTCCCCATTCAAATAATAATTAATTATAATATGCCTTATGATATCATTTTTATGTTAAAGCAAGTTAACGCCTTTGTTAAGTTTTAAAAATTAAGACAATAAAGAATGCGGCTGCTTTGCCGTCTGGCATGGATATGCTCCCATGGCTTTAAGATTGGTGAGAATAAAAAATACATCTACCGTGCAAGCGGAAGCAGGATGCCCTTTGAGAGCCTTTAACAGACAATCTGCGGACCCCTGTTGCTTGTCGCATGGTGAAATAAACAAAGGGAATGCTGTTATGCAGGTTAACTATAAGCTTTTGCTTTTGACTTCATAAAATATATAACTGATTAATACCCTGTAAAAACAAATTAAATAATATAAATTGTCTTTTGCTGCGTTTGAGTTGGATTCAAATAGTATTCTGCTATTAAAATATCTAACTCCCTGCTGATATTTAATATGTTTTCACTTTGCAAATTTTCAGGTATAGCCAGACTATTTAGCAGTGTTTGTAAATTATCTATTTTTAGCTTCTTTTTTTCATCTGTCAACGGTTTACCCTCCTCCCTGATGCCCTGTGTGACAGAAATTAATTTCTATTACCCAAAGCACTTGCCACTTTTCCCATTAACATTCATTAAAGGATTTAAAATATTTATGGGTACATTTTGTACCCATATTATACACTTAACGATTATTAATGTCAATAAAACTGCACCATAATTTTACAATCATACGTAAGAATGCAGACTATTTTACATATTTAAGGGAGGAGAAAAATTAATGCTGTAATTACATGCTATATTGCCATATTATTTCCTTTTATAGGAAATCCGGTTTTTTATAATGTCAAAAAATCTATGACCAAGGTCTGATACGGAAAACAGCTCCAACAGAACACCGAGGCACAACGAAATAGCATACATATTCAGATTAAAATAGATGAGAGCCAATGTTACCGGCAGCCATACAAACAGATATATAAAAGACAGGGTTTTAAACTTCTTTTTTTCTGCAGCATCTGTTATAGGCTTGTTGGGGGTATCTCTGGGAGCGTATTTGCGTATTGTGAAAAGGCCTGCAATAAATGTCGCTCCTGCGAGGACAGCTATATGAAGCTGGCTCCAGTACATATATGTGTAACCTGCCAGCAGGCCTGCAAGAACAAACAGCACCATGGAAACGACAATGCATTTTCCGTAGCTGTCCATATGATATCCTCCGGCCAGCACTCTAAGTGCTGCGAAGCACAGGGATATAAGTATAAGCGGGGAAAGTATACCGAGAAGAAGGCCTGCCGCTACAAGAATAATAATCTTAAAAACAGAGCCAAGAACAATTTGAAAGCCATAATAATATACCGATCTTTTTTGATGGTTTTCGTTTAATGCCAAGGTTAGATTATTGGCACAAGCGTAAGAGCATTTTTGAATAATTCTCATAATCATCACTCCTTAGATTAAAGTATACATCATTTTACGCTATATTGCCACATGTTTTTGTAATAATTATAATTTATTCCCAAGTGCTTTAAGCTGCTATCTAAGATAAAATATCTGCCGGGAGTGTTAAAAATAAGGTATTGCATTATTGATTTGTAAATGCTATAATTTTTTTAAATAATGTGGTCTGTTTAGATTAGAAGAGAGATAGGAAATGCTTTTAGCTGCATTTTCTTTGCCGAGGATTCGGTTTTGAAGAGATGAGAAGAGTCGAGGCTGTTTACACGCCGGGTTCTTTTGACCTGGTTTTTTTAATTCTGCAATAGCTTAAATTCTCTTTGTGCCCTTTTAACCTTGCTGCTTGCACAAGGTTGCATGTCCGTTTTTCCGGGGCAATTCTCATGTCTTCTTTCCTTGGGTAGATCAATAGAAAGGAGGCTCTTGGAATGTTTTATCCCGATTTGGAGAATGTAAAGATTCTGGCTGAAAAGTACAATATTATTCCTGTAACAATGGAAGTATACGCAGATATGGAAACTCCCATAAGCCTGTTCAAAAGATTTGAAGACAGCAGCTTCTGTTTTCTGCTTGAAAGTGTGGAGGGGGGAGAGAAATGGGCAAGGTATTCTTTTATAGGAAGAAATCCTTTTCTTATTGTTAAAAGCTCCCGGGGTATGACTGTTATAGAGGACAGACAGGGAAATATTACCCAAAGATCAGGAAATCCTATAAAAATAATCAAGGAATTGATGTCTTCTTATAAGGGGGCTGACATCCCGCGGCTTCCCAGATTCACTGGGGGGGCGGCAGGCTTTTTTGGGTATGATCTCATAAGGCATTATGAAAATCTGCTAAATCAGCCTCAGGATGATCTTGAGCTTCCCGACACCCATTTCATGTTTACCGATGAGGTGCTGGTTTTTGATCACTTAAAACAAAAAATCCATATTGTTGTGAATATCCATGTCAATGGAAACATTGAGAGGGGCTACAATAGCTCGATAGATAAAATTAAGGCTATTTATAAGGAAATACTTACGACAAGATGGAAAATTACAGACAGCTTCAGACCGGATTTCGGCGCCGTTTCCACTCCCTTTGAGTACTCCTCAAATACTACAAGGGAGAGGTTCTGCCAAAATGTTATGAAAGCAAGGCAATACATCATAAACGGTGATATCTCCCGGGCTGTTATCTCACAGAGGCTGTGCACCGGGACAGGGAGGGAGCCTCTGGATGTTTATAGGGTTTTAAGAAGCATTAACCCATCTCCCTATATGTATTACCTTAAATTTAAGGACTACAGGCTTGCGGGCTCCTCTCCTGAAATGCTGGTAAGGGTTGAGAACGGGGATGTTGAGACCTGCTCTGTGACCGGTGCGGGAAAAAGGGGAGAGATCAAAAAAATAATAGATGAGCTTGAGGATGTTAAGAGAGGGCCGTATGGAGGGGTTATAGGCTATTTTAGCTTTAACGGCAACCTTGACAGTTGCGCCAATATAAGCACAATAGTGTTCAAGGATAAAAAGGCATATGTACAGGCCGGAGCGGAGATATCCTCCGATTCCGATCCCTCTGGGAAATATGACGAGACGCTTAATAACGCGGGGACAATGCTCAGGGCCCTTGAGGAGGCGGGAAATATCCGGTAGGCTTTAAAGAGTGGAATAATGAGAGGGGAGTTATTTATGTTAAAGAGTGCTATTCAAAAGCTGGTTGAAAGTAAAAATCTTTCCGAGCAGGAGGCCATGGACGCAATGAGCAGCATCATGGAAGGGAATGCCACCCAGGCACAAATAGGGGGATTTATAACGGCACTTAGAATAAAGGGCGAGACGATTGAGGAAATTACAGGCTGTGCCAGGGTGATGAGGGATAAAGCCGAAAGGATTGCTCCCGGCAAGAATTATTTTATAGATACCTGTGGAACCGGAGGAGACGGCTCCAATACATTTAATATTTCTACCGCGGCTGCTTTTGTTGCCGCTGCAGGAGGCGTGCCTGTTGCAAAGCATGGAAACAGGTCTGTTTCAAGCATGAGCGGCAGCGCCGATGTATTGGAGGCCTTAGGGGTGAATATTTCTTTAACTGCGCATCAGGTCGCGGAATGTGTAGAAAGAGCGGGAATAGGCTTTATGTTCGCGCCCTCCTTTCATAAGTCCATGAAGCATGCAGCAGGTCCGAGAAGAGAGCTTGGAATAAGGACTATATTCAATATACTGGGCCCTCTGACTAATCCCGCAAATGCAAAAGGACAAGTGCTGGGAGTATTTGATTCAAGACTTACGGAGCCTATTGCCAATGTTCTTATGAATCTGGGTGTTGAGAGGGCGATGGTTATACATGGAAATGACGGTCTGGATGAAATAAGCGTAACAGCCGGGACAAGGATTTCAGAGCTGAAAGATGGAACTGTGGTAAGCTATAGCATAAGCCCCGAAAGCTTTGGACTTCCCGTATCCTCCAGGGAGGAAATTCTGGGCGGAAACGCACAGGTAAATGCCGGCATCATCAGATCGGTTTTTAAAGGGGACAGAGGACCTAAGAGAGATATAGTACTGCTCAATGCCTCTGCTGCCTTGTATGTGGGGAAGGCTGCGAAAACGCTTGAGGAGGGAATAGAGCTTTCAAAACAGATCATTGATTCAGGAGGAGCAATGGATAAGCTGGAGGAGTTAAAAAGACTCACAGCGGAGATGGTTTTAAAAAATGAACCTGCAGATGCAAAAGTGTGACTGGGAGAGTGTTAAGATGATTTTAGACAAAATTATTGCCAATAAGAAGCTTCAGCTTGAAGCCGAGATGAAGCAGGTGACAATGGAGGGCTGGAAGCAAAGACTGAAAAGGCCGGGACTGCATGCTGTCCGTGATTTTTTCGGAGCTATTAAAAAGGAAGGGCAAATATCCATAATTGCGGAGGTGAAAAAGGCCTCACCTTCAAAGGGAATTATAAAGGAGAGCTTTGAGCCGGTTGAAATCGCCAGGGAGTATTGCTCAGCCGGTGTTCAGGCCATATCGGTGCTTACCGAAAAAAACTTCTTTATGGGGGATGACGACTATCTTGTAAGAATAAGGCAGACGCTCCCGGCGCCTCTTCTGAGAAAGGATTTTATAATAGACCTGTGGCAGGTATATCAGGCGCGGTGTCTTGGTGCCGATGCAATTCTTCTTATTGCCGCTGTTTTAGATGACGACCGGCTTAAGAAGTTTCAGGTGGTGGCGGGAATTCTTGGTATACAGTGCCTTGTCGAGGTTCATGACAGGGAGGAGCTTGAAAGGGCTATTGAGTCGGGCGCATCTATAATAGGAATTAACAATAGGAACCTGAAGACCTTTGAAGTGGACTTGAAAACCACCGAAAGCCTTATGAATCATATCCCCCATGACCGGGCTGTTGTAAGTGAAAGCGGCATCAGGACAAGAGAGGATATGAGATATTTAAAAGAGCTTGGGGTCGATGCGGTGTTGATAGGCGAGACATTCATGAGAGCGGATTCCATAAGTGAAAAAATAAATGAATTAAGAGTGGTATGAGTATGACAAGGATAAAAATATGCGGTCTTAAGAGAGAGCAGGACATTGAATATGCCAACAGGCATCTTCCCGACTATGCGGGCTTTGTTTTCGCCCCCGGCAGAAGGCAGGTTGATATAAGCCGCGCCCGCACATTGTCTCTGATGCTTGACAATAAAATAAAGAGAGCGGGTATTTTTGTAAATCAGAGCACGGAGGAGGTGTCCGGTGCCGCCATACAATGCGGTCTTGATGTTATTCAGATTCACGGGGATGAGCCGCCTGTATATTTTAAGGAGCTGAGGCAAAAGCTTAAATGCTCCGGCTGTGCGGATAGAAATATAGCGGTATGGAAGGCTATAAGAGTGAAAGGGCCTGACTGCTTAAATCAAATGCCTCTCTATGACGCGGATGCCTTTGTGCTGGATTCATTTACAGACGGAAGCTACGGAGGTGCAGGGAAGACTTTTGATTGGGGGCTGGCTGCCGAGGCTGAGAAATATGGTGATATAATTCTTGCCGGTGGATTGACGGAATGCAATGTGCAAAATGCCATATCCGTCACAAGGCCCTTTGCTGTGGATGTAAGCAGCGGGGTGGAGACTGATGGCCGCAAGGATGAGGATAAAATAAAAAGATTTATCTATTCGGTAAGAAGCAGCAGCTATTAGTTAGATTGATACTGAAATAATTATAGATTTTGGAGGTAACAGGTATGGAATTGAACAGAAAGGGCAGGTTTGGAGAATTTGGAGGGCAATATGTGCCTGAAACCCTGATGAATGCTTTAATTGAGCTGGAAGAGAAATATGAAAAATACAGCAATGATCCTGACTTTAAAAAAGAGCTGGACTTCTACTTTAAGGAATATGCAGGCAGGCCGTCTCTTCTTTATTTTGCCGAAAAAATGACCAGAGACTTAGGTGGGGCTAAAATTTACTTGAAAAGGGAGGACTTAAACCACACCGGATCACATAAAATAAACAATGTGCTGGGACAGGCGCTTCTGGCAAAAAAGATGGGCAAGAAGAGGATAATAGCCGAAACGGGGGCAGGGCAGCACGGCGTAGCTACAGCGACTGCCGCGGCACTATTTGACCTTGAGTGTGAGGTATTCATGGGAAAGGAGGACATGGAGAGACAGGCGCTGAATGTTTTCAGGATGAGGCTTTTAGGCGCAGAGGTCAGGCCTGTGCTGTCGGGAACAGCTACCTTGAAGGATGCCTGCAGCGAGGCAATGAGAGAGTGGGCTTCAACGGTAGACAGTACCTTCTATGTTCTCGGCTCTGTTATGGGACCGCATCCCTATCCTACAATAGTCCGGGATTTTCAGAGCATAATAGGTGATGAGGTTAAGGAGCAGATGATGGAAAGGGAAGGCCGGTATCCTGATATTCTGCTTGCATGCGTCGGGGGAGGCAGCAATGCAATGGGTCTGTTTTACCCGTTCATACAGAATGAGAATGTGCAATTGATAGGTGCGGAGGCTGCGGGAGAGGGGGCCGACACTCCGAGAAATGCCGCAACCATTACTAAAGGAAGCGTAGGAGTGCTTCACGGAATGAAATCATACTTTCTTCAGGACAGTGACGGGCAGATTAATCCGGTGTACTCCATTTCCGCAGGCCTTGACTATCCCGGAATAGGCCCTGAGCATGCTTATCTTTACCAGACAGGGCGGGCAGGCTATGTTCCCGTAACGGATGAAGAGGCTGTGCAGGCCTTTAAATATTTAACCCGGGTTGAGGGAATAATTCCTGCAATTGAGAGCTCACATGCCGTGGCACATGCCATTAAAATTGCTCCTCACATTGCCGGGGACAAAATAATAGTTATAAACCTGTCGGGGAGGGGAGACAAGGATGTGTACTCCATTGCGAGATACCTGGGAGAGGATATTGAATCTGAAGGCTAATTGATGTCATTTTGGAGGTTTTATATGAATAGGATAGAAGAAAAGTTCAAAGAACTGAAAAGCAAAAATAAAAAAGCATTGATAACCTTTATCACGGCCGGAGATCCTGAGCTTTGCACAACTGCAGAGCTGGTGGAGGAAATGGAAAGAAGGGGGGCCGATATAGTAGAGCTTGGGGTTCCATACTCCGACCCAATTGCCGAGGGACCTGTAATTCAAAAAGCAAACTGCCGTGCGCTAAAAAACAACATAAGAATAAAGGATATCATGGATACTGCACGCAAAATAAGAGAGAGAGTCTCTGTGCCCCTCGTCTATTTGCTTTACTTCAATTGTATACTTCAGTACGGCCCGGAGAAATTTTTTTCGGACTGCAGAGAGTCGGGAGTTGACGGTGTTATTATACCTGATTTGCCTTATGAGGAGCAGGGGGAAATAGACGCCATTGCAGAGAGCTTTGACATAAGCATTATTACTCTGGTGGCTCCCACGTCCAAAGAAAGGGTGGATAAAATAGCCAGAAAGGCAAAGGGGTTTTTATACTGTGTTTCTTCTCTGGGAGTTACCGGAGTAAGAAGCGAGTTTAAAACAGACTTTGAAGAGTTTTTTGAATATATAAATAAGGCATCTGAAATACCGAAGGCCATAGGCTTTGGAATATCGACCCATGAGCAGGTGCGGGCTCTTAAGGGATACTGTGACGGTCTGATTGTGGGAAGTGCCATAGTAAAGAAGATAGAGGACAGCGTAAGTCCCCGGGAGGCAGTGAGAAATGTGGGGAATTTTGTAGAGGCTCTGAGGAGTGCCATAGATTCTTAAGGCCAAAATATATGAAAATATAAAATTATTTTTAATAATTGTAGTGAAAAAAAAGTAAAATATGATAGAATAGAGTGAAAAGACTTGACCCGGTGCCGGCTTACTGTAAAGTAAGTGTTTGCCTTGCAGTAAGAGCTTACTTTGCAGTAAGAGCTTACTTTACAGTAAGGCTGAAATGCGCGGCACTGAATTGTTTTATAGCTTAGGAGGGATAAAATGAGTGGGAAGGCCGATGAAGCTCTCAATGAGATACGAGATATGCTTAAGATATTAATGGACGGTCAAAAGCAGATACTTGAAGGAATTAATGAAATAAAATCGGATCAGAAGAAAATACAGGATGAAATAAAGCTGAGTAATTTTGTATTGAACAGCATTACATTGAGGAATGAAATGGTTAATTGACAAAGGTGAGGGGCTGTCAGGCGTAGAGTCTGGCAGCTTCTTTGTTTAAAATTTGTTTACATTTATAGAATTGTTGTAATAATTTATAAGTGTTATAATTGATGATACAGTTTCACACTATGAGTGAAGAGGTGGTTTTTATATGAACACCAAGCACAAGGCACTGGTAATTGACGATGATGTAAATATTTGCGAGCTTATACGCCTGTACCTTGAAAAGGAAGGGTATGGGGTTGTATCGGCATATAACGGGCTCAAAGCGTTGGAGGTTTTTAAGGAATATACTCCTGATATAGTAATTCTGGATATAATGCTTCCGGGAATAGACGGATGGCAGGTTTGCAGAGAAATAAGAAAAATAAGCAGCATACCTATAATAATGCTGACTGCAAAGGGAGAAACCTTTGACAAGGTTCTGGGGCTGGAGCTGGGTGCGGACGACTATATGGTAAAGCCTTTTGATCCTAAGGAGCTGGTGGCGAGGGTTAAGGCTGTTTTAAGAAGATATGAGCATAAGGATATGGATATGCAGGAAATAGTATATCCCAACCTTGTTGTCAACAAATCAAATTATACAGTAAAGGTTGCTGGAAAAAACGTTGAGCTGCCTCCTAAGGAGCTGGAGCTTTTATTTTTCCTTGCCTCAAATCCAAACAAGGTATTTACCAGAGAGCAGCTTTTAGAGCATGTATGGGATTTTGATTTTTACGGAGATTCAAGAACGGTAGACGTACATGTAAAAAGGCTCAGAGAGAAAATAGAAACGGATCAGCAGAAATGGCAGTTGAAGACTGTGTGGGGCGTGGGATACAAGTTCGAGGTGAAATGAGGTTGTGTAACCATGTTTAAGACAATATTCGGAAGGCTTATATCGATATTCATACTTATACTTTTTATAGGTTTTTCTATTACAGGGGTTATGCTTTATTATTTTTTAAGTGACTTTGTTCTGGATGAAAAGATTGAGCTGCTGGAGCAAAGCGGTGAATTTTCCAATCAATTTTTGAAAATATATCTTGAAAATCAGAATAACGCTCTCATTAAGCTTGGCTTTGAGCAAACGCTTGAAACGTTAAGCGCAAATACAAATTCAATAATATGGATAGTTAATTATGAGGGTACTATAGGCTTTATAGAGTTCGGCCCGTTTAAAAACACCGAATTTGCGGCCAGTATTAAAAATAAACTGATTTACGGCAGACTTCCCGACGAGAGGCAATATAAAGAGGTTATGAACGGAAATAAAAGCTTTGTAGAGGAGAGGGGAGACCTGTACGGATTATTTAAAGATACGCAGGTCCCATGGCTGACCATACAAAAGCCCTTTAAATATATAGGAGAGGACAATGTGGAAAAAGTAGGGGGAGCTGTTTATTTCAGTACGCCGATCCCTGAGGTTCAGAGGGTAAGAACTACGGTTCTGAGGTTTTTCGGACTTTCAGTGCTGGCGGCCATAGCTGTCTCCGTAATTCTTGTATATGTTTTTTCACTTAGGATATCCAGGCCTCTGAAGCAGATTAAAAATGCCGCAAGGCTCATTGCCGGAGGTGAGTTTCAAAAAAGGCTCGATATAAAATCCCAGGATGAAATAGGAGAGCTTGCGCAGAGCTTTAATCAAATGGCGGTAGCCTTAGAGAACCTTGAAGAAATGCGAAGAGGGTTTATCGCAAACGTGTCCCATGAGCTCAGAACACCTATGACATCGATAAGAGGCTTTATTGAGGGCATTTTAGACGGAGTAATTCCGCCCGACAGACAGCCGGATTATTTGAAAATAGTCAGGGATGAGATAAGCAGGCTGAACAGACTGGTAAATGACTTGCTGGATTTGGCAAAAATGGAATCCGGGGAGGTTGTTTTGAATTTAAGCGATTTCAATCTTAATGAGCTTATAAGAAGATGCATAATAAAGCTCGAGGCTATAATAGAGCAAAAGAGAATTTTAGTAGAGGCAAGCTTTGAAGAGGAGGATATGTATGTAAACGCCGATGCTGATGCCATAGAAAGGGTAGTAATAAATCTTGTACACAATGCTATTAAATTCACCGGTAAAGAGGGTAAAATAAATATAAGCACTTATTGGCAAAAAGGGAAGGCCTTCATTGTGATCGCTGACAACGGCATAGGAATAGACAGCAGTGAAATAGGAATGATTTGGGACAGATTTTATAAATCGGACAAGTCCAGAGGAAAGGACAAAAGCGGCACAGGTCTTGGGCTTGCAATAGTTAAAAATATACTTAACGAGCATAATCAGCAGATACGGGTTGAAAGTGAAATAAGCAAGGGCACAAGCTTTATATTTACGCTTAATGCCGCGGAGGGCAAATAGCACCGGCCTAAGATATTAATGAGCTGTGTTCTGAAAAAGCATTGTTAACAGTTTAGACATACTTTTTTAAAAATACTTTTTTAAAATTAATATATAAAGAAATGATAAAATATAAAATTATATAACCCGTTTAAGTGAAGCATGAATAAAATACGGGATGGAGAAGAGGAGGCTTGTTATGGATAAATTCGGTACAGAAGGTGCTGGCAGCATAAATGCTGACAACATAAATAACGATATAATCCACCAGGGCAGTGGCGCTGAGGACATCAGCAAGAACGGGGAGAATGCCGGCAGCATTGGCAATGATATACATTATATAGATGATAAGGTACAGGAAGCTGCGGCGGAGGAGAGCGTTCAGCCGGATGCAGAGGCCGGGGACGGAGGATATAATTCCTCCGGCTTAGGGGAGAGTGCATATGAGGCTGCCGGGGAGAGGGACGATATTGTGTCTTATGCCCAGTATAATGATAAAACAGCCGGCGCTGAAGAGGCTAATTTCATAGTGCAGTCAGGACATGCCGGAGATGATTCCTCAAAAGATGATCCTAAAAGGACACCTGTTTTTTATACCGAGAGCTATAAGAAATCGGCTCCCAAAAGAGGTGCCAGCCTGATGCAGTTAATACTGGTGGCGGTGGTGAGTTCAATTCTGGGAGGAGTAGTTGTCGGGGCAATATTTATGTTTATATCGCCGGGCCTTCAGCCTATTGTAAAGGAGTATTTCGGCCAGCCTTCACAGGAGCAGGCGGCTGTTTCGGGAAACAACGGTATTTATAAAAAGGTTGAAATTGAAAAGACCGATTCGGCAGTTACTGCCATAGCAGAAAAGGTAAGCCCGTCAATAGTAGGGATACGTGTAGTTGGAGCAGGACAGGATATATTCGGTTTCAATACATTGCAGGGAACCTCGGAGGGCTCGGGCATTATAATAAAAAGTGACGGGTATATAATGACAAACAACCATGTAATAACAAATGCCTTGGAAAGCGGAGGCAATACACAGACCAGAGGAAGTAAAATAGAGGTCATTTTGCCTGATCAGAAGGATAAGCCATATACTGCTCAGGTAGTAGGAAGAGATCAGAGGACTGATCTTGCGGTATTGAAAATTGACGCAGCAAATTTACCTGCGGCAGAGCTTGGAGATTCTGATGACATTAGGGTGGGAGAATTGGCCGTGGCTATCGGAAATCCCGGAGGGCTGGAATTTATGAGCTCTGTAACGGCTGGTGTAATAAGCGGCATTGACAGATCCATAACCGACGACAGCAGTGACGAGCTCAAGCTTATTCAGACAGACGCATCCATTAACCCAGGAAACAGCGGAGGCGCGCTCGTCAATTCAAGTGGCCAGGTGATAGGCATAAATAGTGTAAAAATAGCGACACAGGGCTTCGAGGGGCTTGGGTTTGCCATACCGATAAATAAGGCCAAGGAAGTAACAGATAACCTGATTGAGTATAAATATGTCAAAGGAAGACCGTATTTGGGAATATGGAGCAATGCTGATTATGATGAGGCTACGGCAAAGCAGCTCAATTTGCCCGTCGGTGTTCTGGTGGATAAGGTGGAGCCCTTGAGCGGATCATATGATGCAGGCATACAGAGGGGGGATATTATAACCAGGTTTGGAGGCAGGGAAATAAAAAATCTTGATCAGTTAAATGAAGAGAAGAATAAATATAAGCCCGGCGACAAGGTCACGATGTCGATTTACCGCCAGGGTGAAACGATAAATATAGATATTGTTCTCTCAGAACAAAAAAATTAACACATAGCCAATAAAAAGGATGCGTTCTTATGGTAATATTATCATAAGAATGCATCCTTTTTCACATTTAAAAAAATATATAAAAATAGAGGATTTTATATATGCATGTAGAATATACATAAATATACATATTTGTATCACATCATTTTAATATGAGTTTTTTAATATTTGTGTTTGGAAGTAGCTTTGTAAATTGTTTTATTTGTAAACATATAGGCTTATGAGGATGTTTTGTCAAGCGGTGAGGCATTAACATGCTTCAAGGGGGAATAGAATGAAAAGTAAGCTTTGTGAACTGTATGTGATAAAATATATTATCATGATGTTTATTTTGTCTGCTACCCTTTTGTATATGTACTATAAAGGGAATATGGATATTCGTGCAATCGTTTTATGTGTTGCTGCAGTCTTCATTATGGAAATACTGCTTGATCTGTTTTCAGATAAATACAGAAATGGAGTGGAGAATTCGGAAAGAGATGCGGTAGGAATAGTGAGAGGCTTTTTATATAAAACAGCAGGGATGAGAAATGAGCTTAAAGTTAAAAATGAAGAACTTAAGGCTTTGAGGGACATTTCTGAAATTATAACCTCTACCTTTGAGGTTAAGATTATCACCGAGTATATATATGAGATTTTCAATAAGTTTGCAGGGTGTGACAGGTACCTTATAGCTTTTGCGGATAAATACTCGGAGCAATTAATTTTTAAATATGAGTTCGGCACCATAATATTGAATGAGACTGGAAATTCCGTAGATCAGGACTCTATAGTGGCAAAATGCTATGAGAGCAAAAGAACGCTTATTGCCCTGAATTCATTTATAAAAAGCAGAAAAGCTGTGGGGGATAAAATTGCCATACCTTTAAGTGTCTCAGGAGAGACCGTAGGAGTTATTTTTATTGAAAGCGGAAGTGCCTACTCGTTTGAAAAGGTAAATATAAGCTTTTTGGAGAATCTCGCCGTTTATGCTGCCATCTCAATAAAGAACGCCGAGCTGTTTAACAGCCTGTATGAGCAGAAGCAGGAAATTGAAGCCTTATATGAAGAAACAACCGCCGTTAACGAGGAACTCAGCTCTTATATAAATCAGTTAAATAAGACCAAGGAAGAGCTCAAAAGTAAAAACGATGAGCTTATGGCATATTATAATGAAATACATACGGCATATTTACAGACGGTTACCGCGCTTTCAAACTCCATAGAGGCAAAGGACGCCTATACAAGAGGGCATTGTCAGAGAGTTATGGAGATTTCCTGCGAGCTGGGCAAGAGGCTCGGAATGAGTGAAAGTGAAATTGAGGATTTAAGATATGTTGCAATATTGCATGATATAGGTAAAATAGGAGTTCCTGCAAGGATATTAAATAAGCAGGGGAAATTGACCGATGATGAATATAATGATATAAAAAAGCACCCTTTGATTGCATATAATATATTAAAGGATGTAGAATTTATTAAGAGAGGGCTGGATGGAATTCTTCAGCATCATGAGAGATATGACGGCAGGGGATACCCATACGGCATTAAAGGAGAGAGCATATGCAAGCTGGGGAGGATACTTTGCATAGCCGATGCATTTGACGCTATGACAAGCGACAGGCCTTACAGAAAGGCCATGTCAATGAGGGAGGCTGTTAATGAAATAGAAAGGTGCAAGGGAAGCCAATTTGATCCCTATATTGCATCCGAATTTATACAATTAAGCAAGCAGATTATATAATATGGCACTGGTGGAAAATTACATGAGTGAAGAATAGCTGAATTGTGCAGAATTAATGCCATCTGGCTTTGACGGGATGGTATTTTTTACTATATAAATACTTATATATTTAGATAGCGGACGTTAGGACAAAAAAGTTTAGTCTTGCTGCTTGTTATCTGCAATGTGTTTAATTTTTTACTTATTACATAAGAACAATATATCAATAGGGGGTAAACAAATGCAAAAAAATAGTGGTTTGAAAATATTATTTGTTTCGGCTGAAGTGTCGCCATTTGCAAAGACAGGCGGCTTGGCTGACGTTGCGGGATCTCTTCCTCAGGCGCTTGCGTCAATGGGCAATGACATAAGAGTTGTTATGCCGCAGTATAAAATTATTAAAAATCCCATGGAATATGTAACAGACTTTCCGGTGATGGTTGATTTTAAAAAGGAAACCTGTATAGTAAAGGGAACCGAAGTGCCTATTGGTCCAAGGAAGCAAAGCGGCAGCATGCCTGTATACTTTATAGGCAATTATCATTACTACGACAGGGAAGGGATATATTGCTATCCTGACGATGGAGAGCGCTTTGCATTTTTCTGCAGTGCGGTGCTGGGGATGCTTCCTAAAATAAATTTTAAGCCGGATATAATACACTGCAATGACTGGCATACCGGACCAATATGTATGATTTTAAAGGAGAACTATAAGGACGACCCGTTTTACAGCGGAATATCCACTGTCTATACTGTTCATAATCTGGAATATCAAGGAAATTTTTGGGCTGAGGCATATAAATTGTTTAATGTGGGGAGGGGGGTTCTTGACCCTGACAAAGCAGAATTTTATGGGGAATTCAGTTTTATGAAGGCCGGGCTTGCATACTGTGATAAAATTAGTACTGTCAGTGAGGCTTACGCACGTGAAATACAAACCCCCGAGTATGGTGAAAAGCTGGAAGGACTGCTTCAAAAAAGAGAAAGCGATCTTTCTGGAATAATTAATGGAATAAGCTATAATGATTTTAACCCGCAAAAGGATAAGATCATATATAGAAATTTTAATGCTAAAACGGCGCATAATAAGAGAGAGAATAAATATGCCCTTCAAAGGGAATTGGGGCTTCCTGTAGGAGATATGCCGGTAGCAGGTCTTATTTCCAGACTTACGGGACAAAAAGGGCTGGATCTCATTATTGAGTCGCTTGATGAAATGATGGCAGGGCAGGATATGCAGTTTATTCTTCTTGGTTCGGGTGACGCAAATTATGAGGAGGCTTTTAAAAATGCCGCAATCAAGTATCCTGATAAGATTTCGGCATATATAGGATTTAATGTAGAGCTGGCACAAAAAATATATGCGGGGTGCGATATTTTTCTTATGCCATCCAGATTTGAGCCTTGCGGTCTGGGGCAGATGATTAGCTTGAGATATGGCGCCGTTCCCGTGGTCAGAGCTGTGGGGGGCCTGGCGGACACCGTAATCGATTTCGATGCGGATAATGAAAACGGAAACGGATTTTCCTTCACCGGCTTTACGGCCAAGGCACTACAGGGAGCCTTAAATAGAGCGTTAAAGCTATACCGTGAGGAGCCGGCTGTGTGGTACAAGCTTATTGAAAAGGGCATGGGATGTAATTTTTCATGGAGCACTCCGGCAAAAAAATATATGAAGCTCTACCAGACGGCACTGAAAGATGAAGATTGAGTATATAAAATTCAGCACATGAAAGGGACTGTATCTATGCATGAAAAGGAACAACGTATTGACAACATAATAAAAGAATTTGATTTGCTGTATAATGATGCACAGTGCTCCCTGGAGTACAAGGATCCGCTCCAGTTGTTGATATCAACCCAGCTCGCCGCACAATGTACCGACGCAAGAGTTAATATGGTAACCAAGACTCTATTTGAAAAATATAAAAATGTGTTTGATTTTGCAGGCGCAGATATAGCAGAGCTTGAGCAGGATATAAAGTCTACAGGTTTTTATAGAAACAAAGCCCGGAATATAATAAATTGCTGCCGCATGCTTATCGAGAAATATGACGGCAGGGTGCCGGGAAATATGGATGACCTGCTGAAGCTCCCCGGAGTGGGGCGTAAAACCGCAAACCTTGTGCTTGGAGATATTTTTGGCATACCGGGAATTGTGGTTGATACACATGCAAAAAGGCTTGCGAACAGAATAGGACTTACGCAAAACAGCGACCCCGAAAAAATAGAATATGATTTGATGGATATAATTCCCAGGAAATATTGGAGCAAATTTTGCCACCAGCTTGTATATCATGGAAGGGCTGTTTGCGACGCAAGAAAGCCCGGATGCAGCATATGCACCATAAAAGGCTGTTGCGACTATTATAAAGCTCTGAAATAGAAGCTTTTTAAGCCTGTTTTTGAAAAACTGAATAAAAGAGAAGGATTTTGAAGTTTAGTGTCGAAATTTAATTAGTTATAATAATTGTATATTCTTGTATTTGAGTATAATTAAATTTAAAATATTATTTTACATGAGGTGTTGGTATGGCTGTCAATGCAGGTCAATCGCGTAAAGGTGAAAAGAAAAAAAATATTATTCGGTTGAACAAGCAGACAGAGGTCAAAAAGCCTCCTGCTGACGGGGGGAGGAATATAGAGCCCCAGGATATTATATTTGCTCTGGACATAGGAACCAGAACTGTCGTTGGAATTGCAGGAGTGCCTGACGGGAATAAATTTAAGGTTATTGCCTCTGAGGTAGTGGAGCATAAAAACAGAGCCATGCTTGACGGACAGATCCATAATATAGGGCAGGTAGCCGAGGTATCCAGAGAGGTAAAGGAGAGGCTTGAAAAAAAGCTGGGCTTTACTTTGGCAAAGGTAGCTATAGCGGCTGCGGGAAGGGTTTTACGCACATGTGAAATAACTGTTCACAGGGATATGGATTCGACGAAGGAAATAGACAGGGCCACTGTCAGCAGTATAGAAATGGAAGGAATACAGATGGCTCAGCTCAAGCTGGATGATGAAATATCTCAGGAGGAGAAAACGCAGTTTTATTGTGTTGGGTACAGTGTCATAAATTATTATTTGAACGGTTATATCATCTCTTCTCTTGAGGGGCATAAGGCAAAAAAAATAGGAATAGATATTCTGGCCACATTTTTGCCCCACATAGTGGTTGACAGCCTTTATACCGTAATGAATAAGATAGGGCTTGAGGTGGTAAGCCTTACCCTTGAGCCGATTGCGGCGATAAATGTTACAATCCCTAAGGATCTCCGGCTTTTGAATCTGGCGCTTGTGGATATTGGAGCAGGCACTTCCGATATTGCGCTTACAAAGGATGGAAGTGTTATTGCTTATGGAATGGCTCCTGTTGCAGGGGATGAAATTACTGAAAAAATAGCTCAAAATTACCTTGTAGATTTCATTACTGCTGAAAAAATAAAAATTTCATTATCCTCGGATAGCGATAAAGTCAGCTTTACCGATATACTGGGGAAAAAGCATGCTGTAGAGATAGAGGATGTCCGGAAGGCTGTAAATCCCTCCATTCTTTTTTTGGCAGAAACCATATCCGGCAAAATCCTTGAGTATAATAAAAAGGCCCCCAATGCAATTTTTTTAATCGGAGGTGGAAGCCGTATACCCGGACTTACAGACATGATTGCCGATAGCCTTAAAATACCCAGAGAAAGGGTTGCAGTAAGAGGACGGGATATAATACAGAACGTCAAATTCAACGGAAGAAAGCTGTCGGGCCCTGAAGCGGTTACACCCGTGGGAATAGCGGTTACAGCTATGATTCAGCGCGGGCAGGACTTTTTGACGGTAACTGTGAATGAAAATAAAATTCGTCTTTTTAACTCCAGAAGGATGACTGTTGCCGATGCATTAATACTAATGGGCTTTAACCCCGAGCAGTTGATCGGAAGATCGGGAAAGAGTCTTTCCTTTGAGCTGAACGGAGTAAAAAAGACTATAAGGGGAGAGTACGGAAAGGCTGCCGAAATATTTGTAAATGGTATGCCGGGGAATCTTGAGACAGTTTTAAGGCATGACGACTACATTAAAATAAATCCCGCGGAAAACGGCAGGGATGCTGAAATAAAGGCCGGGGATCTGATGAGCATGTCGGCGGGAAGGGTTTATTTGAATGGAGCTGCCGTAGACATTGCTTCAAAAGTGTATATAAATCAAAAGCCTGCCGGAAAGGAGAGCATAATCTGTGAGGATGATGCTGTGGAGGTAAGCTGTATAAAGGATCTTTCGGATTTAATTGAATTTTATGAAATAGATAAAGACAGCTATGATTTTTTAGTCAATGGACAAAAAGCAGAAATGTGTTATCTCCTGGAAGACAGCGATGCAGTTGATGTTATAAAAAAATCTGAAAGTAAAACTGAAGCTTTTGATGAGGAGACCAAAACAGAAATAAAGGAAGTGTACATATATCCGGATGAGGATAGAAGTGCAGGTGAAATAAAAAACGATTTTAGCCAGCCGGATTTAACAAATGCCTTTAGTGTTATAATCAATGGCAAAAGCACTTTCCTGCCGGATAAAAAAAGCCAATATATATTTGTAGATGTTTTTAACCATATTGAGTTTGACTTGTCAAAGCCTCAGGGCAGTATAGCTTTAAAGCTTAATGGAAATCAAGCTGCTTTTACTGATAAAATTAAGCCGGGGGATATTATCGACATATACTGGGAGAAATAATCCGGTTGTATAAATTTTGATATAGGGGTAGAAGGGTGTGTTCTTGTGAATAGGGTTGATAAATACGATCAGATGTATTTAGAGCTTGGGTTTGCTTTTATATTGATAGGCTTTTTTTACATTGCTGTACATGATGTTTTATTTGCTGCCCATAGCATATTATTATATCATTTGCTTTTTTTTGCCTTTATAATGGTTTACACATACTTAAAGCATTATATGGTAAAGAAGAATATTTTCAGGAGAGACAGGCTTATCTTTGTGTTTAAAATCATGGACGTAAGCTTTTTTTCGTTTGGTATAGTGTATCTTAACATAGGAGAATGGGCTTATATATTTACAATCCTTATTCTTGCTTTTACCAGCCTTGTTAAGGGTAAAAAGCAGGGCTTGCTCCTGGTCGCAATATTAATAGTTACCACCTTTCTTATTTATATATCTTACAATATTTCTGTATCAAATCAAAGAATATCGTTTGTTGAATTTTTCACATCACAGCTTTTTTTCCAGATGCTGTTTTATTATATAACAGTTATACTTTTTGTAATGATATGCAGCAAAATTCAGCGGAATAATCTGGAAAATGAAGAGGAGAATAAGAAGCTGCTGGTGCAGCTTGAGGAAAAGTATCAGCAGCTTGAGGTGGCTCAGGAGGAAATAAAAATTCATTACGGAAAATTAAAGGACACAAACATAAAGCTTGAGGATGCAAACAAAAAATTGACAAGCAGTATAGCCGAGTTTTATACTTTGCAGCAAATTACTCAGGCAATAAGCTCAATATTTGATATAAATGAGCTTTTAAAGTATGTGAATGACATAATTCTGGGAGTTATGGGGGTAAGCTATTCCACAATAATACTTTACGATGGGAAAAAGTCGAAATTAACTGTGCATACTACCAACATTAAGAATAAAGAGGAGCTTGATATTTTAAACAATAATATCAACTGCAATATATTGATAAACACTCTGAACAATTCGAAGCCCATTATCGAAAACTTTGCCGACTCTGATGAGTATATTTTCACTGATGGCAGAGATGTTAATTCCCTTATTTGTGTACCGTTAAGCACAAAAACAAGAAAGTTCGGACTGGTACTTATAGAACAGAAGTATTACGGAGCTTTTGACGACGAAAATGTAAGGCTTTTGGATATAATAGGGCAGCAGGTGGGCATAGCGATGGAAAATGCCGAGCTGTACCAGAAAATGCATGAGCTGGCCACTATTGACGGGCTTACAGGCATTTACAACAGGCTTTATTTTCAGGAAAGGCTTCAAACGGAATTTTCAAAAGCGCAGAAGGGAGGGTACAATCTTTCTGTTGCCATATTTGACATAGACCATTTTAAAAGGTTTAATGATACCTTCGGTCATTTATTCGGAGACAAGGTATTAAAAAGTATAGCCGGTACGGTGAAGGATTTTTTGAGAAGCACTGATGTTTTTGCCAGGTACGGCGGAGAGGAGTTTATAATACTTTTCCCCCGAACAAGCACCGAGGAGGCGTATGAAAAGGTTGAGGACCTGAGAAAAAGAATAAACCAGCACAGCATAAAGGATAACCTTGTTACAGCCTGTGTAACCGTCAGCTTTGGTATAGCATGCTTCCCTGAAAGCGCCGTTACGGAAAGTGAGTTTATAAGAAAAGCGGATGATGCCCTGTATGCTGCTAAAAATGCAGGAAGAAACTGTGTGAAGGTTGCAGATATATGGGTAAGGGGATGATGAATTTTCACCAAAAACAGACTTTTGGAATATATTAAAATATCGATGCCTTTTTGAGAGGAGTGTGCATATGAAAATAATGGTGTTAAAAATGCCGAGATTTTTTGGAAATATAATTAGAAAGGTACTTAGGATGGGATAAACTAAAATAAAAGAAGCATAGGATGCTTCTTTTATTTTAATTTATTATTTATACTGCTCTTGTAACCTTGTTGGAGCGAAGGCACCTTGTACAAACATTTGCTGATCTGGTAGTGCCCTTATCAACAATTTTAACCTTTTTAATATTGGGCTTCCAGGATCTGTTTGTTTTTCTGTTTGAATGGCTTACACTTAAGCCAAAGCGAACATCCTTGCTGCATACATCACATTTTGCCATTTATGATTACACCTCCTTTAAGTGTGGAGAAATAGTATACTTATTAAAATTAACATATGCTTTAATAATCAAAGCAATAACTATTTTAACATATAATAAGGAAATACCGCAAGTTTTTTTTACGAGTTTATAGAAAAATATAAATTATGTTCTATTTCAAATGGTTAATGCCGGCACCGTGCTACAGGGGGCTGTCTCCTATGGCATCATTGTACGGTTCAATATGAATTATTACCTGGACATTGCATGAAAGCTCGCTCTGTATCTTTTTTTCTATATCATGTATTAAGGTATGGGACATCTCGACACTCATATAGGGATCTGTCATTATGTGCATGTCAACATGAAATTCATTTTCGTTACCCCTGCTCCTGATCCTGTGGGCATCCCTTACAGATTCAAAGCTTAGGGCAATCTGCTTTAATTTATCCGGATCTATTACCGCCTTATCTACAAGAATATCACTGGTATATTTAAAAATTTCGTAGCCTGCATGGATAATAAAGCCCGAGACAACAAGAGAGGCCAGAGGGTCTATGAATGACGGGAGGCCCATTTTTATGCATATCAAAGTTATAAGCACGCCTAATGACACGTATATGTCGCTTCTGGTGTGCATGGAATCGGAGACCAGTATCTGGCTTGACAAGGCCTTCCCCTTTTTATACTCAAACCCGCAGACAAATATGTTTATGCAGAGTGTGGCGATCAGCACAGTAAGGCTTTCAGTGCTTATTTGCGGGGAAACGGGATTTATAAAGCGCACAAAGGCATCTATAATTACTTTTATTCCTATGGCAAAAAGCATTCCCCCTATAAATAAGCCCGCAAGTGTTTCAAACTTTTTGTGGCCATATGGGTGCTCGAGGTCTACCGGCTTTGAAGCAAACCATATTCCAAGCAGGCCTACAACATTTGAGGCACCGTCCGTAAGAGAATGAAAGCCGTCAGCCGTCATACTGGAGCTTTGTATAATTGTACCGAAAATTATTTTTAAAACGGCTGCTCCAAGGTTTGCCAGCAAAATTATGCCAAGTATTCTTCTCACCCTTTTATAAATTCCCGCTGTCACTGCAACCTCTCCTTCCTTAAGAATACACTTTCACCTTCACTTTTAGAAACAAAAAAACCATGAAACAATTTTAATGAAATTGTCCCATGGACCGCGAATCCACTGCCTCATAATGAAGCCCGGCTGAATATACCGAATATCAGTATACTGCCTGCTCAATTTCTTTAATTATAATTCAAAACCTAAATATTGTCAAAGTCTTTTTGCTATATGTGTGTTTTGGATATATGGATAAAGTATATGTTTCATTATATGAAAATACTCCGTTAGAAGTTCTAAAAGCAGATAATTATGAGCATATATATGGGAAAAATATTTTTTTATATGCATATTAGGTCTTGCTTTTTATTGATAAAATGAATGCAAAAATTATAATGACGCATACGATGCAAACAGAAGAGCTCTGGAAATTGACAGCGGCAATATATATGCAAACAAGGGAATGGGCTTGACTCTTGTTAAGCTTGGGAGGCTGCAGGATGGAATTGGATTTCTGAAAAGATCTGCCGCCCTTACTACCTCTGATTATATGGTTCCGTACTATGATCTGGCTTTAACCCTCATTCAAAACAACAGAAAGGTGGAGGCAGCGGAAATAATTGAAGAGGGAAGGAGAAAATCCTCTGATTTTGCTTCTATGAGCGAAGCTCTATACGATATAATGGCACAATAAAAAGGAAAGCTGTTTTTGGGCCGGAGGGCCCTTTTTTTATGAGATATTAAAAGCTTAAGAACTCCCTTATTTTTATTGCGTAGTTTCTGCTCACGGGAATCTCCGCACGGGAATTTTTTAACCGGATTATATACGTCTGGTTAAACATAGGAGAAATTTCACGTACAAATTGGACGTTTACCAGATAGCCTCTATGGCATCTTAAAAAAAACGGTTCAAGAATTCCTTCAAGCTGCTCTAATGTATAACGGCATTCAAAGCATCCATGCTCGACAAAAACATGGGTCTTTTTGTTTGATGCGCAGCAGTAGAGAATTTCTTCCTTATTGATTAGGACAATGGAGTCCGACTTGTTTACCGTAATATAGTTTTTAAAATGATTGCTGACAGGCTGCAAAGGCTTAATGTCATCCTTTTTTCTTGTGTTAATATCCGCAGATACACGCATTATAAGCTTACTCAGTCTTTTAGCGGTGACAGGCTTCATTATATAATCAAACGCTCCCAGTTCAAAGGCTTTTAATGCAAATTTATCATATGCCGTAAGAAAAGCAACATAAATATTCGGTAAAATGCTGGCTGCCTTCTCTACGAATTCAAGGCCATTCATTTCGGACATTAAAATGTCAGAAATAAGGACATGAGGATTAAGGCTCTGCATCTCATTCAGTGCTGAGAGAGGGCTTTGATAGCTGCTTATGAGCTTAACGTTATCAAAGCCTTTGAGCACATTTTTGAGATGCTCCAGGCACAGAGAATCCTCGTCAACAGTTATAAAATTTATCACAATATTTCGCTCCAATATACTGACAATTTATTATAGATTAATTTTATACTGTGCAATTGATTAAGTCAACTAAATAATACCTGTTTCTGAATAATATAGCAGCATGCGCGTACGCATATGTCGAATGCCGGAGCTGTCTCCTTTTATCTAGGTGGACAGACTGCTCGTCTTGAAAAAAATGTGCTTTATCCAAAAATTATAGGAACATTTTTGCTTTGAAGGTATAATGATAAAAAAGAATTAGAAAGGGGGCGACTGGTTTCAAGTGGGGATTTACAGCTTGGAATTGGGTATATATGGCAGAATATCTATCGCCGGGAGTCTATATTGAAGAATTTGATCAGGGAGGCAGACCAATAGAAGGGGTAAGCACCAGTACAGCCGGATTTGTGGGAATGGCTGAGAGGGGATCGATAAAGGGTGTGCCGGAATTAGTAACAAGTTTTGCTGATTTTAAGAGGAAGTTCGGAGGATATCTTTCTAAGACCGAATATGGTGATTATTCTTATCTTCCTATCTGTGTAGAACAATTTTTTATAAACGGCGGGGCAAGATGCTTCATCATGAGAGTTGCTCCGGCCGACGCAAAGTCCGCGTCAAACGCCGGAAGCAACGGGAAGCCCGTCGGCTGCATATCTGTTACCGCTAAAAACCCCGGGGCCTGGGGCAATAAAATAAGAGTAATAATAGGTGACGCATCAAAAGCAAAAACACAAATAATTGATATCAAAGAGGATGCCCTGACGGGAAACAGGTACACTGTAAAAAATACCGCGGGCTTTAATGAAGGAGACATTGTTTCCTTTAGCGACGGACAGCAAACCATTATTAACAGGGTGAAAAAGGTACAGGATGATTTTATACAGTTCGAAAATAATTTTGACATTGATGTCATTGATCAAAAGCTTCTTCCCTCAAAAACAATATCAACCTGTGAAATCAATATAGTTATAAAGTATGAGGATATAGTCGAAACCTTTGAGAATGTTTCACTAAATGCTCTGGCTGCAAATTTCATTGAAAAGAGGTTGGCGAAATCAGAGCTTATCGAAGCTGCCTATACACCTGCCGCCGATGCAAAGGAAATTGTCAAGCCCTTTGAGCAGATAGCGGACGGTACGGCAGACAGCTCCACAATTACTCTTGCAGGAGGTACAAACGGCCAGATTGCAAGCGCGGATGCTTCGGTATTTATAGGCGTGGACAACGGTCCGGGTACAAGAAGCGGAATACAGGCCTTTCTTGAAAATTCACTGGTAAGCATTATGGCTGTCCCCGGAGTCACAGATCCCAATGTGCAGCTTACGCTGGTGGCACACTGCGAAAATCTCGGCAGCCGGTTTGCGGTGCTTGATATACCCAGAGACAAGAAAAAGGTGGATGAGGTTATTGCGCACAGATCCATATTTGACAGCAATTATGCCGCGCTTTACCATCCGTGGATTGAGGTGTTTGATCCTCTTGACAAGAAGAGCGCCTTCATACCTCCTTCGGTTTCCGTTGCAGGCATATATGCCCGTTCCGACACCAGCAGGGGTGTTCAGAAGGCTCCGGCAAATGAGGTGGTGCGCGGTACTACGGGTCTTGACTGCCTTTACAATAAAGGGGAGCAGGATATTCTTAATCCGCAGGGCGTTAATCTTATCCGCGTATTCCCGGGTCAGGGGATTCGCGTCTGGGGTGCAAGGACATGCTCCTCAGAAACAAACTGGAAGTATGTAAACGTAAGAAGACTGTTTATATTCATTGAAGAGTCTATCAAGGCGAATATCAATTGGGCTGTGTTTGAACCTAATGATGTAATGCTCTGGGCAAGAGTAAAGCGTTTCATAGAGGTATTTCTTATTAACCTGTGGAGAAATGGCGCACTTGCGGGAAGCACTGCGGATGAGGCACTTTTTGTGGATATAGGCAGAACGACAATGACTCAGGATGATATTGATAATGGAAGACTTATTTGTGTTATAGGGGTAGCTCCTGTAAAGCCTGCCGAATTTGTGATATTCAGAATTACACAGAAGGTGAACGAATCTCAGGCATAACATATAATTGGTTAGAGCCGGGGATTCGGCGCAAATATAGGCTTAAGCTAAAATACAACTGAAAACGGAAAGGGGATGGGCATATGGCATACCCATATAAAAAGTATAGGTTCCGTCTTGAAATGGACGGTATTGATCAGGCAGGATTTTCAGAGGTGAGCGGATTCGATGCCAATGTTGATGTTGTTGAGTATAGAGAAGGGGATTCTCCCGTAATTACTCCCATGAAAATGCCCGGGCTTGTCAAATACGGAAATGTAACGCTGAAATGGGGCGTCACCGATTCAATGACGTTATATGAATGGATACAGAGCATCAGCGAAGGAGCTATTGAGAGAAAAACAGTAACAATTACTGTTTTGGATGATGCAGGAGAAGCAAAAGCGTCATGGCAGTTAATTAACGCATGGCCGTCTAAGTATACTGCTCCCGATTTTAACGCGACGGCATCAGAGGTGGCGCTTGAGAGTCTGGAGCTGGCGCATGAAGGAATGACACGCACTGCATAGTTTTGTTGATATCCAGTTTTGTCCCGGAGCTTGTATTTTTACGGTGAGTAGATAAAACTGGATAGTTGCATATTTTGATGGAGGATAAATCATGGCATTTGAAACTGAATTTGCATTCGAATTACCGAAAGGGTATGTTGATGAGAGTGGCACGCTGCACAGGCAAGGGATAATGCGGCTGGCTACAGCGGCGGATGAAATACTTCCCATGAGGGACCCCAGGGTTCAGCAGAATCCCGGCTACCTGACTATTATTCTTCTTTCAAGGGTGGTTACCAGGCTGGGAGATCTCCGCGCAATAGACACTAAAGTGATTGAAAAGCTATTTACTGCCGATCTGGCGTTTTTACAGGATATGTACCAGAGAATAAATCAGGCGGAGGCACCTTATGTAAGTGCGGTGTGCCCTAAATGCGGGCATGGTTTTAATACGGAAATAAATTTTATGGGCCAGGCATAAGGGTTTATCCTGAGGAGCAGATGTATAAGGAGATGGCCTTTATAGCCTATTACTTCCACTGGAGCAGCAATGAGGTTATGGACATGCCTCACAGGGACAGAAGGCGGTGGTGCAGTGAGATATCCACCATTAATAAAAAGCTTAACAATGCTCCCAAAAATGTTTTTGAAGGCTTTTAGGAGGCAGCCATTAATGCTTTAGTGGATTTGCTGAGGATATTATACGCAAAAAGAAGGGGGGAGCGATGCCAAAATGAGCAGGCCTGTCAGCGGCAACCGATTTTCGGTGTGGATAGGGCAATTTTCAATGAGCTTTTCAAAAATAAGGAATATTTCAAGAGAAATAGAGGTTGAGGTTTTAAAGGAAGGCGGGGTTAACGACTATGTGCATATTTTGCAAAAGTCTTATAGCTCTCCTCATAAGCTGATTTTTGAAAGGGGCTTATGCGAATCGTCAATTTTATCAAATCCTACGCCCCTTCTTGTCGGTAAAAGGCTGCCCTTTCCGGGAATAATTAATGTCCATGATGCCAAGGGCGAGATTATGGCAAGCTATTCTTTCAGTGAACCTATTATTCTTAAATGGGAGCTTGGAGATCTCGACGCAATGCAAAACAGCATACTTATAGAAACTCTCGAGGTGGCACACTCGGGCATATGGGCAAGTACGGGTGAGGATTTAAAGGAAACAGCTTTATAGACGGGTATGGGTTTTAATGTGCCAAGGCTTGCAAAGAAAGGGATAACATGATTTCAGTTCTTGATATGAGAAGCATAAAAAGGAATATGGGAATTATAGACCCGGGCTTTGGAACGAAAATATTTTCCTTATATGCATTTACGCAGGAAAATTTTTGGGATGGAGCAGAGCTGGCCTTTCTGGAGCTTTCTCAGGCGGGATGGGAATACCCGGTGGAGAAAAGCTCTGAAAATGCGCGTAAGGAGTACAGCAATATCATATGCAATATAAATATTTTGCTCCATGTGCTTATGTCCGGCACAAGGAAGCCTGGACAAACCGTTAAGCTTATAAATGCTTTTACTGCTCCTGATAGCCTTTTGAAAAGGGAGGCTTTTATTGAAAGGGCTATACAGGAAGGTATGAAGAGTACAATTGCGGGCGGGGAAACAATGCTTGCAAATCAATGCCATATCAGCAATACGGCACGGGCACAAAATACCCATAACAGGCGCTCGAAGGCGGGAGCTTTAAGCATGGGAAGATATGTCAGGGCTTTTAGTATAAATAAGCTCAGTAAGCTGTATGGCGCCGGTTACATCCAAACGGCAAGCTCTGCTTTGGTAAGCACACCTGTGTCAGGCTTTGTGAGGGCCATTTTAAGCAACATCTTAACCCTTGACGTTCACAAAAAAACCAGCGAAGGAAGCTTGGGGACGGATTCCTATGCTTCCGCAGCGCAGCGAAGGACCGGAGGGAAAGCAGAGGAACCGTACCCCATGCTGCCGGAGCGGATGGGAGCCGCAACTTTAACGGGAGCCGCAGCTTTCCAAGCAATTCAGAAGCTTTTACCGGCTCTGACAGTGCCAAGCAATTATTGGCCCTTTGCACAGCATGGCGAAATGCTTTTAAGGCAACACAACGTAAGCAAAGCCCGAAAAGAACACGAAGCTGATTATATACGGACAGCAGAGGCTGCTTCAGTTGTTTTTGAGGAACGTCCCCGCTTTGGGACGCGATCCGGCTTCGGAACACCACAGTGGATGCTCCCTACCA
>JAEWDM010000006.1 GCA_023390115.1 Bacillota bacterium
CCGCGGGGACGGTTCTTCTCACAAATTTATGTGTGTCATAATAACCGTCCCCTCGACATATCAATGCATGTTTACAAGCCCGCTTACAGGCACTTCGCTTTCCTTTCCGGTTTCGAGAAATCTCACCTTTGCCTTATTGCCTTTTACCGACAGTATCCAGACGGGAGAATTTTCATAAAGCACATCAATTTTTTCAGGGGAATCCAGAATTTGCATTGTCATGTCTACATCCATTTTGTAATCTCCTTTTATGATTTTTATTAGTATTTCCTATATATATGGAGTTATTACATGTTGAAGCTTTATATTCAAAGATGCCAAGGGGACGGTTCTTCTGACACACTTAAGTGTGTCAGAAGAACCGTCCCCTTGGCATCTCCAATTTTACTTATAAAAGGTTCATAATTTTATTGATTTATGATATATTATAAGCTTACAGGAGAATTTTACTTAATAGAAAATAAGGGGAGCTGATTTGATAAATGGGAAAAATCCTGATTTTAACCGAAAAGCCCTCTGTGGGGCGTGATATAGCAAAGGTTCTCGGCTGCGGGCAGAATGGAAACGGCTATATAGGGGGTGCCAGGTATATTGTAACCTGGGCGCTCGGCCACTTAGTAACTCTGGCAGACCCGGAGGCCTACGGCGAAAGGTACAAGGCATGGAAGCTCGAATATCTTCCCATGCTTCCGGATAAAATGGAGCTTGTTGTTATAAAGGAGACTGCAAAGCAGTTTAATACCGTAAGGACGCTTATGAAGAGAGATGATATAGATGAGCTTATAATAGCCACCGACTCGGGGCGTGAAGGTGAGCTTGTTGCAAGATGGATTATAATTAAGGCAGGCTTTAGAAAGCCTGTTAAGCGCCTGTGGATTTCCTCGCAGACCGATAAAGCCATAAAGGAGGGCTTTGGCAAGCTCAGGCCGGCAGCGGAGTATGACAACCTGTTTAAGTCGGCCCAGTGCCGTGCGGAGGCTGATTGGCTTGTGGGGCTCAATATTACCAGGGCTCTGACTTGCAAGTATAATGCCCAGCTTTCGGCCGGCAGGGTGCAGACGCCCACACTGGCAATGGTTGTTCAGAGGGAAAATGAAATTAGAAGGTTTGTACCCAGGGATTACTGGACGATTGAAGCCGGCACAAACGGCTTTAATGTCCGGTGGCAGGACAGGCTAAACGGACAGACCAGGCTTTTTGACAGGCAGAAGGCGGAAGATATCATATCCGCGGTTAAGGGCCGGACGGCAAAGGTTGCGGATGTGGCAAAGGAAGCAAAGAGGGAGCTTCCACCGCTCGCTTATGATCTTACCGAGCTCCAAAGGGATGCAAACCGTAAATACGGCTTTTCGGCAAAAAAGACTCTGTCTATTATGCAGAAGCTTTATGAAAGTCATAAGCTGGTCACTTACCCCAGAACCGACTCAAGGTATATTACGCAGGACATAGTTGCCACTCTTCCTGAGAGGCTTAAAAGCATTGCGGTGGGGCCTTATGCCGCTCCGGCCCAGGCGGTGCTGAGGAATAAAATCAATGCCACAAAAAGGCTGGTTGACAACAGCAGGGTTACTGACCACCATGCCATTATTCCAACTGAGCAGTATGTAAATCTGGGCGTTCTGGATAAGGAGGAGCGCAGCATATATGACCTTATAGTGAAAAGGTTTATTGCTGTTTTAAGTCCGACCTTCGAATATGAGCAGACGACGGTGAAAATTGATGCGCAGGGCCATTTGTTTTATGCAAGGGGCAAAATTGTAAAAGCGGCCGGCTGGAAGGCTGTGTATGGAGGGATTACCGATGCTGAGGAGGAAGACGACGCGGAGGACATCGACCAGTCTCTTCCCGACATAAAAAAGGGAGCTCCTGTAAGCTTTTCATGGGTAAAGGCGGCGGCGGGAAAGACAAAGCCTCCCGCGAGGTATAATGAAGCCACTCTGCTTTCCGCAATGGAGCATCCGGGAAAGTTTGTAGACGACAAGTCCCTTCTTGAAATTATAGAAAGCACAAGCGGGCTCGGGACGCCTGCCACAAGGGCTGATATTATAGAAAAGCTCTTTGACTCCTTTTATATGGAAAGAAGGGGCAAGGAAATAATACCGACCTCCAAGGGTATACAGCTTGTCGGCCTTGTGCCCGACGGCATAAAGTCACCTGAGCTTACTGCCAAATGGGAGCAGCAGCTCCAGCTTATAAGCAGGGGGAAGGCTAACGGGGAGATATTTATTCAGGAAATGAGGAAATACGCATCAAAGCTGGTTTCAAATGTAATTGCCAGCTCGGAAGCCTACAGACATGACAACATGACCCGGGAAAAATGTCCCGAGTGCGGAAAATATCTGCTTGAGGTGAACGGAAAGAAGGGTAAAATGCTGGTATGCCAGGACAGGGAGTGCGGCTACCGCAAAGGGCTGTCGATGATATCCAACGCCCGGTGTCCCGAGTGCCACAAAAAGATGGAAATACGGGGAGAGGGCGAGAACAAGAGCTTCTACTGTGTATGCGGCTACCGGGAGAAGCTTGAGGCCTTTCAGAAGAGAAAGGGAGAGCAGGTAAGCAAACGTGAGGTAAGTCAGTTTTTAAATAAGCAGCAGGGCGATGAAGGGATAAATTCAGCCCTGGCGGATGCGCTGTCGAAATGGAAAAGCTGATCCCGAGTAGTCTTGCTTAAAATATTGCCTTCCTCTATCCCTCCTCAATATGCTAAAATAAGGTTAGACTGAAATAAAATTTATGAAGGTATTTTGGAGGATTATACGAAGTGGAAAAGAATTCGGCTTTTAAGAATACATACCGTATAGGTCTTAGTGATGTGGATTTTACAAAGAGATTGAAGCTAAGCACGCTGCTGGGCTATTTTCAGGAGGCTGCCAGCATGCATGCGGACAACCTGGGGATCGGAGTTGATGCCATAGAGAAAAGCTATGGAATAGCATGGATTCTGATTCGCATAAGGGTGGACGTTATGGAATACCCTGTATGGAATGATGAAATTTCTATAGAAACCTGGCATCTCAAAACTAAAAAGTTTGAATTCCAACGGGACTTTTTAGTACGGGACTCAAAAGGCAGGATAGTCATTAGAGCTGTTTCAAGCTGGGTTATACTTGACTTGAAAACAAGGGAGCTTAAAAAGACGGAATTGCTTGACATTAATTACCCTCCCGGGACAGAGGAAAGGGCCATTGATTGCAGGCTGGGGAAATTAAAGGCTTTCGGACAGCCTGAATTTGCGTATAAAAAGGTAATAGGATACAGTGATATTGACATAAACGGACACCTTAACAATTCCAGATATGTTGACTTTGCAATGGACTGCTTTACGGTTGAGGCTCATAGAAGGTATTTTATAAAATCAATGCAGGTCAGCTATGTTAATGAAGCACTGCCGGGGGACTCTATCGTATTTTACAGGGACATATCGTCACTGAATTCAAATTTGATATATATTGAGGGAATCAGCGAAAAAAATGATGCGGTAATATTTAAGGCGCAGGCAGAGATTGACGAAACAGTCCATTCTTGACGAGCGAGGAGAGCGGGTAATGATACGGAAAAATAAAGCGGAGGTTTGTATATACGGCAGTAATTATACTGTTGTAGGAACTGAATCGGAGGAGTATTTACATAAGGTTTCTACATATATTGATAAAAAGATGAAGGACATTGCCCGGTCAAAGAGCACCTTGAGCACTTCAATGGTGGCTGTGCTGGCTGCTATCAATATTGCCGATGATTATTTTAAAAATATTGCTGAGGTAGATAAGGCAAAGCAGGAGCTTCAAAAGTATTCCAGGGAAATTGAGAGGCTTAAGGATGAATGTCTGCGCAAGGAAAAGGAGCTGCGTAAGGAAGCGGAGCACATGAAAATCAGTTCAGAGGAGAAGAAGGCTCTGGCTGTTGAAATAGAGCGTCTCAAGGAGCGGCATGGCCATAAGGAAAATGAACTGGAAAAGCACAGGGAAAGGCTGGAGACGGAATGCCGGGAAAGGATTGAGCAGGCACAGGAGGCAGAGAAGCTGAAGCAAGAGGCCGAGGAAAGAGAAGAAATCCTCGCAAAGCAGCTTTATGATTTAGAGAGCGGATATAAGCGGATGGAAGGGCAGCTTGAGCATGGCAGCGAAAGCGTCAGGAAGGAGTATGAAAATCAGGCGGAGGAATTGGAGCTTGAGAGAGGGCTAAGGGCGGAGCTGGAGCTGAGGCGGCAGGAATTAGAACGTGAGCTGCGGGACGCCAAGCTTAAATATAATGAATTGGAAACAAGTCTTACGGAAGAGAACAGAATACTCAAGCAGCAGCAGGAGGACAGGCTGGAAGAAATAAGAGCGCAGGAGCGGCTGAGACAAGAGGCGGAGGAAAAGCATGAAGCCCTTGCAGGAGAGCTGTCACATTTAAAGAGTGAATACAGCCAGATGGAGGAGCTTCTGTTTGAAGAGTGCGGCAGGCTGAAGTCGGAGTACCAGAAGAGAGAGGAAGAGCTGCTCAAAAGGATTGAAACGCTTGCATGAAAAGCTTAACGGCAAATATTAAAAAAACCTTTATCTGAGTGGTTTAAAATTTAGCAAATCTTGATTAAAAACAAATTTTATTTTACAATAATATTTGTCTTGAATTAAGATGATAGAATTACAGCTTAATGTTAAAAGATTCACAAATAAATTTATATAGTTAAGGAGAAAAGGCTATGACGAAAATTAAAATGAATGTCCCTCTGGTAGAGATGGACGGAGACGAGATGACCAGAATTATCTGGAAAATGATAAAGGATATACTTCTTTTGCCCTACATAGACCTGAAAACTGAATATTATGACCTGGGACTTACACACAGGGATAAAACTGATGATCAGGTTACCGTGGACGCGGCTGTGGCTACAAAAAAATACGGTGTCGCCGTAAAATGTGCTACAATCACACCCAACGCCCAGAGGGTAGAGGAATACAAGCTCAAGCAGATGTGGAAAAGCCCCAACGGTACTATAAGAGCTATTCTGGACGGCACTGTTTTTCGTGCTCCCATCGTTATAGACAGCATAAAGCCGTCGGTTAAGACATGGACAAAGCCTATTACCATTGCAAGACATGCATATGGGGATGTATACAGGGATGTTGAATACAGGCTTGAGGGCCCGGGAAAGGCCGAGCTTGTGTTTACCCCGGAGAACGGAGAGGTTGTAAGGCAGACAATACATGATTTCAAGGGTGCGGGTATTATTCTGGGAATGCACAACATTGACGATTCAATACAAAGCTTTGCAAGAGCGTGCTTTGGATACGCCCTTGACATTAAGCAGGATTTGTGGTTTGCCACAAAGGACACCATTTCAAAAAAATATGACCATACCTTTAAGGACATATTCCAGGAGATTTTTGATGCCGAATACAGGCAAAGCTTTGCAGATGCAGGGATTGAATACTTTTATACCCTTATAGATGATGCGGTAGCCCGTGTAATAAGATCTGAGGGCGGCTTTATATGGGCCTGCAAGAACTATGACGGAGATGTTATGTCGGATATGGTTGCCACCGCCTTCGGAAGCCTGGCAATGATGACATCGGTGCTTGTCTCTCCTGAGGGCTACTATGAGTACGAGGCAGCCCATGGCACCGTCACAAGGCATTACTACCAGTATCTTAAGGGAATGGAGACTTCCACAAATGCAATGGCTACATTGTTTGCGTGGACCGGGGCCCTGCGCAAGCGTGCCGAACTGGATGGAATAGCTGAGCTGGCTGATTTTGCCGATAAGCTGGAGGCCGTGTCAATAAAGACAATAGAGGAAGGGACAATGACGAAGGACCTTGCCCAGCTTTCGGAGGTGCCTGAAAAGAAGGTTGTAAATACTGAGGATTTTCTTAAGGAGATTAAGGTGCGCTTAGACGCCATGATGTGATTTGTGCCGGTTAAGGAGTGTATGTACAATGAAAAAAGCGGTTGTTTTGTTATCGGGGGGTATGGATTCCACTACGGTTTTATATATTGCAAAGTCTCAGGGGTATGAAGTATATGCGCTGTCCTTTGACTACGGGCAGAGGCACAAAAAGGAGCTGGACTGTGCTAAAAGAATAGCGGACAGGGCCGGGGTAAAGGACCATGTAATAGTGACAACAAATATGAATGCATGGGGAGGCTCTGCCCTTACGGACGATAAAATTGATGTTCCGGACAGGGATGAGAGCAGCAAGGATATTCCAATCACTTATGTCCCGGCAAGAAATATGATTTTTCTATCCTATGCCGCTTCCTATGCGGAGGTTGTCGGAGCGCAGGATATTTTCATAGGGGTGAGTGAGGTTGATTACTCAGGCTATGTTGACTGCAGGCAGGAGTTTATAGACGCAATGGAAAATGCAATCAACATGGGCATCGTCTGTGCCGTTGAGAAAGGAAAAAGGATAAAAATACAGGCACCTCTTGTGCACATGAAAAAGTCGGATGAAATAAAGCTGGGTGCGTCTCTTGGAGCGGACTACGGCCTTACATGGACGTGCTACAGGGGGGAAGAGGAGGCCTGCGGGACCTGCGACAGCTGTGTGCTGCGCTTAAGGGCCTTTGAAGAGGCCGGTATGCGGGACGAGGTAAGGTATAAAAGCCGGGGATAAATAAAAATTATCTAAAAACCATCGTATTATATTATCGTTTCGTACGGACAGGCCCCCGTGGTTACCTGCTTCCATGCCTGTCCCCGTGTTTTGCGCTTTTGGACAGTTATAGAGTGGTTTTCAGGTAGCTTGCGGGCGGGTCACCGGGGTACCTCCCCTACGATTTGTATGATACAACGAAAATGATTTGGCTTCTATCTTTCGATGCTTTGCTGGATTTTTGCTATAACCCTCCACAGGTAATATGAAACAGCGCCAAGAAATGCCGCTTGCAGCACAAGCTCGGGAATACCGTCTGTTTTTCCGAAATATATTTTGATTCCTATGCCTGTAAAGGTTCCCAGAATTCCCGCAAGAAAAAGTATTAAGCAGGCTGCTACCGCATTCCGGGTTCTTTTGTTCCTTTTTACTATGCTTTCTTTATCGGAGAAGGATTCAGGGCGGATATCCTTGTACTCCTTTCTCCAGACAAAGCAATTCGACATCCTGCCTACCAGCTCCCAGCCGAACTGACTGTATATGTCTACATAGTCTTTACGGGGGAAAGCGTTTAAATCAAATACATACCTGTATTTTTTTGGTCCGGTCTTATTGAAGGTCATCCTTATTGAGCTGAACTGTCCTATTCTGTCAATATTCCAGCCCTCTGAAGCAAGATTTTCCATCCACTCCTCATAATCGGCGGGCACAACCTTCCTGAAGAGTGCAAACCATATTGCTTTTTTGTGCATACTATACCAACTCCTTTGCTATCAAATATAATTCACAAATTCTTGCAGCTTCCAAGCTCAGGATTTCCCTGCCCGGTTCTGTGATAATGTATTCTTTTTTTCTTTCAGCTTCTTTTGTAGGAATAATGAGACCGTCATGCTCCAATTTTGCAATACTTTGATATATCGTCCCAGCACCAAGAATAATCCTTCCGTTTGTCAGCTTTTGGACATGCTGCATGATTCCATAGCCGTGCCTTTCTTCGTTTAGTGATGACAGAATATAGAACATTGTTTCACTCATAGGTATGAAGCGTTTTTTTAATTTATCAATATTCATTAACAATTCCTCCTTATAGCGCCTTATGATATATCATGATGTGATATACACAATATATCACATCATGATATATTGTGTCAAGAAATTTTGTGAAAGCATTAAATAGTATAATATATTGTAATAGGCACTTGGAAGTGGTATAGTTATGTTAAAACATGACCAGAATATTATATAGATTCTTCTAATAGGGTTTTAAAAAGAGGTATATTATGAAGCTTACGTGTGTTAAAGTGAATGGATACAAGAATTTAGTCAATTGTGAATATAATATGGATAGCTTTAATGTTTTGATTGGTGCCAACAACAGCGGAAAGTCAAACTTGCTGGAGATTTTCGGCTTTCTTGATGCACTGCTGTTTGGCAGCGACAATACAAAGCACGTAATTGCCAGTACAGGAGTTTTTCCGGGCAGGGGATACGTAAAAAGCAAATGCGATAAAAGTGAGAAGTGCTCAATATCTATAGAGCTGGAGTTTAATGAGGATATAGAGAGCTCAAATTATAGATATTGGTATTTTATTAAATTGGAGTATTTTAAAAAAAGGGTTTTGAGCAATGATTCAGTAGAGATGGTCGATTACGGGTGGATATCCTCCGAGTATTTAAGGTATAAAAACTCCAAGATGACGGGTATTCCCAAAACCGTTTTTGAAAGAACCGGGAACGAAATAACCAGGTCGGCTGCGGCGCATAAAATAGAAAAAATAGATGCAAGCGAAGCTGTTGTGGCGCTGATTACTAAGATTAAAGATATTAGCGACAGCCTTGAAGCAAGCGCAAGAAGAGGGGTCGAGATGATTCAGCTTATCGCCGGAACTCCGGTTCTGTACAGCTCGGCTTACGATATAAAGAACCAGCCGAAAGGAACCGGTACAGCCAATAAAATGGTAATAAATAACGGCAGAATCTCCGCGGTTGACATAGAGGAAGAGATTGCCAAAATAATTAACTCGGAAGATAAGGATTATTTTCAAGAGATTTTAAGCGACATACTGAATATCAAAAAAATTAATGTCCTTTATTTAGGAAAGCAGGGCGCAGGCCCGATAGATATCAGGCTTGTAGTTATAGAATTTAATAACGGTATAGCAAGCCAGATAAACGGGCTTTCAGACGGTACGGCAGTTGCGTTGAACCTCATTACCTGCCTGTTTTCAAATAAATATCCTGTTATAGCCATTGAGGAGCTTGAAAACTCAATACACCCAAGGCTTCTTAAAAAGCTTATCCGCCTCATTAAAAATAATTTTTCGCATGTACAGGTGATTTTAACGACTCATTCTCCCGTTTTGCTTGGAATGGTACAGCTCGACGAGGTGAGCATAATCACGAATAAAGAAAACGGAGAAGCAAGAATTGAAAGAGTCAAGGATAAGAAGGAGCTGGTAAAAAAGCTGTCCGGGCCGTTTTCCAGCTTTAGCGATATTTTTTACATTTCAGAGGAATAAACTATGGCTGATAAAATTGCTTACTTCATCTTTGAAGGTTATACCGAGGACATATTTTATAAATCTGTGCTGGATAGATACCTGGCTAGAGGAATCCAAAGAAAATATAAGAACCTTGAAACGGGGTGCGGAATTAACAGGGCTGTTGCCAGCTATCTTTATGATTTTATAAAAAGTAATGCCGGCAAGGTTATCTATTGTTATGTATTTATTGACCGGGAGGGGCCAAGAAGTAAAATACCTGAATTTAACGGGAAAGCCATTGAGAAAGAGCTGGTTAGGCTCATGGGAAATATCAGTCTTAACAGAATAGCAAAAATTGAAGCTGTACAGATGATAGAGAGCTGGTTTTTCCATGACCTTCAAGGCATATGCAGACACGTTGGACTGGCCTGCACAAAAAGCTTACAAAAAACGTACGTCAATCCTGAGCGGTTGAACAGTACAGACTTGTCAAAGCTTTTTTATAAGGGCAAAAAGAACAGGTATTATAAAAAAGGTGATCTGAAGTTTTTATCGAAGCTGGATATCAATAAAATATACAGCGGGTGCAAGGATTTGAGAGACGGAATACAAATGATAAACGGTGATTTTATATGAGCCGGAGCTATGGAACAGGAAAGCACTGCCTTTTAGCAGTGTGTTTTTTTATGGGTTTCCTTGCTCTTGTTTAAACAAAGTTTAGAAATACCTCTTTTAATTTGTGGTAAAATATAATAGGTGTTTCCGTATAGCGCCGCCAGGCGAAAATCAGAGCTGAAAAAGGAGGCTTGTTTATGCCGGCCATAGTATCCTCGATTTTAAAATATGTGTTTGTTGTTATAATATATCTTTTCATATTTGGTGTAATACGCCTAATCTACCTTGACATAAACTCCATAAATCGCAAAGGGATTGGGACGAAGGGACATTATCCCTATATTAAGCTTATTAATATAAGAGAAAATTTGGGATTTAAGGTAGAAGAGACATACCATATCGACAGGGATATTGAAATAGGGCGTTCTAATAAAAACGGTATTGTAATAAATGATCCGTACATATCGTCAAGACATGCAAGATTTATAGTGAGGGACGGGAAATACTACATTGAAGATCAGGGGAGTACAAACGGAACTCTGGTAAATGGAATGGCCGCAGGCAGGAAGGAAGTATGCCTTAATGACGGAGACAAAGTCCATATGGGCCAACTGGATTTCCTTTTCGTGGACAGGCCGTATGTGTAGAACCTTATAGAAAATATTTTGCCGGGAGGTGAAAAAATGACACGTATTATAAGCTGGAGACAGCCCTTGGGAATTCTCATACTGGCGGATGCCGTTATCTTTTCTATGCTGTACCTGCATAAGCAGCCGTACGACTATGCCTTAATACCGATAGGGCTTATGATTGTCTCATTGGTATGTGCTTCATATCTTATTATAATAAGAAAAGGACTTGGAGACCAGTATTTGTTTCTTGTTGTGGGAATGCTCGCAAGCATAGGATTTGCGATGATTTACCGTCTTGACAGGGACTATGGTGTTAAGCAGGCCGTCTGGCTTACTGCGGGAGTAGTATTGTTTTTCCTCGGCTACTGGGTCTATATAAAAATTCAGATGTGGGACAGGCTGCTGTTTTACTATATGGCTTTCTCGGTACTTCTATTTTCCGCAACACTGATTTTAGGCAAAAATATTAAGGGTGCTACTAACTGGATAGTTATAGGGAACCAGACCTTTCAACCCTCCGAGCTTATCAGGATCCTTTTTATATTCTCACTCGCGTGCTTTTTTAAAGGATCACAGCAGTTTATACATAATAACTGCCGTATAGAATTAAATTGGCACAGAACAGTCAAAAGAGCCGCAATAGCCATAATGGCATATACATTTATAGGCTTTCTCATACTGCAGAGAGACTGGGGCTCGGCTATGCTGTTTTTTATGATATACTTTGCCATGCTGTATATATTTGACGGCGGCTGGAGATTTCTTGCCTTAAATACCGGCGCTGCCATTGCAGGGGCAGTGGGAGGCTTTCTGCTGCTTTATCATATACGGGTCAGGGTGGATACATGGATCAATCCATGGCCTCATATAGCGGACAAGGGCTATCAGATTACCCAGTCGCTGTTTGCAATAGCCGCGGGCGGTTTTTTCGGTACAGGACTGGGAATGGGAAAGCCGGAATTTATACCTGAGGTAAACACCGACTTTATTTTCTCGGCTATATGTGAGGAAATGGGAATTTTAGGCGGGGTTGCGGTGGTGCTTTTATATTTCATATTGACATACAGGGGCTTTAAAATTGCTCTTACCGTAAAGGACATTTTTAAAAAGGCCGTTGCACTTGGTATAACATCTATGTTCGGATTTCAAACCTTTATAATAATAGGGGGAGTAATAAAGCTTATTCCACTCACGGGAATAACGCTTCCATTTATAAGCTATGGAGGAAGCTCGCTGACAACAAGCTTTATTGCTCTGGGAATCCTTCAGGCTATCTCAGCGGGGGATTATGGGGAAACGGAGGAGCAGGCCGGTGAAGGAGAATAAAAGGATAGTCCATATGCTCATTGCTGTGTGTATACTGTTCTTAAGCCTTGTGGTGTATTTAACGTATTTTGAGTTGTTCTGGAAGAGCAGCATTGCTGCAAATTCATATAACCGCAGGCAGTGGGACAGGGAGGAAAGGGTTCTGAGGGGAAGCGTACTGGACAGAAACGGTACTGTGCTGGCCAAAAGTGAGAAGCAGCAGGATGGGCAGCAAAGGATATACCCCTTCGGAAATTTATACAGCCATATAATAGGCTATAACTCAAGGTCTTACGGAAGAACTCTTATTGAGGCTTCATATAATAACGAGCTTTTAGGGCTGGGAGAATTGAGCTATGTCTTCGGCGGGGGCTTAGGGCAGGAGGGCGAGTATGGAAATGATCTGTATCTTACTATTGATCACAACCTTCAGGCTAAGGCCAAAGAGCTTCTTAACGGAAAAAGAGGAGCCGTTGTAGCTATGGTACCCAAGACGGGCGAAATACTGGCTATGTTCAGCAATCCGTCCTTTGACCCCAACAGCAAAAGCCTTTCCGAAAACTGGCAGGAGCTGGTGGAGTCGGAGGAAAGCCCGTTTTTGCCACGCGCGACACAGGGGCTTTATACGGCCGGCTCGACCTTTAAGGTGGTTATAAGTGCTTCTGCAATAGAAAACGGACTTGACAGGCAAAAATTTGAGGATAAGGGAACGATAACAATTGACGGAAAGGAATTTAAAAATTCGGGAGGAAAGTCCAATGGAGCGATTGATCTGGAAAAAGCACTTGCGGTGTCCAGCAACGTTGTATTTTCCCAGCTTGGAGTAACTCTGGGGGAAAGAAAGCTTAAGGATATAGCCGAAAGGTTCGGAGTGGGGAAGGGTATGGATCTGGGAATACCCTTTAGTAAAAGTGTTTTTTCATATAAGGATATGAGCAAGGCAGACATGGCGGCTGTGGGGATAGGGCAGGGAAAGATTCTGGTTACTCCCCTTCATATGGCGATGATAACCTCATGCATAGCAAATGACGGTGCAATGATGAAGCCGTACCTGGTAAAAAGCGAGGAATCGCACGAGGGAAGGGAGATAAAGGCCTGGAAGCCTGAAATGCTTTATAATGTCCTATCTGAGGAAACCTCGGATAAGCTTAAGGATATGATGAGACAGGTTGTGGCATCGGGTACCGGTAAAAACGCTGCAATAAAGGGGATTGCTGTTGCAGGCAAGACGGGGACTGCTGAAAATGAGCTGACACAGAAGGAAAAAAACAAGGAGCATAACTGGTTTATAGGGTTTGCTCCGGTAAAGGAGCCTCAAATAGCCGTAGCTGTGATTCTTGAATACAACGGCTCAACAGGAGGGGAGGCGGCAGCTCCCATAGCCAGAGAGCTTATAAGGGCATGGGTAAACAAATAAGGCTTGTTTAAAAAAGATTCGGAAAGCTGCAAACAAAATTTACAACAAAATTTATTAAACCATTGACAGTGGATATTATTTGTAATATTATATAAATGCTTATGTTGTCGGTTGAATTAACCGGTGCTTGTATAATAATTTATGTATATGCTTTGAGTATATTAAAGTGAGGCGACAAATTATGTTTGAAGACAAAATCCTTGTTTGTAAGGATTGTTCCAGAGAATTTGTTTTTACTGCCCGTGAGCAGGAATTTTATCAGTCCAAAGGGTTTCAGAATGAGCCCTTAAGGTGCAAGGAATGCAGAGATCTTAAGAAATCTCAGTTTGGCAGGGATTCTTCTGTCAAAAGAGAAAGGGAAATGTACGATGCAGTTTGCTCCGAATGCGGAAGAGAAACTAAGATTCCCTTTAAGCCTCATCTGGATAAGCCGGTTTATTGCAGTGAATGTTTTTCAAAACGCAAATAAATATATATAGTTGTACTATCTAAAGTGCCAGCCTCGGATACATAATTGTATTCGGGGCTTATATTATGTGGATAACTTTTTTGGAACACTGATTTGCATAATATTGGCAACCTGCACTTTTGGCCGGAATGGGATTCAAGCTTATATAATATGCCTCAATTCCTTTGCTTGCAATAGATTTGGGATTTAGGCAGTATTTGTCGTAATGTGGGACAAATGTTCCGGAGTATACATAACGACAAGATTTTATTGATTAAAAATTGGTGCCATATCCACATGTCAAACAGGCTTAAATAAGTTATTCACAGATTTATGCACATTATCCACAGGCGTTATATTCACAAAACACACGTTTTGTGGGATATGTGTGGATATGGCCTCCGAGCAGTTGAAAAAAGGAGCGTTGAAGGACAAGCAAATCTTTTGTTAATACTATGTAAATTAATTATTAAAATGAGAGCTTCAAGCTTATTCTTTTTCTTAAAGAAGGATTTGTTTTGGAAATGTAGAATAATACTATAGTATGGATATTCTTAAATGCCAAAGCTTGAGGAAGAATATAACTTCTGTTTGAGCAGACATGCTTTGGGTAAGAATATTAGTAATTCTTAATCATGAAGTGCTGTAAGGCTCTTCTGACAAATTATGAACTTACTTTATGACGCGAAAGGGGCTGTGACATTTATGAAATTCATAGTTAGCGGTAAAAACATTGAGGTAACTGAGGCTTTAAAAGGAAGAGTAATGAAAAAGATGGGAAAGCTTGAGAAGTTTTTCAATCCCGACACAGAGGTACATGTTACCATGAGCGTTCAGAAAAGCAGACAAATTATAGAGGTTACCATCCCCTTTAATGGAGTAGTGCTCAGGGCTGAAGAAGTAAACGACGATATGTACGCTTCTATTGACAAGGCGATTGATGTGCTTGAAAGGCAGATAAGAAAAAATAAGACAAGGCTTGAGAAAAAGCTTCACGAGGACGCTTTCTCGGACGAAAATTTCTCGATTCCCGGGGATATACCCGAAGAGCACGAGTTTAAGATTGTACGCTCAAAGAAGTTTGCATTTAAGCCCATGGTAGTTGAGGAAGCGATTCTTCAGATGAATTTGCTGGGCCACCAGTTTTTCATGTTTTCAAACGGGGAAACAAACAAAGTAAATGTGGTCTATAAGAGAAAGGACGGGAATTATGGGCTTATAGAGCCTGAATTCTAGCGCTTTTTAACACCGCACAACTTTTTTTAAGAATAAATATTCGTAAGCAAAAAGTGCCGCATAGTCATTGATGCGGCATTTTTGATATATATATGCGGGTTGTAAACCATGCGTGCATTTGATACAATAAAAACAAATTTTTTATAATTTACGGAGCTTTTTGCAATTATGAAGGGAATTGATTCTATACCGCAAAACGAGCTGGAGACACTGCAAAAATATTTTGGGTACACCTCTTTCAGAAGGGGCCAGGAGGAAATTATACGGAGCATACTTGCAGGCAGGGATACCGTGGGCATAATGCCGACAGGGGGAGGCAAATCTCTTTGCTATCAGATCCCTGCGCTTATGCTGCCCGGAGTGACTCTTGTCATTTCCCCTCTTATTTCCCTTATGAAGGATCAGGTTGACTCACTAAGCCAGTTAAAAGTACCTTCTGCATATATAAACAGCTCCCTTGGCTGGAGTGATATTGAATACAATCTCTACCTTGCGTCCAAGGGAGAATTCAAGCTTGTGTATATCGCGCCCGAAAGGCTTGAGTCGGAAAGCTTTATGAGTGTTTTAAAGGGTATGAATGTTTCACTTTTAGCTGTTGACGAGGCCCATTGTGTTTCACAGTGGGGGCATGATTTCAGGCCCAGCTATCTTTCCATAGCAAGGCTTATGGACAGGATGGATTCACGGCCTGTTGTTGCTGCGTTTACAGCCACCGCAACCGAGCAGGTAAAGCAGGATATAATAGACCAGCTGTGCCTGCGCGGCCCAAACACCTACGTAACCGGTTTCAACCGTGAAAACCTTTTTTTTTCGGTGGTAAAGGGGGAGGACAAGCTTCAGTATATTGTTGATTATTTGAACTCCTGCGGGGGACAGCCGGGTATTATATACGCAGCCACGCGCAAGGAAGTGGACAGGATTTTTGAGCTGCTGTGCAAAAAGGGCTTTAAAGCAGGCAAATATCATGCCGGACTGAGCGATTCCGAAAGAAGCCGCACACAAAATGCATTTTCTTATGACGATATACGTGTAATGGTTGCCACGAACGCTTTCGGTATGGGAATAGATAAATCCAATGTACGCTTTGTAATCCATTTCAACATGCCTAAAAATATGGAGGCATATTATCAGGAGGCGGGCCGTGCAGGCCGTGATGGTGACCGCGCGGAATGTATCCTTTTATATAGCCCTTCCGATATACATATACAGAAATTTCTAATAGGGCAGGGGACGCAGTCTCATGAAAGGAAGGCCGCCGAGTACTCCAAGCTGCAGGATATGGCTGATTACTGTCATACCTCCGTGTGCCTCAGAAAATATATTCTTGAGTATTTCGGAGAGGGGGACGCTGATAAGGAATGCGGTAATTGCAGCAACTGCGCAGATGAGAGCGAGCTGTCGGACATAACGACGGAGGTTCAGAAAATTCTTTCCTGTGTGAAGAGAATGGGAGAGCAATATGGGGCGAACCTGACGGCGAATGTTTTAAAGGGATCGAACAATAAAAAGGTATTTCAATTAGGGTTTGAAAAGCTTTCTACGTACGGAATAATGAGGGAGTATACCTTGAGTGAGCTTGTCGGACTCATTAATCTGCTTGCCGCGGAGGAATATTTATATGTTGCCGAGGGAGCTTATCCTGTCGTGAGATTGGGAAGAAGAGCTCTGCCTGTTCTTAAGGGGCAGGAGAGGGTTATGAGGAAAATCAGAAGAAGAGTGAAGGAAGAGCCGCAGACTGCCAACAGAGAGCTTTTCGATCTTCTTAAGGGCCTGCGCAGGCAAATTGCGCATGAACAGAATGTACCTCCGTATATTATTTTCAATGACAGCACACTCAGAGAGATGAGCACATTATATCCTGTTGACTATAGCGGGATGATGAGGATAAATGGGGTGGGACAGAGTAGATTTGAGAAATATGGAAATCAGTTCATGGAGGCTATAGCGGATTTTTGCGCACAAAGAGGAATTTCTCCGGCGGCTGCCGCAGGTTCATGCCCCACCCGCAGGACTTCGGCAGGAGCCGGAGTAACTGCAAGCCATTTGCAGACTTACGAATTATATTCTCAGGGCAAAAGCCCGGAGGAAATAGCTGGGCTCAGGGAGCTGACGCTGAACACAGTAGAGGATCACATCATTCAATGCGGAAACGAGGGCAAGACTATTGCATGGGACAAATTTTTCACCTGCGATCAGGAGTCACTGGTGCTTGATGCCGTCCGGCAGGCGGGCGTTCAGAGGCTCAGACCCATAAAGGACCTGATTCCTTATGATATAAGCTATTTCATAATAAAGGCTGTGCTTTGCAAGAACAGGCTGTTATAAATAATTTCTGAAAATTGCCATATAATTTATGCAGGAGGTGTTTTATGAGTAATGACAGAATTATCTTCGGCAGGCTCCGCAAACAGAAAGGAATGGGGCGACATTTTCTTTTCGGGGAACTTTGGCGGCAAGCTGAGCCGAAGAGATGCCGGAGACTACGGAGAGGCGCTTGAAATGGTGAGGCTGGCTCCTTCGGCTTCAAACAAGCAACCGTGGAGAGTGACGGCAAATATCATTTCTACTTAAGGCATACAAAGGGTTATGGTAAGGCTCTGGGCTATGATATACAGAGAGTTGACATGGGAATTGCAATGTGTCATTTTGAGATGGTTGCTTCCGAAACAGGCCTTAAAGGCAGGTGGAGCAGAGAGAACCCCGGTATTTCCGGCGTGTCCTATGATATTGAATATATTATAAGCTGGGTAATTTAATAACAAATTTTTTATATAACAACGATCGGGAGAGGTTAATAATGGATTTATTAGAGGGTTTAAACAGTGCGCAGCAGGAGGCGGTTCTGCATACTGAGGGTCCGCTGCTTATTCTTGCCGGGGCAGGCTCGGGGAAGACCAGAGTGCTGACTCACAGGATTGCATATATGATAGGGGAGGGGGGAGTACACCCTGCCAATATACTTGCAATTACATTTACAAACAAAGCGGCAAGGGAAATGCGGGAAAGAGTAGACAGGCTGGTGGAGGAGCATGCCGAGGAAATATGGGTGAGTACCTTCCACTCGTGCTGTGCAAGGATATTGAGGCGTGACATTGATAAAATAGGCTTTGACAGGAGCTTCGTAATATATGACTATCCCGATCAGCAGACAGTTGTCAAGGATTGTCTCCGGGAGCTTAACATTAACGACAAGAATTTTCCGCCTAAATCCGTGCTCGAGATGATAGGAAAGGCGAAGGATGAGCTGATTGAGCCGTCGACCTATTCCTCCATGTACGGGGGAGATTTTAAGATGGGCAAGGTTGCGCAAATATACGGGCTGTACCAGAAGAAGCTGAGACAGAATAACGCCCTTGATTTTGATGACATTATAATGTATACCATTAAGGTTTTTCTGGATAACCCTCAGATTTTGGAGTACTATCAGAGAAAATTCAAGTATATACTGGTGGACGAATACCAGGATACCAACACCGCCCAGTATTCACTTATAAGCCTTCTGGCGCAGAAAAGTAAAAACCTGTGTGTGGTGGGCGACGACGACCAGTGCGTGTACAGATGGAGAGGAGCGAATATAAGGAATATACTTGACTTCGAAAAGGAGTTTAAGGGCTGCAAGGTTATAAAGCTTGAGCAGAACTACCGTTCAACCCGGACCATACTTAACGCCGCAAACGGTGTAATTCAAAATAATACGGGCAGGAAGGCAAAAAGCCTGTGGACTGATAATCCGGAGGGAAACAGCATACACCTTTATCAGGGAATAAACGAGCATGACGAGGCGGCCTTCATAAGCGGACAGATAAAAAGGCTCAGTGAGACAGACGGCAGGAGCTACAAGGACTTTGCGGTGCTTTACAGGGTAAATGCCCAGTCGCGCGTAATAGAGGACATGCTTATGAAGGAGGGTATCCCGTATAAAATTGTAGGGGGCCTGAGGTTTTATGACAGGAAGGAGATCAAGGACATAATAGCATACCTCAGGGTGATACAGAACCCTGCCGACAACATCAGCTTAAAAAGGATTATAAACGTGCCCAAAAGAGGTATAGGCGAAACCACTGTGAGTAAGGCTGAGGAGATAGCTAACAGGCGCGGCTGCAGTATATTTGCCGTAATATCCTCCGCCGGAGAAATATCCGAGCTGCAAAGGGCGGCGGCAAAGCTTCATAATTTTGAGCTTCTGATATCAAGGTTCAGAGCCATGAAGGAAAGCATGAGGGTGTCGGATATAATTGAGGAAATAGGGATACAGTCGGGAATATTAAAGGAGCTGGAGCAGGAGGATACCCCTGAATCCCGCACGAGAATTGAGAATATAAGGGAGCTCATTTCCGTAGCTCTGGAGTTTGAGCAAAGGGAAGACACCGAAAGCACTCTGGAGGGCTTTCTTGAAAATATTTCACTTGTTGCCGACATTGACAGTGTCGACCCGGAGGCCGACAATATTATGCTTATGACTCTGCACAGCGCCAAAGGACTTGAGTTCCCCGTTGTATTTATAGCCGGCCTGGAGGAGGGAGTATTTCCGGGCTACAGGGCAATGGTTGATGAGGCTGAGGTTGAGGAGGAGCGCAGGCTGTGCTATGTCGGGATAACACGTGCACGGGAGAAGCTCTTCATGACTAACGCCCACAGCAGGACGCTGTTTGGAAATACTACCTACAACAAGGCGTCAAGGTTTATAAAGGAAATACCGGGACATCTTACAACCGGCTTAAACAGGATAGAGGCTGCAAGCAGGAGCATGGCCGGAACAGATGAAGGTGAAGCAATTGAGCCTGCTGCCGCTGAAGGATACGGAAGCCCCAAACCGCTGTCGCAGCTTGGAGGCGTACATATAAAGCACTCTGCCGCTTCGTCGCCTATAGGAAGAGCGGTCAGCTTTTCAGACGGTTCTATAAGCATAGCCCCAAAGAAGCCTGCTTTAAGCGGGATGTCCTTCAGTGAAGGAGACAATGTGGAGCATAAGAAGTTCGGGGCTGGGGTGATTAAGTCGGTAGAAAAGGAAAAGGATGATTTCAAGCTGGAGATACAGTTTGAGGGGTACGGCATGAAAAGGCTTATGGCTGCGTTTGCAAACCTCAAAAAGCTGTGAGAAGGGCTAGTATTTCTGAGGATAAACAGTTATGGCCCTCCGGCAAGTACTTGTGGGCCAAGGTAAGGATTGGGAATATAAAAAGGAGCAACTCGTAAGAATTGCTCCTGAAAAGATGTTGATACGCCATATTATACAAAATGCTTGTTTTTTAGTTGTGCAGCAAAAGTTATTTTTTCTTAACAGGAATCCAAAATTCGCTGTAATAGCTTTCGTCCTGAATGCCTTGCGTATAATCGCCGGGATTGCTATACACCTCAATGAAGTAACCGGCTGCAATTTCATAATCCTTGCAATTCGGCAGCCATTCCGAAAAGATCTTTTGATTGACGTCTTGCGCGGATTCGGGCATTGGGCCTTTGCAGGCAAAAATGGCCCAGGTGTGTTCAGGAATAATTTTTGAAACAAAACCCTCGGGTATTTCAATGGATGGATTGTAATTATCGGCAATTAAATACTCAAACTCATCCGAACCCATGCTTTCATCAATAGACACACCGTATATACCGCATACAATTTTGCCCTTCCCTGTCTGGTAATGTTCGGTCCAGAACTGCGGAATTTCTGTTTTTGCGCTATCATATTTGAATATTCTGGATATTCCCATAATGGTAAACGCTTCTTTTTTAATAATCTTATAGTCCATAATATAACCGCCTTCCAATGAAAATTTGATTTTAAGAGAAGCAAAAGATTTAATCATTGCTTCGTCTTTTCGAACAGCAGTGGGAGTAACACCGTGGAAGCGGGCGAAAGCTTTTGTAAAACTATCAGGCGAGTCATAACCATATTTCAATGCAATGTCAATGATTTTTTGATCGGTTGAAACAAGCTCACTGCCGGCAAGAGTAAGCCTGCGTTGTCTGATGTATTCTCCGACCGTAAAACCGCAAAGCATTGCAAATCCCTTTTGGAAATAAAACGGAGACACAAATGCTCTTTTTGCAATGTTTTCTATCGTCAGCTCTTCGGTTATATTATCCTCAATATAGCTGATAGCGTCACTGATACCTTCAATCCATTCCACAACAACAACCCCTTTCTGTGCCTATATCTTATCAATCTTCATGGGGCTATACCCGACTTTCTATGTTGTGTTTTGTCTGAAAATTCAAGCCCTGGCCTTCCAGCCACACGCTTCTCTATTCTAAACATTGGACCGGATTATAAGGGCAAAAATTTAATAAAAGAGACATGAAGTGTTAATGAGGTATTTTCAAATATTTCTTAACCTCCATTCTTATACCTTTCGTACTGCAACGTAAAATAGCTGATTTTATGGGTGACCTTGTTAAGGTGCTGCTCCATTTGCGCTATTTGCTCCTTAACCGCTTTTTTATGTGCAATAAGCATTTCGCACCTTTGCTTTAAGGTCTTGTCTCCCTGCTTGCTCAAGTCTACAAATTCCCTGATTTGCTTTATAGACATTCCTGTATTTTTTAAGCAGCATATCAATCCCAGCCAGTCCAGATCGGCCTCAGAGAACGCGCGGCTTCCCCCGGCACTGCGCTTTACGGAGGGGAGAAGCCCCTCCTTTTCATAATAACGCAGTGTGTGCGGGGGGATGTGCATTTGTTCTGATACCTGCTTTATAGAATAAGTCATAAAAATCACCCTTTAAAATTATCCGGGAAATTTTATTTCCCTTGTTGACTTAAAGTTAACTTTAAATCTTATAATATTATAAGTCATATACAGCCGCAGTGCAAGTATATATTTGAAAGGGGGAAAAAGGATGCTGAACTTTGATTTCCAAAATTCCACAAGGATTGTCTTTGGAAGGGATACTCATAAAGCCATAGGAGAGCTTTTGAAGCCCTATGCAAAAAAAATACTTCTTCATTACGGGGGAAGCAGTATTAAAAAAAGCGGCCTTTATGACACAGTAGCCGCTTCACTTAACGCAAACGGTATTGAATTTACGGAGCTTGGCGGTGTTGTGCCCAATCCCAGGCTGTCTCTGGCTCATGAGGGCATACGCCTTTGCAAGGATAAAAATGTGGAGCTTATTCTGGCGGTGGGAGGAGGAAGCGTAATTGATTCGGCGAAGGCAATTGCCGCGGGCATGTACTATGACGGCGATGTATGGGATTTGTATGAGACGGGCAGGTCTACCGGGGGAGCGCTGCCTGTGGCAACGATCCTGACCATTCCGGCGGCGGGCAGCGAGTCCAGCAAGAACACCGTAATTACTAATGAGGCCGTTCAAAAAAAGCTTGGTTATGGAAATATGCATTTAAGGCCCTGTATAAGCATAGTGAATCCCGAACTGTTTTTTACGCTGCCTGAAAACCAGATTGCCAACGGTGTTGCCGATATGATCAGCCATATATTTGAACGCTATTTTACCAACACAACAGAGACAGACTTAACCGACGGGCTGTGTGAAGCAACGCTCAGGACCATAATGAAAAATGCATTGCTTGTTGTTAGAAATCCCAGGGATTATAACGCCTGGTGCCAGGTCGGGTTTGGCGGAACGGTAGCGCACAATGATCTTTTAGGCCTGGGACGGGAGCAGGACTGGGGCTGCCACGGCATGGAGCATGAGCTCAGCGCAATCTATGACGTAGCACACGGTGCGGGCCTTGCCGTGCTTACCCCTGCATGGATGAAGTATGTTTATAAGTCAAATATCAATATTTTTGTCCAGTTTGCGGTTAATGTCATGGGGGTTTCGGGAAGCTTCAGAAACCCCGACGCCATTGTAATGGAAGGTATCGAACGCTTGCGTGAATTTTTTAAAAAAATGGGACTTCCTTCTACCCTTGCGGAGCTTGGCATTGATGAAAGCAACCTTGAGCTGATGGCAAAAAAGGCTACCAGAGAGGCCTATGGAAAGGAGTATCCTATTGGCGGGCTTAAAAAGCTGTATTGGCAGGATGTTCTGGAAATTTACAGGCTGGCGCGGTAATTTGCCGCATGGAATTTGGTGCCGGAGTGTGAAGGCCTGCGGAGGCCTTTTCATGCTCCGGCCCATGGGCTTACATAAATTGCCTGTAGTCCTCCCAGTTTTCCTTTAAAAGTCTTGGTACGTCTATCCCGTATGGACATTTGCTTTTACAGCGTCCGCAGTGAATGCAGGCGTCGATTCTTTTCATTTTTTCCTGCCATTCCTCATTTAAGTATACCGATACCGGCGCACGCCGTATCATTAAGGACATTCTTGCAGATGTAGGGATGTCGATATTTGAAGGACACGGAAGGCAATAGCCGCAGCCTCTGCAAAATTCTCCGCTCAGCATTTTTCTGTCGCTCTCAATAATCCGGGAAATATCCTCATTATATACAGGCGGGTCATTGATATACGAAATAAACTGATCCAGCTCCTCCTCCCTCTGTATGCCCCAAATAGGAAGGACATTGTCGTACCCCGCCACATAGGCATACGCTGCCGCCGCATTGGTAATAAGCCCTCCCGATAATGCCTTCATAGCTATAAAGCCGATGCCGCGTTCCCTGCACAGCTTTGACAGACTCACCTCCTTATCTGTCGCCAGATAGCTGAACGGAAACTGAATTGTCTCATACAGGCCTGATTCTGCCGCTTCTATCGCTACCGCAAGCCTGTGGTTTGTAATTCCTATATGGCGGATCATGCCCTTATCCTTTGCCTCCAGCATGGCCTCATACAGCCCGGTGCCGTCTCCGGGCTTCGGACAGAAGCCGGGATTGTGGAGCTGGTATATATCAAGATAATCTGTTCTCAGCAGCTTAAGTGAGATTTGTAGCTGCTTCCACAGCTCATCGCCATTTGCGGCCATTGTTTTGGAGGCAATATAAATTTTGTCCCTTACACCGCTTAAGGCGCCGCCTATTTTCTCCTCACTGTCGGTATAGAATCTTGCCGTGTCGAAAAAATTAATCCCGTTGTCATATGCTTTTTTCAGCAATGCCGAGGCGGCCTCCACGCTGATCCTCTGTATGGGAAGGGCCCCGAACCCATTTTTGTTAACAGTAATGCCTGTATTCCCCAATGTTACCCAATCCATAGCTGCCCCTTTCCTTATCCTCCCCCAGGAATAATGTATTTAAGAATAGAATAATAGTTAAAAAAGTTTATTAACCGCATAATTATGAGGTATTCATTATATTGTAAATCTTATTTAAGCTTTGTACAATAGTACAGTATGTACACATACTTCAATATTCTGTTGACAATAAAGCAAATTAAATTTATAATGATTTTAACAGTTTATAACTTTACCATGATAAAGCGATGAAGAGAGGTGCGTTTTTTGAGCAAGTGGAAGATATATACGCCGGAGGGCGTTCAAGACATACTGTTTGACGAATGCTTCAGAAAAAGAAATCTGGAGGGAAAAATAAGAGAGCTTTTCAGGTCATACGGATGTCTCGAGGTTGAGACTCCAACTATGGAATTCTATGATGTATTTTCGGCAGGGACAGCTCCCATACCGCAGGAAAAAATGTTTAAGTTTTTTGACCAGCAGGGGAGAATCCTTGTGCTGAGGCCTGAAATGACGGTGCCTATAGCAAGAGTGACGGCTACGAAGTACAAGGATGCGGAGGAGCCCATAAGGTACTTTTATATCTGCAATGCCTTTAAGTTCAACCAGCTTGGAGGGGGCAAGCAGAAGGAGTTTACCGAGGCGGGTGTGGAAATTGTCGGTGCCCGGGGGCCTGAAGCCGATGCCGAGGTAATAGCGGCAGCCATAAATGCGGTAAAATGTACCGGCTTGGAAAGCTTTCAGATAGACATAGGACAGGTGGAATTTTTCAAAGGGCTTATGGAGGAAACAGGGCTTTCGGAGGAAGAGATAGAGCAGGTAAGAATATTGATTGATGCAAAGGACTACCTTGGAGTTGAGGAGCTGGTTGAGGCCCACGAAATAAGAAAGGATTTAAAAGAGCTTATATTGAGCATTCCCAAGCTGTTTGGATCTCTGGATGTCATTGACAGGGTGGAAAGGCTGACCTTCAATAAAAGGTCGCTTAAGGCACTTGAAAACTTGAGACAGGTGCTTGAGCTGCTGGACGATTACGGGCTCAGCAGGTATGTGTCGGTGGATTTGGGTACGGTGCAGAGCCTGGACTATTATACCGGTGTGGTATTCAGAGGGTTTACATACGACGTGGGATTCCCTATTTTAAGCGGCGGGAGGTATGACAACCTCGTGGGGGGATTTGGGAAGGAATGCTCCGCGACTGGCTTTTCACTTGGAATCAATATGATAATGACGGCTCTTGAAAGACAGAGGATTTATGCCGAAAGGCCCCGGACAGACAGCCTTGTCTGCTATGAAAGGGCAGGAAGAAAAACCGCCTTTAATGTATGCCGGCAGCTTAGAGAAGAGCAGGGGCTTAACGTTGAAATGGATATTTCAGGCGAGGGGCTTGAGGCAGTTAAGAAGTATGCCTCCAGGAAGGGAATAGGGGGTATATTGTATATTCCCGACAGTGAGAATATTGAGGTGCATAACATGCAAACCGGAGAGATTTCATTGACGACAATAGAACAACTGGCAAAAGGCGGTTTATAATTTTAAGGAGGAGTTTTATGAGGTACCTTACCATAGCACTTTCCAAGGGAAGGCTTACCGAGCTGTCGATAGAGCTGTTTGAGGGTGCGGGAATAGATTGCTCGGAGCTTCGCGACAGCTCCAGAAAGCTTATACTTACTGATGAAGCCAATAAAATTAAGTTTTTTCTTGCCAAGCCTGCGGATGTCCCGACATATGTGGAATACGGAGCGGCAGACATAGGAATTGTAGGGAAGGACACGCTTTTGGAGGAGGGCAGGAATTTATACGAGGTGTTGAACCTCGGCTTTGCGGCGTGCAGGATGGTTGTCGCGGGGCCTGCCGGGTTGCAGGGGAGGCTTGACGAGCTTAATAACAAGAGGGTTGCAACCAAGTATCCTAAAATAGCAAGGGAATATTTTGAGCATAAAAGACGCGAGTCGATTGAGGTTATAAAGCTTAACGGTTCGGTAGAGCTTGCTCCGCTCGTAGGGCTTTCGGAGGTTATTGTTGACCTCGTGGAAAGCGGAAGAACCTTGAAGGAAAACGGACTGGTGGTGCTTGACCATATTGCAGATATAAGCGCAAGGCTTATTGTAAACCGGGTAAGCATGAAAATGGAAAGCGACAGGATAAATGCCATAATTGACGGTATGAGAAGGCAGCTTGAAAAGGCGGTGAATTAAGATATGATGGATATTATTGATCTGCGCGGAAAAAGTGAGCGGGAGCTTATAAAGAAGATAGAGGGAAGAAACAGTACGGTGTCGGGGGATATACTAAAAACAGCGGACAAAATTATAAGCGATGTACGCTCAGACGGCGACAGGGCTGTTTTTAAATATTCCTTAAAACTCGACGGTGTAGAGCTTTCCCCTGAGAGCGTCAAAATCTCCGCCTCTGAAATCAGCAGTGCATATGAGAGAGTTGACCCCGCACTAATAGAAGTTATAAAAAAAGCTAAAAAAAACATTGAGAATTTTCATTCCGAGCAGAAGGAAAAATCCTGGTTTTCAACGAGGCAGGATGGGGTTATACTGGGGCAGATGTACAGGCCGCTTGAAATTGTGGGCCTGTATGTGCCGGGAGGTACTGCCGCATATCCCTCCTCGGTGCTGATGAATGCAGTACCTGCAAAGGCCGCAGGGGTAGAAAAAATAGTAATGATAACACCTCCTAAATCAGAGGGGATTAATCCCGCTGTGCTGGTAGCAGCCAATGAAGCGGGAGTGGACGAAATATACAGGATCGGAGGAGCCCAGGGAATAGCAGCACTGGCCTTCGGTACCTCCTCCGTGCCTAAGGTGGATAAAATTGTGGGACCTGGAAACGCCTATGTTGCAGCGGCAAAAAAGCTGGTTTACGGCGTTTGCGATATTGATGCCATAGCCGGCCCCAGTGAGATTGCCGTTGTGGGGGATAATACAGCCAATGCGTCATTCATTGCGGCAGACCTGCTGTCTCAGGCGGAGCATGATGCTCTGGCCTCTTCTATTCTAATTACGGACTGTGAGGAGCTTGCGGAGGAAGTAAAAAAGGAAGTGAAAATACAGGCCGCGAGACTTCCGAGACAGGAAATAATTTCCCGGTCCCTGAACCGTTATGGGGCTGTTGTAATTGTGGAAAGCGTAAAAAGGGCAATAGAGCTGGTAAATGTTATTGCGCCGGAGCACCTTGAGCTCTGCGTAGAGGATCCGTTCAGCCTTCTGGGAAGCGTTAAAAACGCAGGCGCCATATTTCTCGGGCACTATGCATCCGAACCGCTGGGAGACTATTTTGCGGGCCCCAATCACGTGCTGCCTACAAACGGGACTGCAAGGTTCTTTTCTCCCCTTAATGTAGCCGACTTCATTAAAAAATCCAGTGTTATATCCTATACAAAGGAGGCTCTGGAAAAGGCGGCGGACGACGTAATGCTTTTTGCGGAGGCGGAGGGGCTGAAGGCCCACGCAAATGCCATAAGGGCAAGGCTTGCAGACGGAGAAATAAATAAAAAGTAAAATATTAGGAGAGGTTTGCGCTATGAGCAGGTATTGGAGCAGCATTGTAAAAAATATAGAGCCGTATGTTCCGGGAGAGCAGCCTAAAGACTGTAAATACATCAAATTAAATACAAACGAGAATCCCTACCCTCCTTCCCCAAGAGCGCTTGAGGCTATAAGAAGGGCTTCGGGAGAGAGCTTAAGGCTGTACCCTGACCCTGACTGCAGTGAATTCAGGGAAACTGTTGCGGGATATTATAAGCTTAATAAAAATCAGATTTTCGCAGGAAACGGGTCGGACGAGGTATTGGCCTTTTCGTTTATGGCATTTTTTGCTCCCGGAAGGCCCATACTTTTTCCCGACATTACTTACAGCTTTTACCCGGTATATGCGCGGTTGTTTAACATAGACTATGACGTTGTGCCTTTGGATGATCAGCTTAATATTCCTGAGGAAAAGCTTTATAAAAGCAGCGGAGGAGTTATAATATCAAACCCCAAGGCCCCCACGGGACAGCTTTTACCGCTCTCCTCCATAAGGGGCATTCTGGAAAACAATATGGACAGCGTAGTTATAATCGACGAGGCGTATATAGACTTCGGAGGGGAATCGGCTGTGGGGCTTATTGACAGCTATCCCAACCTGCTTGTCATACAAACGCTGTCAAAGTCACGCTCGCTTGCAGGAATGCGCATAGGTCTTGCTCTTGGAGACAGCGGGCTTATAGAGGCTCTGGGCCGCATAAAAAATTCCTTTAATTCCTACACTCTTGACCGTGTGGCCCTGGCAGCGGCGAATGAGGCCTTCCGGGACGAGGAATATTTCAGGCAGACCAGCTCTAAAATCATATGCACGCGGGAGAGGACGGCATCGGCGCTTAAGGACATGGGCTTTGCGGTACTGGATTCAAAGGCCAACTTTCTTTTTATAAGCCATCCTGCTGTCAGGGCAAGGGATTTATTTGAGCTTTTACGCGGGAAAAACATTCTGGTGAGGCATTTTAACAAGCCTAGAATTGACGGGTTTTTAAGGGTCACAATAGGGAATGACAGCGATATGGATTATGTATTGGAAGTCATAAAAAATTTGTTGCAGACCTGTAGAATATAATGTGATTTATTTGTTATAATTAGATTGGCTTTTGCCCGGTAATATTTTGTATTTTGCTCTGGAGGTTAAAATGATAAGAGATTCCGAAATTGCGCGAAGAACAAATGAGACAGACATAGTTTTGAGAATAAATATAGACGGCAGCGGTAAGAGTGACATTGATACGGGAGTGGGCTTTTTCGACCACATGCTGAACCTGTTTGCCGCCCACGGGCTTTTTGACCTTTTTGTCAAGGCGGAAGGAGACCTGAAGGTGGACGCCCACCATACCGTTGAGGATGTGGGAATAGCACTCGGGCAGGCACTTAAAAAGGCGGCGGGAGACAAAAAATCCATAAGGAGGTACGGAACCTCGTATTTGCCAATGGATGAAGCCCTTGCAATGGTGGTGCTGGACTTTGGGGGCAGGCCGTTTTTGGTTATGGACGCAGGCTTTGTGCGTGACAGGGTGGGCGAAATGGACACCGAGCTGGTAGAGGAATTTTTCAGGGCCGTGGCATTTAATGCAGGGCTCACACTGCATATAAAGGTGCTGTACGGAAGCAATACCCACCACATGATAGAGGCTGTGTTCAAGGCCTTTGGACGTGCCTTGGACGAGGCCACAGGAATGGACGGCAGAATTAAGGGAGTAATGTCTACTAAAGGGATATTATAATATATTTTTACGGAAGGAAGAACAAAATGCTGATAAATGACACCAGCTTTATAGAGCTGCCGGTATTTATTAAGGGGAAGGTAAGAAATGTTTATGATTTGGGAGATAAGCTGCTGATTGTGGTAACGGACAGGATATCGGCTTTTGATGTCGTTTTCCCCAATCTTATTCCCAATAAGGGCAGGGTTTTAAACAGCATATCGGAGTTTTGGTTTGAGTACACCTCCGATGTTGTAGGAAATCATGTCATTACCACGGATGTATCGCTGTATCCCGGGGGACTGTCGAGTTTTAAGGAGGAGCTTCAGGGAAGATCGATGCTTGTGAAGAAGGTTAAGATGGCGGAGGCTGAATGTATTGTAAGAGGATATCTTGAAGGGTCGGGGCTTAAGGATTATCAGGAGACGGGAAGCATTTGCGGCATAAAGCTTCCGGCAGGCTTAAGGCAGGGCCAGAGGCTCCCCGAACCGATATTTACCCCTTCCACAAAGGCTTTGGAGGGGCATGACGAAAATGTTTCCTTTGACGAGCTGGCAAACAGGATAGGGCGCGGTTTGGCCCAAAAGCTTAAGGATGTGAGCATAGCGCTCTATAACAAGGCCAGCCGCCATGCCGAAAGCAAGGGCCTTATCCTTGCCGACACCAAGTTTGAGTTTGGAATTTTAGACGGAGAGCTTACAGCCGCCGACGAGATGTTTACTCCCGACTCATCAAGATTCTGGGACGCATCGGAATATGAGGTGGGAAGAGCGCAAAAGAGCTTTGACAAGCAGTTTGTAAGGGAGTATCTTGAGAAGGTGAAATGGGATAAAAAGCCCCCGGCTCCCGAGCTCCCCGCAGAGGTTATTGAAAAGACAGAGGCAAAGTATATAGAGGCATATGAAAGAATTACGGGAAGGAAGCTTGGTTAGTGGCATTTTAGAGGAAGTGAAGGGCGGGGATACCTTTTGATTGCTATAATTGATTATGGTGTGGGGAATTTAAGAAGCGTAGAGAAAGCATTCGGATTTATAGGGGCTGAGGCTGTGGTGTCCTCAGACAGGGAGCTTATTCTTGGGGCGGATGCCGTAGTCCTCCCCGGTGTGGGAGCGTTTGCCGATGCAATGGACAGCCTTGAAAGGTTTGATATGATAAGCACGGTAAAGGCTGCAATAGACCAGGGCAAGCCTTTTTTGGGAATATGCTTAGGGATGCAGCTTCTGTTCGATTACAGTGAGGAGGGCGGGGAGAGGGTTGAGGGCCTGGGAATTTTAAAGGGCTCTATAAGACAGCTTCCTTTGGATATGGGACTTAAGGTTCCCCACATGGGGTGGAATTCCATAAAAACGGGCGGGGACTGCGCTGTTTTTCACAATCTTTCATCCAGGCCCTATGTATATTTTGTGCACTCATACTATCTGACGGCTGAGGACAGGGGCATTGTTGCGGCGACCACAAGGTATGGAATTGAATTCGACGTTGCCGTATGCAGGGATAAGGTTTGTGCGACACAGTTCCATCCTGAAAAAAGCGGTGAAACGGGACTTCAAATCTTGAAGAATTGGGTGGCGGCCATATAAAAACGCTTATTGGGAGGTAAACGATGATAATATATCCGGCGGTGGATATTAAGGACGGGAAATGTGTAAGACTCTCACAGGGAAGGTTTAGCCAGATGACTGTCTATTCGGACAAGCCTGCCGATATGGCATCCAAGTGGCAGGCTGAAGGGGCGGAATACCTGCATGTGGTAGACCTTGACGGTGCCAGAACGGGAGAGCCCTCAAATATAGGAGTAATAAGCGAAATGGCTTCTGCGGCGGCAATCCCGGTACAGGTGGGAGGGGGCATAAGAAGCATAGATGCGATAGAGAAGATACTGTCTAAGGGCATAAGCCGCGTGATACTGGGTACATCGGCGGTTAGGAATCCCGAGCTGGTAAAAAGCGCTGTGAACACGTTTGGAAGCGGCATAGCTATAGGGATAGATGCGATAAATGGAATGGTAGCCATTGAGGGCTGGGAGAAAACCAGTGAATTTACGGCCGTGGAGTTTGCCAAAAGAATGGCGGGGCTTGGGGTAAAAACAATAATATATACCGATATATCGAGGGATGGTATGCTCTCAGGGCCTAATCTGAATGCTATGAGGGAAATGCTTCAGGAGGCCGGGCTTGAGGTTATTGCTTCAGGCGGAGTGGGCAGCCTTAAGGACATTGAGGATTTAAGGGATATAGGCATGCCCGGAGCCATAGTGGGAAAGGCGCTCTATACAGGCAATGTGGACTTGAAAAGAGCTATAGAGGTTGCCAAATAAGGCGGTGCATGTGCTGCCAGCAGGGGAAATGGGTGATTAGATATGCTGACAAAACGTATTATTCCGTGCCTGGACGTACACGGAGGAAGAGTTGTCAAGGGCATCAATTTTGTTAATATAAGGGATGCGGGTGATCCTGTGGAGGTTGCTGCAATATACGACAAGGCGGGGGCCGACGAGCTTACCTTTCTGGATATCACTGCATCCAGCGATGCCAGGGCCATTATGCTGGATGTGGTTCGAAGGGTTGCGGAGCAGGTTTTTATACCGTTTACGGTAGGCGGCGGCATACGGTCTGTAGATGACTTCAGGGAGATATTGAAGGCAGGCGCCGATAAGATATCGGTTAATTCTGCCGCACTGAAACGTCCGGAGCTCATTTCGGAGGCGGCCTGGAGATTCGGAAACCAGTGTGTGGTTGTGGCAATTGATGCTAAAAGGAGACAGAACGGATCGGGCTGGGAGGTTTATCTGAACGGGGGAAGGGTAAACACCGGAAGGGATGCGGTGGAATGGGCCGCAGAGGCTGAAAAGCTTGGAGCGGGGGAGATACTGCTGACAAGCATGGATTGCGACGGCACCAAAAACGGATATGATATAGAGCTTACCAGGTCTGTATCGGAGAGTGTGAAAATACCTGTTATAGCGTCCGGCGGAGCAGGGACCATGGAGCATTTTTATGAGGCTCTTACAGACGGAAAAGCGGATGCGGTGCTTGCGGCGTCGCTTTTTCATTACAGGGAGATGGAGATAAGGGATTTGAAGGCATATTTAAGGCGAAAGGGCCTTGAGGTGAGATTGTAGGCTATAGTTTCAGTTGCTTAAACGTTTTGTTTAAAGGAAAGGTGCGTATAATGATAAAGTCAATTCAACTTGAGAATTTTTTTAGTTTTGAAAATACCAAGATTGAATTTAGCACAAAGGAAAATGTTCTTGTCGGAATTAACGGCTCAGGTAAATCTAATCTGTTGAAAGCAATCCAATTCCTTAAAGAGGGAGTAGCCGGAATTGGTCTTAGAAAGCTTATAATAGATACATGGGGTGGCTTTGACGCAATTTGCTTTTGCGGAGAGAGTAACCGAAAGGAAAGCGTGTCAATCACATTTGAGCTTGATTTTAATGTGCTTAAAGATTTTGGGTTTAATTTTAATAAGGATGTGACTTACAGAATAACTGTAGACAGGAAGCCGGGGCAGGATAATTATTACGTATCGTCGGAACAATTATTCCAGGAAGAAGGATTTTATAATAAAAGCACTAAAACGAAGGAAGACTATATATTTTTGAAGTTTGAAAACGGAAGAGGGGTTATATATGGGATCAGCGGACAGAAATCCAGGCCTGAGCTCATGGTTCCCTATGAAAATTTCGATCCTCAGGAGCTTGCACTGTCTCAGATAAATGATCCCGTAAGGTTTTTAATACAGTATGCCGTTCGTGAGGCTGTAAGAAAGATAACTGTGTATAATTATTTTGATACTACACCTGACAGCCCTATAAGAAAGCCTATGAAGCCTTCCGGAGAGAAAAGGCTGCTGCATGACGGAAGCAATCTTCCGCAAATGCTGAATACAATAAAAATAAATCACCGCAAAGACTATTTAAAAATGGTGGAAGTGCTGAATGAGGTTAATGAAAATTTTAAAGGCTTTGAGTTTAATCCCATAGGTGGAAACATAGAGCTTATGCTCGAGGAAGCAGGCCTTAACAGGCTGCTTCATGTGACACATATATCGGACGGAACACTCAGGTTTTTATGCCTTATGTCCATTATTTTCAATCCTGAGCGCGGGTGTCTTGTGTGTATAGATGAGCCTGAGGTCGGGCTTCATCCCGATATGATAATGAACCTTGCAAATGCGATAGCCGAAGCTTCCGAGACTACACAGTTTATAATTGCCACACATTCTGAGAATTTTCTGAATCATTTTAATCTAGACAGAATCAGGATATTTGATAAGGATGAAGAGAACAGGACAGTTGTAAATTCCTTTACCGAGGAGGATTTTAAAGGTTGGTATGACAGCTATTCTCCCGGTAAGATGTGGAGAGCGGGGGATATCGGTGGCAACAGGTGGTAACAGGATTTTATTTATTGAGGGCACTAGCGACGATTCAAACGGAGACTTAAAGCAGGGATTTAGCAGGCTGCTGTCGCAGAAGTTAAAGGGTAATATGCCCAAAATTAATATGGGAAACAGTACGGAGGAAACACTTAGAAAGCTGAAATACTGTAAAAAGGATGTGTCTGGCTTTGCACTGATCGATCTTGATGGGTGTGAACAGGAGAGAGGTAAAAGGCTGAAGGATATTGAAAATGAATATAGTATTGGAGATAAGAGCCGGATATATTTTATGATACAGGAAATGGAGGCATGGTTTTTATCACAGCCTGAGATACTGAATGAATTCTATGGAGAAAATATTTCTGCCAAAATCCCTGTAAAGAATGCCAAGCAATTTAATAATCCTGATGAAGTTCTTGAGAATCTCACAGAGAAAACAAGAAGGGGCAAGTACCATAAGGTCAGGCATGGTGTTCAATTGCTTAAAAGATTGGACGCAAATAGGCTTCAGGAGTATTTTTCGGATTTTGATGAGCTTGTAAAAAGACTTGATTGCAAGTAAAATGTTGCTTATTGCAACAAAAATTATAAATGTTGAGGATAATTATAATGGAAAAATTATTTAACGAGTTGAAATTTGACGACAGGGGCTTGATACCTGTTGTGACACAGGATAACCGAACGGATGAGGTTCTTATGCTGGCATATATGAACAGAGAGGCCTTAGAGAAGACCCTTGAAACGGGGAAGGTTTATTACTGGAGCAGGAGCAGGTGGAAGCTGTGGCTTAAGGGGGAGACCTCGGGGCATTTCCAGCATGTAAAGTCCATAAGCTATGACTGCGACGGGGATACAATACTGATAAAGGCCGAGCAAAAGGGAGCGGCATGCCATACCGGCCACCATTCCTGCTTTTACAGAAAATTGGACTTTGAGGCCATAAGCGGAGAAACAGTGCCCAGGGAAGAGCGACAGGCACAGGCCGGTACTGTCCGGCATAACATTGCAGGTGAAGATGATGATAAAGACTTGTCAAAGGTCCTTAAAGAGGTATACAATATAGTGGTTGATCGGAAGGCTAACCCTAAGGAGGGCTCTTATACAAACTACCTTTTCCAGAAGGGACTGGATAAAATACTTAAGAAGGTGGGAGAAGAGGCGGCAGAGGTTATAATTGCGTCCAAGAATACTGACAGCGGCAATATCAAGTGTGAGATAGCAGACCTGATGTATCACCTCTGCGTGCTTATGGTGGAAAAAGGGGTTGGGATGGAGGATGTATTTGACGAGCTTAAGGGACGAAGGTAGAAACAGACCTTATGGCGGATTCGCCTTACGGTGGAGGCACCTGGTGGTGAGGGCAGGCTGGATTGATATGCGGCGGCTTTGTGACAATATTAGTTATGTATGGCGGTGAGCTTTTGAAGAAGACAGGCTTGAAAAAAGTGGTGCCATTTCGGCATGACGCTGAGATTTATTATAATATAGGCTTGAAGTATGCGGGCAGAAAGAAATTTGCCATGTCTGCCAGGTTTTTTGAGAGGGCGGCGGAAAAGGAGCCCTTTGATGCCGATTACCAGTTTAACCTTGCCTGTATATACGCTGAGCTGAGACAGACTGAAAAATCTAACAAAATAATGCTTGATATTTTAAAATATATTGACCCCACGCTTTCGGAATGTTATTTCGGGATAGGCTGCAATTATTTTGACATGGGAAATTTTAAAAAGTCCAGAGAATATTTTGAGGCATATACAAGGTTTGATCCTGACGGACAGTTTGCTGAAGAGACCAGCGATATTATATACTACCTGCAGATATATGAGGATATAGGCCATGACGGAAAAAGAGGCAAGCTTGCAGGCAAGCTTGCGGCAGAAGGCAGGAGAATGCTTGATGAGGGCATGTACGCCAAAGCGTGCACAAAGCTTGAAAAGGCTGTAGAAATAGATACCGGAGCCATTTCGTTCAGAAACGACTTTTCCATGGCATGTTTCTTTACGGGACAAATAAATAAAGCGATCAGCCTTGCCAAAAGTGTTCTTAAGCTTCAGACAGATGATATTACAGCGAATTGCAACCTGACTCTGTTTTATGAATATGATCAGGAATTTGAGCTTTATGAGAGGCAGCTTAAGCTGATATCCAAATTAAGGGCAAAAAATCAGGATGAGTTTATGAAGCTAATCGAAACATATATAAAGCTTAAGCAGAGCTCCCATATAAAAGATTTTCTGAAGAAATTTTTAAAGAACAGCAAGAGGTTTATAAATAAAAAGGAAATCCGGAGTGTTTTAAACGGCATTGTTACGGATGATACAAAGGATAAGGAAATGAGGGAAATTATCAGAGAATCCCTGACTGCAAAGGATACAAGAAAGTGAAATTCTACTTGAATTTATGGCCTTTAGGCTTTTGCTTTCAGCCCTTCTTATGCATATATGAGTGACTTTCATAGTAAAATAAAGAAAAACGATGATTTTTCGATATTTTGCTATGATAACAGTCATATTTGATTAATTATCGCACAATTTAGAAAAAAGACATATTTGATTCGGATTTGGATATTATATAATATTATAAATGTGATTAGCACTCAAGTTTAGTGAGTGCTAACAAAATGAGATTTTAAAGGGAGGTAAAACTTATGAAAATAAAGCCATTAGGAGACAGGGTTGTTATTAAAATGCTGGAAAGCGAAGAGACCACAAAGAGTGGTATTGTTTTGCCGGGTTCTGCAAAGGAGAAGCCTCAGGTTGCTGAAATAGTAGCTGTTGGCCCCGGTGCGGTTGTAGACGGCAAGGAAATTAAAATGGAAGTAAAGGTTGGAGACAAAGTACTTATAAGCAAGTATGCAGGGACAGAGGTTAAGTTTGACGGCCAGGAGCTGACAATATTAAAACAGAGCGACATTCTCGCAGTAGTTGAATAAGACAGCGCTTAAGCATTTTGTTGTGTATGGCTTAAAGCAATAGCCACAAGGAAAAATAATTTTTCTTAGAATGAGGAGGTTTTGATAATATGGCAAAAGAAATAAAATTTGGTGAAGAAGCCAGACGCGCTCTTGAAAGCGGAGTTAACCAACTGGCTGATACCGTTAAGGTTACACTCGGACCTAAGGGGAGGAACGTTGTTCTTGATAAAAAATTCGGATCACCTTTAATCACAAACGACGGTGTTACAATAGCAAAGGAAGTTGAGCTGGAAGATAAATTTGAAAATATGGGAGCTCAGCTTGTTAAAGAGGTTGCCACAAAGACAAATGATGTTGCCGGTGACGGTACCACAACGGCTACTCTTCTGGCGCAGGCAATAATCAGAGAGGGAATGAAGAATGTTGCGGCAGGCGCAAACCCCATGATAGTTAAAAAGGGTATTGCAAAGGCTGTAGACGAAGCTGTAGACGGAATAAAGGAAATCAGCCAGAAAATTAAAGGGAAAGAGGATATAGCAAGAGTTGCCTCAATATCCGCTAATGATGACGTTATAGGTGCCCTGATTGCAGACGCAATGGAAAAGGTGACCAATGACGGAGTTATTACCGTTGAAGAGTCCAAAACAATGGGTACAAACGTAGAAGTGGTTGAAGGTATGCAGTTTGACAGGGGCTATGTTTCCGCTTATATGGTAACGGATACCGAAAAGATGGAAGCTGTGCTTGATGATCCCTATATATTGATTACTGACAAGAAGCTCAGCAACATTCAGGATATCCTTCCCATACTTGAGCAGATAGTTCAGCAGGGCAAAAAGCTCGTTATAATAGCTGAGGATGTAGAGGGAGAGGCTCTTTCCACTCTTGTGCTCAATAAGCTGAGAGGAACATTTACATGTGTTGCTGTCAAGGCTCCCGGCTTTGGCGACAGAAGAAAGGCTATGCTTCAGGACATCGCTGCTTTGACAGGCGGAGAGGTAATTACTGAAGAGCTTGGGCTGGATTTGAAGGAAACTACTATCGAGCAGCTTGGTAGGGCAAGACAGATTAAGGTCCAGAAGGAAAACACAATAATTGTAGATGGTGCCGGAAGTGAAGAGGATATTAAGAAGAGAATCGCGTCAATAAAGGCTCAGATTGAAGAAACTACATCCGATTTTGACAGGGAAAAGCTTCAGGAAAGGCTTGCCAAGCTTTCTGGCGGCGTAGCTGTAATTCAGGTAGGTGCCGCTACTGAAACTGAAATGAAGGAAAAGAAATTAAGGATAGAGGATGCGCTTGCCGCCACAAGAGCTGCTGTTGAGGAGGGTATGGTTTCCGGAGGAGGAACTGCATTCATCAACGTGATTTCAAGGGTGGCAAAGCTGCTTGATACTACATCGGGTGATGAAAAGACCGGAGTACAGATAATAGTCAAGGCTCTTGAGGAGCCGGTAAGGCAAATTGCGGCTAATGCGGGCCTTGAGGGTTCGGTAATAGTTGAAAAGGTAAAGAACAGTGACGTAGGAATTGGTTTTGATGCTTTGAATGAGAAGTATGTGAACATGTTTGAGGTTGGTATAGTCGACCCTGCGAAGGTTACAAGATCGGCCCTGCAAAATGCTGCTTCAGTAGCGTCAATGGTACTTACAACCGAAAGTGTAGTTGCCGATAAGCCTGAGAAGGAAGCACCGATGCCGGGCGGAGGAATGCCCGGAGGAATGGGCGGAATGGGCGGAATGTACTAATACCCGCTCCAGAGGCATAAATACTGACGAAATACTTATTAATATATAAAAGAAAGTCTCTTAAGGAGCTTTGCTCCTTAAGAGACTTTCTTTTTTTGTGAAACAAGAAAACCGCCTGCTAAGCCGGCAGAAGAAAAAAGGCTTATGCCTGCTCGACAAAACAATAAATTTTTCATCAAGAATTTGTCATTTATAGGGATATGTTGTATAATGAAAATACTATAAGAAAACCGCCTGTCTGTAAGGTGATTCCCAATACTGGTATTCGGAAGAGAATAGACCCCCGGCAAATGTGATTGTAAAGGCTATCGACTTGAAATTGCAGGTTATTAGCCTGAATACGAAGAACAAAGGCGGTAAAATTGAGAGGACGAATGAGGTGATGTGTATGCCATATCAATTTCGCGATCCCATACATGGCTTTATTGAAGTAAGCGACCTTGAATTAAAAATCATTAATTCCTCACCATTTCAAAGGTTGCGTAATATCAAACAGTTGGCCACCACATATTTGGTATATCCCGGGGCAGAGCATACGCGTTTTGGACACTCTTTGGGCGTAATGCACTTAGTGACGAAGGCTTTTACTTCCGCATTAGACAGCTATAGAGCAGCTCACGGATATGACCTTTTTGATGATACACGAAAAGAGTGGTATAAACAGCTATTAAGATTAATGGCAATAACACATGACCTTGGACATGCACCGTTCTCACATGGTTCGGAAGCACTTTTTGACGGTGGTGCAGAACATGAGGATTTTACCAAAAAGATTATTTGTGAAACTGAGATATCACAATACATTCAAGATATCGGGGAGGATTTTCGGCGAAAGCATAGCGCGGACGAAAGTTATGCAATAACGCCGGAATTACTGTGGCTGATCTATGGAGAGAGCAACCCCGAATTAAATCCGAACTACATAATGCCCGACTTTAAGTTTCTGAAAAGCTTTATGGATAGTGAACTTGACTGTGATAAAATGGATTATTTATTAAGGGATTCTTACTATCGCGGAGTCAATTACGGTAAATATGACCTTAATAGGCTACTTTATTCTTTAACGGTCTACGTCAAATCAAACGATAATATTATGCAGTTAGCTGTTGAGAGAGGTGGCGTCCACGCATTTGAAGAATTTGTAATCGCTAGATATTTCATGTTTATTCAAGTTTATTTTCATAAGACTAGACGATATCTGGATAATCTCCTTATGGGTAATATTTCCCGCATATTGCCTCATTCCCAATATCCTGATGATGTACGTGAGTATTTAAAATGGGATGATCTTACTATTATGAACAAAATTAAAGAGGCTCAAGAGAACACTCCTTTAGCAGGCGAATTTTTAAACCGAACAGTAATGTCATGTGTTTATGAAACATCAGCTCATAGTAACCGCGGCAATGATTACCTCTTATTCAGTCTCATCAAGAAGGAATTGAAAGAAAGGTTGGGATGTGATATACTTGAAGACACGGCCAGTAAGTTGCCGCATAAAATTCCCACATTAGAGGAATATGATGCAGGCAGCGGTAAAGGAATCCCAATACTGGTCAACTACATGGAGCGGCCGTCAAGTATTTCTTCTGAGTCAATATTACTGCAAAGTCTTATTAAGCCTATTAATATAAGAAGACTTTATGTAAATAAAACACATGCCGCAGACGCAAGGAGGATCGTCAGTGAACTTTTAAAAGAAGGAGATGATAACTGATGACAGGTATTTTAAACAATGCGGCCTATATAATTAAAAGAATTAACGATATATGGGGTGAAAAACCTGGTAAGAAAACTTTGCAGAAAATAGTTTTTCTGATTGAACAAAAAGGCATAAGCTTAGGTTACGATTATGGTTTGCATTTTTATGGCCCATATAGTGGAGCTTTAGATGCTGACGCTACATTTTTAAGTACTGATGGTGTTATTGAGTTTGATTATTCAGGCTATGCTCATCTAATGAGTATTGATGAAAAGAACTTTACAGTTGAGCCTGACGGATTATCTGTAGAGCAGGTAAGGCAAATAGATGAACTGATTGAACATTTTAAGGGGCAATCGCCCTCGGAACTAGAGCTGCTGACAACTGCTATCTATGCCTATGATCACTTAGAAAATAAGTCTAAAGAAAGCGTGATTAGTGGGGTACAAAAAATAAAAGGTCAAAAATATTCTATAGAACATATACAGCGTTCATTAAAAAACTTTAAATACTTTGGGAAGCATTTTTCCAGATAACTTTAAAAAATTTAATGTTTGTAACGAAAGATAGGGAGTATCGTAAAGCTGCTTTTAAGTAGGGGATGATGCTCCCTATACTTATTTCTACGCCGATTTGAACATCATTTGAGTCCAAGATCATTAGCATTGAAGGCATAGAATTTTTACCTTAAAGGATCCCTAAATTTTCTAAAGACCACGTTAAGCTTTAATATCATTAATGTTTTAGAGTTATACTATCTTAAAACCTTCCTGTAAAATTCCCGAGCAGCCTCTTACTCTATTTTTTGGCTTTTATGAAAGACATGGCATGAAATCCTGCACAAAAACGGCCTGTTTTTTAAAGCAGCCGGAATTTAATTTTAGATTTGGCAGCATTGCTTCTTAACCGGCGTCTCCCGGGAGACAGCATTGCTCTGAAAAATACAATATATAATGCATTATAAGGTGATTGAAAGTTATATAGCAGTATTATTCAAAAAGTCTTGACTTTTAAATTAAAACTAAATATAATTATAACATAATGTAACATATTGAAACGTTATATTTATATCAAATGTTATCATGCCGTGTTATTAGATGTATAGCCATGCTGCGTTCATCTATGCATGTCTCATTCAGACCCTATACCGGGTTGTTTTAAAAATCTACAGGATTTCATGATTAAAAGTATATTTGCGGATTTTACCTATGATAAAGCTTGGGCTTTTTAGAGCAAAGATATTTAAAAGCCCATATTTCCTTAAATATAGTGTTATGGATTCGGACCCTGAATGTCCACAGAGGATTGACTGACACATATTATTGAGACGGAGTGAAAAATTTTGATGAATGTTAAGCGAACTCGGACATTTAATTCTATACGCGGATATTTAAAAAACGGAAAAAGCAAAAAACCTCCTGTTATATTTGTTTCAGTCGTTCTTCTGGCTGTGGTTTTTTTGACATCAGTCTCATTGGGGAGGTACAGCGTTGCTGTAGACCAGATATTTGCGATGGTTTGGGTCAAAATCTTCGGAGGAATAAAAACATGGCCCAGTGTAGCGGAAAACATTATATTCGCCGTACGCCTTCCGCGTATTTTTGCGGCGCTCATAATAGGAGCGGCTTTGGCAAGCTCAGGAGCGGCATATCAGGGATTGTTCAGAAATCCCATGATATCACCCGATATTCTGGGAGCCTCGGCAGGTGCCAGCTTTGGTGCCACAGTTGCAATATTGCTGTCTTTAAATACACTTGGAGTTGAGGTTATGGCTTTTATTTGCGGCTTATGCGGAGTCGGCTTGACATGCATGCTTAGCAGTGTGTTGAAAAAGGGGCATAACGCGTCCTTAATTTTGGTGCTTACCGGTATGGTGGTAGGAAATCTTTTTACGGCGTTTACCTCCCTTGGAAAGTTTGTCGCCGACCCTAACAGCAAGCTGCCGGAAATAATATTCTGGCTCATGGGGGGGCTGGCGGCTGTGACGGATAAGGAGGTATTCATGCTTATTGTTCCCTTTGTACTGGGGATTGTGCCTTTGCTTCTGCTGGGATGGAGGATTAATGTTATGTCCTTCGGAGACGAGGAATGTGCCTCTATGGGGGTGGATGTGCGAAAGGTCCGCATTGCAGTCATTATATGTGCCACCTTTCTTACATCCGCGTCAATAGCGGTTGGAGGTATGATTCAATGGGTGGGGCTGATTGTGCCGCATATGGCGAGGCTGATTGTGGGGCCTAATCACAGGGTGCTTATACCGGCGTCAATGATTATGGGGGGGACATTTCTTATGCTGGTGGACGATATTACCCGCAGTGTTTATACGGCTGAAATACCGCTTAGCATAGCGACGTCGATTATAGGCGCTCCATTCTTCATATTCCTGCTTATGAAGGAAAAAAGGGGATGAGAATGGTGTACAAAAAAGCAAATGCATTGAAAAGGCATACTGCACTCGTCACCGCAGTACTGCTTATGGCAGCTTTTTGCGGGTGCTCGGACGTCCGGATGGGAATGGGGATGGAAATAGAGAAAGAAGTACGCACAGTAACGGATATGGGAAACAGGCAGGTTATAATACCCCAAAAGATCGACAGAGTCTTTTGCTCTAATCCCATAGGGACGGTAAATGTCTATATGCTGGCTCCCGGCAAGCTGGCGGGATGGAATTTCAAGCCTCAGGGAGAGGACAGGAAATTTATAGAGGAAAGGTATTTGGAGCTGCCGTCGCTTGGGGTGTGGATGGGCGCGGGAGCGACTCCGAATACGGAGGAAATAGCCAAAGCCGATCCTGACGTGATATTTTGCTTCTGGAGCACGGACTCCGACGGAGTTGAAATGGCCGGGGCAATAGAGGGGCAGACCGGAATACCCGTTATTTTGATGGATTATGACATAAACAGCTCCGATGAGGTATACAGGCTTCTTGGGGAGTATCTTGATGTGAGAGAGGAGGCGGAATTATTAAGCAGGTATTGCAGGAGGACTCTTGATTCACTGTCTGAAAAGCTTTCTTCCGTGCCCGACGGGAAAAGAGTAAAAATATTCATATCACAGGGACGGGGAGGCCTGCAGACAGACCCTGTGGGTTCCATACATATTCAGGATGTTATAGATTTCTTAGGACTTATAAACGTTGCGGATTTGCCCGGAAGCGAAGGCAAGGGAATGGGGATGCCTTCGGTGTCCCTTGAGCAGATTGCCTACTGGAACCCCGACGTGGTTTTAATTAATGAATATAATATGAACGATTCTCTGAAGTCGGATCTGCACGGCGGAATACTCAGCAGTCCACAGTGGTCGGAAATCGGGGCAGTGCAAAGCGGTCAGGTGTATGACATCCCGCAGAGCCCATTTAGCTGGCTGGGAAAGCCTCCCTCAGCAGTCAGGGTATTGGGCGCTGTGTGGCTGGCGGATCTTCTGTACCCGGATTATATGGATATAGATATAAGAAGTGAAATTAAGAATTTTTATAAGGTATTTTACAGGTATACTCTGACCGAACAGGAGATTGACAGAATTTTGGAAAAGTCGCTGTAAATCAGCTTTAGATAAGAGGTAATGCATATGAAAAGGCTACAGAGGTTTGTTTTTTTAATACTAATAGTTGTTGTTTGCATGAATGGGTTTTTAAATACTGCCGCTGTTTTTGCGGAGACGGGTACAGCCAGTGCCGATGCCTGCTGTGATGATCCGTCGGTGCTGGCAGGCTCTTCCTGCGGGTGCGGGTGCGGCACTGCAGCCTCTCAGGCTGCGGACGGATGCGGGACAAGCTCCCAGGGAGGTATGAGGATATGGTTTCTACTGGCTTTTATAATTTTAATTGTTTCCTTTGCCTTTTCGGCAATTTTTATGAGGGTGGCCGGAATGAGGCGTAAGGAGAGAGCAAAAGAAAGCATAGAAAGTTAGTTTCGGATATATATAAAGAGAGGATGGGATAATCTTTATGCCAACATTATCAATGACATTATTAATTAAAATGAAAAAATTTATAGCTGTTCTATGCCTGATTGTGATGATTATAAGCTCATCGGGCTTGTCTGCTATGGCGGAGAGCGTGACTGACCCTGCGGCAAACAACCATATTGCGCCGGAGAGCCTGCTTACGCTTCAGGTGCAGGGAGGAGCAAACAGCTTTTCTGTGCCCGAGGGAGGCAAAAGGGTCATACTTGCCGGTACATACCCTGAAACAGTGTCTGTGGGTATACAGTGCGGCTTTGGAGACTGGAGCTGCTTTGGGGCCTGCGGAGGAGACTGTCCCGATCAATGGGGCTTTTGCCATTGCAGCGGGGACGAACTGGGAGTAGTGCCGGATTTACAGATTGTCCGTGTGGACGGGTATGATTCCGGAATTGCCTTTGCGGACATTACAGACGGTGGAATAGCAGTAACCGGAGTGTCTCCCGGAACGGCAAATATAGGCCTGAGAGCGTATATTACATCCCATAATGCAGACGGCACTGTGTTCGGTGATGGAAATGAATATACCAGATATACGGAGACTAAGGTGCTGTCAATAACAGTTGAAGGCCCTGGAGAAAACAGTGCTCCTGTTTTGGAGGCGGACAGCACCGATAACATGGTTGGGCAGGATATCAGCTTAAGCTTTGAAGAGGATGCAGGCTGGAGGGCTGCCATAACCGATGTGATGATAGATGGATTTGTGTTGGACAAATCCGGGTATACCACCGGGGATGAGGGAATAGTTACCATTGGCAGGGATGCCTTTCCCGAGGAGGGGGATTATGAAATTGTAATAGCCGCAAACGGATACATGTATGCCTCCGTGACACAGAGCATACTTGAAACAACCGAAAAAAGTCCGGCGCCTGCCATAACAGCAGATGATCTGGACAACACTGCAGGCAAGGATATTACTCTGAGCTTTGAGGATGATCCGGCATGGAGGGCTGCTATAACCGGTATAACCGTTGACGATGCTCCTCTGGACATTGGAAGCTATAACACCTCTGTGCAGGGCATAATCACAATAGGCAAGGAAGTGTTTCCGGAAGAGGGGAGCTATTCCATTAGAATTATGGCAAAAAGGTATGAGGATGCCGTTGTAGCTCAGGTTATAAATCTCGCTGTTACTCCCCCCGATATTACGGCAGACAGCACAGACAATACCGTGGGGCAGAATATAACTCTGACCTTTGAGGAGGATTTGCAATGGAGAACCTCCATATATGGGATCACAGTGGGTACAAAAGAGCTTTCTGCCAGTCTGTATGATACCTCCGGCGAAGGACAGCTTACAATAGATAAAAGTGCATTTGCATCGGCCTCAAGCTATGAAATTACTATAAAGGCTGTTGGATACAGTGATGCACTGATAACTCAGAATGTTTTAAAGCCGCAATATTTTAATGTTACGGATATCAGAACGGGAGCGGACGGGATAGGAATCATTATAAAAATGAGCTTTCCCTCGGACAGGTGGAAAATAGACGCAATAAACGATATGCCCGACGGCTTTGTTGTGACGGCGGACGGTGAAGAAATTCCCGTGACGGGAGTATACCTGGCATCGGGGAGTTCTACAAACACAAGCGATAAAAGCATAGTGCTTTTTACCGGCGAAAGGTCTTTTGAAAGCACGGAGGCAGTTACGGTGTCATATTCTCCCGGAGAAATTCTTGTATCAGGCGCATCGGGAACAGGAGGCAGTGCCGTACCATGCTCGCTTGCTCCGTTTTCAGACTGGCCTGTCATTGTAAGAGAGCTGCAAAAGGGATACATAGACACATACATTCCAAATGACGGCGTTATAGGCAGCGGCCAATATTCCCTTGCCGGTGTCGGGCTTTCCTATATAAAGGAGCTTGATTTTGATGCTGAGGGAAACCTTTATGCTGCGGTTCAGCCTACCAGCGCAGGTGAGTATGTGGTTAAAATAGACGCCTCTACCGGCATATCCGAGATAGTCGCGGGGAACGGCCGGGGAGGTGTGAGCCAGGACCCCGGCTATATATGGTATCTGGGAGAGGGAGAAGGCAAAAAGGTTACAAATGCCGCCAGCACAGGGGTAGCTGAAGACGTAAGGATATCGCCTCAGGATATAGCCATAGACAAGGACAATAACATTTTTATCGCGGAGGGTATGGGGATTGGCAGTGTGCCTCTATACAGGGTGCTGAAGCTGGATGCGCAAACGGGAATGCTCAGCGTGTATGCCGGAATAGACGGAAGGCAGGCTTATGCCAATACCGTTCCGGACGAAAACATTCCCGCAGCTGAAAGTCCTGTATTTCCTCAATGTATTGATGTGGATTCAAAGGGCAATCTGTATATTTACGGAAATTATCTGCTCCGCAAGGTCGACACAAATGGCATTATTACCACTCTGGCAGGCACCGTAATGAGCCCCTCGCAGAGAGATGCCGGGGATGGCAACGGAGATGGGGGAGATCCAAGGGATAATTCGCGTATAAACTTAAGGGATTTTTATATAGACAGCTCGGACAGGCTCTACTTTTTTGATACCGGAGCACAGCAGATCCGGATGATAGACCTTTCGGGGGAGACTCCCGTTATACAGGCTGTCGCCGGGGACTATGAAAGCATTGATTATGAGGGAAGGCCCGCGCTTAAAACAAATCTCGGAAATGCCAGAGGAGTAGTAAGCGATCCGGAGGCGGGAAGCATTTATTATGCATCGGGCAATAACATATACAGAATAGGGCCCGGCGGAATGACGGATATTGTTGCCGGAAACGGGGTAAGGGCACTTACGGGAGACATGGGACCCGCAATTGAGGCCTCGCTTTACGATCCCCAGAAAATTTCCGTTGATCCCTTCGGCAGAATATTCCTGGTGGGCAGAGGCTCCGGTGCTCAGGGGCTTATTCGCTATATATCCCCGGGAGATCCTCCTCCGAAGCTTTCGGCTCCTTCCCCTATACTTCTGGATGATGTGATAACATGGGAGGAGGTTAACGGCGCCTCAAGGTATGAGGTTTCGGTCACATCCGGCGACGGAGCCACAGAGGCACGGATGACGGAAAACTGCTTTATAAACCTTTCTCAAAGCTTCCCCTATCTTGCAAAAGGCGTCTATCAGGTTACTGTCGCCGCAAGAACAGCGGATGGGGTCAGGATACCCTTCGGCTCGGAGCCGTCCGAGGCTGTTGTTTATGAAATTACAGACGATGTGCCGCTTATACCCACAGACGCATTTACGTCCTATGACGGCAGAAACATATTTATTGAATTCTATCAGGAGGTGGATATATCCAATCTCCCTGAAGCACCCGACGGCTTTACGGTAACGGTGGACGGAAAAGCTGCTGCCGTCACGGCAATTCTTGGGGCTGATACGGAAGCCAGATTTATAGCGCTGGGACTTGAAAAGCCTGTTTCCAAACGGAGCAGCAAAATAGCACTGTCCTATTCCGAGGGCGATATTAAGGGTGCAAACGGAATGGGAATACAAAGCTTCACGGGTATGCGGGCAGCCTCATACATACCTGAAGACGGCATTATAAACACCGTTATAGGGAATGGAACAAAGGGCGCTGCCGCAGACGGCCGGGTATCCTCGGCGGCGGGTGTGGATGCACCTGGGAAAATATGCTTTGATAAAGATGGAAGCCTGTATATTATAGACGGAGCCGGTACGCTTATAAGGAAAGTGAACGGCCTTACAGGGAAAATTGAAACTGTTGCGGGGGGGGGAGAAGAGTATATTGAAGGGGAAGCTGCCCTTGAGGTAAAATTGAAGCCCTCCTCCCTTGCGACAGATAGTGAGGGTATACTCTATATACTTGAAAAGTCAAATAACCGTGTTTTGAGGCTGGACGCTGAAACGGGTACGGTATCGGTGTTCGCGGGTGCAGGACAGGCAGGCTATGGGGGAGATGGGGGGCCCGCGCCGGAGGCGGAGCTTAACAATCCCACAGATATTGTGTTTGATTCGGATGACAACCTATATATATCGGACACATCAAACTATAGAATCAGAAAGGTAGACAGCGAAGGAAATATAAGCACTGCAATAGGTACGGGAAATATTCCTGACCCTGCCTATACCAGTATGGGCAACGGAGGATATGCGCTGGCAGCGGATATATACCCCGGGGCAATGGCAATAGGACAGGATGACAAGCTTTATATTGCTGAAATCAGCCTCGGAAGACAGGTGAGAATGGTTGATCTTAGCAGTACCCAGAGAATCATAAAGCATGTCGCGGGAGACCCCAATGATTTTATGATGGCCGACGGCGTACAGGCTGTAACTTCCAACATTGGAATTCCGGAGAGCCTGGCTGTGGATAGATACGGCAGCGTGTATATCTCCCAGAGCTTCGGAAGGGTAAGGAAGGTAAGCAGTGATGGAATTATAACCACAGTAGCCGGAGAGTTTTCATCAGGCTATAGCGGAGACGGAGGCCCGGCTGCGGAGCTGGCAAGGGTGTATGCTTCCTCTTTAGCCGTATATGGGCACCAGTTATATTTCTCGGATTCCTCCAACCACAGGATAAGAATGGTTCAATTGCCGTCAGGGCTGCCCCGGTACGATGCCGCTGGTAAAGGTATACTCCCGCTGAGCACCAGCTTCCAGGGCAGGGGAACAGTTACGGTAAAAGCGCCTGAGGATGCCGATGTGTATTATACCATAGACGGTACGGAGCCTGACGGAGGCAGCGCCATTGTAGAAGCGGGCGGTTCGGTTGACATTGTGCTTACTGCCACTGCTACAATAAAAGCTGTAGTGTTTAAGGAGGGCTTTGAAAACAGCGCGGTACTGGCTGAGACGTATACAATAACCCAGAGTGAAACGGAATCCGGGCCTAAGAGTATTGGAATGAGCATAACGCCGTGGAATGGCGACCCCGTAATAAATGAAGTAAACGGAGTTGTTACCAATACCCAGACCTCGACGGTGTCCATTACATATGACGGCGCTATATCTGCCGCCGCCGGTGCTCTGGATGAGCTTGAGGTGGCAATAAACGGCACGGTGTATGACGCGTCAAGGCTTGAGCTGAGTACACAGGGAAGCACTCTTAATATAAAAATATTTATAAATTTTGCACCCTATGCGGGATATCTTACAATTAAGGCTAAAAACCCTGCAGGAGTCACAAAAATTACCGGCGCGGATGGCGAAAGCCCTGTGCAGTGGGAGGATATTGCCTGCTATATGCCAAACGGAGTAAAGCTTGCGACAGTGTCGCAGACTGTGGGGGACAGCTCACGGAATATAAAGGCAAGCGTTACCAAAAACATGTCCTCACTGGGCAAGACCCGTGCCATGGTGCATTTCGTATTCCTTAAAAACGGGGAATTGGAGGGCGCGCCCGATTCATACGGAGCTTCCTTTGTAGCTCATTATCACGATTATGCGGCACTTGACGCACAGACCTTTACAGGCTATATAGTAAACGGTATGAAGGCCAAGTACGGAGACCAATATACCTTTACACAGGACGGGGCCTCCTTTACCGTGGAGGCAAACAGCGCGGTTGACGGAGATGTGCTTGACGTGAGGGTGTTTGCGTATCCCCAGGACAGGGATACCGGGGCTGACAAGGGGGTGCTTCAGGAGAAAATTGAAGAGGCTGAAGCTGCTTCTCCCTCGGAGTACACCGGGGAGGAGTACAGAGAGCTTCGGTACAATATCGCAAGGGCCAGGGCTGTTCTTAATGGAATATACTATCTGCAGCCGGAGGTGGATGCCGCGGCAGAGCTTCTGGGCGGAGGCGAAACGGAGGAGCCCGGGGAGGGGCCGGGAGAAGAGGAGCCCCGGTATGAAGCGGCAGAAAAGGGAATCCTTACTCAGAGCAGGGTGTTTACCACTGCAGGTACAGTGACTGTAAAAGCGCCGTCTGATGCGGATGTGTATTATACAACAGATGGGACCGCTCCGGGCAGAGGCAGCAATAAGGTAAGCGCGGGGACGGCAAAAACAATAGTAATAACAAAAACCACTGTTATAAAAGCCATCGCGGCAGCGGAGGGTTACAGAGACAGTGAGGTTATTACGGCGACATATACCGTAAGGCCGGCGGGTAATATAGGAGACATTCCGGTAGACGGCACAGCTCCGGACACATCGGGAAGCGTTCAGCAGAATACCGGGGAGGCGGCGGTAAAGCTTACCAGAAGGCAGATTGAGGAAGCGATAGCAAGAGCGGCGGAAAACGGAGGCAGTACGGCAGGAGCGGAGATAAGGATACCTGCGGCGGCCGGTGTAAGGACCGTACAGGCCGCAATACCGCTTGATGCAATAGAGGCGGTTATGCAAAGCGAGGCGGGGACGCTGACAATTTCCTCTCCCATAGCTTCAATTACACTCGACAGAAGTACTATGGATGGCATTTTAAAGGAGGCGGGCGGCGAGATAAGGATAACAGTCACAAGAGAAGAACCGGAGGAGCTTGAAAGGGATTTGAGGACATGGGCCGGAGGACGTCCTGTATACGGCTTTACGGTGGAAGCTCAGGGTGAGGAAATGCCGCGGTTTTCAGGAAGAGTCAAGGTGTCGGTGCCGTACACGCTTCAGGAGGGAGAGAATGCAAGCTCGGTAGTGATCTATTACATAGACCCGGACGGCAGCAGGAGAATGGTAAGGCATTGCGATTACAATGCCGCGTTAAAAAGGATTTCCTTCAGCACAGGACACTTCTCAAGGTACGCGGTAGGGTATAACAGTGTTGAGTTCAAGGATGTGGATAAGGATGAGTGGTATGCGGACTTTGTTGGATATCTGGCGGCAAGGGGCGTAGTAAAGGGTAAGGGCACAGGAAGGTTTGACCCTGACGCCAGTATAACAAGAGCGGAGTTTGTACAGGTGCTGGCGAATATGAGCGGAGAGGACCTCGGCAAATACAGCACCGATGCGTTCACGGATGTGACGGAAGGCCGATGGTACATGGGAGCTGTGGCATGGGCATATGAGCATGGCATAGTTCTTGGAAACAGTGGAAGGTTCAACCCCGCGGGCAATATAAGCCGCCAGGATATGGCAGTAATGATATTGCGCTACAGCAGGGCGTTTGAGGGATATCCTCTTGCTGAAAGCGCGGAGAAAACAGTCTTCTCAGACAGCGGCAGCATTGCCGGATATGCGGAGGAAGCGGCCGGTATAACATATAGTGCCGGGATACTTGGGGGAAAGAAGAACAACACCTTTGACCCTGAGGGACAGGGAACAAGGGCGGAAGCGGCACAGACAGCCGCAATGCTTATGAAGAGTGCCGTTAAGTGATGGGCGGAAAGACCCTTTGCATTATCTTAATTGCGGCAGCGGGCTTGCTTTTATCCTGTGCAAGCCCTGCCTCATCCCCAGGTGCCTCATCTCACACCCTATCTTTTGAAGTAAAGCTGGAAGAGGGAGAAATACAGGTGCCTGAAGGCGGGACAAAAAAATATGATATTATATTCAGCCCGGAATCAATAGAAACAGGAATTGATTGCGGTATGCCCGATATGTGCGGTATTGATCCTTGCACCTGCGGGAGCGCGGACGACTGGGGACGATGCAGCTGCAACGGGCTTGAGGAAAGGCTGCCGCAGGTTTCGGCGCTTTCCGGCAATATTGATGTGGCGGCTGTTAGCGTAAGCAATGGCAAAATCACTGTAAAGGGCATTAGAGAAGGCACCGCCAAAATCCGTATAGATGCAAGCCTTATACACCATGGAAGCACCTCACGGACAATTACCGTCAGTGTAGTGCCGGTCAAGCCTGCGTACCTGATATGGCCCGGATTGGCCGTGCCCGTGACTATGGCTGTACTGATTGCGTTATTGTACATAAGAAGGAAAGCTAAAAAAATGAATTGTAAAAATTAATGCCGGCGGGAGGGAAAAGCATGGCGAAAAGATTATTAGTACGTTTCATACCTGAAATTTCTTCTAAAAAAGGGGTTTTAAGCTTTATAGCTGTTATGTGCATATGCGCTTCTGTTCTAAGCATATTTACAGCAAGTGTATTTGCTTATTTCAACAGAGGAACGGTGACCCTTATGGTGGACAGCTATGATGTTGTTGTGGAGCAGGGGGGGACGGCCTATCTGTCGGTGCAGGCCTCTCCCGGCTCTACAACACATTTGAGGGGCTGCGGAATGGAGGAATGCCCCAGCGTTTGCCCTCCTGAATGTGCAAGCACCGATCCTGAGACATATGGCGACTGTACCTGCTTCGGCACCGATCCCGTAACCTATTCGGCAGAAATTAATGCGGTGTCGGCAAACACCGGTACGGCGACGGCAAGGTATGAAAGCGGAAGTGTTGTAATACGGGGAGTTTCAGAGGGACAAACAACTGTCGTCATAAGTGCAAGCTTAAGTGAGCATACCGGAGCCTCTCAGGAGATAAACGTTACAGTTATTCCTTCAAGCGGAGGGGGAGATGGCGGCAGCGGAGGCAGTGACGGCGGCGGAGGCTCGGGAGGCGGCCAGGGGACTGAAGCAAGTGCGCCGGGAACGGCAGAGCCCGTACCGAAAAAAGAGACGGGAGTGAAGGTCACACAGCAGCAGGTGGAGTATGCGGTTCAAAAGGCACTGTCGGAATCCCTTGTTAAGGGTGATGGCACAAATATAACGGCGAGAATTAAGGTGCCGGTTATGGAGGAATCAGGGGCCATGGAGGTGCTGATCCCTTCCGGGTCACTGGTCCCTGAAATACTGGGTGATGTGGATGCCGTGAGCTTTTCTTCCGATATTGCGGAAATTACTCTTGACAGGGAAGTTCTGGAGTCTGCGGCGGCAGGGGCGGAGGAAAATATAAAAATAGCTGCCTCAAAGGCTGAGCTGAAGGTAATGAATGCTGAAATCAAGGCTCTTATCGGAAGCAGGCCTGTGCTTGACTTCTCGGTAAGCGTAAAAGGGAAAACGATATCCCGGTTGGGAGGCACTGTTAAGGTATCAATTCCCTACGCTCCGGGAGAACAGGAGGACAGTAATGCCGTTGTAGCATATCATATAGACAGGGCTGGAAGCCTCACCACAATGAGAGACTGCATATATGACCCGGAGACACAAAAGGCAGTCTTTAAAACAAGCTATCTGTCACGGTTTGCGATAGGCTATAATAAGGTAGAGTTCGAGGATGTAAAGGGCTGGTATGCCGAATATGTAACCTATCTTGCCGCAAGGGATATAATAGCTCCCAAAACGGGAAACAGGTTTGAGGCGGCGGAAGGAATAACAAGAGCAGAGCTTATACAGATGCTGGCAAACATGTCGGGGCATGATTTAAGTGAATATACCGTTCAGGTGTTCAGTGATATAGGTGAAACGGCAAGCTTCGGCAGGGCCGCGGTATGGGCCAATCAAAAAGGCATAGCGCAGGGGCGCGGGGGCAGGTTTGATCCCGGCAGGGGAGTAACCCGCCAGGACATGGCGGTGATGCTTGTGCGCTATAATGAAAGCACAGGGGGGAATGCCTTGCGCAGCATCAAAAAAATAGAAGCATTCTCGGATGAGCATACCATAGCGGCCAATGCAATAGATGCGGTAAATAAGGTATGCCAGGCGGGGCTTATGTCGGGTAAGAAAAACAATGCCTTTGACCCCGGGGGGTTTACAACAAGAGCGGAGGCAGCAAAGGTGCTTACACTTTTCATGAAGGGTGTTATGGAGTGATGATGTGATGGAAAAATTAAATTTTAAATATATGGCGGCAGCGGTGCTGGCAGTTTTTGTCAGTATGTTCTGTGTTAAAATTGATGCTTATTATGATAAGGGCCCTGTAAAGATAAGCTTGGGAGACACAAGCGTAAGTATAAGAGAGGGGGAGTCTGTTTCGGTTTCGGTTGAGGTTATTCCGTCGCAGGAGGAGCAGCTTCCGGGATGCGGCATGGCCCAGTGCCCTCAGGAGTGCGGAGAAGGATGTGTAGACGAGAACGGGCAGTGCCAGTGCAGCGGGCTTGAGTACCAGACGTATTATGCTGCGGTTACTGCCGCCTCAAATAATGCGTCAATAGCCGAGGCTGAGTATTTGGGAGGCATGATTTCAATCAGAGGGATTTCTCCGGGAGAGGCAGCTGTTACGGTCACCGGTGGAATGAGGCAGTATACCGATTCATCTGAGGAAATCAGGGTGACAGTTACCTCCGTACAGAGCCAGGCTCCCGTTATGAATGATGAGCCTCAAAAGCCCATTGAGACAGATTCGGACAGCACAGTCAATAACAGCTCGGGAGAGGATCAGAAGGAAGATTCCGGGAAGGGCCGGGAGCGGAATGCCGAGGCGGAAACGGAAAAGAGCCGGCCTGATCAGGAGAAGAATACGCCCCTTGAGAAAAGCAGTGAGAGTATCCCCGGCGCCGGTGGTGCTATAGAGAAAGACGACGCTTCACATACCATTGCGGAGGATGACGCAGAAGAGACGGAAAAAACGGCCGCAGGCGTGGAAGATGATAGTAACGCCGCCCAGGACAATATATGCCAATCCCACACCAGGCTGGATACTCCTATGGGAACTGTGTATTTAATAGAGCTTACCGGTCAGACGGATATAGAGAAGGAGCTAAACAGTATAAAAGGAAAGGATATAACGGCTACGTTCCAGAAAAAGGACAGCAACGGCAACGTCTTATACTCATGGTCCTTTAACGGCCTCGATATTAAAGATTCGAGGGACATTGACATGTCAGTATCGGTATCGGATACGCCATGGGCGGGAAAAAGTCCTAAGGCGAGGAATCCACTGTACATATCCTTTGCCTACGACGGAGAGCTTCCGGGAAAATCAACTGTTCATTTAAAGACCTATGATCGCTATGAGGAAGAAAGCCTGCTGTATCTATACCGCTGCAATAAAAACAGCGGAGACGTAACTCTTGCCTCAGAAGGCATAAAGGTACAAAATGGCTATGCCGCCATAGAGATAGACCACTGCTCCTACTATATGCTTTCAGCTCAGCCGGTGGGAGGTGCGGCAGATATTTCAGCCATTATGATTGTGCTATTGGCTGCTGCTTTAATTGCAGGTGCAGCGGCGGCAATATTTATAATTAAAAGAAAAAGCACGGGGAGGAATTAAAATGCTAAAAAATGCTGTAATAAGGGTAGAGGGAATGTCCTGCGTGAAGTGTGAGAGCAAGGTAAATAAAACAGTGCTGCTGATTCCGGGAATTACCGGCTGCAGAGCGAGCCTTCATGACAGTGAGGCGGCGATAGCTTATGAGGACAGAGAGGGACTGGTCTATGAGGTAGTGTCGGCTATTACGGATGCGGGATTTAAGGCTTCGGCTCCGGAGCATATATAAAGAAAGGAATGTCTGGAATTATAGATAGCGCTTACGAATATGGAGTAAATTATGATAGTAATCGAAAATGTTACAAAAAAATATGGAGCCTTCACAGCAATAGAGGATATTAGCTGTACAATAGAGGATGGCAGCATCTACGGGCTGGTTGGCTATAACGGTGCCGGCAAAACCACCCTGATTAAAACGGCAGCGGGAATATACAGGCCTGAAAGGGGAAGGGTTGTCATTGACGGGGAAAACATATATGACAATGAAAATCTTAGGACAAGCTTATTTATAATACCTGATGAGCTGTATTTTATTCCCGGGGCCACTCTTAATTCCATGAAAAGGCTCTATATGGGCTACTATCCCGACTGGAACGGCCGTACATATAAAAGGCTTGTGGAAATTTTCAAGCTCGATCCCGGACAAAAAATAGAAGGATTTTCGAAGGGAATGCAGAGACAGGCCGGAATACTTCTGGCCCTTTCTGCCATGCCCCGGTATCTGCTTATGGATGAAGCCTTTGACGGGCTTGATCTTTCAAAACGGAATTTGCTGAACAGGCTGCTCCGCAAGTATCTTGAAGTAAAAAAAGCCATAATAATAGTTTCCTCGCACAATCTTAAGGAGCTTGAGGGGATAGCGGACAGCGTAGGTATTATAAGAGATAAGAGGCTGTTCTTCAATTCTGCGGTTTCATCAATAAGGGAAAGGTGCGGCAAATACCGTGTGTCCTTCAACACCGAAATAAAAGCACAGCAGTTAATGAATATAGGTGCCCGCGATCTGAAGAAGGAGGGAAACACCTTTACCTTTATTGCCGGCGGAAGACAGGAGGAAGTGAAAGAAAAAATTCAAGGGCTTATGCCGCAAAAAGTTGAGGTATCTGCTGTCACCCTTGAGGAGTTTTTTATTGAGGAAGGGGGAGAGGCTGAATATGATTTTAACGACATTTTTTAAGAAAACCTCCATTTTGCGTCACGCATTTACCGAGGGCCTGCACCGGAGCCGGTTAATGGCTGTGCTTGGACTTATTGTTTTTTCTATACTTATTCCCGTCTCTACGGCGGCTCTCCCCGAATATTCTATTTTCAATATAGAATACACTCACAATCAGATGAAATTCAGATTTTTTGCCGAGAGCTTTGCAATTGCCGTCAATGGAGCGGCTGTAGCGTATGGAGCGGCGCTTGGCATTATTCTCTTCAGGTTTATGCTGGACAGGAGGCAGACGGCCTTTTACTTTTCGCTTGGCCTTGCGAGAAAAAAGCTGTTTATTGCAAGAGCCGCCGCAGGTATGCTGGCAATACTTCCTGCCATTATTGCGCCTATGGCGGTTTCACTTGCGCTTAATGCCTATGCACTGGGCTTTACGGGCCTAATGCTGACTCACTTCATATATGTTTGTACAGGTCTTCTGCTTACGGCGGCAGTCAGCTTTGCAGCGGCTGCCGCCGCATGCTGCATTTCAGGCGCTGTGGTTGAAAGCATATGCTTTTTAAGCATACTGCTTTTGTTTCCCGGCATACTGCTTTTCAGTATAGATACCCTTGCAAGGCACATGCTTTTGGGAAATGCATTTGGGGAATACCCTCATATAGGAGGAGAGCAAATCTGTGCAAGTATTTCCGAACAATTGAATTTACTGAATCCCGTTATGTTTTTTTATAAGTATTCCCGCATCTATTCGGTTTTTCATGAGGGCTCCAAAGGGGCTTTGCCGGAAACCCTCAACCCTTTTTTGTTTGCAGCATGGGGAGCCGCCGTATTTGGTATTTTTGCTGCCGCACTGGCTGCTCTGAGCAGGAGGAGGACAGAAAATGCGGGGATTACGGGACTAAATCGGGGAATGAACTATTTTGCTGCTTTTACTGTGGGGCTTTTGGCATTTAGTGCGGCGGTTGACGTGCTTGCCGAAATAAACCTCATAGCCTCGCTGATAACGGCAGCCGCGGCGTTTGTGTCGGCCTACATAATTGCCGGGCTTTCGCTGGCACACAACAGAAAAACAAGGCCCGATACCCGGGGCCTGCTCATGCAGCTGGCAATTGTCCTGGCTGCCGTGCTTGTCATGAAGGGGGGAGGAATGGGCTACGGCAGCCATGTTCCTGAGCCATCCGAAATAAATTATGCCGAGTTCTCATATGTCGGAACCCCCGGATACATGTCGGTAAGGGCCAGAGGCAGCAGCAACGGGAAGGGATACTATATAATGAGCAGCTACAGCTATTATTCAGAGGAGGATTTGCGGGCCGTAACAGGGCTTCATAAAGAGCTTGTCAGAGAGGGAAAGAGGGCGCTTGGGGTTAACGGTGAAAGCTTTGCCGGCACGGTAGTGCCGTATGACATTGTCATCAGCTATTCATTGAAAAACGGTGAGCGCACAACCAGATATTATGACAGGGCTTCTGTTAAGACATTGGAGAGAATGCTTTTGCTTGATGATACCGAGGCTGTCAAAAAAGACATGTATGATACCGTGACAGGAGTAGAAGGCGACTCATTGCTGTATTGGGCCCCCGGAGCATTCAGGCTTGGAGATATATACCTCAGCAACAGCCTGTACAGCAACCCGTCGGCCGTAAATATGAGTGAAGAAAAGAGGCTGGAGCTGCTGCATTGCATCGCCAGGGACAACCGGGCCCAGAGTATTGATGCACGATATTTTCCCGGGAAACCCGCTTTAGGTGTTATTATGTTCTCACGCAATGGGGAAAGCGACAGCAGAAGCTATGCATACAACCTGCAAAACACATTTGTGTATGTTACGCCTGATTTTACCCGAACCTTAGGCTTTATTAAGAATAACGGCCTGTATTCGTTTTTCAGTGCCGATCATCAAATTGAGAGCATAGAGCTGCAAAGGTACAGCCCATATGGAGGGATAAACAAAAGCATTAAACCCTCGTCATTGTTTTTTCAGGGGTATAGAGGCAGGGAGAAAAATAACTTTATAGTTCAGAAGGATTTCGGAATAAACGCTGTAATCGAAGAGCCGGATAAAATCAATGAGCTTGCCGCTCTGCTGCAAAACAGCTACTTTATGAGCGATGGGGGATACTTGGCGTCGGTAAAGCTTAAGGGGCAGGACATGTACGTATATAAATACCTGCCATACAGGGATGCGCCCAAGTACGTTAGAAATTTGTCGATGTGAAGTGCCCTGTTGCCGTATTTGGGAGAGGATCTGTATGTGGGATAAAAATAGTATGGCGGTAACCGCATTAATAACAGCGGCTATTTTGATTTTATGCGGCTGCGGTAATGACAAAGCCTTGCAGGGTAAGGATTTGCCTCTTATTGATAGCTATGCGGTGACGGTATCGAATGAAGGAGAGGAAAATACTCAGAGGGTTAAGGTACGGGTGCTGTTTGATAAGGAGATACATGTAAGAAAAGACGCAAAAAGGGATCTCAAAATTTTAATCTCGGGTAAGGAGCCGGACACTAAAACAATGGATTATGAAGCGGTACGGGATGTAAATGACACAAGGGTTCTCAATGTGGAGATTTTTGCTCTTCCGACCGCTGCTTCTCCCGGCAAAGGGTCATATTTTGCTCTTTATGACGGGGACCTGTCCATAGCCTCCGCCAGTAAAAAAGGAATGTCAAAAATAACTGATAAAAGCGGGAGGTATGCGGTAAAATGGAAGGACATAGCCTGCATAATCCCCTCCGGGCTCACAATAGACACCCTTTATACCCAAAAGGGAAATGAAAAAGAGGGAATAAAGGCAAGACTGGAGGCCCGGGTCTCGGCTCCTGCAAGTGTAAGAGTGATTACATGGGTACAGCTTTTAAGAAATAATACTCCTGTCATGGAGGAGGGATTTTCAGGCCCTGGCTATAAGTATAAAAACCATGGCTCTGTCCCTATCCATGCCCATCAGTTTTTGCTTTATTCTCAAAAAGACTATTCACATCAAATTGTAGAGACGCTCAAAAAGTTTTTTGGAGCTTCCGGGGACTATATTTTTTCTCAGGACGGGGAAAAATTCACCGTCGAGGCCGCACGCGCCGCTGAGGGAGAAGAGCTTGAGATAAAGGTTTACAGCGGGAGAGGGCCATAAAGACACCTCCTGCCGGAGACTTTTTATTGATATATGAAAAATAACCACTTCACATTCAGTGGGTTTAAGTATAAAATATTAGTATAAATTGTTGGCGCCCTGTAAGAAGCCTCCGGTTTATAGCTTTTGGGCAGTATGAACAGCCTGCGGCGGACAATACTGCGCAGGCTCGAAGGAGAGAGCTGCAATGAAAATTACCATAGTAAAGCAAAATGAGCTTATGAATGTGATGCAGGATTTGAATATTGTCAAGGTGAAGTTCAGAAATGGAGACAACTGGATTATAGCTCTTCTGCTGTACGTAGACAAAACAAATGTAGAGATTCTGTTTGATAGCCCTTATAGTGAAAATTTGTTGCCATATCAAGAGGCTATCCTAAAATTCCGAAAAGAAGGATATGAATATCTTGTAAGCGGAGAGGTCACAACCGCAAATGAATCCAATCCAAAGGTAGCCACTCTAAGGGTTTCTATGGCGCAGAAATACAGTGATTTAAGAAAATATATGCGTTTTGATTCCAATCTTAAGGTAATATTAAAAACAGACAAAGGAAATACTATTGAGAGTGTGGCTAAAAATATAAGCAGGGGAGGAGCAATGATAGTTGCTGAGGCTGATATTGAGCTGGGTTCGGTGATAAGCTTTCAGATTGCTTCCATGTCGGGGAACCGCTTTACCGCACTGGCGAAGTTAATAAGAAAATCCCCCTATAGAGAGCCTCGGATCAGTTATGGAATTGAATTCATAGAAATATCTGAGGACAGCACCAGAATTTTTAATAAAGAGATTCTGAAATATGAGAAGCAATATTTAAAATCCCTTAATACTCTTAGGGATTATACCAGAAAGGCATATACCAGCTTTAGCGCAAAAATTACTATTCTTTGCTATGGAAAAGGTGAGGACTATAACATACGGGAAGGTCTCATGAATTTAGGAGCGGAGAATTATGAGGTTTTCTATAATTTTAGATTTTATACCGACTTCTTCACAGAGGAGAAACCAAAAATTGTTATCGTGGACACGGAAGAGATAAGCGAAGCTGTTCAGGAGACAATAAGGCAGATTGACGCCAGCTTTCCTCATATAAAAATTATTTTGCTGCATCCTATATGCGGGGACAATGCGGAAAAGGAAGACATGCTTATTCCCGATAATGTGAGCAATTTGTATAAGCCTTTAATTTATAATGAATTTGAAACCGAACTGATGAAATATCTTTAAGCCGGCATTGCCTAAGAAATTTGTTTGATTTAGTGCATTGTCTAAACCACTGTCGTATGATAAAATCTATTTTAACGATTTTTATACGGCCGATGTATTAAAATCAACTTAATTCAAACAACTGTTTAAAGTATGGGAGGGCGCGGAAAATGGACGTGTTTATAGAAAAAATCATATCTAAAAAGAAAAATACTCAGGACCTGCTATTTAATATAGGAATTATTGCCGCCGGCTTGATTTTAACCCTTGTGATTTTTTCAATACCTTATATTCAGGGCTTTGCAATATTTTTATTTGCCGGTATTGCATTTGGAGTATATTATCTTATAACCTCAAGAAATATTGAGTTTGAATATATTCTCACAAATGGCGAGCTGGACATAGATAAAATAATATCCCGCAGAAAGAGAAAGAGAGTTTTCAGTGCAAGCTGCAAGGATTTTGATGTAGTTGCAAGGATAAGCAGCGACAAGTTCACAAACGAAGCCAGGAGCATAAGGAAAAAGCTCGAGCTTGTGAGCTCAATGAGTTCTCCCGATGTTTATTTTGCCACCTTGAACTTTAAGGGCGAAAGGACGCTGCTGCTGTTTGAGCCTGAAAAGAAAATGCTCGACTCGTTTAAGACTTATATTCCGCGAAAGGTTTTCGAATAGATAACAGGCATATGGCAGAGAAATAAAGGCTAAAGGGCCTTTTTTCTTTATGCCCGGAGGAATTTACACTTTCGTAATCATTTTTCGGGGAACTGTATGATATGCTATTAGTATGAAACAGAGGGGGGAGCGGAATTGAAAAGAAGAACAAGATCGATAACGAGATCGAAATCGAGATCGAGAACAAGGTTTGCGGTTTTACTGTTTTTATTAGGTGCCGGGGGAGCGCTGGGCTATTTCTTTCTCCCAAATAATATAGAGGTCTCTCCCCTTGACAGAAGCAGGCTGAATCTTTTGATTGAAGACAGGGTTATATCCGAAGGCCGGGAGCCTCAGATAGTAAATGAAGAAATTCTGCTTCCTGTGGATACTGTTAAAAAACACATTGACAACAATATATATTGGGACGATAAGGCTGATAAGGTTACAATTACTACTAAAGACAAGCTGATAAGAATGAAAACCGACAGCTTGAATGCCCTGGTAAACAATAAGCCGGTAACGCTCAGCCTGCCTGTTAGCAAAATAGAGAATACTGTCTATGTGCCTATAGAATTTTTAAGTGATTTTTATGGAATTGATATAGACTATGTGAAAAAAGCCAATGTGATAATAATAGACTATTCCGGCAGAGAAAAGAAATTCGCTTCTCCTGTAAAGAAGAAAGCAGTAATAAGAAAAGACATGTCCAGAAAGGAACCGATAATAAAAAAGCTGGACACTGAGAAGGATTCCCCGGAGGAGCTTAAATTAAAGGTGTTTGAGGAGCATGAAAAATGGTTTAAGGTAAGGGCCTTTGACGGCTCCGTAGGGTATATTGAAAAAAGCTTTGTAGAGCTGACGGAAACCACGCCTGCAAAGCTCCCTGAGGAGAAGGAGGCCGTCACGGCATGGAAGCCGGAAAAGGGAAGGATCAATATGGCATGGGATGCAATTTATAAGAATACTTCCATTTCATCTAAAATGCAGGAGGTAGAGGGGCTTGACGTGCTTTCTCCCACATTTTTTGAAATAGAGGACGCAAGCGGTACGGTGCTCAATAAAGTAAATTCAGGGTATATAAAATGGGCCCATAGTAAGGGCTATAAGGTGTGGGCTCTTTTAAGCAACGATTTTGGGAGCATTGAGGATACCGGCAAGCTGCTGAACGATACCGATGCGAGGGATAATGTAATAAGGCAGATACTGGCCTATGCCGCGCTCTATAAGCTGGATGGAATAAATATAGATTTTGAAAATGTGTATAAGAGGGATAAGGATGCGCTTACTCAATTTGTAAGGGAAATAACGCCCCTGCTGCATGAGCAGGGACTTACGGTGTCTGTGGATGTCAACGTGCCCGACGGGAGCGACAATTATTCTCTTTGCTACGACAGAAAGGCTCTTGCAGAGATAGTGGATTATGTAATGCTAATGGCCTATGACCAGCACTGGAGCACCAGCCCTAAAGCAGGCTCTGTTTCTCAGATAACATGGGTGGAGAGCAAGCTTGAGAAGACATTAACTGAGGTGCCGGCTGAAAAGCTTATTCTTGGAGTGCCGTTTTATACGCGCTTATGGAAGGAAGAGAAGGGCTCTGACGGGAATATTAAGGTTTCCAGTTCAAACGGGCTGTTCATGGATGCCGCAAAAAATAATATAAATGAGAACAATGCCAGGGTATCATGGGAAGAGGAGAGCGGGCAGTTTTATGCGGAATATGTTAAGGATGGCATAAGGCACAGGCTGTGGCTGGAGGATGAAAATTCAATTAATTTGAGGGCGTCTCTGGTGCTTAAATACAATTTGGCCGGGACCTCGGTGTGGAGCAAGGATGCATCTGCCACCAAGGCGTGGGAAACGCTGAGGGAAAATTTGAAGGATATATCGGATTACCAGGAGTGGCTTGAAAAAAATAAGGATAAGCAATATATTTACGAGTGATTATTTTAGCTTGCAAGCACTCTTCTTTTTCTGCGGGGTTGTTTTTTTAGCAATATTACAGCATGTTGAGAAGTGCCGCATATATTACGAACACTCAAAATAAGATAGCCCGGAATCACTGACATAATCAATGGTTCCGGGCTATGCCGCATTAAAAGCCCTTGCGGAACTGTGCAAAGGCTTGTTAAAAATATCGCAATAATTTAATTTTGTACTTTTTTAAAGGTTAAAAATGTGGTATAATATAATTATCTACAATGGGGTGGAATTTTTATTTATTTTAAAATAAAAGATTTTCTCTTTTTTCAGAGTTCTGATCTTAAAGTGTAAATTCGGGATCAGCCCGATATTATCCGATAAAAGGCTTGCCGGTTTTAGTTCTTATGTGGTATCGTCGTTATTAAAATCGCCGGGCTTAATATAACCTATTTTAATTTCATTAAAAATATATCAGGATAGGAGTGAGATTGTGAAAGTAAATATTACAGAAACAGTGCTGAGGGACGCCAACCAGTCTCTCATTGCCACCAGAATGCCTTTTCAGGACTTTGAGGCTATTCTTGAAACCATGGACAAGGCAGGCTATTATTCAATAGAATGCTGGGGTGGCGCCACATTTGACTCGTGCTTGAGGTATCTTAACGAAGATCCCTGGGGCAGACTCAGAAAAATCAAAGCGAAGCTCAAAAACACAAAGCTCCAGATGCTTTTAAGGGGCCAGAACATTTTGGGCTATAAGCATTATTCGGATGATGTGGTAAGAAAATTCGTCAGCCATTCCATAGAAAACGGAATGGATATACTGCGGATTTTTGATGCCCTGAACGACTACAGGAACATAGAAGTGGCTGTTGATGAGACAATTAAGAGAAAAGGCCATGCGCAGGGAACCATAGCGTATACCTTAAGTCCTATTCATAACCTTGAGAATTACGCGAAGCTGGGAAAGCAGCTTGAGGGAATGGGAGTGCATTCAATATGCATAAAGGACATGGCAGGCATTATGGGCCCTAAGGAGGCTTATGACCTCGTAAAAACGCTCAAGGAAACCGTTAAAATACCTGTTTTTCTTCATACGCATTCAACCACAGGCTTAGGCCCTATAACCTATTTCAAGGCGGTAGAGGCAGGGTGTGACGGAGTTGATACGGCAATATCCTCATTCTCAGGCGGTACGTCCCAGCCTTCAACCGAGACCTTGAACTATTCCTTTAAGCAAATGGGCTTTGAAACCTCGCTTGATGAAAAAGTATTAAAGGATATAAACGACTTCTTTAAGCCTTTGAAGGAGAAGTATGTTTCATCAGGTCTTTTAGACTCGTTTGTGCTTGGAACGGACACCGACGCGCTGGTATATCAGGTGCCGGGTGGTATGCTGTCCAACCTGATTGCACAGCTCAAGCAGCAGAACTCAATGGATAAGCTTGACGAGGTGCTGCAGGAAACCCCAAGGGTAAGAAAGGATCTGGGATACCCTCCGCTTGTAACGCCCATGAGCCAGATGGTAGGTGTTCAGGCGGCTACAAATGTTCTTCTCGGAGAGAGATATAAGAGCATATCAAAGGAAGTAAAGGCGTATTTGAGGGGCGAATACGGCAAAGCCCCGGGTGAGGTTGACGCCGAGCTGGTGAAGAAGGTTCTCGGAGATGAAAAGCCGATAACCGGAAGGTTTGCAGATACTTTGGAGCCGGAGTTTGATAAAATAAAAGAGCAGGTTAAAGGCATAGCTAAAAATGACGAGGATGTGCTTTCCTATATACTTTTCCCTCAGATAGCCGAGAAGTTCTTCAGGCACAGGGAAGAAAGCACCGCCGTGAAGGTGAGCTATGCGATTGCCAAAAAAGTATAGAGGAGGGTGTATATGTCTATAGCCGATAGTCTGAGCGTTTCTGTATTTGGTTTTGCAATAGTATTTATTGTGCTTATTGCTTTGGCCTACCTTCTTAAAGCCCAGTCGGGAATATTCCGTAACATTTCAGGAGAAAAGGAAGCAAAGGCTGAACCCGGCAGGCAGGAGCCCGAATCTCCTGTTAATACCGCATGTCAGGATATGGGGCCGTCGTCAGGAGAATTGAAGCTGGTTGGAGTTGACGAGAAAACTGCTGCAATTATTATGGCAATTGTAAGCGAACAGTCTGACATTCCGTTGTCGGAGCTGCAGTTTAAAACAATAAGGGCGCTTGATTAGCATATATTTTAACCGATATGGAGGGTTGATTTAGAATGAAATATATTGTTACAATTAACAATAAAAATTATGAGGTTGAGGTGGAAAAGGGGCAGGCGACTGTGGTTGGGACTACCCAGAGCGTTGCTGTTGCCGCAAAGCCGGCAGCGCCGTCGGCACCTGTTCAAGCTGCTGCGCCTGCAGCCGTTCCCGCGCCTGCGGCAGCACAGCAGAGTGTGGCGGGAGAGACTGTAAAGGCACCTATGCCCGGCGTTATACTGGATATAAAGGTGAGTCAGGGAGCTTCAGTTAAAAAGGGGGATGTGCTTTTTATACTTGAGGCTATGAAAATGGAAAATGAGATAGCTGCTCCAAAAGACGGCGTAGTTGCTCAAATATCAGCAGCAAAGGGAGCGTCTGTTGCCACAGGTGATCTTCTTGCCGTGCTTCAGTAGTGGAGGTGAAATATAATAATGTCTTTTTCATTTGGAGAAACAATATCAAAAATTTGGGAGACTTCGGGCTTCGCCGCAATAACCTGGCAGCAGCTAGTTATGATTGTTGTTGCGTGCGTCCTTATATACCTTGCAATTGTAAAAAAGTTCGAGCCTCTTCTGCTTTTGACCATAGCCTTTGGAATGCTTCTGGCAAACCTTCCGCTTACAGGGATTATGGCAGCTCCTCCGGAAGGCTCCACAGAACCGGGAGGACTGCTCTACTATTTGTATATGGGAGTTAAAAAGGGAATTTATCCCTCTCTGATATTCCTTGGGATAGGGGCAATGACAGATTTCGGACCGCTGATAGCAAGACCTGCAAGCCTGTTTTTAGGCGCTGCCGCACAGCTTGGAATATATATGGCGTTTGTTATTGCAATTGCGCTTGGTTTTTCACCTCAGGAGGCAGCATCCATAGGTATTATAGGAGGCGCGGACGGACCTACCGCTATTTACCTCACAACCAGGCTGGCACCGGAGCTTTTGCCGGCCATAGCAATTGCGGCTTATTCGTATATGGCGTTGATTCCTGTTATCCAGCCGCCTTTAATGAGACTGCTTACCACTAAAAAGGAAAGAGAAATAAAAATGGAGCAGCTCAGAGAGGTTTCAAAGCTTGAAAAAATAGTATTCCCCATTGTTGTAACTATAGTTACAATATTGCTGCTTCCGTCTGTAGCTCCTCTTATAGGAATGCTCATGCTGGGGAACCTTTTCAAAGAGTCAGGAGTTGTGGAAAGGCTTTCTAACACGGCACAGAATGCCTTGATTAACATAGTTACAATATTCCTTGGCGTTACCGTGGGTGCCACTGCGGTCGCGGAGAACTTTTTAAGGGCTGAAACCCTAAAAATAATAGCATTAGGGCTGATGGCCTTTATGTTCAGTACAATCGGGGGACTGCTGCTCGGAAAGCTCATGTGCTTTTTGTCGGGAGGGAAAATCAACCCTCTTATCGGCTCCGCCGGAGTGTCTGCGGTACCGATGGCAGCGAGGGTTTCACAGGTGGAGGGGCAGAGAGCAAATCCTTCAAACTTCCTTCTTATGCACGCGATGGGACCTAACGTTGCGGGAGTAATAGGCTCTGCCGTTGCCGCAGGCGTACTGCTGGCACTGTTCGGGAGCTAAAAAGCTCACTGCTTTGCTTAACGTAAATAACAGAACAATGGGACATTCCTCGACAAAGGAGAAGAGTGTCCCATTACCTTTTACTTTACTATAAAGGCTGAGGGCACATATCTTGGACCATACTGGCTGGAGGGACTGTTTATCAGCCTGTCGTCATATACAAGCGTAGTTGATGAGCCTCCATCAAGGTTTGCGGCATTGTGAGCCCCGTATTCCACCATAATATCCTGAACGTCCTTGAGCGTGGCTCCTACGCTTGACAACTGCCTTCCGTCTATTGCAAGCAGCAGCACGGCACCGTCTGTCCTTTGACCTATGGCTGTTCTGGGAGCTATTCCCCATCCCCCGTCTCCCTGAGTGATCGTAGGCTTGCCGTTTACAATGAGGAATGGCCGGAAGGAAACTGCATCCCTTATTTTAAGGCTTTCAATCCTGGCTTTGCTGTATTTTCCAAGCACCAGTATGTTTTTTTCATTAAAGCCTATTATATAATGCGAGGAAGCATTATCCGAATATAGTATCCTGCCGTCCTCAATGATTATTCCTTCGGGAATGCCTCCCGTGCCGTGACCGTCAAGATCGGCAAAGCCTCCCGCGTTTATGCCTGCGACGGCATTATTGCTCTTTACTATATCCTCCACCTTTGTGCCTCTTACCCCTAATTGGGGAGTGGTGGCCAGAGACACCCTTGAGGGATCCTTGACTATAAGCAGATATCCTTTATATGTGGAGCCTTTAATATCTATCTTTTCTATACCGTCTATACTGTCATCGCCTTCCGCTCCCTTCGCAGGGAGAGAAATTTCATCCTGGTTTGTATCCTCAATAGGATCGTTTATCTTATATTTTTCCATTATGCTTGCTATTTCAGCGTCACTGACAAGAATCCTCGCCAGGTATTGATGGCTCATTGTGTTCATGGCTGTGGTTACAAAAAGCTCCTTGAGCCTTGTGTCCGGCCCATAGAACAAAAAGCCTGCGGTCAACAAGCATAAAATGGTAAACATAATAAAGAAGGCAGCTAAAAACCTTCTGATTTTTACCGAAAAGCTCTTCCTCTTTTGAAGCCTTGCTTTGCGAATGGCTTCCGCTCTGTTCATTATGACCACCCTTATATTAAAAGCAGCTCCGGGCCCAAACAGTTTTATACGGGACCGGTCAGTTTTATGCTTTAAAGCAATATATCTTTAAATTAAATATACACAATAATATCAAATTCGACAGGCTTTTTCAAACCATTACTGGTTAAAAGATACAAACGTATATGATTTATTTGAGTATGACTTAAAAATGGATTATGAAAGCGGCAAAGGGCTGCAAACAGCTTGTGCAGGCTTTATAGCCGCTGTGCAGGAGATGTGGGAAGACATTGCTTAACAAGTATTTATTGCCGTGAGTTAATAAAAATTTAATAAAGCATTTTTGGGTCAAGGCAAAAGATATCGAATGAAAATATATGGATTTAAAAAAAATAAGCCTTTCCATAAAAAAATATGTTATAATCTTATAGATAAAAAATTAAGCATATGAAACATAAAGGAGAAAACGGATTTATGAGCCTGTACGATGAATGGAAAGCACTGGCTGAGGAGGAGAGAGGTCCTAAGGATCAGGAGTCCTTCTGGAAAGAGTATTTTGAAAAGGAAAAGAATAACTACGAAGCAATCCTGGAGCGCCACGAGGAGATATGCAGCGGCAAGCTGGGAGAACTGGCGGAAACCTTCAATATGGATGCCGTCACCTTTACGGGTTTTCTCGACGGCATCAACTCGAGCCTGATTGAGGAAATAGCTCTGGATGAGATGAATGAGGAATCTGAAGTAAAGCTTGAAATAGATTTTGAAAAGCTGTATTTTAACATGCTGGAGGCAAAGGCCGACTGGCTTTATAAGCTGAAGCAGTGGGATGAGGTGCTGTCCCCGCAGAAGAGAACGGAAATAACCGGAGAGTTCAGGAGGACAAAAATGGCGGTCAGCAGCAAGGTGGGAAGGAACGAGCCCTGTCCCTGCGGAAGCGGTAAAAAGTATAAAAAATGCTGTGGGTAGTGAATAAAAGAGGTTTGATATGGCTGTTGTTTGGAGAAAGATAAGGGAAGAGCAGGAGGAAGGGTTTTCCCCCTATGCTGCCAGAAGCACAATGTCGAAGGGCAGGGTGCTTGAAGAGGAAAGATGTCCCGTAAGGACCGATTTTGAGCGGGATTCCAACAGAATACTCTATTCCATGGAATTCAGGAGGCTAAGGCATAAAACTCAGGTATTCTTAAATGCAAAGAATGACCACATATGCACACGAATGGAGCATGTGCTCCATGTGGGCTCAATAGCGGTGACAATAGCACGGACGCTTAATCTTAACCAGGATCTTACCTATGCGATTGCCCTGGGCCATGACATAGGCCACGCTCCTTTTGGACACAGCGGAGAGCGGGTTCTGGATAAATGCTTAAAGAAAATAAACCGGGATTACTTTTTTCAGCATGAGCTGCATAGCTTAAGGGTGGTCGACAGGCTTGCGACCAGAGTTTCCAGAGAAAAAATAAACGAAAAATGCGGGCTTAATCTGACGTTTGAGGTAAGGGACGGAATTGCCTGCCATTGCGGCGAGAACTACAGTGAATACAGGCTTGAGAGGGACAGTGAAAGGGATTTCGATTCCTTGAGCCGTATGAAGCCCGGAAACAGGAGGCCCTACACGCTGGAGGCCTGTGTTGTAAGACTGGTTGATAAAATTGCATATGTGGGAAGGGATATTGAGGATGCCGTGAGGGTCAGGCTTATGGAAATGGAGGATATTTCTAAAGATGTATGCAACGAGCTTGGCTATACCAATGGAGAAATAATAAATACCCTGGTATGCGACCTGATTGAAAACAGCTACGGAAACAACTATATTGCACTTAGCAGGGAAAAGGGCGAAGCTCTGGAGTGCCTTATAAATGAAAATGTAAGATTGATTTACAAGGCCGATAAAATAAGAAGATACGAAAAGACCGCTGAAAATGTTATGGAGGGGCTTTTTGAGGATCTTGTAAAAAAAGCGAAGGACCCGGAAAAAATGAAGAACAGTGAGCTTAAGGTGTACAGAAAGTTTCACAATTTTATAAATGATATAGGATACGGCGTCAACGACACCGGTGAGCAAAAGGCGATAGATTTTATAGCCGGAATGACGGATGGCTTCGCACTTAGCTGCTTTGAGGAAATTTACTGGGTTTAGGCACGCAAAGAGGCCCACACAATTATTTTTACAGAGGTATTTATATATGGCAAAGGCAAAGACCAGATTTCATTTTTTTGCTCTTCTCTCCAGAATGAAGTATATAACACGCTGGGGGCTGATGAGAAACACGCAGCCTGAAAATATTCAGGAGCACAGCCTTCAGGTAGCGATGGTTGCCCATGCTCTGGCACTTATAAAAAACCGCTTTTACGGCGGAAATATAAATGCTGACAGGGTGGCGGTGCTTGCCATGTTCCATGACTGCAATGAGATAATTACCGGAGACCTGCCCACACCGATCAAATATTTTAATCCTGAAATAAGCAAGGCATACAAGGCGGTGGAAAGGGTATCGAAGGATAAGCTGGTATCAATGCTCCCGGATGAGCTGAAGTCCGACTACTCCTCAATTCTATTTCATGAGGAGCGGGGAGGGGATTGCTGGAGGCTGGTAAAGGCTGCGGACAGAATTTCGGCATATATAAAGTGCATTGAGGAGGTAAAGGCCGGAAACGGGGAATTTAAAAAAGCGAGCGTATCTGTACTCAAATCAATAACTGAAATAGATATGCCGGAGGTCAAATATTTTATGGAAAATTTTTTGCCGAGCTTTTCGTTAACCCTGGACGAGCTGGAATAGGCAAAACAAAAGACAGCCCTTTTAAGACTGCCTTTGTCTGCTGTGCTACTTTGCTGTTTCCAGGGCTTTTTGAACGGATATTTTCCAGTTGTTGCAGCTTGTGGTTGCCCCAGAGATAATGTCTACATCATAGCTTTGCTTTTTCACCATGGCGTCTGCCAGGTCTATCCTGTACTGCTTGAGGTTTGGATATACCTTCCCCTCTATCTCCTCGCCCTTCCAGTTTTCATAGTCAACTTCCTTTCCGTCGGTATCAAGCCTTCTTAAAATTATGCTCTTTATTTTGCCGTCCGCGATTTCCACAGTTGCATTTTCAGCCCCATGCTCCCAAGGATCTGCTACGCCCTCATAGGTTCCGTCCTTATATGCTGCCTGTACCGGACTGGTAGTCTCCTGTGTGGTGGTTTGCTGACCAATTCCCTCCTGTGTTGTTGTCTGCTGGTTTTCATTATTCCGAGGGCCGCATCCCCCCAGGGTGAAGGCCAAAATTATAATTGCCGTCAGTACCATGATTTTTTTCATAACAATACCTCCTTAGTAAAGCTCTTGTGATTTTTTTAGTATTTGTATTTTCATGGTTAAAATATACCTTGGCAAAAATAGCGGTATACAGAGGTGTTAACCTTGAAGTTCAAAGCTTGCAGATTTGTATTTATGATAATATCTGCCGCTTTGGGGAGTGAATTTTAAAATACAATAATCAGGATCTGCGACGCCCTTCGGGTAATACCTGGTATCACCTCTCTGCCAAAAACGGCTTTTAATGTCCTGAGTCTCCATTACTTCCATGGTTCCTGTCAGTAATACGCCCTTTCCTTGTATGAAGCTGAAAAAGTAGACACATGCGTTGGGGTTTTTTTGATATTGCGCAATATGCCTGGAAGAGGTATTAGTGCTGAAATATATCTCTGTAATGCTATGCCTTTCCCTTACAGGAAAAACAACTTTAATATTTGGGAATCCGTTTTCATCGATTGCTCCAATAAAAAACAGCCGTACCTTCTTATAAAGATTTGTAACCGATACAAGTGTATTATTCATATTCCTTTTCCCTCGCAATTCTTTAAATTTAATAAAATGCGTTCTAACTGGCTTTCAAACGAAGAAATTTCATTTTCTGAAAAACCGCGGTAAAAAATATTATTCATTTTATCTGATACAAGTGCATAGCTTTTCTCCAAAGATTTTGCATAATCTGTAAGAGAGATGATGATTTGCCTCCTATTGTCCATTTTTGTGGCTCTTGTTAATATCCCTTTTTCAACCATCCGGTTTATAACCGCTGTGAGGGTATTGTTCGCAAGTGACGTTCGCTGTCCTATTTCACTCATGCTTAAGTTATCCTGCTGCCATAATACATACAGAATTCTTCCTTGCGCCCCGGAAATGTCAATGCTGTTTTCATTAAGCAATTTATCAAATATTCTTTCTTGAAGCTGCTTGATCTGGGAGATGTAGAAGCCTCCTGCTGTTTTCAATCAATCACCTCATTTCCAAACAGTATATTTCTATATAGAAATATACTGTTTGGAATACTCTTCTGTCAATATAATTTTAAAAATAAATATCTTTATTTCTTAAGGGCATCGTGGGCCTTACGTTAGAAAACGCTATAATTATAGACTGCCGGGATTTTCTGTGTTATAATGGGCAGGAAATTTTAATTCTTAAGGATGGTAGTAAAATGATTAGTACAAATGGAATTAGTTTAAGATATGGCGGACGGGCACTTTTTGAGGATGTAAATATTAAGTTCACCCCGGGAAACTGCTATGGGCTTATTGGTGCAAACGGCTCCGGGAAATCCACATTTCTCAAAATACTTTCAGGAGAGATTGAAGCAAATAAAGGAGATGTAATAATAACTCCCGGTGAGAGACTGGCAGTTTTAAAGCAAAATCATTTTGAGTTTGATGATATTGAAGTGCTAAAGACCGTTATTATGGGCCATGACAGGCTTTATTCAATAATGGAGCAAAAGGAGATTCTCTATGCAAAGCCTGATTTTTCCGAGGAGGACGGTATAAAGCTATCGGAGCTTGAGGCCGAGTTTGCGGAGATGAACGGCTGGGATGCGGAGTCTGATGCCGCTACACTTCTAAACGGGCTGGGAATAAGGGAGGAGCTTCATTACAAGAAAATGAAGGAGCTTGAGGGAAGCGAGAAGGTAAGAGTTCTTCTGGCGCAGGCATTGTTCGGCAATCCGGATATATTGCTTCTGGACGAGCCTACAAACCACCTTGACATTGCCTCTATAAGCTGGCTTGAAAGCTTCCTGTACAACTTTGAAAATACCGTCATTGTTGTATCCCATGACAGGCACTTTTTAAATAAGGTATGCACCCATATAGCGGATATAGATTACGGCAAAATACAGATGTATGTGGGAAATTATGATTTCTGGTATGAGTCCAGCCAGCTGGCCTTAAGACAGGCACGCGAGCTGAACAAGAAAACAGAGGCTAAAATAAAGGAGCTGCAGGAGTTTATACAGAGGTTCAGCGCAAACGCGTCCAAATCCAAGCAAGCGACATCAAGGAAAAAGCTGCTTGAAAATCTTACTATCGAGGATATAAAGCCATCCTCCAGAAAGTATCCCTTCGTCGATTTCAAGCCTGACAGGGAGGCCGGAAACGATCTGCTTTTTGCCAGAAATATAAGCAGGGAAATTGACGGGCAAAAGGTGTTGAATGATATAAGCTTTACCGTAAACAAAGGGGATAAAATTGCTTTTGTAGGTGCCGACGGACTGCCCAAAACGACACTGTTTAAAATTCTTATGGAGGAGCTTCTCTCCGATACGGGAGATTTTAGCTGGGGGGTTACGACCACAAGATCGTATTTTCCGAGTGATAACTCCAAATATTTTGACGGAGCGGACATGAACCTTGTGGACTGGATGAGGCAGTTTTCGAAGGATCAGACGGAGACCTTCCTGAGAGGGTGGCTTGGAAGAGTTCTTTTTTCGGGAGAGGAAGCGTTAAAGAAGGCGTGCGTTCTTTCAGGGGGTGAAAAGGTGCGGTGCATGCTTGCCAGGATGATGCTTTCGGGGGCCAATGTGCTTATACTTGACGAGCCGACAAACCACCTGGATCTGGAATCTATAACCTCGCTGAATAACGGGCTTATAAACTTTAAGGGAACAATATTATTTGCTTCGCACGATCACCAGTTTGTACAGACGGTTGCCAACAGGATAATGGAAATTACGCCTAATGGCCTGATAGACAGGCAGACAACCTATGATGAATATCTTGAGGACGAGGGTGTGGCAAAGCTGCGCAAGGAAATGTACAATTTGTGAAAACGGGTAAGCGTATAATGGAGAGGAGCATCGCATTCAGTTCTGAATGGCATTCAATACTGAATGTCATTTAATTCTGAAGCGCTGCCTGTATTGACATTTTCTGCACAGAGGCTCTGTAATCCTTCTGCCTGAAAAGCCGTCGTATATCTCTTTAGCCCTGCGGCCCGACAGTATTTCATCAAGAGGCTGGGTGCATATATCGCCAAGTGCTATTGTGCCTTCACTGTCAAGGCAGCAGGGCACCACCGTACCGTCGCAAAGAATGGCTATTTGCTCTCTGAGACCGTAGCAGAAGCCTGTATCATTTATATCCTTGCCTGTTATATCCGGCCAATTGAAGCGTTGAGCCTGATTTAAGAATATGCCGTCCGCAAGCTTTATTCCCTTGCAGGGGGTTATTTTATCCTCAAGCCTGAAATCAAGAGAAAACTCCTTTTCAATTTTAGAAAGGAGAAGTCTGTTGCTTTCAGGGCTGCCGTGCTCCTTCAGGTTCCATAGCCTGAGACATATCTGGACATTTGTCTTAAGCCTTGCCTCTCTTATAAAATCAAATACAGCCTCCAGATATCCTTCCATATTTAATAGCAGAGAACCGCATGAATTGCCCTCCAGACTGTGGAGGGAGAAGTTTACCTGTCTGAGCGCGGGCCTGAGCATATCCTGCTCCAATAGTCTGCCTATGAGAGTGCCGTTTGTGGTTATGTTTACGGCATAGCCGTATTGGCTGCAAAGGTCTAAATAATACCCCAGCTCGGGGTGCATAAGAGGCTCCCCCAGCACATGAAAATAAAGATGCTCTGAGCGGCCGCGGAGCTGAGTCAGAATTCTCAGAAACAGATCCGGCTCCATAAATTTATCAGGCCTGTGAGTTTTGGGGCAGAAGCTGCAGGACAGGTTGCATACATTTGTAATTTCTATATAGGTTTTTTTAAAGGTTTTCATATGTAAATTCATGCCCTTTCCGTAAAGGCTATAGCCAGATTAATATTTTTATGTCGAAATATTATACGTAAAAAATATGTCATAAAACTTCCTTGACAGCATTTTTTTTGGAGGATTATTCAATATATTGTCGAATAATTAATAAAAACGCTTGTTAAAATAGTTCTTTTTTCAGTATTTTTACATTGAACAGCAGTCCAAAAGGAGCAGATCAAATGTTTTATGATTCTGATTTTCTATTTTCCATAGATGATGAAATAGTATACCATAACGGGCACAAAATACAAGGCCCTCATAAATGGAGAATAATAATCGTGGATGAGGACAGGGATATTCACAAAATAGTAAAATCCAGCCTGCGCAAATTTATATTTGAAGGAAAGCCGCTGGAGTTTTTAAGTGCTTTTTCCGTTGCGGAGGCCGGCAATTTGTTTAAGGAAAGGCTGCATATAGCTATAGCATTTATTTATAAATCCATTGGAGGCGCAGATAAGGGGCTTGGCCTTGTAAGGCTTATCAGAGAGGAGCTGGGGGATAAGGCGGCAGGCATCATATTGAGGATTGAGCCCGGGGAGGATGTTGAAGAGAGCTTTATTATGAAATATCATGTGAGTGACTGTAAGGAAAAGAGCGAGCTTGTAAGGAAGAAGCTTTTTACGGCGGTGAGCTCGCTCTTAAACTCATATAAAGGCTCTATGAGGCTTAAAAGGGAAATGCTGCGCAACAGAAGTATGAGTCAGCTTATAGATAATTCAAGGCAGGGCTTTCTTACCTTTGGGCAGACGCTTATTATTAACGATTATTACAGCTCCGAGTGCATAAAAATATTTAAAAGAAGGATTGAAGGAGCAAGATTTTCCGAGCTCATACATGCAGACCCTGAGCAGCAGAACAACTTGAATATTATGCTTGCTAAAATATTGAATATCAACAATTCCGCCATAAGAGAATTTTATTTACCTCTTTTGCCCACTCAAATTTATGTGGAGGGAAGATATATAGCGGTAAGATATATTATTCTTAACGGGGAGGCGCCCCTTAAGTTTAGAATGTTTATGCTTATATTGAATGACATTACCGACAAAAAGCTGCTTGAAAATAAGGCGGAGGAAGAGAGAACCAATTTAAGAATGATAGTCAGTGTGGTTGCAAACTATGATGAATTTCTGAATCTGTGCAAGGAGTACAGGGATTTTTGCAGCTTCGGGATCATAAAAATTCTTGACTCATCATCTGCTGCGGAAATAAAGCTTTTTGATATACTGAGGAGTATCCACAATTTTAAGAGCAGCTTTAGCAAAATTAACATGGTTAATATTGTAAATGAGCTCCATGAAATTGAGTCCCGCATTTCGATGCTGAGGAATCGCAGAAATGAGGAATTTTTTGGTGAGATGGAGGAATGCCTTTTACAGGTCCGGCCTGAATTGCTTGATCAGGACCTCGATTTGATCAGGGCAGTTGTGGGGGAGGATTTTTATATATGCAATAGGCCGGCTTGGGTGGATAAGGATAAAATTGATGAGCTTGAGAAAAAGATGACATCCGTACTCTCCGATGAGCAGTGCAGGCTGCTGCTTCCGGAGGTAAGAAGATTGGAACACAGGCTTTTCCGGGATTTACTGAAGCACTATCCTGCATATGTTGCAGTTGCCGCCAGAAAGCTGGGAAAGGAAATTTTTCCGCTTATAATAAAGGGAGGAGATTTTTGTACAGATATACGGCAATATCAGAGCTTTACAGAGAGTCTTGTGCATGTGTTTAAAAATGCCGTAGATCATGGCATAGAAGAGGCTGTCCAGCGTAAAGAGAAGGGAAAGGACAGGCGCGGAAGCATAAAATGCGGCATATCCCTGCAGGATGAGTATATATGCGTTTGCATATCCGACGACGGCAGAGGGATAGATTTGGATGAAATTAGAAAAATTTCCTTTATGAAGGGCATGTGCACCTATGAGGAGGCTTACGAAATGCCTGCGCAGGAGGTTATGGGACTTGTATTCCACAGGTATCTGACAACAAAAATGAGTGCCGACAGCTTTTCGGGCAGAGGGATAGGATTGGCGGCCGTTAAGGATGAGGTAAGTAAAATAGGGGGCAGGGTGGAGGTTAACAGCAAAAAGGATGAGGGGACGGAGTTCAAATTCTGGCTTAAGCGTGTTGTATAAGTTAGATTCGTAATTTGGCTTTGCATGAGGGAAAGCTTGCAGGAAATTTCAATAGCATCGAAAAGTGCCTTGTAGGGAAATGTCTCTGGGGTCAATCATCAGGAGCTTTTCTTAGAAGCATTCCTTACGGGTCAAATGAAATTTCCTTCCGGATAATCCCTCGTGCAGCCGAATTACGAATTGCTGTTGTATAACATTTTGCTTGACATAGAACACCAGTTTGATATGATAATGTATTATATAGAGGTTGAGAATATAAGAAAATAATGCTATAGTTTTAAATGCTTGGACTTGCATGCGATGTTTTATGTAAAAATTTAGGTAAGGTGGATATAAATGACAAAAGAAAACGTGAATAACCGATATGGAAATGAAAGCATTTCTTCTCTGAAGGGAGCAGACAGGGTGCGTTTGCGTCCGGGAGTAATTTTTGGGTCTGACGGCATAGAGGGCTGCCAGCACTCCTTTTTTGAAATACTGTCTAATTCAATAGATGAGGCCAGGGAAGGCTATGGAGATGTTATTGAGGTAGTAAGGCATAGAGACGGAGCGATTACCGTAAGGGATTACGGAAGAGGAATTCCTCTGGATTACAATCAAAAGGAGGAAAGATTCAATTGGGAGCTTGTCTTTTGTGAGCTGTACGCAGGCGGGAAATATAAAAATAATTCGGGAGAAAATTATGAATTCAGTCTTGGCTTAAACGGGCTGGGAAGCTGTGCGACACAGTACAGCTCCGAGTATATGGACGTTGCGGTATGCAGGGACGGGCTTATGCACAGGCTGCACTTTGAAAAGGGCGAGAATGTAGGAGGGCTGCAAAAGGAACGGTATAAATATGAAAGTACCGGTACAACTATTAAATGGAAGCCGGATATGGATGTTTTTACCGATATTGCAATCTCCCTTGAATATTTTTCCACCGTCATGAAAAAACAAGCTGTTGTAAATGCGGGGCTGACCTTTAAGCTTTATGACGAGGAATGCGAACAGAGCTTTGAGTATTGCTACCCCAACGGTATTGTGGATTATGTAAAGGAGATATCAGGGGATAAGGGTTTTACAGAGGTACAGTTTTACCAGTCCTCCGCAAAGGGAAGGGACAGGGAGGACAAGCCGGAATATAAGGTTAAAATGCAGATAGCCTTTTGCTTCAACAATGAAGCGAATCTTTTGGAATATTATCATAACTCAAGCCTGCTTGAATATGGAGGGGCTCCCGATAAGGCGGTTAAGGCCGCGTTTGTATATGAGATAGACAAGTGCTTAAAGGGGAGGGGAAGGTATAATAAGGATGAGTCCAAAATAACCTTTGCCGATATACAGGACAGCCTGATTCTTGTCACAAATTCCTTTTCCACCATAACGAGCTATGAGAACCAGACCAAGAAATCCATAACAAACAGGTTTATACAGGAGGCAATGACCGACTTTATAAAGCAGCAGCTTGAGGTCTACTTTATAGAAAATAAGCTGGAGAGCGATAAGATAACCGAGCAGGTGCTTGTTAACAAAAGGAGCAGGGAGACTGCCGAAAAGACAAGGATAAATATAAAGAAAAAATTAAGCGGAGCGGTTGACATCTCAAACAGGGTAAAGAAATTTGTCGATTGCCGCACAAAGGACTTGAGCAGGAGAGAAATTTATATAGTTGAGGGGGATTCTGCGCTTGGTGCCTGCAAGCTTGGAAGGGATGCCGAATTTCAGGCGATAATACCGGTGCGGGGTAAAATCCTGAACTGTCTTAAGGCTGACTATGACGCCATATTTAAGAATGAAATAATTGTAGATCTTATAAAGGTGCTTGGATGCGGAGTGGAAATTAAGTCCAAGCACAACAGGGACTTAAACACCTTTGATTTGAATAATCTTAAGTGGAGCAAGGTAATAATATGCACCGATGCCGATGTGGACGGCTTTCAGATAAGAACACTGATTCTCGCAATGCTGTACAGGCTTGTTCCTACGCTTATTCAGGTGGGAAAGGTATATATTGCGGAATCTCCCCTTTTTGAGATTACGGCAAAAAGCAACACCCTCTTTGCGTATTCGGAAAAGGAGAAAAGTGATATCATATCAAAGCTTAAGGTTAAATACACCATTCAGAGATCCAAGGGATTAGGCGAAAATGAGCCCGATATGATGTGGCGGACGACAATGAACCCCGAAACGAGAAGGCTCATACAGGTTGTGCCTGATGATGTTCTGAAAACGGAGGAATTCTTTGACCTGCTCTTAGGGGATAACCTTTCCGGAAGAAAAATCCATATAGAGCAGAATGGGCATAAATACCTCGAAATGATAGATGTTAGCTAGTGTCCTGTAACAGAATTCGTATCCGGCAGTCAGGGCACTTTTGCCTTATGGGATAATATGGAAAGGGGAAAACATGGCAAATAACAATACCATAGAACAAAAAATTGTAGACACTCTGGAGCAGAATTATATGCCATATGCAATGAGTGTAATAGTATCCAGAGCAATTCCTGAGATTGACGGCTTTAAGCCGTCTCACAGAAAGCTTTTATATACAATGTATAAAATGGGGCTTTTAACCGGCGCAAAAACCAAGTCGGCGAATGTTGTGGGACAGACAATGAAGCTCAACCCCCATGGGGACATGGCCATTTATGAGACGCTGGTAAGGCTTACAAAGGGGAATGGGGCCCTTCTGCACCCATTTGTAGATTCCAAGGGAAATTTCGGGAAGCAGCATTCCAAGGATATGCAGTTTGCGGCTGCCAGGTATACGGAGGTTAAGCTAGACAAGCTTTGCGAGGAGATATTTAAGGACCTTGATAAGAATACCGTCCCGTTTATAGACAATTATGACGGCACAATGAAGGAGCCGAGGCTTTTGCCCACTACATTTCCCAATATTCTTGTGAATTCCAATCAGGGAATAGCCGTAGGAATGGCCAGCAACATTTGCAGCTTCAATCTCAGGGAGGTATGCGAGACTGCGGTAGAGTACCTGAAGGATGAAAATGTGGATATATCAAAGCATCTCAAGGCACCTGACCTGTCCTCGGGAGGACAGCTTATATACAATGAAAGGGAAATGTCTGATATATATAATACCGGAAGGGGCAGCTTCAAGATAAGGGGAAGATACAGATATGACAGCGCCAATAACTGTATTGAAATTTATGAGATACCGTATTCAACTACCACTGAGGCCATTATTGAAGCAATAATAGGTTTGGTTAAGGATGGCAAAATAAGGGATATCACAGACGTCAGGGACGAGACGGACCTCAGCGGCCTTAGAATAACGGTTGATATAAAGAAAAATACCGACCCTGAAGCGCTTATAAATAAGCTGTTTAAGCTTACGCCGCTTCAGGACAGCTTTAGCTGCAACTTCAATATACTTGTAAACGGAAGTCCAAGGGTTATGGGAATCAGAACCATACTTAAGGAGTGGTCGGCATTCAGGACAGAATGCATAAAAAGACAGTTGCTGTTCGACATTGATAAAAAATCCGAAAAGCTTCACCTGCTTCTCGGCCTGCGCAAAATTCTTCTTGATATTGACAAGGCAATAAGAATAATAAGAGACACCGAGAGGGAGACGGATGTTGTTCCCAATCTTATGAAGGGGTTTGACATAGATCAGGTGCAGGCGGAATACATAGCGGAGATCAGGCTCAGAAACCTTAACAAGGAGTATATTTTGAACCGTGTCAGTGAGGTGGAGAGCCTGCAAAAGGAAATTCAGGACTTAAAGGAGACTTACGGCGACGACAGGAAAATAAAAAGTATAATAATAAAGCAGCTTAATGATGTTTCGGCAAAGCACGGAAAGCCCAGAAAAACGGAGATAATAAGCGTTGAGCATATAGAGGAAATAACAACCGAGCATTTGATAGAGGATTACAGGCTTAAGATCTTTCTTACACAGCAGGGGTATTTAAAGAAAATTCCGCTGGTGTCGTTAAGATCCGGCCCCGAGCAAAAGCTGAAGGATGACGACAGCATATCACAGGAGCTGGAAGCCCATAACAAGGCTGATTTGCTTCTATTCTCAAACAAATGCACTGTTTACAAGCTTAAAATATATGAAATAAACGACTGCAAAGCCAGCAGCCTTGGAGAATATCTGAACAATCTTCTTGGATTGGGGCAGGGAGAAAGGATTATCAGTATAGTTCCTGCCGGTGACTATAAGGGATATATTCTCTTTTGCTTTGAAAACGGCAAGATGGCGAAGATAGAGCTTGGCAGCTATGCCACAAAAACAAACCGCAAAAAGCTGGCCAACGCATACTCGGATGCATCTCCCCTCGTAAGCATGATGTATATCGATGAGGATATAGAGCTTGTGGCCTTCAGCAGCATAGATAAGGTGCTGGTGTTTAGCACTGCCGGCATAAATCCCAAGTCTACAAGGGATTCTCAGGGTGTGCAGGTGCTTAAGTCCAAAAAGGGAAGCCTTGTGACGGCAGTTAAGCCTTTAAGCGAGGCTGCCTTAAAGGACCCTGATTATTACAGAACACAGAATATTCCGGCTGTTGGCTGCTACTTAAAGGATGAGGACAAGCAGGACAACCAGCTCACGCTTGAGCTGAACTGATAGCGAATATATGGCGGCGGTCTGTGTGAAAAGGTAAGGGGTTTTAAAATGCAGAATACTTATGTTGTGAAGGTTTCAGTGAGAGAGCTCGTTGAAAGCTTATTAAGGTCGGGGGATCTTGGGGGAGGATATGTAAGCAGCTCGAGAATGCTTGAGGGCATAAGAGCCCACCAGGCAGTTTCCAAGGCAAGGGCGGAGGAGTGCCGCTCCGAGGTGGCTGTTTCATATGCCGTTGAGAGGGACGGCATACGCCTTGAAGTAAACGGGCGCATTGACGGGGTTATAAAAAGGGACAGCGAGGTTGTAATAGACGAAATAAAGTCGGTTTCGGTGCCTATAGAAGAGGTGAATGAGAATTACAGCGACCTGCATTGGGCTCAGGTTAAATGCTATGCGTATATGTTTGCCGTTTGCGGCTCTTTGGAGGCGGTAACGGCACAGGTGACATATTTTCAGATAGACACGGGTGAAACAAGGTGCTTTCCGAAGGCCTTTTGCAGGGCAGAGCTGGAGGCCTTCTTTTTTGATATCTCAGGAAGATATATTGAGTGGATGAAAAATGTAAGGGATTGGAGCATATGCAGAGATGCTTCCATAAAGGAGCTGGGCTTTCCGTTTCCCGCATACAGAAAGGGGCAGAGGGAGCTGGCTGCGGCGGTGTACAGATCCATAAAGGGAGGGGGCCGGCTTTTTGCACAGGCACCTACGGGGACAGGAAAGACTATGGCCTCGTTATTTCCGGCATTAAAGGCCCTGGGAGAGGGGCATGTATCCAAAATATTTTATCTTACTGCGAAGACAACAACCCGTGCGGTGGCGCAAAAGGCTCTTGACAGCATGAGGCAATGGGGTCTTGAAATCAAATCTATTGTAATTACAGCCAAGGAGAAGGTGTGCTTTAATCCGGGGGCTAAATGCATTGGCGAGGAATGCAGGTATGCGAGAGGCTATTACGACCGTCTGAATAAGGCCATTCAGGACATTTACACCCGGAACACCTTTACAAGGGAGCTGATTGAGGAATATGCCGAAAGGCATGAGGTATGTCCCTTCGAATTCTCTCTGGACCTGTCTCTATGGGCTGACAGCATTATATGTGATTATAACTATGTATTTGACCCCAGGGTATGCCTGAAAAGATATTTTATGAACGGGGGAGGGGACTATGCCTTTCTTATAGACGAGGCGCACAACCTGGTGGACAGGGCAAGGGAAATGTTTTCGGCGCAGTTGTTTAAGGCTCCTGTGACTGAGCTGAAAAAGTCTATGGGAAGGACAAGGACGCAGTTATATAAAAGCCTCAATGAAATAAACAGCTATATGATTAAAAAGAGAAGGGAATGTGAAAGCCTTGATGAGGGCGTAGCCTTAAGCAATGAGCCGCTTAAGGATTTTTACCCTGTGCTTAGAAGCTTTGCAAGGTATGCCGACAAATTCCTTGCGGAAAATGAAGCGTCTGCGTTCAGGGAACAGCTTCTGGAGGTTTATTTCAGTGTGACCGACTTCCTTAAGACCTCTGAGCTCTATGACGAAAGATATGTCACCTATTGCCATAAGTCCGGCAATGATTTCAGCATAAGGCTGTTCTGCATTGATCCCTCCTATCTGCTGTACGAGGGAATGAAAAGAGGAAAGTCCTCAATACTGTTTTCAGCAACCCTTATACCCTTGCCGTATTTTACGCGCATCCTGGGAGGAGACCCCGAAATGGCTGCAAGGGATAATATAGGTGTTTCAAAAATCACTCTTTTGTCACCCTTTCCAAGGGAAAATCTCTGCCTTATGGTGGATTATAAGACTGCTACAAGGTATAGCGCAAGAGAATACACGTATGACAGAGTGGTAAATGCCATATCGGCTGTTGCAGGGGGCCGTACCGGAAATTACATTGTATTTTTTCCGTCGTACAAATATATGCTTGAGGTACATACAAGATTTTCAGGTATTTGCCCTCAAATAAAAATAATATGCCAGAGCCCCGGTATGACTGAGGCGGACAGAGAAGAATTCCTTTCTCAATTTGACGAGAACCCCGGACAGACACTGGTAGGCTTTGCCGTCATGGGAGGGGTCTTTGGCGAGGGCATAGACCTTGTGGGGGAAAGGCTGTCGGGTGTTGTCATTGTTGGGGTAGGCTTGCCGCAGGTCTGTCTGGAGAGGGAAATCATACGCGGCTACTTTGAGAGGAATGGCGAGCCGGGCTTTGAGTATGCGTATGTTTACCCGGGAATGAACAAGGTAATGCAGGCGGCGGGAAGGGTTATACGGACGGAAAATGACAGGGGAGCGGTTCTGCTCATTGATGAGAGGTTCCTGCGCTCCGCTTACAGGGAGCTGATGCCGCCCCACTGGGACCCTGTGGTGAGGGTGGACGGCCCGGAGATGATGAGTATGCAGCTTGAGCGGTTCTGGAGGTAGAGGCGGCAGCATGTACGATGAGAGAAGCTTCTAACTCTATAGATTTTTAAAGGAATAAGGATTTTGGCAGCGTGGCATAATTATGGTATAATTATTCTGCGAAAGGAGTTGGAATTTATGTCGCAGATTATTCCAATCCGGCATTTCAAAAATACGGTTGAGATATCTTAGAATGTGCCACAAATCAAAAGAAGCGGTTTTTATAACCAAGAACGATTATGGAGACATGGTAATAATGAGTGTGGAAATATATAAGGAAAAAATGTTTATGCTTGATGTATATGATAAACTAATAGCAGATGAGGAACAGCTTAAGGAAGAAAAAGTGCTTGATGGAAAGGCAGCTTTAAAAAGCATAAGAGAAAAATATAAAGAGAGGTAGATTCGGAATGGATGCTCTTATCGTAAGGATAAAGGGAATCGCTGAAAAGTATGGAATTGAGAAGCTTGTGCTCTTTGGCTCCCGTGCCAGGGGGGACCACTCTCATGCCAGCGATTATGACATAGCGGTTTTTGGCGAGGGCCTGACGCCTGTTGACAGGGCTTGCTTCTGTTCGGAGATGGATGATCTGCCTACCTTGAAAAAAATAGATGTGGTGTTTGCAGACAGCAATTCAAATGATAAGCTTCTGGGGAATATTGCAAGGGAGGGTATCGTTATATATGAGCAGGCTGGAAATAAAGCTGGGCAACTTTGAAAATGCCTTGAACAGGCTCAAGGAGGCAGTAGAGGAATTAAAAAAGGACACTGCCGGAGATATAGTGAGAGATGGAGTTATCCAGAGATTTGAGTTTACCTATGAGCTTGCGTGGAAGGCCACGAAGGAATATCTTGAGGATGTCGGTATTGCGGATAAAAATTCTCCGAAAGCGGTTATTAAAGAAGCATATGCACAGAGGCTCATTACGGAAGAAAAAAACTGGCTCCTTATGCTGAACGACAGAAATATGGCCTCGCATGTATATGAGGAAAAGATGGCACAGGAAATATCGGATAGAATTATCAGCAGCTATGTAGGGGAATTTGATAAATTACTTGTGAGCCTAAAAAGTAATTTAACGCCTTAATGCCCCATCCTGTTTTTGATGCTGTGCCGGAGCTTTTCCTTCTTTGAAGCAAGGGAGCTTTTTATTTCCTCCAGCATACTTCCGAACCTTCTGGACTTAAGGCTGGGGAAGGCATTTATAAGCCTTGAATGTGAAATATTTCTTCTGCCCAGGAGCTCCTCATACCTGCTTTTAAGCTCAAGGACGGCGGCCTCCAGCTCGGCGGTTTTCTCCGAGGTTGATTCCTTGAGGCGTTTTAAGCTTTCTTTAATTTCTGAGGAGATATAATGAAGCTGCTTGAGCTTTAAATTCAGTCCCACTACCGAAGTCACGGAAAAGGCCGCGTCCGCCGCAAAGTATGCCGACAGCGATGCTATTAATATAGCGTCGTATTCTGGAGCAATGCTGCCTATAAGCATTTCAATCCTCGGGTGCAGAAAATGAAGGGTAACAACCGATAGGATTCCCCACATCAGGGAATTTGAAAGGCATATCCTTCCTCTCAGGTTAAAAGCCTTATGACTGTAATCCCACCATGTATGATTAAAGATTTTTTCCAGTGCAAAGCCTGTGATATACTCAAGAGCTGAGGCAAGCACTATGCTTCCTATGAAAAGCAGGGAGAGGTTTTGCTTTATGGGGGTAAGCACCGCTATCAAAATCAGAAATCCAAAGCCGTATACAGGGCAGAAAGGACCGTTTAAGAAGCCCCTGTTTACAAATCTTTTCTCCAGAATTGATACATATATTGTTTCAATACACCAGCCTGCAAGCGCATAAAATACAAAATAAAAGAATACATCTCTAAAATCCGCCACTCGCATATCCTCCAAAAAAAGAAAAATCAATAACCTATATATTCGACAAAATAGGCGATTTTCCTCCGGAAGCAGCAGGACTATATTAAAGATTTATTTATATGACCTATACTATGCATATTATTCCCAGTATAATCAATGCCGCGCCTATAATTCTTTCAAGAGTGATCTGCTCGCCCATGAACAGCACCGAGCAGATTATTGTGACAAGGGGAGAGCTCGACATGATGATTGTAACGAGAGATACGTCTCCTTTTTTTATGGCGGCGTAATAGGCAAGGTCTCCCACCAGTGTGGCAAGTATGGCTTCAATGGCTATAAGAATCCATGAGTTAAAGGGTATGTCCTTTATGGATGACATGGTTCCGTCTATGATTACCCAGCCTATAATAAGCCCTGCGGCAAACATTGTTCTTAAAGCGAGCCCTGCAAGAGGAGTTGCGTTGCTTAAGCCTATTTTGGCAAAAATAGGGGCTATACCCCAGCATACCATGCCTGCGAGTGCGAGCAAAATTACCATTTTGTTTTTCCCCCCCGAAGCTTTTTTCATAAACACGTATCCTTAGAACCTAATACCCATATTGACAAAATATGTTTTTAAGAGCATTTTATTACTGTAAAATATTATTTTGTGTAATTTATTTTAAAATACAGATAATAAGCTGTGAGTATTTTTATTTTACTTAATGAAGATGCTGCTTAAGTCACAACGAATTGGTGGAGGAAAATGCTTAATTTGAAAAAGATAGTTTGCTTAGTGGTTGCAGGACTTGTTTTCATGGCTTCCTTCGGAAGCGTATATGCGGAATCGGCTCTTGGAGGCGAAGAAGCCGGCAGGGAGTTTTCGGGTATACATGCTGACAATGAAGAGCTTGAGCTTTACGGCAATGAAGAGCCTCCGGCCAAATCCGGAGCTGTGAAGAGAGTCCCATGGGAGGATGACATACAGTTTGTTAAAGCCTGTGAGGATAACACTACCACCGTAATGCTGGCCGCATACAGGACCGTGCTTAAGGATCCTCTTCCGGGGGAAGAGGAGAATGTGCATTTAGCTGCCAGAATGCTTGCGGGCATGGTCATAAAGTCGGGAGAGAGCTTTTCCCAGAATGGGGCCATAGGACCGTATGTAGAATCGAGAGGATTCCGGAAGGGTCCCACATATGTAGGCTCCCGGCTTACAACGACAATAGGCGGAGGCGTATGCAAAATCGCCTCCACCCTTTACAATGTAACTATCTTAAGCAATCTTGAGGTTGTTGAAAGGTACTGTCACAGCATGCCTGTGCCATATGTGCCCTATGGACAGGATGCGACGGTGTCATACGGAAGCCGGGATTTTAAATTCAGGAACAACACCTCGGGGCCCTTGCTAATATGGGCCCAAGGGATAGATAATATACTGTATATAGCATTTTACGGGCAAAAAGAGTCACCGCTTGTAAAATGGCACCATCAAACACTGGAGGTACAAAAGGCGCCCAAAATATACCGCACAAATTCTGAGCTTGATGCCGGTACTGAGAAGGTGGCTGTGGAAGGAATGGACGGGGCAACGGTTAAGTCATGGGTTACGATAGTAGCGGATGACGGCACCGAAACAACAAGAAATCTCGGCATAAGCTACTACAAGCCAATGCCATATATTATAGAGAGGAATATAAAAGCACCGTAAAGGCATAAAATTCTTTGTCAGCTAATATTATTTGTGGTATATGAAACTCTCCCGGAGATTATCTATGCCGCAAAAAAACTCGTATTTTAAAATATTGAAGGGCAACAGGTCATTTTCGCTATTCCTTGCAGGGCAGGGGATATCAAGCTTTGGGGACGCCTTTCAGTTGATAGCGGTGACCTCGCTGCTGTTTACTATGACGGGCTCAGGAATGTCCGCCGCATTCGGAGTAATTTGCGCGCCCATACCTGCCATACTTTTATCCCCTGTAGCCGGAAGCCTGGGGGATCGGTTCAGTCCCAAAGGCATGCTTATATTGCTGGATTTTCTGAGAGCGGCAGTCGCCATATTTTTTATTTTCAGAGCAAATGTTTTTGCAATTTATACCGTTCTTTTATTGCTGTCAATACTGAATGTGCTTTATAATCCCCCCTCAAAAAGGCTGATTGTGGGAATTCTGGACAGAAGGGACATCATGCTGGGAAACTCATTACTCAGCGGAGCCGGGGGGATTTCATATCTGGCGGGACCGGTTCTTGCGGGGTATCTGGTGGAGGCAGCGGGGACGGAAGCAGCCTTTATTATAAATGCGGCATCCTTTATATTCTGTGCATTTATGACAATGCTGATAAAAAAAAGCTCAATAAAAGCAAAGGCTCCGTCATATGGGAGGATAAAAAGAGAAAGCATCGGCGAGGGGATATTCCGGGGCTTCACGTATTTGAATTCCTCCGCCTCTATCAAAAAAATAATAGTAACCTGCACAGTTATGAGCTTCGGAATTGCCTCGGTAAACACTGCATTCTACCCCTTTGCCTTTGATGTGCTTAAGGTGACTCCCAAGGGATGGGGCCTTATGCTTTCTGTCTTCTATGGAACAAGTCTTACGGGAATGCTCATAGCCGTTCTGTTTAACAAAAGAATCCAGGGCTCAATATACAAATTCGTGCATATTTTTCTTTTTATTATATCACTGGTCTGGTTTTGCTACGGAGCTGCGGGGAGTATGGCCGCCGTGCTTCTCCTTCAGCTTGTTGAGGGAACAGTCACTGCGGTATGCAGTATAGCACTTTCGGCACAGCTTCAGCTTTCTTCCGAAAAAAGCTTTGTAGGAAGGGCGGCAGCAGCAAATGAACTTCTTAGCAATGGGGGAAAGCTGCTGGGGATCGCCGTCAGCTACTCGGTTATGATGCTTTATCCTCCTCAGGCAGCCTTTACGGTAAATTCATTAATTCTTGCCGCATTTATAATCTACAGGTGGACATATTCCGGTCTGCAAACACATGTTTGAATATTTTTTTTGTTATGATATAATAATTTTGTTATACTTAAAGATTGCATATGAAATATACCTTAAAGATAAATTTTTGTTTAGGAGATTATTTATGCCGGATTTTAAAGTTGTTTCAGATTACATACCCTGGGGAGACCAGCCTAAGGCAATAGGCCGGCTGGCGTCAGGCATAAACAGGGGATTCCGGGGGCAGACTCTGCTTGGAGTTACGGGCTCCGGAAAAACCTTTACTATGGCTAATGTTATTTGCGAGGTGCAAAAGCCCACCCTGGTAATTGCACATAATAAGACTCTGGCTGCTCAATTGTACGGCGAGTTTAAGGAGTTTTTCCCCAATAACTCTGTTGAGTATTTTGTGAGCTATTATGATTATTATCAGCCGGAGGCATATATTCCGGCAACAGACACATACATAGAAAAGGACTCTTCCATAAATGACGAGATAGATAAGCTGAGGCATTCTGCAACGGCCGCATTATTTGAAAGAAGAGATGTTATAATTGTAGCCAGTGTTTCATGCATATACGGACTGGGAGACCCCCACGACTATACCGAGCTTATGCTTTCCTTAAGGCCGGGAATGCGCAAGGACAGGGATGATATAATCAGGAAGCTGGTTGAAATACAATATGAGAGGAATGAGATAGATTTTAAAAGGGGGAAATTCAGAGCAAGGGGAGATGTGCTGGAAATATTCCCCGCGTATTCCTCAGAGAAGGTACTCAGGGTTGAATTTTTCGGAGATGAGGTTGAAAAAATAACGGAGGTCGATTCTCTTACGGGAGAAATTCTGGGGACAAGATCTCATATAGCGGTATTTCCGGCCTCCCACTATGCCACAACCAGAAAAAAGATGGAGAGGGCAATAAGCACAATTGAGGAGGAGCTTGAATACAGGCTTGAGGAGCTTAAAATGGGTGGCAAGCTTCTGGAGGCCCAGAGACTTGAGCAGAGAGTAAGGTATGACATTGAAATGATGGAGGAAATAGGCTTCTGTCAGGGGATAGAAAATTATTCACGCCATATAAGCGGCAGAGAGCCGGGGAGCGCTCCTTACACTCTTTTAGATTATTTTCCCGACGATTACCTCCTTATAATAGACGAATCCCATGTATCGGTTCCGCAGATAGGTGCAATGTACAACGGCGACAGATCCAGAAAGGAGTCTCTTATAGAATTCGGCTTCAGGCTGCCGTCGGCGTTTGACAACAGGCCGCTTAAATTTGAAGAGTTTGAGGAAAGAGTTAATCAGACGGTTTTTGTAAGTGCTACTCCGGCGCAGTACGAAAGAAATCATTCCCAGCAGATAGTAGAGCAGATAATAAGGCCTACGGGTCTTGTAGATCCAGACATAATAGTGAGGCCCGTAAAGGGACAGATTGATGATCTTATAGGAGAAATAAGCGAAACCATTGGAAAGAATGAACGAATATTGGTTACAACCCTTACAAAAAAAATGGCCGAGGACTTGACGGATTACCTCAAGGAGCTGGATTTCAAGGTTGAGTACCTGCATTCGGATGTTAAGACCCTTGAGCGGGTGGAGATTATAAGGAACCTTCGCCTTGGAGTATTCGATGTGCTTGTGGGCATAAATCTTTTGAGAGAGGGACTGGACATACCGGAGGTTTCGCTTGTAGCGATTCTGGATGCGGATAAGGAGGGCTTCCTGCGCTCCGAGACATCCCTTATACAGACGGTGGGAAGGGCGGCGAGAAATTCCGACGGAAGGGTAATAATGTATGCCGATTCGGTCACTCATTCCATGGAGAAGGCCATCAGTGAAACAAACAGGAGAAGAAAAATACAGATGGATTATAACCTTGAAAACGGCATTATCCCTAAAACCATACAGAAGGGAGTAAGGGATACCATTGAGGCGACGAGGGTGGCCGAGGATATTGCCGAGTATTCGGCAGGCGGAGGCAGTGCTTCCAAAGACGCGGGCGAAATAGCCGGGCTTATTGACAGGCTTACGGAGGAGATGAAGACAGCAGCGGGGGATCTGCAGTTTGAGAGGGCTGCTGAGCTAAGGGACAGGATAAGCCGGTTGAAGGAAAATCTTAAGTAGTATATAATTGTTGCTGGTGCTGATGTGGTATTTTAATATAATACCTTAAGGAGGTTTGCGGCTTAAATGTTGCTTGCGGATGATTGGAAGGACTATGAGCTTATAGATACGGGAGAGGGAGAAAAGCTTGAGAGATGGGGAAGTTACCTGCTAAGAAGGCCCGATCCTCAGGTTATATGGCCTGCTGCCGACATTGAAGGCGCCGGATGGAGGAAGGCGGACGCCCGCTACCTAAGAAGCAGCAGCGGGGGAGGGCACTGGGAATACAGGACAAGGCTGCCCCGGCGCTGGAATATATCCTATGGCAATCTTAAGTTTTACATAGAGCCTACGGGCTTTAAGCATACCGGACTGTTCCCGGAGCAGGCGGTCAACTGGAAATGGATGATGGAAAAGATACGCTCCTCAGGGGGGAAGGTAAGGGTTTTGAATCTTTTTGCCTATACGGGGGGCGCGACTGCCGCTGCGGCTTATGCAGGAGCAGAGGTTTGCCACGTTGACGCGTCTAAGGGAATGGTGTCTAAGGCAAAAGAAAATTTGCTGCTGTCGGGGCTTGGTGACAGGCCTGTCAGGTATATTACCGATGATGCCGTCAAGTTTGTGGAGAGGGAAAAAAGAAGGGGGCACTGCTATGAGGCTGTAATCATGGACCCCCCGTCATATGGAAGAGGGCCGGGAGGAGAATTGTGGAAAATTGAGGACGAGCTTTACAGGTTGATTGAGCTGTGTGCCGGAGTGCTGTGCGCAAAGCCTCTTTTCTTTCTCATAAACTCCTATACCACAGGTCTTGCGCCTGCGGTATTGAGCAATGTCCTTAAGCTTACTGTTGCCCGAAGGTTCGGAGGACGTATAGAAAGCGATGAGGTCGGGCTTCCTGTGGCTTCCGGCGGGCTTGTGCTTCCATGCGGTGCTTCGGGAAGATGGGAGGCATAAAGCAAAATGACAGGTAAAGCTCATGAAATCAGAATATTGTATGAGGATAACCACCTTGTGGCAGCGGAGAAGCCTGTAAATGTGCTTTCTCAGAGCGACAGCACAGGCGATGCGGACATGCTTTCACTGCTTAAGGAGTACATAAGAGTGAAGTACGGCAAGCCGGGAGATGTATATCTGGGGCTGGTGCACAGGCTGGACAGACCAGTAGGAGGGGCCATGGTGTTTGCAAGAACCTCTAAGGCCGCGTCCCGCCTGTCGGAGCAGATACGGTGCCGGGAGTTTAGAAAGACTTATATGGCGGTTGTGCACGGAGCGTTTTCCGACGGCACGGGAAGGCTGCGCCACTGGCTTAAGAAGGATGAAGCTACAAATACGGTAAGGGTGGTTTCACCTGAGACAGAAGGTGCTAAAGAGGCGGTTCTGGATTATTATGTTTTAGGCTCAAGGGACGGCTTGAGCCTTGTAAAGATAAATCTGCATACGGGGCGCTCCCATCAGATCAGGGTTCAGTTCTCTCAAGAAGGACATGCCCTGTTTGGAGACCAGAAATATGGAAGGGGCTTAAATAAGGCAGGGCAGCAAATTGCATTGTGGTCATTGGCTATTGAGCTTTTGCACCCCACCCTCAAAAAGCCTTTGGAGCTTAAATGTAATCCTCCTGATATATTTCCATGGAGCTTATTTTAAGAATAATTTACATTTTCCGAGTTATTTTTCACAATAAACTCTAAAAAATTTTGCTAAATATGCATATATAATTTATAGTTCCGGTGTAATAGAATAGTAAAAGACAGGGATTAGCATATAATTTATGGGGTCAACTTTATGGGTGTGAGGAATGTTTTCAGAAGGATATATTTTAGAGAATCCCGATTGTCCAAAAAGGACTATTACACAAGCAGAGGCCTTTTTATCTTTGAGGGCTGTTCAGCCGCCGCCATTCTCTCACTGACAAGCGGAGCATTTCTGGCAGGCTATGCCCAGTACCTCGGTGCAAGTGATCAGCTCAACGGCATAATAGCTGCAATCCCTACTCTGGCAGGAGTAATTCAACTGCTGTCCCCCATTCTGCTTGAAAAAATGGCTAAAAGAAAGCTTCTTGTATCCGCTCTTTGCCTCGCTTTCAGATTAATGCTGGGCGCTATGGTGTTTATTCCTCTTATTGTTCAAAACAGGCTTCCAAGGACTGTCTTGCTTATTACAATGTATCTGTCTGCATACTTGATGTCGTCGTTTATTACTCCGGCGGCAAGCAACTGGATTATAAGCCTGACGCCCTCCCGTATAAGGGGAAAGTATTTCGGAAGAAAGGATTCCTATTCACTGGCGTTTGTTGCCGTCGTTACATTGGTAATGGGAAAGGTGCTGGATATATTTAAGCATGGCGGCAACCCATATATGGGATTTGTTTGTGTTTTTACCGTGGTAACTGTTCTGGCTCTGGTAAACTTCTTTTTTTTGTCCTCTATAAAGGAGCCTCCGGTGGTTGCCAATGATGTGCCGCAGGATATAAAACGCGTACTGACGGAGCCTTTGAAGGACCGCAAGTTCAGAAAGGTTGTAATACTGAGCATACTGTGGAATATAGGCTTGCAAATAGGAGGGCCCTTTTTTGGGGTATATCTGGTGACAGGGCTTAAGCTGCAATATACGTATATTATGATATACACAATGATTTCCTCGGCAGCCAGCGTTTTAATGGTAAGAGTCTGGGGCAGGCTTGCGGATAAAAAATCATGGTCCTTTACAACCAAAATGTCTATAGGGCTTTTGGCAGTAACCCACAGCCTGTGGTTTTTTGTGAACACTGACACCGTTTACCTTCTTGTGCCTCTGCTTCATATCATGTCGGGAGCTGCCTGGGCGGGAATCAATATATCAATCTTTAATATACAGTTTAATTTTGCGCCTGAAAAGGGAAGGACTGTATACATAGGCTTCAATGCGGCACTGGGAGGGATTTTCGGATTTCTCACGGCATTTGTAGGGTCCTTCATTGTAGGGAGGCTGGAGGGGCATACCGCATCAATTCTGGGGTTTACCATAGGAAATATGCAGACGGTTTTCGGGCTTTCGGGGATTTTACTTTGTGTTTGTGCGGTGTTTATACATTATTGCATACCGGCACAAAAATAAAAGCTTGCAGAACATATGTTTGATTTTTTCTGTTGGCTGTGGTAAAATTTTATTGAGGGTGATTTATATGATTGATAAAATTTTACGCGACTCCTTAATGCGTGGCTGGATTGTGACAATTATATATTATAAGGGCGGGCAAATAACAAAAAGAAACATAGAGGTAAAGGCTGTTTCAGAGGATAGGGTTATAGCTTACTGCCATTTAAGAGAGGGCATAAGAATGTTTTCGCTCAAGAACATTTTTGCAGCGGATTACTGCAGGAAAATGGCTAATTAAAAAAATAAAGGGGCTGCGGGACATACAAAAGTTTTTTTAACAGCATAATAAAATACTGTGCTAAAATATGGTATAATTATTGGAGAAGCATACCATTTAAAAATAAAGAGGTGTTTTAGCATAATGAGGCTGTTTTATAAAAAGCCTGCAAGCAGTTGGCAGCAGACTCTTCCCATTGGAAACGGGAGCCTTGGGGCAATGATATGGGGAGGGGTGAAACGGGAGCATCTTGGGCTTAATGAGGAGAGCCTTTGGTCGGGGTATTATCATGACAAAAACAACTATGGTGCCTTAGAATACCTGGAGCAATGCCGCAGCATGGTATTAAGCGGAAAGTATGAGCACGCTGAAAGGCTTATACAGGACAACATGCTGGGCGAGTACAACGAGTCTTACATGCCTCTGGGAGATTTGTATTTCGATTTCCGGCACAGTGAAAATGTTTTAAATTATGAGCGTATTTTAGACATTCAAAATTCGGCGGCTTCAATATCCTATCTCGCAGATGGGAGGATATATCTGAGAGAGTATTTCGCAAGCTTTCCCGCAAAGGCGGTCTTTATTAAATTTGCCTGCGACGGACCGTGCCTGGACTTTTCTGTCTCTTATGATTCCCAGCTAAAATATAAAGCTGAATATTCACGGGCTTCTGTAAAAATAAAAGGGAAGTGTCCGGAGCATGTCGACCCTTCATATATTGACCGTACTTCTGATGCTGTCATACAAGGCAGCAGAGGGATAGACTATGGGGCTGACTTAAAAATAATTTACTGTGACGGAGAAGTATCCGCCGACGGAAATAAATTAAATATCAGAGGTGCATCCTCCGCAATATTTGCTTTTTCGGCTGTGAAGGAGCCGCAGTACAATTCCTGCGAAAGCTATGAAAGCATAAAGCTAAAGCATATAGAGGACTATAGAAAAATCTATGACAGGACCCAGCTGTACCTGGGAGAGCAGAGCGGCCTTCCCACAGATGAAAGGCTTGAAAGGCTTCGGGCGGGGGAAAGTGACAATGCGCTGTATGCTTTGTATTTCCAGTATGGGCGTTATTTGTTGATCAGCTCGTCGAGAGAGGGAAGCCTGCCTGCCAACCTTCAGGGAATATGGAGCTGGGAGCTGAGGGCCCCGTGGAGCAGCAATTGGACGACTAATATAAACACTCAGATGAATTACTGGCATGCACAGAGCTGTGGACTGCAGGAGTGCCTGCCTCCGTATTTCGACTTTGTGCTGAAAATTTGTGAGGAGGGCAAAAAGACAGCAAAGGCGCATTACGGCTGCAGGGGCTTTGTACATCATCATAATGCCGATTACTGGTGCAATACTAATCCCGTAGGTATCGCACACGGCGAAAAAAAGGGAAGAGAGGGCACCGCCACATGGTCAATGTGGCCTATGGGGGGAGCCTGGCTGACGGCGGAGCTGTTTAAGCATTACGAGTATAATCCCGACATTGGCTTCCTGAGAGAAAAGGTATACCCTGTTTTAAGAGAAGCGGCACTTTTTTTGTGTGACTGGCTGTTCCTACACAACGGGTTTTATATAACCTGTCCCTCCACCTCACCCGAAAACAGATTTATAACCCAGGATGGAGGCAGCAGTTGTGTTGCTGTGTCATCGGCAATGGATCTTACGCTGATCCGGGAAGTATTTGACAATTTCAAAAAAACCTGCAGGACATTGGAGCTGGAGGATCCTCTTTTGGCTGATGTTGAGGAGAAAACAGCACGGCTTACTCCCTTTAGAACAGGAAGCAAGGGGCAGCTTCTGGAATGGAATGAGGAATTTGAAGAGAAGGAGCCGGGGCACAGGCATATTTCCCATTTATACGGCCTTTTTCCTTCGGAGCTGTTTTGCACCGATCCCGGGCTTGTGGAGGCGTGCCGCGTATCGCTGATGAACCGCCTGGAAAGCGGGGGAGGACATACGGGCTGGAGCTGCGCATGGATTATCAATGCCTTTGCCGTACTTGGTGATGCTGAAAATTCCTTTGAATTTCTAAAAACCCTGTTAACGCGTTCTACCTATGACAACCTATGGGATGCCCACCCTCCCTTCCAGATTGACGGCAACTTTGGAGGCACGGCAGGTATTGCAAATATGCTTGTGCAGGACAGAGGCGGAGAGGTCAAATTACTGCCTGCCCTGCCTGCCCAGTTTGAAAGCGGCTATGTTAAGGGCCTACGGATAAAGAACGGGAAGGCTGTGGATATCAAGTGGAGCAATGGAAGAATAGACGAGTATAGCATTTATTGAGCAGTCGGCCCGTAAATATGAATTCCCCGGCATATTCGTTAATAAAAGCGGTTTGAAAAATTTTTGAGCAGAACCTTTAAATAAAGGTTAATTTAAGCATACTCATTGACAAATAATATGCTATAAAGTAGAATATTGATAATATTTATATTAAAATTGCCGAATGGATCGTACTGCGGTTAAGACAAAAAAGCTGTATTTGGCTGGGCCGGAGGGTTAATATTGTTGTTTTAACATACATAAAATGTAAAGCTGCCTGAAACAGTCGGTATTTCCCGGATGGGTCGTGCAGCTTTTAGGTTTTATTAGGGCAAGGAATAATGTTTTATAATACAATAGCATTTTAGAAGCATGAAAAGGAGTATGAACATATTATGGCTGATTTTGGACGAAGATTGCCTGTTTATCTTCTATTGGACTGTTCGGGCTCAATGTCGGGAGAGCCTATAGAAGCGGTAAAACAGGGTGTTAAGGCATTGCTTTCGGATTTGAGGGGTGACCCTCAGGCTTTAGAGACGGCATATTTGTCTGTAATTACCTTTGACAGCACCGTGAGACAGGTTATACCGCTGACGGAGCTTATGCAGTTTAAAGAGCCTGAGCTGAATGCCGGAGGCGCTACCGCATTGGGCGGAGCACTTAAATTGCTGTCGGAATGTATAAAAAAAGAGGTTCGCAAGTCTACAGAGTCACAGAAGGGAGACTGGAGGCCGCTTGTATTTCTGCTTACCGACGGTGAGCCCACCGACAACTGGCAGGAGCCCGCGAGAGAGCTTAAGGCGTCAAAGCCGGCAAATATTATTGCCTGTGCCGCCGGCGCAAATGCGGATACCAGGGTACTGAAGCAGATTACCGAGTCTGTTGTTGTGATGAATACTGTTTCGGCGGGAGATCTGGCACAGTTCTTTGCATGGGTGTCAGGATCTATCAAAATGTCCTCAAAGAGTCTGGATGCCAAGCCGGGCGGAGCTATTGAGCTGCCTCCTCCTCCTCAGGGATTTGTTATTGTGCCGTAATAATTTTACATTCCAGATATGCTGCCGGCTGTAATAAAAAGCAGCAGCCTGGAATGTTTTGATTATTGTGCCTGAAGAATCCAAGTCTTTAACACCAGCAGATGGGGAATGACGAAAATATAATTTCGATATTTCCTAAAAGTACGTTTCTTAAGGAAATGGAGCTACTGTAATGGATATAGATGAAAAGAAAAACAGTACACTGCCTGAAAAGCAAGAGGCTTCCGAAAGTCAAAGCGTCAATATTCAGCCTGAGGCTCCGTCAGAGCATGAAGTTAATGTGAGAAATAGGGAAACGCCTGCTTCCGGAAGCAATCCTGATGCATCTGAAGCTCTTGGCAATGAAGCGGCGCCTGCTGTTCCGTTAACGGATGAAGAGGTTACCGCTCATACGGCGGCGTTATGGAGATACCTTCCTGTGCCCGGTGAGGAGCCCGAAAGTCATGAAGAGTATCATTCAAGAGTTATACAATTGGAGCAGGGGACTTTGACAGGTGCCCGTGTACGAGGGAAAAAGCATAAGCATGAGGGTACGAATTGTGATGATTGGTTTGAGCTTGAAAGTGTGGATGACTGGGTGCTTATAGCTGTTTCTGACGGTGCAGGCTCAAAAAAGTATTCCCGCATAGGGGCCCGTGAATCCTGCAAGGCTGCAATCCGGTATATGAAGGATAAATTTTTGGAGCTTAAATCTCAGTCTTCGCAGGCAGTTAAAGGGATTGAGCTGCCTTTTGAGGATAAGGGCTTTTCAGAGGCTTGCGGTGAATTTGCCTCTATTGTGCAGGGGGCAGTTTTGGAGGCATACGATGCTGTCGAAAGGGCTTTTGAAGCAAGAAGGGCAAATCTTGAGTTAAACAAGCCCCTGAACAGAGAACTTACATTTAAGGATTTTTCTGCCACAATGCTGGTGACTGCGGCTATCCCGACTGTTATTGACGGCAAAAGGGAGCATCTTGTTATTTCATGTCAGATAGGGGACGGAATGCTTGCTTCGGTTAATTCCGGGCTGCCATACGGCAAGGCCCTTAAATTGTTGGGGGAGCCTGATGGGGGCGGCTTTGCGGGAGAGACCGATTTTCTTACCTCTCCTCAAATGAAAAAGATTGAAACTCTTATGAGAAGAACTAAAATTGCGCGCAGTCCAATTACATGCCTTATGGTCATGAGTGACGGAGTGGCTGACGACTACTACCCGAACGATCCTCAGATATTGAGGCTTTATATGGATTTGCTGTTTAACAAAATTGCGGGCGGGGAGACAAAACAGCATGAGGCTCCCGGCAGCGTCGATGCCGGAATGATTGATAAAATTCCCGGGCCCACCGCATACCCGTGGGTTAATAACCCGTCTGTCCGAATTCCCGTCCATTATACCGGCAAAATTATGAAGGCGGCCGGGCTGAGTCTTGAGGAAGCATGGAATAACAAGGATATTATAAGGGCGGCTTTAGCGAGGTCGGGGGATTTTCATTTAAGTGAAGCGAGGGATAAGGGAGAGGAATTGAAGGTATGGCTCGATAATTATGTCGAGAGGGGTTCCTTTGATGACAGGACGCTGGTAATCTTTCATGTATGACAGGTGGTGAATATTGTGGCGACTACCGCACAAGCGATATTGACTGACGGAAGAAAAATTCCATATGTTATAAAGGATAACCCTCCGAGAGGGGGCATGAAACATACATATTTTGCTCCCGATAAATCGTATGTTGTCCAGTTTTTCAATAACCCTAATGTCGGATTTGATGCCAATACCCGTGCAAGACTTGAGGCAATAACAGGCAGGTATAACCCCACGCTTCCTGAAGACCAGGGCGGGGCCAGAGGAAATGATCAAAAAATAGCCGACTATTTTTCTCAGAGCTTCTGTTGGCCGTCTGCTATTGTGGAGTCGCCGGAGCTTGGAATTGTTTGCCCTGCGTATCCATCGAATTTCTTTTTCGACCCCAGATCATCCGCTCAGTTGAATCTGGAGGGCAAGGATAAAAAAAGCAATTGGTTTACCTCCCGCAACAGAAGGTATCTGGATAAGTCCGAGCTCGGGAATTTTCAAATGATGATGAAAATGTCGATATTGCTTGCAAGATCCATACGCCGTATGCATCAGGCAGGTCTGGCCCATTCCGACCTGTCCAGCAACAATGTGCTTATAGACCCTAAAAGCGGCAGGTGCGTTGTAATCGACATAGATTCGCTTGTTGTGCCCGGACTGTTTCCGCCCGAGGTCGTGGGAACCAGAGGGTATATCGCGCCTGAAGTTTTAAAAACAATGGAATTAAATTATAATAATTCAGACAAAAAGCTTCCGAGCACGTATACTGATTTGCATGCACTGCCTGTGCTCATTTATGAGTATCTGTTTTTCAGGCATCCGCTGCTCGGGCCTAAAATATATTCGGCAGAATCCGCCGAGCAAGACGATTTTCTGGCGTTAGGAGAAAAGGCGACATTTATAGAAAACCCCAGAGATCAATCCAACAGGCCTAAGGGCCTCAGCCCTACAATTAAGCAGCTTGGGCCGATACTTGAGAGGCTTTTCATCAGAGCATTTGTTGACGGTCTGCATTGCCCTGACATGAGGCCTACGGCGATGGAATGGGAAAGAGGCCTTGTGCAGACATGGGATTTGCTTTATGCCTGCCCAAACCCCTCCTGCGAGCAGAAGTGGTTTGTTCTGTATGATATAAAGAAGCCTGTTTGCCCCTTTTGCAAAACAAGGGTAAAAAACTCCGAAATCCTTCGCTTTGAGCTAAAGGCGGAGTCAAGGGGCTGCCCGGGGCAATGGCTGAATGTAAATGAGCTGGTTGTGCATCATAATACGCCTCTTTTTAAATGGCATATTTTCAGCAATGTGTTTGCGGATGAAAAAGCAGACCGGACAATGCAGGCATACGTATGCAAGCATAACGGACAATGGCTGCTGGTAAACCAGAATGTAAACGGAATGCTTTCCCCCGGTGGAAATTCTGTTCCTGCCGGACAAGCCATCCTGCTTAAGGACGGAGTGGTTTTCAGGGCATCCAGAGAGGATAGGGGAATGCTGGTCCAAGTATCTCTGGCAAAAGTGTGACAGTATAAATTTAGCTCCGGTGGAAATGATTAAATACTATGGAGACAAATAATGCTGTATTATACTGATACATATTACAGGAGGTGGTTAGAGGAAAACTTAAATTCTGGTGTAGCTATGGTTTAACTACAAAATTGAGGAGGAAGATAAGTGAAGAAAATTGGCTTGGATGATAGTCAGGTAGAAGAATTAAGACAAAAATTCGGGGATAACACTCTTGGCGAGGGTGAGACGGAAAGCTTCTGGGACAAGCTCAAGGGTAATTTCGGAGACCCGATGATTAAGATTTTATGTGTAGCACTTATTATAAATGTAATTTTTGCATTTCTCGGGCAGACTGAATGGTATGAGTCTGCGGGAATTGCTTTAGCAGTAATTCTGGCTACCTTCATTTCAACATTTTCCGAATACAGAAATGAAAATGCATTTCAGAAGCTGCAGGATCAGGCGTCTAAAATTAAATGTAAGGTCTACCGCAACGGAGATGTGGTGGAAATATCGATTGATGACGTTGTTGTTGACGATTGTATTTTGCTTCAGACCGGGGACAAAATACCCGCGGACGGCATACTGCTTGAGGGAAGCATAAAGGTTGATCAGTCTGTCTTAAATGGAGAGGCAAAAGAGGCGTCAAAAAAGGTTATGCCGGATGATTATGTGGAGCAGGGCACGTCAACCGATTTTCTGAATGAATATAAGGTGTTCCGGGGAACAGTAGTATGTTCGGGAAATGCAACAATGGCTGTAACCACAGTAGGGAAAAAGACGGTATACGGGCAGATAGCAAGCGAACTCCAGGTACAGGAGGACAGGGACACTCCGCTCAAGGTAAAGCTCAGCGGACTTGCGGGAAACATAAGCAAGTTCGGATATATCGGGGGCCTTGCGATAGCCATAGCCTTTCTGTTTCAAAGGATAGTTATTCATAATGGCTTTGACATGGCAAGAATAGCAGAATACTGCTCCAACTGGATGACTGTTGTAAACAATATTGTAGAAGCCGTCATTCTTGCAGTTATAATAATTGTTATGGCTGTTCCGGAAGGACTGCCTCTGATGATAGCTATTGTTTCGGCGCTCAATATGGGCAAAATGCTCAAGGACAATGTATTGGTGCGAAAAATTGCCGGAATAGAAACAGCCGGAAGTGTAAATATTCTTTTCAGTGACAAAACGGGGACAATAACTAAGGGAAAGCTCGAAGCAGTAGTTTTTGTTGATGGCGAGGGAAAGGAATATAATGATTATTCCAAGGTGATAGGCGAGCTTGGGAAACTGCTGTCGTTAAGCGTTTACAGCAATTCCTCCGCAATGGTTGTAGGCGGTTCGTCCAATACAAAAATAATAGGCGGTAATGCCACAGAGCGTGCAATTTTGGGCTTTGTCGCGGGAAAAAGCAATAACATAAAGGCAGCGACAATTGAATCGATACCCTTTAACAGTGAAAACAAGTATTCTGCCGCTCACGTTCACGGCGATTATCACTGTACTCTTATAAAGGGAGCTCCTGAAAATATAATCAGCAGGTGCACCGCTTACTTTGGTGTTGACGGGCAGAAAAAGTCTTTTGAGAACAAAAAGGCGGTTGAGGATCAGATTGACAGGCTTGCTGCCAGGGCAATAAGAGTTCTTGCTCTTGCGACCACAGAATTGGAGCTGAATGGAGAAGAGCTGCCCGAGGGCGAATGGACGCTGGTTGGTATTATAGGCATACGAGATGAAGTAAGGCCGGAGTCCATACCTGCGATAGACGAGGTGCAAAACGCAGGCGTGCAGGTTGTTATGATTACGGGAGACCGCAAGGACACTGCTGTTGCTATTGCAAAGGAAGCGGGACTTATAAAAAAGGATACCGATATTGTGCTGACATCTGAGGAGCTGCAGGAAATGCCCGATGAGGATTTGAAAAAGAAGCTTAAGGATATAAGGGTTGTATCCAGAGCACTTCCGAGCGATAAGAGCCGTTTTGTCAGAATAGCGCAGGAAATGAACCTTGTTGTAGGAATGACCGGAGACGGCGTGAACGATTCTCCGGCTTTGAAAAAGGCCGATGTGGGCTTTGCTATGGGCGGAGGCACAGAGGTGGCCAAGGAAGCCAGCGATATTGTTATAATGGACGATAACTTCAGTTCAATTGACAAGGCAATACTTTATGGACGTACCATTTTCAACAGTATAAGGAAGTTTATAATTTTCCAGCTTACTATAAATGTCACTGCGGTTCTTATATCGTTTATAGCGCCCTTGCTGGGAATGGAAAACCCGCTGTCCATTACGCAGATCCTGTGGGTAAACCTTGTAATGGACACTCTGGCAGCTCTGGCATTCGGAGGAGAGCCGGCGCTTAAACGCTTTATGAAGGAAAGACCTAAGCGCAGGGATGAAAACATTGTCAGCCCGTATATGTGGAGATCCATACTTACAGTGAGCCTTTGGCTGTTTGCAGTAAGCCTGTTCCTGCTGCTGTCGCCGTTTGCGGCATCCTTCTTCCGCCAGGATCCCGGCAATGCCTATATGCTTACGGGATACTTCTCGTTCTTCATATTCGCAGCGGTGTTCAATGCGTTTAATGCAAGGACTGATAAGATGAATCTTTTTGACAATATAGGAAAGAATAAGGGATTTATCAGGGTTATAGTATTAATAGCGGTAATTCAGGTGCTTATGACATATTTAGGAGGCGCGGTTCTCAGGTGTGCGGGACTTACAGGGACAGAGTGGGTATTTATACTTGTTCTGGCACTCACCGTTATACCTGTGGATTTGATTAAAAAGGCTGTTTTGGGAGCGCAAAGATAGTTAGCGGTTATAAAGCGCTTAAATTCATGTATATATCTGTTACTATAATTTATAAAATAGTAATTAAAAATAAAATAGAAGGAGTGATAGAAATGGCAATTAGCTTGCAAAAAGGACAGAAGGTGGACTTGACTAAGACCAATCCCGGCCTTACAAAGCTTGTAGTTGGTTTAGGGTGGGATACAAACAAGTATGACGGAGGCTTTGATTTTGACCTGGACGCGGCGGTATTTATGCTTTCAGAGTCAGGTAAGGTAGCGAGTGAAAAGGATTTTGTTTTCTATGGCAATAAATCTCATGAAAGCGGTTCAGTAGAGCATATGGGAGACAATTTGACCGGTGAGGGCGACGGAGACGATGAGCAGGTGAAAATTAACCTTCAGACTGTTCCTGAAAGCATTAAGAAGATTGACTTTACCGTTACAATACATGAGGCTGAAGCCAGAAAACAAAATTTCGGACAGATTTCAAATGCGTATATAAGAATTGTGGATGAAGCGAAAAATGAGGAGCTTATACGCTATGATCTCGGAGAGGACTTCTCTGTGGAAACTGCTGTTGTGGTAGCAGAGCTCTACAGGCACGGCACCGAATGGAAGTTTAATGCAATAGGAAGCGGGTTCCAGGGAGGGCTTAAGGCTCTATGCGGAAATTTTGGCATAGATGTAGCTTAAACATGCAGATTATCGGAAGCTTTTGCCGCGGATAGGGGATGTATCCGACATGCGGCAAAGGCTTCGGATTTTAAGAGGAGATGGAGCTATGGCAATAGAGCTTAAAAAAAAAGGTGAGAAGATCAGCCTTGAAAAGAAGAGCCCAGGCAGCCTGGGGCAAATAGCTGTCAATCTTAACTGGAATAAAAGAGAAAGTAAAAAGGGGTTTTTTGGGTCATTGCTGGGCCCTAAATCCGTCGATCTCGATCTGGGCTGTCTTTTTGAGATGAAGGACGGCGGCAAAGGTGTTGTCCAGGCTCTGGGAAATGCCTTTGGTAATTTGAACAATTCTCCTTATATAGCTCTGGATGCTGACGACAGGACCGGAGCATCGGAAAACGGAGAAAATTTGAGGATTAACGGCAACATGATTTCTCAAATTAAGAGAATACTTATTTACACATTTATTTATGAGGGAGTAGCCAACTGGCAGCAGGTGGATGGGATTGTCACTGTAAAATGCCCGGGGAGCCAGGATATTATAGTCAGAATGGATGAGTATAATTCCAGCGGATATATGTGCGCCATCGCCATGCTTGAAAATTTAAACAATGAAACCTTCAGTGTGGAAAGGATAGTCCGCTTTTTCAATGGGCACCAGCCAATGGATATTGCATTTAACTGGGGCCTGCAATGGAGAATAGCGAGAAAATAGAAAGTGTAGTCAAGTTAAGGTGGGATAATTTTGAAGTATGAAATTTTATACCAGGATGCATTTCCGGTTGTGAGATGCGAATTAAGGCGGGGAGAGAGGCTGAAGGCTGAATCCGACGCTATGATAGCAATGTCAGGCACAATAGATGTTACAGGAGGGGTTGAGGGAGGGCTGTTCCGCGGTCTTACGCGAATGCTTGCGGGCGAAAGCTTCTTTTTTCAGTACCTTACTGCCAGCCGCGGTGACGGAGAGGTTTTATTTGCGCACTCCACTCCGGGTGGTATAATTGATGTAGAGCTGGACGGTTCGTATGGCTTAAGGGTTCAAAAAGACGGCTTTTTGGCCGCAACCGACAGTATTGAGATTGATACAAAGGCTCAGAATCTGATGCAGGGCATTTTTGGCGGCGAGGGACTTTTCGTATTGAATGTAAGCGGAAAGGGAATAGTGTTTATAAGCAGCTATGGTGCCATTCATGCAATAAATCTGAATGCCAATGAGGAGATTATTGTGGACAACGGGCATTTGGTGGCATGGGCTGATTATATGAACTATTCTATTGAAAAAGCCTCGGGAGGCTGGGGCAACAGCATAATGTCGGGCGAATTTCTTGTATGCAGGTTCAGGGGGCCGGGAATTGTGCTTATACAGACCAGAAACCCCAAGGGCTTCAAAAACTGGTTGACAAAGCTTGGACTTACAAGCTCAAAATAGCAGATGCAGGCTATCATTACGTCTGTAAGGAGGTTTTATTATGTCGGTTAATTTGCAAAAGGGTCAAAAAGTGGATTTGACCAAGGGAAATACAGGTCTTAAAAAGATAATGGTCGGCTTAGGATGGGATGAAGCGCCTTCCTCCGGTCAGGGTAAGGGCTTGCTTGGCTCTTTATTCGGAGGGGGAAACAAAACTCAGAGCATTGACTGTGACGCCTCCGCCATACTTTGCGGATCAGGGGGTAAAATAATTGGCGGGCGCGCTCTGATAGGTCAGAACATGCTTTCAGAGGACATTGTATATTTTGGAAACTTGAGTCATACCAGCCGGTGTGTAAAGCATATGGGAGATAACCTCACAGGTGCGGGCGAGGGTGACGACGAGCAGATAATGGTTGATCTGCAGGATTTGCCGTCAAGATATGAGAAGATAGTGTTTGTAGTAAACATTTATAAGGCAGGGGAGCGCAACCAGCACTTCGGTATGATAAAAAATGCGTTTATAAGGATTGTAGATGCCGGGACAAATAAGGAGCTTTGCAAATTTAATTTGTCGGATAGCTATGACAATATGACCGCTATGATATTCGGAGAGGTTTATCGCTACCAGAATGAATGGAAGTTTAACGCCATGGGAGAGGGAACAAGAGACAGCGGTATTGTAGCGACAGCTAACAGATATATATAAATTTTTTTAGGAGGTGCGTTTTATGCCGGTTAATCTTTCAAAGGGACAGCGCGTAAGCCTGGACAAGTCTATAACGCTTGCATTGGTAGGGCTTGGATGGGACACAAATCAATACGACGGAGGATATGATTTTGACCTTGACGCAGCGGCCTTTTTGCTTGGTGAAAATGGAAAGGTCTTAAATGACAGTGACTTTATTTTCTACAATAACCTTGACGGGAGAAATGGTGCGGTAAAGCATACCGGAGATAACCTGACCGGCGAGGGAGACGGCGATGATGAAGTAATTCTTATTAATTTCAGCAAAATGCCCAGTGAAATCCACAAGGTAGCAATAACCGTTACTATTCACGATGCGTCTGTACGCAGGCAGAATTTCGGACAGGTTTCCAACGCATATGTGCGTGTTGCCAAGATGGCAAATGACAATGACACTAAGGGTGAAGAGGTTCTGAGATTCAATCTTGTTGAGGAGTTTTCTGTTGAAACTGCTCTTGTAGTTTGCGAAATATATCGCCACGGCAAGGACTGGAAATTTAATGCCGTCGCCGCGGGGTATCAGGGAGGACTCGAGGCACTCTGCCGCAGCTTTGGTGTAAATATATAAAGCTGATACTTTTGAATAAGAGGCTGCTGCAAGGCATAACCTGCTTTGTAGCAGCCTGTTTATAGACTTTCCGTAATATTTCGGGAATATTTATGCAACGAATTGGGGTAGCTTGCTATGGCAGTGAATCTTAAAAAGGGTGAAAAGGTCAATTTATCAAAGTGCGATAAAAAGCTTAAAAGAATTTTAGTAGGACTGCGGTGGAGAGAGAGCCCGTCTTTTAAGGGTCCTCCGGTTGACTGCGACGCTTTTGCGATTTTGCTTAATAAAGACAAAAAGCTGATGTCGGGAAATGATATTGTTTACCATGCCAATTTGGAGCATTCCTCAAAATCCGTCCTGCACGGAGGAGATAATGTAAAGGGCTCAAATACGGCTTCGGATTGTGAGCAAATATTTGTCGAGCTGTCAAAAATACCACAGCATATACACTTTATAGTGTTTGCAGTTTCGATATACCAGGCTGAAGAGAAAAAGCAGGATTTTGGTATTGTAGAGGGAGCAAGGGTACAGGTTTTAAATGCTGAGAGCAATGAGACGCTGTGTATATATGATTTAACCGACAGTTATTCAAAAATGACCTCGGTTATCGTATCGGAATTGTACAGAGCGGGAGACGGATGGTGCTTTCACGCCGTGGGACAGGGAACCTGCGATAAGGGAATAGGAGATGTGTTCCGCAGATACAGACAGATCTTTTGATGTACAGGCAGTGAAAAATATTAACTTTATTTATATAAATGTGAGGTGGAGCATATGAAGGTTGACATACAGCGGCTTTTGGATAATTGTTTGCCGGATACCCCTGTACGACTGGCTGTAGGAGAATTTGAAGGCCCATTTTATATACGGAAGCCCTGTACTGTTACCGGGGCTTCTACCACCCTTTGGGCAAAAAAAGGGCCTGTGCTGGTTATTACATCAAACGGAGTAAAAATAAAAAATTTACGCGTTGAAATTACAGAGCACAGTGCAAATGCCGATGATTTTACATGCCTGGTTTCAACCGCGGCGGACACGAAATATGAAAACGTAGAGGTAATAGGGAATATAAAGGGGATAAGGGGAGAGGAGGAAGCTTGGGATATACCTCAGGTAATTGATCTGGGAAAGCTTCCGGCGGAAAGCAGGGCTTCTTTTGTGATGGAGGTGCAGGTGCCTGTTGGTGTAAGGCTGAAATCCACTATAAGGGATATTTCCATAAGCCCTGAATACCTCATGCCCGGAAGAAATAAAATAACCATAGCATCTGAAAAGCTGAAAGAAGGCACGTTCATATACGGAGAAATACTGTTTGAATCAATGTTTGTACGCAGGGCATATATAAACGGAGCTGTAATGCCGAATATGTCCGGATATGTAAATAACAGGGTGGTATATCAGGCAAGCAGCCATGTGCCGGCCATAATGCCCGGTTCCGCAAATACCGTTTCCGCCTTAAATATTATTGCGCCTATGGTGTCTGATCCAAGCGTCAGCATCTTGAAAAGAGGGCAGCGTTTGTCGATTAATGGAATACTTGAGGACAAAATTCAGTTGAATTTAACATGGTCGAGCATGATTCAGCAGATGGATATCGACCCTTATGTGTTTATGCTTGAAAAAAACGGAAAGGCCTCGGGGGATGACAGCCTGATATTCTTTGGCAATCCGTCGTCAGGATGCGGTGGAGTAAAATGCTTAGATGACAATGGAGATAAGTCAATACTCATAGATTTGACAAAAATTTCGGGAGAAATCTCGACTATTTCGGTTGCATACTCTATTTATGGGAACAATCCCAACAATAACTTTTCAAAAATAGTCGATCCGGTGATAAGGATATTGTCCGGGGGCAGGGAGAAGCTGCGGTTTTTCGCTAAGGATCTGCTCATTGAAACGACTATTGTGGCAATTGAATTTTACAGGTACAAAAACGAATGGAAGATAAATACCGTAGGTGCCGGATTCAGAGATGGTCTTAAACGCCTGTGTGAGAGCTACGGGCTGTCTGTAATCTAGTACTGCGTTTCATAAATTTGTTCCCATGTACAATTTATAACGCAGTACTATTGCCCTGTGACAGAATTTGTATCTAGCGGTCAGGGCACCAGTCTTGATGAGTCTTTATGAATTAACCCTTCTTAAAATGGGATATACATTCATAAGTGAAATGAATAAAAAATAAAAGAATGAGAGCGTGTTGGGGCTTAAATGATATATATATTTGAAAGCACAAGAAACTGTCGCGGGGGGGCTGAATGGAGCAGGAATTCTCCGGCGGACGTATTAAAGTATGCTGTTGGTGCGCTGCTTTATACTCCTGCTACTCATCCGGCAATTGCAGACGATATTTGTATGCAAAAGCATAGTGCATTAAAATCCATAGCACTGTGCCTTGAGGATGCAATAAGGGATGAAAGCACTGCGTATGCGGAAAAGTGTCTGTATGCGACTGTTCAAAGGATATACTCCGCCGTATTCCGCGGTCTTATTGAAATTGACAGCATCCCTCTGGTTTTTATAAGGGTCAGAGATCCGGAACAGATGAAGAGGGTATTTGAAGAGCTGAAGGATTTTTGTGAAATTATTACGGGATTTATCCTGCCGAAATTTGATCACACAAATGCCGGACGGTACAGTGAGGTATTATGCGGCATCAATTCGCAAACCGGCAATTTAAGGATATATGCAATGCCTATTATAGAGAGCGGGAGCGTTGCAAATGTTGAAACCCGTCAGGAGGCTCTGGCGGGAATAAAAAGCTCGCTGGCGGGAATATCAAATTACGTACTGAATGTGAGAGTGGGAGGGAATGACTTTTGCAACCAGTTTGGGGTTAGAAGAAATATAAACAATACAATATATGATATAGGAGTTATAAACAATATTCTTATTGACATAATCAATGTATTTTCAAGACAATACATTGTATCCGCTCCCGTCTGGGAATACTTCGGCAAGCAGGGGGCGGGGGAGTGGGAACCGGGCCTGCGGAAAGAGCTTGCATTGGATAAGCTGAACGGATTTGTTGGAAAAACCGCCATTCATCCTTCTCAAATTCCCGTAATCCAGGAGGAAATGGCTGTTGAATGTGCGGACTATGAGGATGCAAAAAGGATTTTAAACTGGGAGTCTGATATATTGGGAGTACAAAGGGGCGTGCTCCTGGACAGAATGAATGAGCTGAAGGTTCATAGAAAGTGGGCGGAAAAAATATTGGCTCTTGCCGGGGTATATGGGGTAAAAACAAATGAAAAATATAGTTAGAGTATGGTTTAATCATTGGTTCAGCACGGCGTACCATATCATAAGCCTGTTAAGGCAGGACGATGACACCGGTTTTTTTATAATAGGCTCCGGCAGCAATCCCGATTCGGTAATAAGGCGTGTGTGTGATGAATGGTTTGAGGAGCCCCAAAACTGTCATGAGGATGAGCACAGGTATGTGCTTTTTTGCAGAGACTTTTGCAGGGACAGGCATATAGACGTATTTGTTCCAAGAAGAGGGCTGCAGGCAATAGGGAAAAGCATTGATCTTTTTGATGAAATTGGTGTAAGAGTCCTTGTAGAGAGGGACTATCAAAAGCTCTCGGCATTAAACAATAAAGAGAAAACATACTGCATGTTTGAGGACAGGGATATAGGACATGTGCCTCCAAGATATGTTGTCAATAGCTGTGGAGCTTTTTGCAGGGCGTATGAAGCATTGACGTCAACCTTTGAGAGAGCGTGCTTTAAGCTTACAAAGGATGAAGGCGCGGCGAGCTTCAGAGTGATTGACAATTCCATAGGAGGCTATAACGGCTTATACAGGCACCGTGGTATGAAGGTGACGTTAGATGAGGCCATTAATGCTCTGAACCAAAGGGAGAGCCTTCCCGATATTCTTATAATGCCGTATATGGAGGGGCATGAGGTTAGCGTAGATTGCCTGAGAACGGACTCCGGCATAATAATAATACCGCGTGTGAAAACAGGGGGACGTACTGAGGAAATAAGGTATGATGATGAGATTGTGCAATTTTGTGAAAGGTTTTATGAAAAAATAGGCATAAGCGGGCCATGCAATATCCAGTTGAAATACCATGACGGCGTGCCGTACCTGCTGGAGGTAAACACAAGAATGTCAGGCGGTATACAGCTTTCCTGCATAGCGGCGGGAGTAAACATACCCAACCTGGCGGTTAATCAATTATTAGGGATAGAAAAGCCATGGAGCATGGATAATGCGCCTAAGAAGGTTTCATTCATAGAAATGCCGGTGGTTTTATAAAAAAATTTGTACTGGGGCATATGACATGGAAATTATTGAGAATAAAACAAATTACTCTTTTGATGAGCTTATAGGAATTGCAAGAAGAGATAACAACCCTAAAAGAACTTACTTATTTGTTAACTATATACAGGCAAAGCACATACCCGTATGCCCGGGGAAGGCTCTTGATTTATTTTCCCAGCTTGGGAAGGAGCTGGCGGACAGCTATGGAAATGAAAGGACTACGATAATAGGCTTTGCGGAAACTGCAACTGCCGTCGGGGCGGCAGTTGCCTTGTGCTTTAAGGGCGGTACGCCTTACCTGCATACCTCAAGGGAAGGTATAGACATAAGCAAAAATATTGTCAGCTTTGAGGAGGAGCACAGCCATGCAATTGAGCAAAAGCTGTTTTGCGGGTGTCCGGAGGAGTTTATAATAAAAGCGGACAGAATTATTTTTATAGAGGATGAAATTACTACAGGTAAGACAATTCTTAATTTTATCAGGGTGCTGAGGCAAAAAAACCTTATAAATGATAGAACCAAAGTAACTGCGGCGTCTATAGTAAACGGTATGAACGAAGCACATGCCGAGGCGTTTAAAAGGGCAGGAGCCAATTTTCATTATCTGGTGAAAATCAGATATGATCAGAGTATCGATCCTTTTTCCGGGCTTTCATATTCACAGCAGGAGGAAGGTGCTGCAGATTGGAGAGGTATGGCGGCGCAAAGCATCTTTTCTGTTAAGGGAAGGGTTGACCCCCGCACGGGGGTTATTGTGAGAGAATATGAGGAGTCATGCCGGGAGCTTGCAGACGGGGTTATAGAGATACTTAAGGAAAGAGTGGCGTCCGGCAGCAGTGTATTGGTGCTTGGAACAGAAGAATTTATGTACCCCGCAATATTTGCCGCAAAAAAGATATCGGAGGCATTCAATATTTCGTGCATAAAGGTGCACTCAACTACAAGAAGCCCTATTGTTCCTCACGGGGAAAAGGGATATCCCATAAAAAGCCGGTTCGGGCTCACAAGCTTTTATTCACAGCAGCGCCAGACATTTTTATATAATTTAAGCCGCTATGATAAGGCTATAGTGCTTACGGACTCTGAAAAGCCGTTTGGATCGGAATTTGAAAGCCTGTCAGGAAAGCTGGCGAAGCTGGGGTGCAAGGAAATAATTGGAATAAGGTGGGTTGAATAGTGAAGTCATCATATTCTGAAGATGATGTAATAGTTCTGTTAAAGGACGTATCGGGAATGGTAGAGCCCTTGGACACATCGGAGCGTGAGAGGAGAATACAGACGGGCACGCATTACTCCGAGATGCTTCCCATAGAATACAGGCCGTCTCCGCGCTATATGAGGGTTTACAACGAATCGCTGTCGTCTCATTCCATTATGACTGCATCCGCAGTTGGGAATGTGGCGGAAAAGATTATCGCAAGTAAGGGCAGAGGCGCTGTTCTTGTTTCGCTTGCCCGGGCCGGTACCCCGATAGGAATCCTTATAAAAAGATACCTGCAAAAAAAATACGGTATACAGGTGCCCCATTACACCATTTCGATTATAAGGGGAAGGGGAATAGACCACAATGCCATGAAGCATATACTAAAGCTTCATAGCTCAAGGGATATACAGTTTGTGGACGGGTGGACGGGAAAGGGCGCGATATTTAATGAGCTTAAAAAGGAGCTTGCGGCATACCCCGGAGTTTCCCACGAATTAGCCGTGCTTGCGGACCCAGCATGGATAACGGAATTGTGCGGGACTCATGAGGATTTTCTTATACCAAGCTCATGCCTGAATTCAACTGTGTCGGGACTTTTAAGCCGTACATTTCTGAATAAAAGCATAATAGGGGAAAAGGACTTCCATGGTGCGGTATATTATAAAGAATTGGAAAATGAGGATATGTCCTATGACTTTATCAGCAGGGTTGAGGGCTTCATGAATTATGACGTGGAGTACGAAAGCCGGAAGCTTGGAGACAGAAAAGGGATGGGCTTAAGAGAGGTGGAAAAAATCGCTGAGGAATTCGGCGTCAAAGACATCAATTTTGTGAAGCCCGGAATCGGAGAAACTACAAGGGTGCTGCTCAGAAGGGTTCCATGGAAAATTCTTGTCAGGGAGCCGCGCGATACAAATTATCTGAGCCATATTCTAAGGCTGGCGGAGGAAAAGCAGGTCGAAGTAATCCGGTACCCGCTGGCTGTTTACCGGGCATGCGGTATAATAAAGGCCTTAGCCGCTGATGCATAAATACTGTAAAGGAGTTTTTCTAAAATTGATACTTTTTGCATGTGATCTTGACAATACCTTAATATACTCATACAAGAAAGCGGCAGAGTCCTCCATATGCGTAGAAACAATGGGGGAGAAGGAATTGTCGTATATGACTCCCCGCGCTTACTCGCTCCTGCAGGAGGCGGACAGGGAGACTGTATTTGTGCCTGTTACAACGCGTTCCATTGAACAGTACAGGAGGATAAGGCTTTTAAAAAACGGCTTCCCTAAATATGCTCTGACAAGCAACGGGGGTGTGCTGCTGGTGGACAATGATATAGACGAGGCATGGAGCCGGGACACCGCGGAAATTATTAAAGACAGTATGGAGGAGCTTCACCGGGGGATTGAAATATTAAGTAAAGACCCGGCGGTGGTTCGTGCCGCCGACATAGTAGACGGTGTTTTTGTGTTTACCAAAACCCGGGACGTGGCCGGAAGCACCTGGGCGCTAAAAAGCGCGCTGGATATGGAGAAGGTAAGCGTGGACAGCAATGGAGAGAAAATATATATAATACCCAAGGCTCTGGATAAGGGGACGGCGGTACGCCGTATAAAAAAGCTGCTTAACATAGGCACGGTAATTTGTGCGGGGGACAGCTGCTTTGACATCCCTATGCTGCAGGCCGCAAGCATGGCCTTTGTGCCCCGCTGCAGCGAAATAGACTCATACATAAATAACGCTGAACTTAAGGTTTGCGAAAGTGAAGGGATGAAGTTTGCCGAAAGCATACTGGAGGATGTCATAGCATATTCAAGGCGGGTGCAAAGCGGGGACATTTAATGTCCCCAAAACATGGGGACACTTCTCGAAAAACAAGCAGGCAATCCATACACCTCCGCCAGGGCGGCAGTCCAAGGGGTGGGGCGGGCCTGATTAATGGGAAACATTTGGATTATTCCTAAAAATACGGAAAAGCCTATGGACAAACGGCGAAAAAAAATGAGTATAAAAGTGACATTTTTATGGCTATGTGGAGCCTGTGGCGTAGCTGCTATAGATATGGCTTTTGAAAACCATGTCAGATTTTTACTATGATGCTTCTGAGGTATCCACTATACTATCATTGAGGAGGTATTTTTATGGCGATGTGGAACCCGTGGCGCGGCTGTCATAGATATAGCGAAGGCTGCAAATATTGTTATATTCATAAAGGTGATAATAAGCGGGGTATAGATACTGACGAGATTATCCGTACAGACAAATTTAACCTTCCTGCTGAGAAAAATAAATCAGGGGCATACAAAATTAAAGCCGGGCAAACCGTTTATCTTTGCTTTTCGACGGATTTTTTAGTTGAAGAAGCTGATATATGGCGACAGGAATGTTGGAAAATGATAAAAGAACGTTCAGATTTGCACTTCATTTTTCTCACAAAAAGAATTGAGCGATTTATGAACTGTATTCCAGCAGATTGGAATAACGGATATGATAACGTAACCGTCGGCTGTACAATAGAAAATCAAGAAACAGCTGATCATCGTCTTTCCATTTTTTCTACTCTGCCTATCAAACACAAAGATATTATTTGCCAGCCTTTAATTGAAAGGGTGAATATTGATAAGTATTTACAAGATGTAGAATTGGTTGTAGTCGGCGGTGAATCCGATAAAACTGCCCGGCCATTTAATTATGATTGGGCACTTGATATTAGAGAGCAATGTATACGGAATAGCGTTCATTTTGAGTTTCGTCAATGTGGCACTAATTTTATCAAGGACGGTAAACATTATAAAATGTCAGCTTGGGATTTATGTTCGCAGGCAAAAAAAGCGAACATCAACTGCTAAAAACTCTTATGATTTCATTAAACAGGAAAGGGGGAATGCAGTATGCGCATTCATAGTGATAAAGCCTTTAATGCTAGTTCCCCACATACACTACTCGATAAATATGTTCTTTTCTATAATATAGTTTTCCCGCAGCAAAATATGTTTGTAGAGCACTATACACTTATGCCAGATGCCTGTGGTACATTGTCCCTCGCCTTTGATGGAAAAGATATTTTAGCTGAGTTATGGGGTGCTTCCGCAACTCCTACTTTGCTTGGAGCCGAACCCAACAAGTATCATGTTATGCTGTTGATACAACTTTCACCTTGCGGTCTATATCAAATAACACATTGCCACCAAGCCGAATTTACGGATAAGCGCATATTGTTAAAAAATGTTGATAAGGAACTTTTCAATTCACTTTGCCACGTTTTTGAAACTGCAAATAATGCAACGGAATTATTTAGTATGTGTGATAAGATCTTATATAGCCGCATGGAGTACTGTATTGTTTCGGACGCTCTGCTCTCTGCGATCAAAACAATTTCGGATAATCAAGGTCAAATACTTGTTGCGGAACTGGCTCAAAAAGTCAGTTATAGCGAGCGGCAATTAAACCGCTTATTCTTAATGCAGATTGGTATGAACATCAAAAGCTATGCCCGCCTTGTTCGTTTTAACTATGTGTTAAGTCATATACAAAAATCGCCCTGCTTCTTTGCGGCATTGTCACAACAAGCCGGATATTTTGACCAATCCCATTTTGACAAAGATTTCAAAGCTATTAGCGGCGTTACCCCTCAAAATTATTTGAAAACCATGTCGGATTTTTACTATGATGCTTCTGAGCTATCCACTATACTGTCATCAAGGAGGGATAATCTATGAAATATCAAGGATGCTTATTAGCAGTTACGGATATGACGGTATCAAAGAAATTCTATGAAAAGGTTCTTCACCAAAAGATTTTGATGGACATTGGCGCACATGTCACTTTCGAGGGGTTTTCTCTACAACAGGGATATGCCGAGTTGATTGGTGTTCCATCAGATAGCGTCCGGGAACAACCACATAATTTTCAAGTCTATTTTGAGGTAGAAGATTTGGACACGGTATACACCGAGCTAAAATGCACACCCGGTTTGCTGTGGGTACATGAGATAAGAGAATATCCATGGGGACAGCGTGATATTCGGATATATGACCCGGACAAGCATATTGTGGAAATTGCGGAAGGTATTGGTGTGGTTATCAAGCGTTTTATTAGGCAGGGTATGTCGGTTGAGGAAGTTGTCGGGCGCACCATGTTCCCTCTTGAAGTTGTAAAACAGTATGCGGGTTGTTAATCTGCCCATCTAAAAAGATGTGCCAAGTGGCAAATAAAAAAAGCCGTTATCTGGCAAAGGCTATCTCAAATATGGGGACACTTCTCAAAAAACAAGCAGACAATCAATACACCTCCGCCGGGGCGGCAGCCCAAAGGGTGGGGCAGGCCTGATTATCCCATATTGCATTGCTGCTCAATTTTTGAGGACTGTCCCCAATTGAAAAAGCCCGGCTTTCAGCAAAAACCGGGCTTTTCTGTATACCCGCGGCATTAGGCCGCGGCACTGGTTTTTTCGCTTTTTGCTTCAATGCCCTTATTTCTGAAGAAGAGGCAAATGTCGGTAGCCACCATAATGACATTGGGGAAATAGAACCAGAACGCAAGGTTATATGTGCCCGAAATGCATTTGGACGCAATGCCGCACAAATATCCGAAAAGTATAAAGCACATAAACAACAGGCTCTTTCCCTTGGTCGAACGTGAACGGTAGGATCTTATTATTGAAAGAGGCCATGATACCCCAAAGCTTACTATCATAAATGTTTCAAGAATACTTGCTAATTCCATATACTTTTACCTGCCGCCGCTTAATAATAAAAGGCACAGGCATCCTCCTTTAATTTAATTTATTCTTAAATGTCAGTAACGGCACCCATCTCTCTTTTCAAAATAGGGGAACCTCTTAGCCCATAATATTCTTCGCTTAAATTAAATACACACTTTGCTGCTGTACGGGCTAACGCCTATGGGTATATACCGGCAAAAGCTTGGGTGAAACAACCTCGCTTTGTATTTCCGCCTGCTCCAGCTCATTTGAAAACCGGTTTACATGATCAAGGCTTAAGGTGCCGACAGTAACATTCCTGCATTTTGCCGAGGCGTTTTTGCCTGCGTTTCTTCCGAATACTATGACGTCAAGCAGCGAATTGCCCATAAGCCTGTTTCTGCCGTGTATCCCTCCCACGGCCTCTCCCGCAACATACAGGTTTTCAATTGCCGTCATTCCGTCGGGTCTGATTTTAAGGCCGCCGTTCTGGTAATGCAGCGTGGGATATACCAGGATGGGCACCTTCCTTATGTCGATTCCGTATTTGGAATACATTCGCAGCATTCCCGGAATTCTGCCTTCTATAGTCCCTTCTCCTCCAAGTATTTCTATCATGGGAGTGTCCAGCCATACGCCATAGCCCTCATTAGTCGCTATACCTTTACCTCTTTCATTGCACTCTCTTATAATCGATGCCGCCGAAACGTCACGGGTTTCAAGAGGATGCATAAAGGCCTCGCCTTCGGAGTTAATAAGCATGGCTCCCAGAGAGCGCACCTTCTCGGTTACAAGGGCTCCAAAAATCTGCTCGGGGAACGCAGCCCCCGTCGGATGGTATTGCAGCGTATCGGCATACAGAAGCTGTGCTCCCGCGCGGTAGCCCAAAATGAGTCCGTCCGCTGTGGCTCCGTAGTGGTTGGAGGTGGGGAAGCCCTGATAATGCAGCCGCCCGGCCCCTCCGGTGGCAACAATTACCGTCTTTGCCCTTGCGACCATATATTCCCCCGTCTCCATGTTCATCAAAACCGCACCTGCGGCCTTGCCCTCATTATCAAGCAGCAGCTCTACTGCGGCTGTAAAATCCACAACCGGAATACTGCGGTTTATAACCTCATCCCTTAAGACTCTCATAATCTCCGATCCCGAGTAGTCCTTAGCGGCATGCATCCTTTTTCTTGATGTTCCTCCTCCATGAGTGGTTACCATTGTGCCGTCAGGAGCCTTGTCAAACATAACTCCAAGCTCATTAAGCCATTTTACAGCCGGAGGGCCGTCTGTTACCAGCTTGTAAAGCAATTCGGGAACATTGGCATAGTGTCCCCCACCAAGAGCATCAAGATAGTGTGTCATGGGTGAGTCGTTTTCCTTATCGGCAGCCTGTATGCCGCCTTCCGCCATCATTGTATTGGCATCGCCTATACGAAGCTTTGTAACTATCATTACATCAGCTCCGCCCTGGTTTGCTTCAATTGCGGCGGATGCCCCGGCACCTCCGCCTCCTATAACAAGCACATCCACATCATAGTCAATAGTGTCAAGATCTATGCTTATGTCCTTTATACGGCTGTTTGCCTGAAGGAGCTCCGCAAGCTCGTGAGGAACCTTATCCCCCTTGTTGGGTCCGACCTCCAAAACAGAAAAGCTGTCCTGCCTGTAGTCGGGATGATACTGGCTTAACAATGCTTCCTTCTCATCCGCAGTCATTCTCCCGGGTTCTTTGCCAAGCCGTTCCTTTCTTGTAGCTTCAACCTTTTTTACGGAGTCAAGCATTTGCTGTGTATACATTATAGTCCCCCCTATTTCTCAATTTCCCTGTTATTATACAGATCCTTTAATTGATCTATCGGCTTTTCCATAAGCTTTTCCATAAGTTCTTCGAACTCTCCGCTCTCTATGGCGGCAACCCTGTCGGCAAGATGGGCCGAGGGAGCCGCAATATACTTTCCTGTCAGCCTCCTTGCAAGCAATGCCACCTGAGGATGGGAAATCCCGGCAGGGCACCTGGAAGAACATACCCCGCACATTACACAGTCAAAGGATTCTTCAGCACATTTTTCATACTCGCCCCTCTGGGCATGGGCAATGTACTGCATAACATTAAGCTCCTGGGTACAGCTCTTTGTACAGGCATTACAGCCTATACAACTGTATATCTCAGGGTAAAGCTGCATCATAATCTGCTCTGTAGGCCCTATTTCATTTATATCATAGGCCTGCTTCACAAGCGGGAAAAAGGGAAGGGTTGCAATATACATATTGTCCTGAACCTTGGTCTGACATGCCAGGCACACCTTAAGCTCCCTGTCGCCCTTTATCCTGTATATTATTGAACAGGCTCCGCAAAAGCCGTTCCTGCAGCCGCACCCCCGGATCAACTGGTATCCCGCGTACTCCATGGCCCCCATAATGGTAAGGTTTGCGGGGACAGAATACTTTTTGCCCATCAGAAATATATTAACCATTTGTTCCATACCTTTGTATCCTCTCTTCCAAATCAATATTCGTTAGGCAGCTCATCCAACTGGTCACAGCGGAAAACAGGGCCGTCCTTGCACACATATTTTGAACCTATATTGCAGCGCCCGCACTTTCCCACACCGCATTTCATCCTAAGCTCCATAGTGGTAAATACCTGGGTTTTTTCAAACCCAAGCTCCTGGAGGCCTGCAAGCGTAAACTTTATCATAATCGGAGGCCCGCATATGATTACCGTTTTATTTGTGTCAAAGCCCAATTCCTTTACATAATTCGGCACAAACCCCACATGGCCGTCCCATCCTTCCTGTTCACGGTCTATAGTCAGATGCACATTAATACCATCTTCCGTGCACCATTCATTTATAATCTCGCTGTAGGCAACAAGATCCTCTTTACTTCTGGAGCCGTAAACAATGTCTATGCTTCCGTAATTTGATCTGTAGTGGCGCACATAGTTTATAACCGACCTTAAAGGCGCGAGCCCTATACCTCCTGCGACAAAAAGCAAATCCTTGCCCCTAAAGCCGGTTTCTACAGGAAAGCCGTTGCCGTAAGGGCCTCTTATGGTTATCTGCTGTCCCGCATCCATCTGGTGAAGCCATTCCGTAAGGCAGCCGCACTTTTTTATACTGAATTCCATATACTCCGTATTTGTAGGGGAGGATGTTATGGAAAACATTGCCTCGCCGACTCCGGGAATTGAAAGCATGGCACACTGCCCCGGCATGTGGCTGAAGCATACCCCTCCCTGCGGGGAATTTACACGAAAGGTCTTGACATCGGGGGTATCTATCCTTATATCGGTAACGACACCGAGACTTGGAATAAGCACATCCCCGGCAGAACAATCACAACTTCCCATTTTCATTCACCCCCATAGACTTGATTACCTTAACTATATTCATAGACACGGGACAGGACGCAAGGCACCTTCCGCAGCCCACACAGGAATAAATACCCTCATTGTTTGCCGGAAAGTAAACCAGCTTATGCATAAACCTTTGCCTGAACCTCTCAAGCTGGCTTGTTCTGGGATTTCCGTGAGCCATCCTTGTAAAATCGGAATACATGCAGGAATCCCAGCATCTGAATCTCTGCACACCATTGCCCGTATCGTAATCCCTTATGTCATAGCATTGGCAGGTAGGGCATAGAAACGTACATGTCCCGCAGCCCAGACAGGCTTCCGAAAGCTCCTTCCACAGAGGGGAGCCGAACTTCTCGTTGAGCTCCTCTCCTCCAAACCCGTCAAGCCTTAAATTACCCAGCGGAAGCCTTCCCGCTATGCTCCCCGTATTTTCCTTGTAAGCCTGAAGAGCTTGTAACCCGTACTGGCCGGCTGTTTCAAACAGTTCCCTTACTGCTTCTGTAATGGCATTTCCCTTCTCAGTAATACTGTTCCAGAACAGCGTATCCTCTGTAAGCCATGCCGCCACATCTCCTGCCGGGTTGGCGGGATCGATGCCGAAAGCGCCGCAGAAGCAGGTTTCTTCAGGCTGCCCGCATGCAAGGGAAATTACGGTGCTCTTATCCCGCCTTGCCTTGTAATATGTGTCCCGGGGTTCTGAAAGAAAAACCCTGTCCAGAATGTCAAAGCTTGCGGCGTCACATGCACGGACGCCGAAAACTACAAACTCTTTTGTTTCATCTCTGTTTTCTATTATGCTTATATTTTTTCCCTGGGTCTTAAAGGCTACAAGATTCTCACTTTGAGGGAAGAAAAGATCCTTTGCCGATTTTACGGTATTCAGCTTATCAAGCCTGACCTTTTCAGCTTCCGTCCATATCCCGTACCCTACCTGGCCTTTTTCTTCAACAGGCAGGTACAGCAGTCTGTCCCCGGAAATTAAAGAAAATAGCTCAGTCAGCCTTTGCACCGGTATTTTAAGCATCACTGATCCCCTCCTTTATCTGTAACAATGTCCGGCTCCACATCTTCCTTGGTGAAGCTTGTAAGCGGAGCCGCAATGGGTGCCGAAGCAGCCCCAGCCTGATATTGGCCGTAAAACTCATTTATATCCTTTATAAGCTTTCTGTTCAGTAAATGGAGGGGTATACCCTGCGGACAAGCTCTGGAGCATTCTCCGCAGTCTGTGCAGCGTCCCGTGACGTGGAAAGCACGGATTATGTGGAACATATTTTCTTCGAAGCTATCCGTGCTTGCTTTGCTGGCAATCCCTGAGCTGTCATTATCAAAAACACATTTTATACAGGTACATGCCGGACAGGCGTTCCTGCACGCATTACAGCGTATGCATTTTGAAAGCTCGCCCTGCCAGAATTCAAACCTCCCGCCGGGATCCATGGACTCAAGCTTTTCCACAAGCTCAAAGCGGTTTGCTGATTCCGTTTCAAATTTATCGCCTGTAACCGCGAGCTCATCATAGGCCATGTGCTGTTTGCCCTTGCAGCAAATGCATTTTTCCAGAAGCACCTCGCTTTTTGAGCAGCTTTTTTCACCATAGACAGTATGGATTAAAATTTTCTGCCCATTTTCTTTAACACGTTTAACTCCTTTTATATCCAAAGCCTTTATCTTATTAATATCCAGCATTCCCCTGCATTCCACCCCCAAAGCAAAAATCTTTTCCCTTTCAACCCTGTGCTCCTTTACAAGCTGGTTAAAGCCGTATGTGTCACATGGCTTAAGCAGTGCCAGTATTTTGCCGTCTTTTTTGCTTTCACCCACAAGATATTTGCTAAGGTTGCTTGCACAAAAGCTATTATAAACAAAGCCGTCAAGCCCGCATTCCGCATTGAAAACCGCAGGGGTAGGGTCATAGACAAACTCTCCCTTTTTCCAGCCTATAATCCTGTTGACGGTTCCTTCAGCAAGCAGTTTTTCGGCTATATCCTTAACTAATCCAAAAATTTTCTGCATCTCAGATCCCCCAGCCTTTTATTTTCACCCAACTGGTGAATGGTCTTTGAAAAATTGTTCATAACGGTGGAGAACTTAACGCCCTCCGCCGCAGAAACCCATTCCACCCTTGTGCGCCCCCGTTCTATACCCAGGTAATCAAGCAGGCTGAAAAGCAGAGTCATTCTCCTTCTTGCATAGTAATTGCCGGTGGAATAGTGGCAGTCTCCCGGATGGCAGCCGCATACAATAACCCCGTCGGCGCCTCTCTGAAACGCTCTGAGTATAAACATCGGATTGATTCTGCAGGAGCAGGGCACCCTGATTATTTTTACATCCGCGGGATAGGACAGCCTGCTTGTACCGGCAAGATCCGCACCGGCGTAGCTGCACCAGTTGCAGCAGAACGCAACTATAAGGGGCTTGAAATTCTCATTGGTCCTTTCATCTATCGACATATTGCATCCACCTCCGCCATAATCTGCTTGTTTGTGAAGCCTTTCAAATCCATAGCGCCTGAAGGGCATGCAACAGTACACGCACCGCAGCCCTGGCACACGGCCTCATTAACCTGCGCAACTCTGCGGATTTCGGTCTTTCCGGGAATTCTGAATTCCTTGTCAATATAGGATATGGCTCCGTATGGACAAACCCTTTCACAGGTTGAGCAGCCATTGCACAGCATATGGTCTGAAGCAGACACGCATGGATTGCTGAGAAGCTTATCCTTTGCAAGAAGGCCTATTACCTTTGCCGCGGCAGCCGAAGCCTGGGCAACCGTTTCGGGAATATCCTTGGGGCCCTGGCACACACCGGACAGGTAAACCCCTGCCGTGGGGCTTTCCACAGGCCGGAGCTTGGGATGTGCCTCGGTAAAGAAGCTGTTGGTATCTATGCTGGCCGTAAGCATGGTGGCAAGCCCCTTCGCGGTCCTGTCAGGCTCAACTGCCGCCGCAAGGACAACCATGTCGGCTTCAATTACAACCTGGTCATTTGCAAGCAAATCCGATCCCTGCACCATCAGCTTCCCATTCTTTTCGGCAATTTTCCCCACCATTCCCTTTATATAATCAACGCCGTATTCTTCAGCAGCACGCCGGTAGAACTCATCAAAATTTTTGCCCGGTGTCCTGACGTCAATATAGAATACATGCACCTCCACATCAGGATACTTTTCTCTTACGAGCATGGCATGCTTTGCCGTATACATGCAGCAAATCTTTGAGCAGTATGCTTTCCCGCACCCTGAGGTGTCCCTTGAGCCAACGCACTGTATAAAAACTATTCTGTGAGGATGGGTATTGTCGGAAGGCCGGAGCAGCTTGCCGCCGGTAGGTCCCGCAGCATTCATTATGCGCTCGAATTCAAGGGAGGTTACAACATCCCGGCTGTTGGCATAGGAATATTCCTCAAAATTCTCAAGGGATATTATATTAAATCCCGTTGCAACGACAACAGCGCCGTATTTCCTTTCAACTATCTCATCCTGCTGTGAAAAGTCAATGGCTCCTGCTGAGCAGGCCCTCTCGCATAGCCCGCACTTTCCGGTTCTGAACCTTAAGCACTGATCCCTGTCAATTACGGGTACATTTGGTATGGCCTGTGCAAAGGGAATATATATTGCCCCCCTGTTGGAAAGGCCCATATTAAACTCACTTTTTGCCTTCCTGGAAGGGCACTTTTCGGTACATGCACCGCATCCGCTGCAAAGGTCCGCCTTTACACTGCGGGCCTTTTTCCTTATCCCGACGGTAAAATTTCCCACAAAGCCTGATACCGACTCAACCTCGCTATAGGTAAACAGGCTTATCCTTTCGTTTGATGCCGCATCCACCATCTTGGGTGTAAGTATACAGGCGGCACAGTCAAGGGTGGGGAAGGTCTTGTCAAGCTGCGCCATTTTGCCGCCTATTGTGGGGCTCTTTTCAACAATATCCACCTCATAGCCGGCATCCGCGATATCAAGGGCTGACTGTATGCCCGCTATGCCCCCTCCGATAACCAGCGCGCGCTTTACAACCTCGCTCTCTCCGGAAATAAGCGGCTTGTTCAGGTTAAGCTTGGCAACAGCCGTCCTTCCGAGTATAATAGCCTTCCTGGTGGCTTCATTCCTGTCTTTATGAATCCATGAGCACTGCTCGCGTATATTCGCAATTTCAACCATATATGGATTCAGACCAGCCAACGCAGCCGTTTTTCTGAACGTAGCCTCATGCATTCTTGGAGAGCATGAACAGACTACAACCCCTGTCAATGCCAGATCCTTTATTGCCTGGCGTATCCTGGACTGGCCGCCCTCGGAACACATATACTGGTAATCGGCGGAATAAACGACGCCCGCCTCATGCCTTAATGCCTCTGTAACTGCTTCCACATCAACGGTTGCCGATATATTGCTCCCGCACCAACAAACAAAAACTCCGATTCTTTGCATTTGCTCAATTCACTTCCATTCTATCATATGCTGATTATTTGCTGTATTTTCTAAAGGCGCTTACAATAGCCTGCTGGGGAAGCTTTTCGTCCAGCAGGCCGGGGATATCCTCGGCCTTTAGGCGGTTTTCCCCCTGCCTCCGTATCAGCATAAGCCTCACAGCCTCAATAAGCATGGCAGGCTTTACACCCCTCGGGCACCTTTCCACACAGGCAAAGCATGAAAGGCACTTCCACAGCGCATTTGACTCCAGCAGTGTACCAATATCGCCTTTTTGAACCATTGAGATGAATTGGTGGGGATGGATATCCATCTCATGAAATGCAGGACATGTACCTGAGCATTTTCCGCACTTCATGCATTTTCTCGTATTTACTCCGCTTATTCTTACAATGGTTTGCGCCATTTCCTTTCCTGTCGTATGCATATACTATCCTCCCATTCTTTATAAAGCGCCCAGAGCTTCCGCCAAAAGCCCTGTAAAATAGCGCACCCTGAGCCTTTCCTCTTCAACATTTGAGTCAAGGTTATACATACAGAGAGGGCAGGCGGTAACTATGGTATCGGCACCCTTCTCGCAGGCGGATTCTATAATATTTTTGCATTTTTCCTTCACAATGCCTTTTTCGCTCAGTGCCATATATGCTCCGCAGCACTCGTTGCGGTAAGGGTATATAACCGGCTCCGCACCTATTGCAGAGATAAAATCTTCTATAATGGAAGGATTCTCTGCATTGTCAAACTGCATGGCATCGCTGGGCCTTAGCAGCAGGCAGCCGTAATATGCCGCAATTTTCATTCCCTTAAGCGGCTTGACAACACTTTTTTTTAATTTATCAAAGCCTATAACATCCCTTATCAGCTCCAGGTAATGGATAACCTTTGTTTCACCCTTATAAGGGGTATCAAGACCTAAATAATTATTAACCTTTAACTGCATATCACTGTTTACGTCCATGTCCCTGTTTACTCTTTTAAGTACATGATGACAGGCTGAACACATGGTTACCAGATTCCCTCCCAAAGCCCTTGCGGATATAAGGGCACGCACCGAAGACAGCTTTGTGGCTATTTCATCCTGTGCCATTGGGTAAACGGCACCGCAGCACTGCCATTCGGGGAGCTCTTCAAGCACAAGTCCGAGTACCTCCGCAGATTTCCTTGCATATATGTCCAGCTCCTTAGCCTTTGTTTTAAGGGTACACCCCGGATAATAACTGTAAATCATATCGCTTTTCCTCACAAATTTTATTGTTATACCATGCTTTCAGGCTTAAATACCTTGTCAAATTCCTCCGCGCTCAAAAAGCCCAGAGCCACACACGCTTCCTTCAGAGAAATATTTTCCCTGTATGCTTTTTTCGCTGTTTTTGCCGCACTGTCATATCCTATATGTGGATTAAGGGCAGTAACAAGCATAAGAGAGCTGTGCAGGTTATATCTCATTTTTTCTTTATTTGCAGTGATTCCTACCGCACAGTTGTCGTTAAATGAAATTATACTGTCAGCAAGCAGCCTTACCGATTGAAGGAAGTTATATATACAGACCGGCATAAATACATTCAACTGGAAATTGCCCTGGGAAGCAGCCATGCCTACCGCCATATCATTTGCAATTACCTGAACCGAAACCATGGTCACGGCCTCGCATTGAGTCGGGTTTACCTTGCCCGGCATAATGGAGCTCCCGGGCTCGTTTTCAGGAATGTATATTTCCCCGAGACCGTTTCGGGGCCCGCTGGCAAGCCACCTGACATCATTTGCTATCTTCATCATATCTGCCGCAAGGGCTTTTAAGGCTCCGTGCGCAAAAACGATCTGATCCTTTGATGTAAGTGAATGGAACTTGTTTGGAGCAGTTACGAACCTTTTGCCGGTAAGGGTGCTTATTACCCCCGCCACTTCTTCACCGAAGCCCTTGGGAGCGTTCAGCCCCGTACCTACGGCAGTACCTCCGAGTGCCAGCTCCATAAGGCCCTCAAGAGATATCTCAAGCATGCCCTTTGTCTTTTCAAGCATAATGCGCCAGCCGCTGATCTCCTGTGAAAATTTTATAGGGGTTGCATCCTGCAAATGAGTGCGTCCGCTTTTTACAACTCCGTCATTTTCCGCCTCAAGCCGTGCAAAGGTGCCGGCCAGCCTGCCAACGGCGGGAAGCAGGAGGCTCTCAATTCCCGTGGCCGCGGCTATATGCATAGCGGCAGGAAATGTATCATTTGAGCTCTGAGACATGTTTATATCGTCATTTGGATGAAGAAGCTTTTTGCCGCACATTTCATTCCCCCTGTTGGCAATAACCTCATTGGCATTCATATTTGACTGAGTACCGCTGCCTGTCTGCCATACAACCAGAGGGAAGTGGGAATTCAGCTTCCCTTCAATAATTTCATCGCATACCTTTTCAATAACAGCTTTTTTTTCCTGGCTGAGCTTTCCAAGATTAAAGTTTGCAATTGCGGAGGCCTTCTTTAATATACCGAATGCACGTATTATCTCCTCCGGCATGGTTTCGGTGCCAATCTTGAAATTCTGAAGGCTTCTCTGTGTCTGAGCTCCCCAGTACCTGTCCGCGGGAACTTTTATTTCTCCCATTGAATCCTTTTCAATACGATATTCCATTATCAATTACCTCACTTTTTTTCTTTATATCCAGCTTTTTATAATCAAGACCCCGTTCATAACCTTGATTATTTTTTAACAATCTTTTTTGTTATTATTTTAACGATCCTTTGCGCTTTTGTGAAATGTAAAAAAAGCATAGCAGTATGCCTTTAAAGATATAGCAGCCTATAATACATTACTTTTATACTCCTGCACCAGAGAAATAAATTTTTTATCCATTTCTGTAAAATGGTAATTTTTCCTGTAGACCAGGACATCACGGTATTTTTTTTTGTTCGCAAGACATTTCTTCTGTACCAGACCGTACTGATCCAGCAAGCGCTGCGGGATAGGGGATACCCACATAAAGGTATTGGGGACATTGCTCAACAGGTCAAACTGGCAGCTTCTTTCAAAAACGTAAATGTGCTTGTCAACAAATTCCGAGAGCTCCGCTTTCTTTACATCCATCATAGGCATTGACGTCATATAGGGATCGGCATGGGCAATTTCCATATAGCCTCTCAAATCGGACAGCTTTATGGTACTGCGTTCCGCAAGCGGGTGTTTCCGGGACATGACGGCCTGATAGGAAAATTCTCCTATTTTCTTATGCTCAAGGCCCTTTTCACATAACAGCTTATTGAAGCGTTGTTCAAAGGTTGCCTGATATCTTATTATGCCAAGCTTGTAATTGTACTGGATAATATTGTCTATAGCCCGTATTGAGTCTGTTTCATTATATATTATTTCAGCCCTGTTTTTAATATCAATGTCCTTTATAAAATCCGTAAACGCGCAGGCAATGTAGCTTGCCTTTGGAACGGATATTGAAAAAGCCTGTCTGTCCTCCTTTTTATCTTTATAGATAGATTCCAGCTCATGAATTTGAAGAAGTATTTTTTTTGCATACCGGAGGAACTCTTCTCCCTCAAAAGTAGGTATCATCCCTTTTGAAGTACGGTTAAACAGAGGAACTCCCAGCAGCTCTTCCAATTCCTTTATCGCCCGGCTTAAGTTGGGCTGTCCCATTAAAAGGTTTTCCGCGGCCTTACTTATGGATCTTGTCTTCTCAACTTCTGCTGCATATTTTAAATGTAATATGTTCATACCTTGACTGTTAATTCTCCTCTAAAGATTTATATCTATTAATTATAATCCCGATAAGCCTGTTAAAAAAGCATATTATAAAAGCTTAATAATATTTTTTGCTCTTAGTCCGTTATTATATAGATACGGTTTTTTCATATTAAAGCATAGTAAAAAATAGATAGAATTCTAAACTTAGGTTTGCCAAAGACCTTCTTTCTTGTGTTGTTTTGCAGGAAAAGAAGGATTTTAGAATATTATACAGAAATATGCTTTATTAAAGAACAAAATTTGTGTTGTTTAATATATAGGGGAGGGGAATTGATATGTGTGTATGAATATTTGGGGACATCTCTCAAAAAACAATGGTTATCGCGAGGCAATATTCAATGCCGGAACGGCATTATACGCTTGCGCGGCCTTTGCCTGACGCTATAGAGCGGATGAGCGCCGCTGATTTTTTGAGAAGTGTCCCGCTTTTAAATCAAATAATTATCTGATTAGTTGGCTTAAATCTTTTTCTTGTTTGATGTTCTTCATCAAGCACGGCTTCTCTTGCCGGAATTCCTGTAAGTGTTTCTAATTCATTTTGTGCTTCAATTACTCTTTCTAACCATAATTGTTTATGATTATCAAAATTCCGGCAATTTTTTGGTATGAAAATTGGTTTTCCAAATACTAAACGGTTTTCGCTCCCTTCAACAGCTTGCTCAATAAAAGCCGGCAAAACAGGAATACCCAGTAATCTGGCCAGCCAGAATGCGCCTGGCTCAATATCCTCCGCTCTGTCCTTATTTATGTCATAAATTGTTCCTTGAGAGAACATCAGAAAATGCTTTGGCTTCTCACCTTCAGCAAACCACTTTCCGGCAGCTCTCATCGCCGCCATTGATCCGCCAAAGCTTTTACGGTCAACTGCAAAAACTTTTTCCAGCTCTAATATTGGCATTAATTCTTTAGGTATGGAAACACCGTTAAAGCAATCCTCTTTAGCGAAAACAAAGAGCTTCGGATAAGTATCTATAACTTGACGCATAAGCTCATAATAATAACTCATTATTAGCGGAGCATCAGAATCAGTTAAATGATTAGTTGCTATTATATAAGAAGCAGCAGTAAAATCTTCCGGTACATTATAAGCTTTAAAATTATATACTTTTAAAAGCGTTTTCTTTATTTCAATTACTCTATTTCTTAACTCTTCCGGATTATTTACAATACTTAATATTTCTTTTTTGACATTCTCATTAAACAATGAACTCGCATTAAACAAATGCATAATAATCCCCCTGTTGGTCCGCCCTGTAAGCCAATATGCTGTCCAGATGGCATTAAGACGATTATATCACACCTTCCAATATAAAAAAAGACATAACTCTCCCTTCTCCACGGTGTCACAGGGACATTTTCTAAACCGTGGGGAAGTATGGCGGTATGGTTCGGCAGGCAGTGGGATTTCGCTGCCTGCCGATTGCCGTTTTATGCGACCTCTGACGGATCGCTGGGCGTTTCTTGTTCCTCTTGCTGCTCGGCAACGACGTCCAGCAGTCCAATATCCCGATAGTAAATGTTGATTTCCTGCGGGGCGGTATGAGACCATTTTTCCTCGCGTTCCCCCACCGTCACTCGCTCAATGAAAAGGTGCAGGATTTCCGCAGTGAGTTCGTTGATCTCCGTGTACTGTTTCGCCTTTTCGATGAAGGCGCTGACATTAGCCACCGAACCCTTCAGCTTTTCCAGCTCGCTTTCCCTCTTGGGGATGGCGGACTGGATTTCTTTTTGCTCGGTGAGATAGTCATCACTGAGCTTTCGGAACACCTCGTTCGGGATTTTCTCCAGCACATTATCCTCATAGAGCCGTTTGAAAAGAGCGGTCAACTCGGTATCTCTGCGCTTGAGGGACTCCAACTCCCGCTCTGTCCGGGTGATCTCTCTGCGAAGTTCAGCACTGTTCTTCTGCGTAATGTGCTTGGCGAAGAGCAATTCATTCTGTCTTGCGAAGTGCGTCACCCGACGGAGATCGTCCAGAAGGATAGCGGCGAGCTGTGACTCTCTGATGTAATGCCCGGAGCAGGTTTCCTTGCCCCGTTTTCTGTAGGTAGAGCATTGGAAGTTGTTTTTAACCGCATCCATAGTGTGCGCCCGACTGAGCACCAGCGCCTTTCCGCAATCCTTGCAATAAATCAGACCTGAGAAAATATTCTGCTCCGCCATCTTAGCAGGACGGCGCTTGTGCCTGCGGATGTCCTGTACGATGTCCCAAGTGGTCTGGT
>JAEWDM010000035.1 GCA_023390115.1 Bacillota bacterium
TGAATTCAAGGCGTTTTCGCCTGCCGTGTTAACGGCGCTTAAACAATATAACATCATTTCCCGCACAAAACAACACAATAATACTTCATTTATCCGCCAATATGTCAATTTATATATTATTTTCTCCTTTTAGCTCCTGTATACGCAGCTTATTAATTAAGTTTCAAAAACAGGTCATATTATTGGTACTACGCTTTTTCTATCCTTACCCTGCTTCCGCTTCCCTCCATATTGGGCGGATCTATAATTAATCTCCTTGTTATCCTGCTTTTTAGCTCAGGTACATGACTTATCAATCCTATTACCCTGTCTTTATTGCTCAGCCTCTCAAGAGAATCTATGACTGTGTCCAGCAAACTCCCGTCAAGGGTACCAAAGCCCTCATCAAGAAAGAAAAATTCCAGCGGGCTTTTCCCTTTAAGCTGTACCTGCTTTGATAGTGCAAGAGCAAGTGAAAGTGCCGTAAGAAATATCTCTCCCCCTGACAAGGAGGATACAGGCCTATACGCTCCTCCATTAAAATTATCTCTTATTACAAAGCCGCTTTCGCTGTCAAGCTCTATAGCATACCTGTATCTTGTGAGAAGCCCAAGTGTCTCCGCCGCTTCCGCTGCTATATATTTTAGTCTCTCTTCTGCTATAAAATCTATAAAGCTGTTGCCCTTAAGCAGCTTTTGAATGTGCTCCAGCAGCTCGTACCTCTTACTGAATTCCTTAAGCTCTTTATCCAGAACCACCCATTTGGTAAAGTTTTCTTTTACTACGTTGTATATATTTTTTGCCCTTTCATATAAAGAAATACTTTTTTCCTTTTCCTCAATACACGTACTGTAAAGTGAATTGATCTCTTCCCACTCCTCGCGGCTTATGCTTCTTCCCTTAAGCTTTTCCGTCAATATTGCTTTTTGCGCCCTTACATTTCTTTCTGCCTTTTCGTAATCATCCAGCTCCGTCCTCAATGCTTCCTGTTTTTCCTTTGGAAGCAAAGCCTTTTCTGCCTCCCCGGCACTTGCAAACCCCTTTTGCTTAAGCATATTTTCAAGCCTTGCGGTCTCTTCTGTCACTGCCTGCAAGTAAATTTCCTTCTGGTTAGCCAGCATATTTTTATGTATCTTTATATCATTGAATTTCTGCTCAATATCCTTAAGCTTTTCGGAAATGCTGCTTTCCTTATTCTCCATATCCTTTATGCTTTCCTCTGCTTCACGGATCAGCTCATTTATATTCCTGTCTCCCGTAATCAGCCTTACCTTTGTCTCTGTTTCATCCCTCTGGTGCTTGAGCGCGTCACCCTGAATTCTTATTTCTTCAAGGCCTCTGATAAGCTCTCTTTCTTCTCTGTCCATGTCTTCAAGCTTCTTTGCAAGCTCTTTTTTCTCTTGCTGTATACCTGACTCCATTTTTTGAAGCCTTTCAGACCTGCGCTCATTTTCTTCAATGCGCTTAAGCTCAGATGCTATACCGGAAATTTTGCAGGCTTTTATAAAATTCTCAAGCTCCTTCAGCCTGTCATTGTAGGCCTGTGCCGATTCCTCAAATATTTTTTTCGCCTGCTGCGCATCCTCCTGGTATATGCTTAATTCGGCCTTCTTAGCCTTTTCCTCAGATCTCTTCTCCGACAACAGCTCACTTATTTTTATGCCCTCACCTTTTAATATCTCCAACCGTTCTTCCCATTCCCCAATTTTTTTAAGCTTATGCTGATTGATTTCGTTTATTTCCTCCAGACTCTCTCTTATTTGACAGAGGGTCAGATTTTCAAGCTCAGAAGGTAAAGCCTTTACAGCAATCATAAATTCACTTTCCTTGCCACACAGCTCGCCTCCTGTCTCAGCGGCCTGTGCCTCCATGCTGCTGAGTGCCTCGGAAAGCCTAATGTACCTTCCTTCCGCCTCCCTGTGCCGCCTGTCTGCACTAAGCTGCCTCTCCTGTATTTTTTTAAGCCTTGGCTCTGCTTCCCCAATTCCTTCGTCACTTCCATTAATTGCGGGATGAGGGTGAGTAAGTGATCCGCATACAGGGCATGGCTCATTATCATTCAGCCCTTTTGCCAGCATATACGCCGTATTTATTTCATAGAGCCTTTTGCAGTTCTCCAGCTCTCTATTAAGCTCGTCCAGCTCCCTTTCCTTTTCCGCCTTCTCCCTTAAAGCCTCCGCACAGTCCTTTTTTTGAGCGGCAATATCTCCGTTTATTTTCTCAAGCCTGGCTTTAACTGAGCTTATATATTCATGGCTACTTTTGAGCCTTTCATATACATATTTAATTTCGTGATAAGTGCCTATTTCCTTCATTACAGCATCCCTGTCACAGGGCTTTTGAGCTTCATGCCCGCATTTTGCTTCCGTCAGCTTTTCAAATGAGGCCTGCAGCCTCTGCCTTTGCTCCTCAAGCACCCTGTTTTTTTCATAATTTTCCTGAAGCTTTGCAGTCAAGGACTGATACTTCAGCCGTGCAGCCTCAATATTATTCTTAAGAGCCTTCACCTCGTTTTCAAGGCTTATTCCCGATTGTACACGCGCCTTATAATCTATATCAACCTTCAATGCTTCAATTTCAGTCCTGTATTCATTTGCTTTTTTGTCCATATTCTCCATTTGCAGCCGTACAGCTTCCATTGTCTTACTCTTTACGGATATACTGCTTTTTATTACCGTGTACCTATCTCTTAAGGCCTTTAGCTGCTCTTCTGTCTCGGCTATTCCCTTCAGTTCCTCCATGGCATAGCCCAGCTTTGCTTTGCGCTCTATAAGCACGGGCTTTTCAAGCCGGGCTTTTTTTATGCTCTCTTCATAAATTCTTTGCGTCTCGCCTTGCTCCTTTTCCAAAGCGTTAAAGCTTTTAACGGCATCCTCAAGCCTTCGGCACGTTTCTTCAAAAATTCCGCAGGTGCTTCTATATTTTTTTATAGTGTACTCAAGGCCATCAGCATTTATTGAGGCTTCATATATCTGTCTTTTTAAAGCTGCTTCCTCTTTATGAATGAGAAGCTGTTCCTCTCTTTTTATGTATTGGTTAAGCTCTTCTGAAATAAGCCATAATTCCTTTGCCTCATTAAGCTTAAGCTCTGTCAGCTTCAATTTATTATCCGCCCTTTCCCTGTCCAGCCTTGCGGCTTCCAGACGGCCTTCAGCCTCAATCAATGTCTTATCCGAGGCATCGCCCAGAGCTGATATCGCTCCCTGAACACCGGACAACCCGTACCTGACCTCCGACATTTTTCTTGAAACTTTTTCAGTCAGCTGCCTTCCATACTCTTCAAGATAGAAGATTCTCTCGAGCATTTCTCTTTTTTTTGCCTTCTCCAGCATCAAAAACTCCTGAAACTTGTTTTGGGGCAGAACTGCGGAACGCGTAAAATCCTCCGGCCTTAAGCCTATGAGCTCCTCTATTTTTCCATTGACCTCGCCCTGCTTATCTGCTATGGGAATCTCTCCCGACGGTGTAATTTCAATAAACCTTACAATTTTAGCCTCGCAAGAGTTCTGTGTCCCCCTTTTCCTTTTATAAATCCTCTCAATTTTGTATGTCCTTCGAACATTGTTTTTAAGCAGGTTAAATATAAACGACACCCTGAGAGCGGAGCAGTCTGTGTTAATAATGCCATGAGTTCCTCTTGCCGCCCTGTTTACCTCTCCGAACAGTGCAAGGGTTATGGCGTCCAGCACGGTGGATTTTCCGCTTCCGGTCGGTCCGAAAATACCGAACAGGCCCGTCTCGCTTAAGCAGTCAAAATCAATTTTCTGAGTCTCTCTGAAGCTCTGCAGCCCCTCTATCTCAAGATATTTTGGTCTCAAGCTTCTCACCTCCCACGCTCTCATCGTCCTGATCGTCATTTATAACATCAAGGAAGGCTGCCGCAAGCTCTTCCGATATTTCCATTCCGGTTTTAAACCTGCAATAATCCGCAAAGAGCTCATCTATCTTTTTACCCTCTCTGTTTTCAAAGCTCTGTGCCTCCAATTCCCGAGTTTTTATTACCGGCCTGATATTTATAATGCCGGGATTCAGCTCTCTTAGCTTCTTTTGCTCCTCCGTGGCCAGCACCCTGTCGGTGTATATGTCAAGATCAATCCATGCGTTGGCATCCCTGCCTTCCTCACACCATGCCAGAGCCTGTTCTATTCCATTCCTCGCCTCCCATTTTTTTAATGGCTTGCCGCAGGAAAGAAGCACCTCCTTTATGTCAGCCTGACTCCCGGGTACGGCGTCCACAACATAGACAACCTTGCTGTAGCCCGCCTCCGAAAAGCTGTAGGCAAGAGGTGAGCCCGAATAGAACGCGGGACAGGACGCATCCTTTATTCTCTGCGGTCTGTGCAGGTGCCCCATTGCGGCAAAGTGGGCCTCCTTAGGAAGCACCGCAGGATCTACCGTAAGTGCTCCTCCTATCTGAAGGGTTCTTTCAGATTCCGACTCTTTTCCTCCTCTTAAAAACATATGCCCCATAACCAGATTTACGGTATCCTCCCTGAAATTTTCACTCAGCAGGGAAATCAGCTCTCCTATCCTGTCGGAGTATGCCTTTTGAAGCCTGGATTCATCGGCCTCGTCCGACAGCACCTGATCCAGCCTTGACTCAGAAGGGTAGGCAAGGGCAATAATAACGGCATTTTCATTGCAGCCGTCTATGGAAACCTGCAGCCATCCGGAGCCTGATCGAACTATCCTTATGCCTCCACCCTCCCATTTATATATCCCCGCGTCGCTTGCGGGATATCCCAGCAGTATAATTCCGTTCTTATATGCCATAGGAGCCGCGGCGCACAGTCTTTCAGGGCTGTCATGATTCCCCGCTATGACGACCACAGCCCTCCTGCCCCCCGCACTTAGCCTGTCCACAGTGCTGTAGAAAAGCTCCTCCGCAGCCGCGGAAGGATTGTATGTATCGTAAATATCCCCCGCCACAAGCACAAGGTCTATGCTTTCCCTTTCCGCAATGTCACAGAGGCAGTCTGCAAACTCTCTCTGCTCCTGTATGCGGCTGATGTTATCCAGCATCTTTCCCAAATGCCAGTCGGATGTATGAAGTATGCGCATGGTACACCTCCCGTCAAATTAATACAAAGCTTTAATACTCTATTACCTCTCCTGTGCTGAACAGGTAAATATATTTCTCCTTCACCCTCCTCCCCGTCAGCTTTTCCAATGCTGCCGTATAATAACTAATTTGTATTCCGTACCTCTCCTTAATCCGATCGGTCCCCTCCCCGGACACATAATCGGTTTTATAGTCCAGCAGCACTATTCCTTCCTCCTCCTCAAACCAGCAGTCTATTACTCCCTGGAGAAGTATTGTTTCATCCCCGCATATTTGCTCCGAAAGCTCTTTATATAGCTCCCTGCAGCTTATCTCTATATTAAACGGCACCTCTCTGTTAATTTGCGCGCTTTTTCTCATTCTCATTCCCAGGGAAGAATTCAGGAAGCCGTATATCTTTGTCACATTTACTGTCTTTACCTGCTCCGGCGTAAGTAAATCCCGCTCCTCCATTTGTCTTATCTGCGCCTTTATATCCTCCGTACCGGATATCCTTGCAAGGTCTATATGCTGCATTACAAAATGAAGTACCGTCCCCTTTTCAGCAGAGGTAAGACCCTTACGCTCCTCCAAAAACCTGGGCGTCTTTACCAGCGAAGGAGTATTGCTCCACAAGGTCCCGTATTCCTCAGACAGCTCGGTGTTAAAGCGCCTTTTAAGCTCCGTTACGGACACCTTTGTAGGAAGCCTTGATGCCTGGTTATATGCGTATTCCCATTGTAGTCTCCTCGTTATCTCCTCTGAAAATTCACCTCTGAAATCGTCATCCCCCTGCCACTCTGAAAACAATTCCACACCTCTCTGCGGCGGCTCTCCCTTACCGCTTCCGGCAACGGCGTCGGCCTTGCTCCATACCCTGAGCTGCCATTGTGAGCTATCATCAATAACATAAGCTCTGCCGTCGTGCTCCACACCTGCCAAATCCCTTAAGTATCCGCAGCTCTTATGCCTGATAAGTGAGGCTCCTATCCAGTCCATATAATTTTTAGCCCTCAGGATATCATAGCAGGGAAGCTTTATATGCGCCTCTTTCAGAGCCGCGCTCCACTTTGAGGCGGATTTTTTTATATCTGGCACCGTTCCGGTAATTATGAGCTTCTCTCTTGCCCTTGTGAACGCGACATACAATATCCTCATTTCCTCAGATAGGCTTTCAAGCCTCATCTTGTATTTCAAGGCCTGCTTTGCCATTGTAGGATAGGATATCCTCCGGAGGCAGTCTATAAGGTCAGGTCCAAAGCCCAGATCCTGATGCAGCAGAAGCTTTCTGTTTAAATCCATCATATTGAAGCCCTTTCCGCAGCCCGCCGCAATTACTACGGGAAATTCCAGGCCCTTGCTTTTATGTATGCTCATAATTCTCACCACATTATCATTCTCACTCAGTGTTTTGGCGCTCCCCATGTCTCCGCTGCTGCTCTTGAGCTTGTTTATAAAGCTTATGAAATTAAAAAGACCCTTATAGCTGGTTTCTTCATATTGCCTGGCTCTCTCAAACAATACCCTTAAGTTTGCCTGGCGCTGGGCTCCTCCCGGCATGGCACCCGCAAAGCTGTAATACCCCGTATCGGTATAAAGATACCATATAAGCTCATCAGTGGGCATATACTGGGATCTGTCCCTCCACCTGCCGAGATTTTCTATAAAGCTTAAGGCCTTTTCGGCCGTTTTTCCCGTTTGATCCTCAGACAGCTTTTTCATTGCGGCATACAGCGGCATTTCCCTGTCAGCCAGGCGTATGTCTATAAGCTCCCCGGAGTCAAACCCCGCTATGGGAGAACGCAGAACCGAAAGCAGGGGTATATCCTGCAAGGGATTGTCTATTATCTGCAGGAGCGAGATCACCACCTGCACCTCCACAGTTTTGAAATATCCCGTACCCGAATCTGTATAGGCAGGTATTCCCTGCTCTGCCAGCTCCTCTGCAAATATATCCGCCCAATTTCTGGTCGCGCGAAGCAGTATAACAATGTCCCTGTATTCCAGCCTTCTGTATCCGCCCGTCTTCCTGTCCAAAACCTTGAATACTCTCTCTCCCTGGCCGGAGCTCATCAATTCTTTAATCCTTGCCGCTATAATTCTTGCCTCACACTGTATATTATCGGGCTGTTCCTCATCAGGCCCGTTTTGATTTATTCCCGTTTCCTCCTCCGGAATTTCATCTCCCAAAATCCCGGTATCCTGCCTGTCCTCCCAGCCTCCTCCGGTATCTATAATATGCAGCTCCGCTTCTCCGCCCGTTATTGCAAGCTTATCATCATTTTGAGGAAAGCTTGCCCCCGGATTTAAAGCCTCAGCATCATTATAATCCAGCTCGCCTATGTCCTTGGACATTATCTGCTTAAATATATAATTTACCCCGTCAATTACCTCTCTCCTGCTCCTGAAGTTTTTATACAGCGTTATTTTTCTCTTTCCGGCCTCCCCGGAAGCAGAATAGGATCTGTACTTCTCAAGAAACAGCTCGGGCTTTGCCTGCCTGAACCTGTATATGCTCTGCTTTACATCCCCTACCATAAATACGTTCGGGGCTTCACTGCCTGGTTTGGAAACCATTCCTATTATTAGCTCCTGGACCATGTTGCTGTCCTGGTACTCATCCACCAGTATTTCCTCAAAGCGTTCCCTGTAGGCCTCAGCAATGCCTGACGGCTTTATCCGAAATCCCATAAAGCCGCTTTGCCCATTCTCCGGATCGTCCGGTTCAAGCGGCTGAGTCAGTATTTCAAGGCAGAAATGCTCCAGATCGTTAAAATCAAGGAGAGCCTTCTCCCTCTTTTTTTCATAATACCTGCGTCCAAATTGGACCACAAGCGAGGAAAGCTTTTTAAGCAGAGGATACATATGGTTTAAATCCTTGATTATATCCTGTGAGCTTTCTGCAAATATGTCTCCGGCAATCTTCTTAAACCTCTTTTTAACCTCATCCCTCATCTGCCTTACCTTCTCCTGCATGGCAGCATCCGCATCCCTTCCGCACCTCGGCAGCCTTCCAAACTCAACCGCTGCAAAGGCCTTCTGCAGTCCGTCCCACGACACAGAGCCACTCCCGCTTACCGGTACAGCCAATTTTTTAATCAAGGAGTCAAGCTGTGATGACTCTTCCGCAAAATTTTTAAGGTAAGGAGCCAATCCCTCTGAAGCCCTTATTATATCCAAAGCCTCCCGCAGGCTGGCATAAAGACCTTTTAGCTCTATTTTGGCACTTTTAATCAGAATATCCGCCCACACCGTTGCTCTAAAATCACAGTCCCCGCTTGTGATTATATTAAATGCCTCAACATTTTCTTCAAGCCATATTTGGGGCCAGGGACAGCTTCCTGTGAATTCATGCAGCATCATAACCATGTTCTGAAGCTGCAAGTCATCCCTTCCTCCTCCATAGCACTCAACAAGCTCAAGAAACTCCTCATCCGGGGCTTCGGAGGAATACATATCCTCAAAAAGCTCCTCCATCACCTCCAGCTTCATAAGCGCCGCTTCCGTCTCATCCGATATTCTGAAATCGGGGTCTAGCTGTATATACTGAAAATTGTTTTTTATTACCTCCATGCAAAAGGAGTGTATGGTAGTAATGCTGGCTCTGCTTAAGAGAGCAAGCTGCCTTTGAAGCTGCCTTTGCTGCCCGTCACCGCCGTCTCCCCTCTCTATGGAGCCTGAAATGGCGCCCGATATCCGTTCCCTCATTTCGGTTGCCGCGGCATTTGTAAAGGTAACAATCAATAGCCTGTCTATGTCTATGGGCTTTACGGGATCGGTAATTTTCCTTATTATCCTCTCCACAAGGACTGCCGTTTTACCGGCTCCCGCGGCTGCCGCCACAAGAAGGCTGCAACCCTTTTGGGTTATAGCGGCAAGCTGCTCCGCTGTCCACCTGTTATCCATTGCCATCACCCGCTTCCGTATTTGCACCATTCTCACCAAGCAGGCTCCATACCTCATCATCATTTATATCCCGCAGCATTCTGTAATTGTTATCCTTAAGGCCGGGATCAAACTGGCATACCGGTCCATATCCGCAATACGCGCAGGACGTCACCCTTCTTTTTCTATATGGCTTAATGGACACCTCTCCGCTTAGCATCTCCTCTCCTATCTTTGCCAGAAGCCTTTTAATAAAGCCCCTGAGAATTTCAAATTGCTCTCCCGTAGCAGCCGATGATCTTCCTAAAGCATCACCCTTATTTAATCTTGCAGGTATTATAAGAGAATCTCCGTCTATCTGCCTGTCCATTTCCTTTACAAGCCTCACATCTGCCAGCAAAAGCCCCTTCATCTTAAGCTGTCTCATAATGGCCGCCTCTATCTCCCCTTCACTTAAGCCCTTTCCATTTGCCACAACGGGGTCGTCTATCTTAAAATACAGCATCCCTCCGGGCAGCACCGGCCCGGACGATGATTTAAAGCCCGTTTCCCATACCGCGTCCATGTACGCAAGAAGCTGTATCTGCAGTCCGTAATATATATCCGAAAGCTTAAATGCCTTGCTTCCCGACTTATAATCTATTATTCTGAAATATGTGCCCTCCTCCGACTCCATAGCGTCTATGCGGTCTATCCTTCCCGTAAGCATTATTGCCTCACCCGAGGGCAGCTCAATTTTAATAGCCGGGAAATCCTTTCCGTCGCCAAACTCCATTTCATATCCAACAGGCTCAAAGCCGCTTCTTTTAAAATGCTCCGCTATGAGCCATATCGCCCTTACAAGCACGCGCTTAAGCCTCGCCGTCAGGTACATATGCCTGCGGGAGCTGCTCATTACAGAGCCCGGCATACTCTCTAACAGCTCATCCACAGTTTCGGAAACCATACCCTCGCACGCCTCCCTGCCCAACGCTCTCCAGGCTATTCCTTCCTTATCCATACGCTTTGAGAAGCGGTCTAAGACGGAATGCATAAAGCTCCCTATATCCGGCGCACCCATTTTAAATATTTTTCTTTCCTTTGCCCGAAGCCCATACTGCAAATAGTATGCAAAGGGGCATGAAGCAAAGCTCTCCATTCTGGATACGCTTGAGTACACAGGGCTTCCGTATAATTCCCTCACCTTATCCCCGCTTATGGGACGCTCCTGATTTGTATACAAAAGCCCCTCCATAGCCCTGCCGATCCTGTCCCTCCAATTTTCATGAGCAGCATACCACCTGTAAACCTCCCTCCAGACGGCGTCAACCCTCTCACCCTCAAAATGTCTGCGCATAGCTTCTATGAGATGATTGAAGGAAGGCAGCTTCGAAGCCACAAGGTCAATTCCTTCCGCATCTGAGGCTGTAATATTGCTATACTCGGCAATCGCCGGGAATACCCTCTTCAGCCGCGAAATTATTCCCGAGGGCCGCATCGTCCTTCCTTCGTAGTCGGCAACAGGGCAGCTCAGCCTTAAATATTTCCCGGCCCTTGTCAATGCCGTGTAAATGGTATACTGCTCCTCAAAGGCCCTGCTTCTGGTATCGGGAGCAAGCTCCAGCCCTCCCGATCGCAAATCCGCCCTGTCACTGTCGGACAAAATACCCTCCTGCTCCGGTGATGAGGGGAATATGCCGTCATTAACCCCAAGTATATACAGCGCCTTTATTTCGTGGCTTTTGGACCTCTCAATGCTTCCCACCAGAACCTGATCAAGCGCCGGAGGTATCAATCCCATTTTATACTCTCCAAAGCCTATTTCCAGAACCTTATAAAACCTTTCTATTCCCGTGGGCTCATTTCCCATTACCTCTACAATCTGGTCAAACACCTCCATGACCATATTCCATACCTGGCTGTACTGGCCTGCAAGGTAAAAGTCTCCAGAAGCCTTCAGCATATCCACCTTTTTTTCTATTTGCTCCGGAACACCTATACTGCATAAAAAATCAAACATCGCACCGCAGATTTCCCAGGCTTTTTTTCTCCCACCCGTTCTTGCCCTGAAACGGACAAGCGGCTTTACTACCATATCCCTTATCTCATTAACCCTTTTTATAACGCAGAGCTGGTATTCGGACGGCTCCTGTCCCGGCTGGATTAAGCCCGGTATATATTCCCAGGGCTCGTCTCCGGTCCACTTGCTGCCCTTTATCCCGCAAGCCAGCACGTAATTTTCAAGCATGTCCACATCTTCCTTGCTTATGCCTGTAAAACCTGTTTTAAGATACTGAAAAACCGATTGGTAAGACCAGCTTTTTATAAATATTTCAAACACTGCATTTATGAGCCGGATAAGGGGCTGGCTGCTTATATCCCTCTTTCTGTCTATGAAGCAGGGTATTCCATGATGGTCAAATATTGCCGCCACCAGCTTTTCATATCCTGAGAGGGTTCCTGTTACAACGGCAATATCCCTGTAACGTAGGCCCTTATCCCTGCACAGCCTTATAATGTCCCTTGCGGTGTTTTCCACCTCCGAATAGAGGTTTGCCGATGAAAATATTTTTATATCCTTAGTCCGGCCGTTATAAATTTTACGCGGAAGCGAAAAAAAATTTCCCTCCAAATGCATAAGCTCCCGACTGTCCCTGAATCTGTAAAACGGTCTTTGCGAAAGCTCTGCCGGGGCTTCTATTTCAACACCGTTTTCCCTGGCAAGCCTTTCAAGCTTTTTTATCGTATTCTTTACGGGCCAGAACACATCGGTCTCATCTGCCCCATCGCAGGTCGTACAATCCGTGCACAGGCATATATTAACCCTTACGGCCTTTTTTAAAAGCCGGGCTATAACGCCGTACTCCTGCGGAGTAAAGCCCGAAAATTCGTCTATCCATATCTCTGCATTATTAAACCACTCCGAGCCTTCCAGCTTGGAGGCAAGTATGGTAAGGTCATCATCCGAATCCATATATTTTTCATGGAGCACCTTTTCAAACTCCGCATACACCATGCCGATTCCCTTAAGCTTCTCCTTGAGGGGTCCCTCGCGTTCAATACCCTTTGCGGCAAGCTCCAGCATCTGAGGCGTAATATTGTACCTTTTAAACTCAGATATTGAGCTGCATACGGTATTTATAAACCCTTTACGGTCAACCACACCTGAAAACATATCCAGCCTGTCCTTCATGCTGTTAATAATTCGGTATACCAGCATCGACCTCCCCGCAGGGCTTATATGTCTGCGCGTTATGCCCCCGACCTCATTAAACACCTTATAGGCCATACGCCTGAAGCTCAAAACCTCAGCCCTCATAATACCGCCTATTCCGGCAGCAGCTATGAGGTTTCTTTCAGCCTGAAGTGAAAATTGCTCCGGCACCAGAAGCACCAGATGCCTGTCCTCGCCGCTATTTAATTTTGCCCTTAAGTCGTTCAGGCAAAAATGGCTCTTTCCGCTGCCCGCACGTCCGTATATAAATTTCAAGCTCATGTAAAGCCACCGTCCCGGATATGTAACCTTTAAATTCTATTATATATAATACCATATATGGGACGGTATTTATAAGCTTATTCCCCGCGAGTGGTGTTTTTCATATGTCATATATGCCGATATTTTAAGATTATCAAGGATTGTTTGAATATGTTTTAACAAAAACACATACCCTAATACTAAAAGCCGGTATAAATATAGAATACGGCAAAGGAAGGGTATATATGCTTATAAGCATCCCGGACAGCTTCCATTATAACGGTCTGGCTGAAGGCGACCTGATTGCGCTTAAGAAAAACGACAGCTTTATAGGGTATGCCATTGTCTACAGCAAAATCAGCGGCGATATTATTTTAGATGTGGATAAGAAAATATGGAAGGCCTTTAATGAGCTGATAGGTGAAAGCATACCCTTCAGCTTTGATATTGAGGTGTAAAGGGTCTCTCTACTTTTTAAAATACGCTCACAAAATCCTTAAAGCCGGGCAGACTCAAATCCTTTTCACTTATAATTGGATAATTGAGCGGCCATGCAATCCCCAGAGAATTGTAAAGTATGCCCCCTTCATTTTCAGGAGAATAAACGGAGGACATCTTATAAAAAACTGTCGTATCCTCCTCCATCACCTGATACCCATGGGCAAACCCGGCTGGTATATACACGACATTATGCTTCCTGCAATCAATGTGAAAATATACAAAGCTTCCGTATGTAGGCGAATTCTTTCTTATATCCACCGCAACATCGAAAATGCCCCCCCTTGCACACCAGATTAGCTTGGCCTGCGCATATGGAGGCTTCTGAAAATGGAGGCCTCTTAAAACACCCTTGTAAGAGGTCACCATTAAATCCTCTGCAAAACCATGCCCAACACCCATTGATTTTAGCAGGTCTACATTATAGGGCTTTATTGAAACACCCCTGTTGTCGGTGAAAATCCCGGGAGTAAATTCAAAGCACCCCTCAAGGGGTGTTTTACTTACTCTATACACCATCTATCACATCCTGTTTAATTTATCTTTTTTAATATATTAAAATTAATCAGCGGAATATTCATGATTTGTTATGGATAATATATCCATGATAATTATGTTGCATATTCGTTTTTGGTAGGGGCAGACCTGTGTGTCTGCCCTGAATTCCTGCAGGTCCCGCGTTTCCGGGCAATTCTGGGCAGACACATAGGTCTGCCCCTACGGCGATGTCTGCCCCTGCGATTTCTATAATATAATGATCCTGTTTAATCTAATGATTATAACAATCATTTCTCCATAACGTTGGATTATTTTGAATATATTCAGCAATTCTATAATATTCATCTTCGTTACGGATAATATGTTCATAATAATTACGTTGCCATATTCGTTTGTGAAAGGGAGGTAATATATTTTGTTTTACCATTTTTATATATTCATTTGTCGTCATTGTTTTGAACCATTGTATGATTCGTGGTAGGGGCAGACCTGCGTGTCTGCCCTTAATTCCCGCGTGTTCTGTGTATTCTGCGTTTCCGGGCAGTTCAAGGCAGACACATAGGTCTGCCCCTACAGCGATGTCTGCCCCTGCGATTTCTATAATACAATGAAAATGATTCGGCATAATGATATTAACACCACATCGTAAATTTGAATATTTATTTTTCAATTCCAAATACCATCGCTCCACCATTTTTCCTGCTATATTTAAAATCATTTTGTCATTTACAATTTCTCCAAATAAACTTTCTCTGTTTTCTGTACAAATTGTTATATAATACATTCCTTCCTTGGAATAATCATATCCTTTTAATCGAATTGACCGCCGGTAATGTGCGTCGGGGTTATATTTCACTTGGTTTGCCCTCCATTTTGAAAATCCCTGGGGAATAAAGGATTTTAGGTGTCCCATTTCCCCACGGATTTAAATTTACTTATTTCCATCAGCATACATTGATTCAATTAATGACGTTGTTTATATTGCAATGCTAATCCTCGTACTCCTTTACCTCAAAGCCCACTATCTTATCAAAGGCAAGGTATTCCTTCCTGCTTAAAAATGGAGCTATATTATTCTTTTTGGTAAATATGTAATATGCCTTGTCCGCCCCTGATGAGCTGCCGTCATACCAGCTTAAGAAATCCTGCAGCTCCGCGGCCGTTACATCATACTCCTTTATCACGCCGGTAGTCACGGTTATTTCAAGTATGGCACTGTTTCCGATCGCCGGGGGAGCTTCCGGAGTAGCCGAGGCTTCGTTGGAATCTTCGCTTTCACCAGCGGCTGTTACAGCTGATACAACATAGTAGTAGGTGATGCCGTTTGTTGCCGTTGCATCGGTATAGGCTGTATCAGTCACGCCGGTTGCTATGGTTGTGTATGGTCCGCCTTCGTTGGTGGAGCGTTTTATGTTGTAGCTTACTGCGTCCTCAACAGAATCCCACGAGAGGGCTACAGCGGCATTACCGGGTGCGGCTGTCAGGTTTGTTGGTTGAGTATAGCCAACCATATAACCGTCGTCATCAATGTCAATTGCATCCAAAGACACAGTATTATTTCCGTTATCACCAGTCTCTGTTCCGTCTGTTGTTATAGTAACGCTATGTACTCCTGATGGCAACTCTACCTTTTCATAGACCAATACCTGATGAACCCCACTACTAGGAGAAACCGCCATATAATTACTGTAATTTTCAGATACCCCGTCTATAGTTACTATAGCTTTCTTGGTACAAGTATTATTTGCATGAACTATTATTCTTAATTTTGCTCCGTAGAACTTAAAATTTATGCTACCTATTCCATTATAAATCGTATTTTGATGATGCTGTGTCCCTTCGCTGTATCCAGATGCATTAGTAGTTGTTACCCAATCGCCAATATACTTTATGTACTGGGAACTATCATCTATTCTTTGCCAGCCCTCCTCCGGGCTTGTCAATTGCTCCCCCACCGTTGCCGCAAACGCATTGACACATAAAACAGACAGTACCATAATCATAGCCAGTAACCCTGCAAAAATTTTAGCTGTGCCTCTTTTTCTCATATCTTTTTACCTCCAAAATTATATTTTATAGAACAATTGTATATTATGGTCCTATTATGTAAAAGACTGATAATTTTATTTTTTAAGGTGTATAATTAGTAGTTTATGGAACTATAAATCCTCTAGGCGTACCTCCCATTCCCCTTCAATATATTACCATGCCTCAAAATTTAAGCAATTCTATAAACCTTTTCTTAAAAAATTACGATATATAGCTTATACAAAAGATACTTAGGGGATGAACAGATGAAGGTTGTTATTCTGGCAGGGGGGCTGGGGACACGCATTAGCGAAGAAAGCCACTTAAAGCCCAAACCCATGATAGAAATAGGCAATTCTCCCATACTTTGGCATATAATGAAGTCATATTCCTATTACGGCTATAATGAATTCATTATATGCTGCGGCTACAAGGGATATCTTATAAAGGAGTATTTTGCTGATTATTACCTGCACCGCTCCGACATCACCTTTGATTTTTCCAGCAATAATGATATTATTATACATAATAATATTGCGGAGCCCTGGAAGGTCACTGTAATAGATACAGGCCTCAATACCCAGACGGGTGGGCGCGTGAAGCGCATACAAAGGTTTATAGGCAATGAGCCGTTTATGCTGACCTATGGCGACGGGGTATCGGACATTGATATTAACAAGCTGGCGGAGTTTCACAGGTCAAGCGGAAGAATAGCCACAATAACTGCTATACAGCCCGGCGGCAGGTTTGGGGTGCTTGAAATAGATGATGATCAGTCTGTCACTGATTTTGCCGAGAAGAGCAAGGAGGATGGCGGCTGGATTAACGCGGGCTTTATGGTGTTTGAGCCGGAAATTTTCGGCTATCTGGAGAATGATATGACTGTGCTGGAGCGCGGGCCTCTGGAAACACTGGCAAAAACCGGCCGGCTCACGGCATACAAGCATGACGGCTTCTGGCAGTGCATGGATACCATGAGGGACAAGGGAAGGCTGGACAGGCTTATTGAATCGGGAGAGGCTCCATGGATAAGGTGGCAAGGGGAGTAATGCCTTTTTATATAATATTTATTCAGGCAATGTGTACAAAAGGGATTGGAGGGGGTTCTTTTGCAAGTTAAAATAAGCGTGGTTATGCTTACCTACAACCGGGAAAGTCTTGTTGCGTCTGCAATTAAGTCGATTCTTTCCCAGAGCCTCCGGGACTTTGAGTTTATTATAGTGGACAACGGCTCGACAGACAAAAGCGGAATGATAGCAGAAGAATTTGCAAAGCAGGACGGCAGAATAAAGGTTGTGCATATACAAAAAAGCAATATAGGCACCGGCAGAAACACCGGCCTTGATATTGCGGAGGGTAATTATATTACCTTCATAGATGACGACGACATAGCAGAGCCTGATATGCTGGAATTCCTGTACCGACTTGCGGAGGACAATAGCGCCGACATTTCCATATGCGGATCAAGCAAGGAGGTGGACGGCAAGCTCCTTCCCAACTATGTTTTTAAGGACTACATGGTGATGACTGCTTCACAGGCCGTTGTTGAAATGCTGAAGCGTAAAAAGTATAATGTGGGGCTGCCTACAAAGCTGATTAAAGCTAAATTGTTTAACAAATTTAGGTTCAGCAGCAAGGGCAGCTATGACGACATTGCTGTAGGATATAAAATAATTGCAAACGCAAGCTGCGTGGTGGCTTTAGGAGAGCCAAAATATATTGTAGTCAGGCATAATAGCAACAACTCCTCCTTCACCACAAATGATAACTTGCTTAGCCCGGTACAGCTTGACGAATACTTTGAGGCCTTCCGGGAAAGAACGGAATACCTGTCGGAGGCCTTGCCGGATATCGGAGACTATGCACGGTATAGCGAGTGGTCCTATATGATTTCAATGTGCAACAAGATTTCAAGGAACAGCCTTACAAGCTGCAGCAAGCAGCTGGATTTTGTGAAGAAGGAGCTGGAGGGGCATTATGAGGAGTTCTATAACTGCCCCTATATTGAAGAGTTTGAGAGGGAGTTCATGAGAAAATATATAAGGAAGCCCCAGTATGTATAAAGGAATCAGGTCTATTTTTAATTTACCAAAAAAACAATGTACCGCTTGCGGAGCATGTAATAATATTTGTCCCAATAACAGTATAGATATGCTTGAAGATAATGAGGGGTTTTTATACCCTCACGCAAACAAAAAAAAATGTCTTGGCTGCGGCAAGTGTGAAGTGTCTTGTCCAACACTAAGTAAGCCAAGGTGTCAAAATCAATTAAAGCCCAAAATATATGCAGCATGGTCTATTGATGATGAAATACATAGAGAAAGCTCGTCGGGCGGTATCTTTACAGAACTTGCAAGGAGTATTCTGTATGAAGGGGGATATGTAGCTGGAGCCAGATATAATAAATCTCATCTGGTAGAGCATTTTATTGTTGACAATGAAAAAGACCTTTCTGTATTAAGACAGTCAAAATACATTCAAAGTGAAATAGGACAGAATTTTAAGGCTATAAAAATGCTTTTGGATGAAGATAAATCTGTAATGTTTGTGGGTACTCCATGCCAGGTGGCAGGATTGCTAAGCTTTCTGGGTCGCCCCTATAAGAAATTACTTATGTGTGATCTAGTATGTCATGGAGTAAATTCCCCCCTAGTATATAGGAATTATTTAAAAGAATTAGAATTCACATATGGCAGTAAGGTTAAATCAATAAATTTTAGAGACAAGTCTAATGGATGGAAGCATTTTGGAACACGCATCATTTTTGAGAATAATACAGAATACTATAGGGAGCAGCGGACTGAACCGTTTTATAGAGGATTTATAAAAAATTTATACTTACGTCCATCTTGCTATGAATGCCAATATAAAACCTTTCCCAGGCACTCTGATATAACTCTTGCCGACTTTTGGGGAATAGAATTTGCCAATAAAAACTTTTATATAGATAATGGGGTTTCTCTTATTATGATTCATTCAAAAAAGGGACAAAAATATTTTGACAATCTGGGCAGCAGGATCTTTAACCAAGAGCATAGCCTTGAAGCTGCTTTGTCAGGCAATCCCTCTATAATATGTCCTTCAAAGGTTGCCGAGAATAAACGTCAGGATTTTTTTGATATAATAGGTAAAGGTAAAAAAATAAGTACAGCAATTGAAAATTTAATATAAGGAGTTTAAAATGAATAATAAAATTTTTTTAAGTTCTAAAGGCACTTTAGCAACAGGCATCCAACCATATGTCGAGCTTAGAAGGACAACAATTACAGTAACTTTAAGATGTACTCTAAAGTGTAAATTATGTTCTGCCGATGTTATAAATTATCCTATACCCCCCCACTACACTTATGAATTCATTGCTAAAGAAGTTGACAGGTATTTTCAGCTTATAGATTACGTAGAATGGTTGCAATACAGCGGAGGCGAACCTTTTATGAATAAAGAGCTTCCGCAGATGATAGAAAAGGCTATGGAATATTCAGAACGCTTTGACAAATTAATTTTATTCTCTAACGGTACCATTTTGCCTACTGAAGAAATGATTCATGTAATGGTCAAATATAAAGACAAGATTAGTTTCATTTTGAGCCACTATGGAGATATTTCCTGTAAAGCCAATGAGTTAGTTAAATTGTGGGAGGATAATAAATTATCTCACAAGGTTAAAAAATATTATGGAGATGATTTATATTGCAACGGCTGGGTTGATTTTGGAGGATGGGATAAGCGTAATTCATCTATCAACAGATTATGTGAGGTTTATGATAATTGTGCCATTCATGATATGAGATTTACTGTCGTTCAAAATGGCGAATTTCATTTGTGTAGAATGTCATTCCGGGGAATGGAGCTAGGAGCCATCCCCCGAAATAAAAATAATTATCTGGATATATTTGACGAGGGAATAACTATTTCTCAAATGAAAGATAAAATTAACCAGTTAATGAACATTAACTATATTGATGCTTGTGATTATTGTAACGGTTTAGATAATGATTCATATCGAATCAGCCCTGCTGAACAGCTATAGGTTAAAGACCTGTCTATTTAGTATATTAATTTTATAAGGAGTACATATGAGTGCTATAAAAGAAATAATTGATATAAGTAAAAAAAAGTTACTTTATCTTGATGAAGAAATTAAAAGGCTTTCCCAAAAAACATTAGTACTTTTTGGAGCTGGTGCAATGAGCAATTATGTAGTAAACTCAATTCGCAGTCAAGGCTTAAATCCGGTCTGTTTTTGTGATAATAATCTAAAGAAAGTAGGTACAAATATTTCAGGTATACCTGTTATAAGCTTTAAAGAATTATGTGATAAGCACAAAAGTTCCAATATATATATTACATCTACCTTCTACTATAATGATATTAAAAAAGAGCTGCTTGATAATGGTTTTTTTGAAGAGAATATTAGCGGCTTTGATCTCGTGCATTTCTTTCCCTGGGAAAAAGATTATATTAATTGCTTAGTCGCTCATGAAAAAGATTTCCAAGATTTGTTTTCATTGCTTGCTGACGATAAGTCAAAAGAAGTGTTACTAAAAAGACTAAATTTCTTGATTTCAAGAGAAAGAAGCTATATGACTGATATACGCACACCAAACCAGTATTTTGAAAAAGGATTGATCAATTTAAGTCATGAAGAAATTTTTATTGATTTAGGTGCATTTGATGGAGATTCTATTCGTTCATTTATACTGGCTTGTGAAGGCAAGTATAAAAAAATCTATGCTTTAGAACCTGAGAATGAAAATTATAATAAACTAATAAATTGCTGTAAAGATTATAGTAATATAGCAATTTTTAAAGCAGGCGCATGGAACATGGATGGCTCTATTCCTTATAGCTCTATCTGTGATGTCTCTGCTATTACTTTAGCAGAAGACAGCTTAAATTTTGATAATAACTGCAACGATAAAATTGGCCTTATGGATACTCGATCTGTTGATTCCATTTTAAAAGGCCAACCTGCCACATTTATAAAAATGGATATAGTAGGTGTCGAAAAGAAAGCATTAGATGGCTGTAAGAGAACAATACAAAAGTACATGCCTACACTTGCGGTATGCGTCTATCATAGAGCAACTGACATTTATACGCTTCCTAAATATATTTTAGAGCTATGTCCAAAATATAAAATCTATTTGAGACACTATAGTGATGGTGTCTCAGAGACAGTTTGTTATGCCATTGCTGACTGAATCTATAACTGATCGTATAATTTACTTTTAAATAAAATATTTAATTAGGTTGTCTAAAAATCTGTACGACAAAATTTTAAAAATAGATTTTATTATTAAATTATTTTTTAGTTTAATTAATTTAATTTGGCTAATAAAGATAAAAGAAATTTTTGTATATTTATTATAAAATAATTGAAATGGGGATGTAAAATGTCTGAAAACTCAAAAAATAATTTCAAAATGGCAAGATGTTCTTTAATCGTAACATGTAGGTGCAATTTGAAGTGTAAGTTATGCTCTGCTTATTCACCATATTATGAAATACCACCTCATTTTTCATATGATATTTTGTCTGAATCAATTGATAGATATTTTAAACTTGTTTCTTATGTAGATAAATTTACGTTTTCTGGTGGAGAACCTTTGCTTCACAAAGATTTAACAAGACTAGTTCGGCATATACTAAAATATTCTAATCAATTTGGTTATATTGAGATAATAACTAACGGAACTATTGTTCCTGATACTCAATTAGTAGAAACTATTAATCAAAATAAAAGTAAAGTGATGTTTTTACTAGATAATTATGGCAAAGAATTGTCAATAAAAATAGAAGAAATTAGCAATCTTTTTAATGCAAATAATATCCGCTATGTAATTAGAGGAAACAATAAAGATGACGCTCATTGTGGTGGCTGGGTCGATTATGGTGATTTTTCTAAAAAATTATTTATCCAAAAAGATGTTGAAGAATTATTTAACAAGTGTGCATTGCCTCAAAAAATGAATTTTTGTTTCCGTATAATATATGGCGAAATGCATCCCTGTGGTATATCGTATAGATGCATGGAATTAAAAATAATACCAAAGAACAAAAACGAATATGTTAATCTTTTTGATGATCGTGTTACAACAGAATACCAGCAAAAAAAGATAGCGATGATTCAAAGTGCAAAAAGCTTAACCGCTTGTGCATATTGTAACGGACTATGTGAAGATTCTCCTCGTTTTACACCGGCCGAGCAATTAAACTAGAATGGAGGTATTTGATTGCCAAAAATTACATTTTATACACAAGCATATAATACTGAAAATTACATAAAAAAATGTATTGAAAGTATTCTAAATCAATCTGTCACTGATTTCGAGTATATCATAGTTGATAATGGTTCAACTGATAAAACTAATAGTATTATTTCCGAATATGCTAAAATGGACAACAGAGTAACTGCAATCCATTACGAAGACAATCGTAGAGGATTTTGGCCTGAACTAATAAAGCAAAAAGCCAAAGGAGAATATTTTGCAATGCTAGATTCTGACGACTGGTATGAATCTACGTTCGCTAAAGATTTGCTTTCCTTTGCAAAAGAAGAGTATCTTGATATCGCAGTCAGTGGTTCTTGTTTTCATTTCTCCCAAACAAATAAGAAAAGCTATAGAAAATCAGATTCCAGAATATTTATAAGCAAAAATAATATTCCTGAACACTTCGACTTTATCTATCAATTTTTCCGTACAGCCTGGGCTAAATTTTTTAAAATGTCTATAGTTAAAAATATAATTCTTTCTGATTTTTACAGTATTTTAGAATCAAAATATGGTGGTGACACCGTATTTTGCCTTGAAGCTCTTTCTATCGCAAACAGAATAGGTATTTCCGATAAGGTACTGCACAATTATAGAGTACATCCCCAATCCGTTTCATATGTATACAACCCCAAGCGATTTTACTCCGATACATTTCTTTTCCGCAAAGCCGAAAGCTTTCTTTCAGGCTTTGGAAAAATCAGCAGGGAGAACTATCATTTTTTGCACACAGTTTATATCAATGCAGCAATTGACACAATAGATATAACTCTAAAAGCAGACTTAGGCACATACGAAAGACTCCTTGAGATTGGGAAGATATTAAAGGAGCCGCTGACGCAGCAGGCTATAGAGGCTGTAAATGCCGAAATCGACAGGCTGAAGGCGTATAGGCAGCTTCTTATTGAGCTATTTGTAAATACGGTAAAAATTAATTCCGGGAATAAGGACATTCTGGATTTAGCCTGCTCAAATACACTCCTGCTTAACAAAGAATTGTCCTTATATGTCAATAGGGACAACCTTTTGCAGCATTTTAAGAGCGGTTGCTTCCTGCTGTCCGCCGTTAACTTAAATAGTGCTGAGATGCTTAAAAAGGCCATTTTATCACTGGACAGCAAATCGCTTTCCGAAAGCATGTGGAAGGTTTTATCAGGCATGTTTAAGAGCAATATCCTGTTAAGCTGGATAGACAGCCCAGACTTTACTCTCGAGTATTGCGGCATAATTATAGAGGTATTTAACCTCAAGGCTTCATCAGCGTTGAATATGATAATTGAAATACTGAACAATGGAAAAGAAATTCCTTTCGAGGAGGAGCTGCTGTTTCTGGGTCTGAATGTCTCGGCAGCAGCCGAGGATGGCGCAGTTTTTGTATTTGTCAAAAAGCTGCAGGCACAATTGTTAATCAGGCAGAAAAGATTTGATGAGGCTCGGCAGGCACTGAATGATTTATTGGAAATGTGCCCTGGGGATGAGGATGTTCTTCAATTGAAGAAATGGCTGGAGGAAGAAAACGTCTAAGGATGTCTATTCAAACGTTATCGGAACAAATATAATTTAAGGAGCTCAATATGCCAAGACTCACATTTTATACCCAGGCGTACAATACTGAAAAATATATGAAAAAGTGTATAGAAAGTATCTTAAACCAAACTTTTACTGATTTTGAATACCTCCTTGTAGATAACGGCTCAACCGATGGAACAAAGGATATTATTGCAGAATACGCAAAGAAAGATAATAGAATAAGAGCAATACGCTATGATGAAAATCGCAGAAGATTCTGGGCTGAACTCATAAAGGAAGACGCTAAAGGCGAATATTTCGCAATGTTGGACTCAGACGATTGGTATGAGCCTGTATTTGCCGAGAAGATGCTAAAAACCATTCTGGAAACCGGTGCGGATTTGGCATCCTGCGCCTCTAACATTATTGTGGAATATAGTAATACTCCTCCCCGGGTTAAACGTATAAGTGACAAAACCACCGTTATCGAGAGAAGGGACTTTTCTTCCTCCTTTCCCATAGCTTATATCTACTATGGAGCTGTTTGGGGAAGACTCTACAAAACAAGCCTGATTAAAGAAAATAATATAAGCCTTGCCGAGAATGTCGCATTTGGAATAGACACTCTATTCGTACTTAAATACCAGCAGCACTGTAAAAGTGTTGCTTTTAATCCCGAGCCCCTGCACAGCTACCTTATAAGAAGCAAATCTGTTTCTTATGAGTTCAACAAAAATGCATTGGAAAATGATGAAAATCTATATAAGGCTTTTTATTCATATCTGGAGGATATAGGCGGCTTGACAGAGCTTAATCTGGCGTTTATTTCCGCCGTTTACTTAGGTCTGATTACCAGTACCACCGCTAATCCTCTTATAACTGAGAAATGCTCATATGAGGAAAAATTAAATATATTATACAGGACCTTTTCCTCAAAAACTACCATAGAGTGCTGGAGCAGATTGAAAGCTGCCGACAGCAAGGCTGAAAAACTTTTGGGCATAAAAAAATTACTGGTTGGACAGTCTGAAGTTTTTATCGGCTACATTTACAGCAGTTATAATGGCAAGGATAACGACAAGTTTTATAAAATGCTCTGTTTTCTATTCCCAAGGATCGAAGAGCTCTTTGATGAGAAGGATGTAGGCTTTTTGCTTGAGTATCCCGGGCTTTTAAGTCTATTTATTAACTATGAAGCCAGAGCTATCTCATCAAAATTATTTTCAGCATTGAGTAATAAAGCTTATCTGGGAAGTATATGGAATGCACTCAGAAAACTGCTGAAAGATAACATACTCTTGAACTGGATAGATAATTACGATTTTGTTATACATTACCGCGATATACTGGCTAAAGTCCAAAGCGGTGTATATTCCAGCGCATTGAGTGCGATACTCAAAGTTCTGGACAGCGAATATGAAATTCCTTTCGAGGAGGAGCTGCTGTTTCTGAGCCTGAATGTATCGGCAGCAGCCGAGGACGGCGCGGTTTTCGTATTTGTCAAAAAGCTGCAGACACAATTGTTTATCAGGCAGAAAAGATTTGATGAGGCTTCTCAGGCACTGAAGGATTTATTGGAAATGTGTCCCCAGGATGAGGATGTTCTTCAATTAAATAAATGGCTGGAGGAAGAAAATGAGTAAAAGCTTTTTGCTTTACGGACATGGAGGAGCATATAATCACGGTGCGGAGGCCATTGTAAAATGTACCGCCGGACTTATTAAGGATATATTCCCGGCAAGCACAATAACACTCTCAACGCACTTCAAAGAACAGGATTTGCAATTTGATATGCCTGTCGATGATTACTGTGTACGGGATATGAATTATGTTGAGGCAGACAGGGCCTCAATACAAAAGGGTTTATATGACGGGCTGATTTACAAATCAACTCTTGACAAAATTACCCGGAATTCAGTTTGCCTTTCGGTGGGCGGAGATAACTACTGCTATGACAATTGGCGCAAATGGAAGGTAATTCATGAAAGGGCTCTTCAAGCAGGCTCAAAAAGTGTTCTGTGGAGCTGTTCGGTTGAACCTTCCATGATAACGGGAGAAATGCTTAATACTCTGAAAACACATCACCTGATCACGGCAAGAGAGAGCCTCACATATGACGCATTGTGCCAAAGGGGGCTTGATAATGTCGTTCTTTGCTCCGACGCGGCATTCTTGCTGGCTCCAGAAAAGACTGCTCTTCCCCAGGGCTTTGTCGAAGAGAATACCGTTGCCGTAAATGTCAGTCCGCTCGTAGTCCGCAGAGAAATAAAAAAAGGAATTACAGTAGAAAATATTAAGAATCTGATTAAATTTATAATAGGCGAAACTACAATGAATATCGCTCTTATTCCCCATGTGGTAATGCCTATGGACAATGATTATTTTCTGCTCCGGGAAATATATGAGGAGCTTGAGCCAAAGGATCGGATTTGTTTAATTTCAGATAAATTGAGTGCAGCACAATATAAATATATAATTTCAAAATGCCGTTTAGGAATTTTTTCAAGAACCCACGCGTCAATCGCAGCTTATTCCTCCTGTGTCCCCGCAATAGCAATCGGCTATTCTGTAAAGGCAAAGGGGATTGCTGCCGATCTGGGATTTGATGATTATGTTTTGCCGTTAAACAGCTTTTCAGATGGATACAGCCTGTTGGCAATGTTCAAAGGCTTACTGGAAAATGAGAATAGGTTAAGGCATCTGCTTAATGAAAAAATGCCCGCATATAAAGAAAATGCAAGAAAAAATCCCGTCTATGGATGAATTATAATCCTCCCTTTCCTCTATCTCTCGCCATATTACAATTTATCCCATTTCATATTCTCCGGTATATGCTGTATAATATATTTGCTTATTAAATCTACATAGCTTAAACAGGAAAGGTCGGAATATTTTATGAACACAAGGAAAGTGTTGGTATCAAACCTCATTCTTTTGCTTGCGGCAATTATATGGGGCTTTGCATTTGTTGCGCAGAGAGTGAGCATCAAATACGTGGGTCCGTTCACTTACAATGGAGTAAGATTTGCTCTTGGAAGCATATCGCTGCTTCCTGTTATGCTGCTTATGAAAAATAAGCCAAGCATGGAAGCTGCTGATAAAGGCCAAAACAAAAAGCTTTTTCAGGGCGGTATTATAGCGGGAATATTTCTTTTTACGGCGGCGTCACTTCAGCAGATAGGCCTGATATACACGTCGGCTGGCAAGGCCGCCTTTGTCACCAGCCTGTACATTGTTTTTGTGCCTGTATTGGGAATATTTTTAAGACAGCGCATATCCTCCGGCACCTGGTTCGGGGCTTTAATGGCTTTAGCAGGCCTTTATCTGCTGTGCGTCACAGAAGGCCTTACAGTGTCCAGAGGGGACTGGCTGGAGCTTGCGGGAGCTTTTTTCTGGGCATTTCACATTCTGATTATAGGATATTTCGGTAAACATGTGGATGTGGTTAAGCTGTCATGCATTCAATTTGTCGTATGCTCCGTTTTGAGCCTGGGGACTGCATTGGTTTTTGAAAGAATAGAGCTTGACACACTCCTCCAAGCAGCAATACCCATACTTTACGGCGGAATTTTCTCAGTCGGCCTTGCCTATACCCTGCAGGCGGTCGGACAGAAAAACGCTAATCCGGCCCACGCCGCAATTATACTCAGCATGGAATCACTTTTTGCAGCAATCGGAGGCGCAATGCTCCTTAAGGAAATTCTTCATACACGTGAGCTTGCAGGCTGCGCACTCATGCTGGCAGGTATGCTCCTGTCCCAGCTTCAAAGCTTTCGCGGCCAGAGTACCACATCGGGTACTTTAGAAAGCAAAAATTAGGTGATATAATATAAGCTGCCGTACAAATCATAAGAGTATGGGGGAAGTATGCATATATTGCGTTATATAAAAGATTTTTTATCAGCTCATAAGTATAGATATGCCCTTGGTATAGTGTTTCTGCTGTGCGTTGACATATTGCAGCTAATATTGCCAAGGGTGCTCGGTGATGTGACCGATTCTCTTGAGAGCGGGGAGCTGACCCGGGAAGCCCTGGCCCGGTATGCTGTTATACTGGTGCTGATTGCGGTTGGCGTGGCAGTTTTCAGATTCCTTTTCAGGTATACTCTTATAAAAGCCTCCAGATCAATTGAGCTCTCCTTCAGGGACCGCTTTTATGCACACTTACAGAGGCTTTCCATGAATTATTTCAATACTCATAAAACCGGCGATCTGATGGCTCACGCTACCAACGATATAAATAATGTTACCATGGCCTCAGGCCAGGGAGTCATATTTGCAATAGACAGCCTCCTGATACCCATAGCCGCATCAATAATGATGCTTAATACCGGAGGCTTAAAGCTCACTGCAGCATGCTTCGCGCCTCTGCTTGTGCTTTGTATTTCCGTAGTATTCTTTATGAGAGTGATGCAAGCCCGGGTTCAAAAGCAGCAGGAGGCGTTCTCCAGCCTTACGGAGGCTGCGCGTGAAAGCTTCTCGGGAATCAGAGTTATAAAAGCATTCGCGCAGGAGCAAAAGGAGATCTCCAGGTTTGAAAGAATAAATGCCTTGAACAGGGACGCCAACCTTAAGTTTGTCCGGCTTATGAGCATGATGTTTCCCTCTGTTATGTCCATTTCCGCACTCTCCTTTGTAATAGCCTTATGGTATGGGGGTATACTGGTTATTCAAGGCCCGTTGACTCTTGGAGACTTTGTAGCTTTTAACAGCTATCTGGGGATGCTGATATGGCCCATAACAGCTATAGGCTGGGTCGCAAACATGTTCCAGAGGGGCTTTGTATCTCTGGAACGGATAAATGCCATAATGGACGAAGCTCCCGAAATCTCCGATAATAAGACTGTAGATAAAGCCTCAATAGAAGGCTCCATAGAATTCAGGAAGCTCACCTTTGCATACCCTGGCTCGGAAAAGCCTGTGCTCAAGGATATAAGCATATCCCTGGAGGCGGGTAAAATCCTTGCAGTGGTAGGGCGTACCGGAAGCGGAAAGACTACTCTTGTAAACCTTATCTCCAGGCTCCTTGACGTGCCCGAAGGGACGCTTTTTATAGACGGCATTGATATTAACAGCATACCTCTGTCTGTCCTAAGAAGCAATATAGGAAGGGTACCTCAGGATAGCTTTCTTTTTTCTGCTTCCATAAACGAAAACATTGATTTTTTCAGAAACCGCACCCCCGAAGAAATAGAAACCGCCGCAAAAACCGCCAGAATCTATGACAGCATTAATGAATTCCCTAGAAAATTCCACACGGTGGTGGGAGAGCGCGGAGTGACGCTGTCAGGAGGGCAGAAGCAGCGTATAGCAATTGCCCGTGCCATATTGGGCGCTCCTCCGATTTTGATACTGGATGACTGCCTCTCGGCAGTTGATGCCGGTACGGAAGAGGAAATTCTCAAAGGCCTGAAAAAAATTATAAAGCAGCACACCGGCGTTATTGTATCCCACAGGATATCTGCGGTAAAAGACGCCGATGAAATTATCGTGCTTGAGGATGGAAAAATAGCTGAGAGAGGCACCCATGCCACGCTGCTTGAGCAAAAGGGCGCATATTACTCCATATACAACAGACAACTGCTGATTAACCAGCTTTCAGGAGGCTTAATTTAAATGGATTATGAAAACGACAACCTTCCCGAGGAGGAGCTTGACAATAAGGGCTATGATACAGGGCTTATGCTCAGGCTTTTAGGCTTTGCCGGCAAATACCGGCATCTTTTTGTGCTTGCGGTAATATTCCTGTTTGCCTCAACTGTTGTAGATCTCGCCAGACCTATCCTGACCGGTATGACAATTGACGATTTTATTAAAAAGGGTGACACAGATTCCCTCAGCAAGATGGCCCTCTATTTTATAATACTCATTGTATCAGGCTTTTTGTTTAATTTGCTTCAGGTATACCTGTTGAGCTATGCGGGACAATTTATAATTTATAATATCCGCCAGCTTGTGTTTTCTCACCTTCAAAGGCTGCCTCTGTCCTATTTTGATAAAAACCCTATAGGAAGGCTCGTTACACGCATAACAAACGATACCGAAACTCTTAATGACATGTACACCAATGTGCTTGTTACTCTGCTGAAGGATTTCTCCATACTTCTGGGCGCAATTATTATAATGCTTCGCCTGAATGTACGCCTTACACTTATCATACTGGCCGTAATGCCTTTTGTGGCAGTGGTTACGGCGCTCTTCAGGATAAAAATAAGAAAGGTGTACAGAGATATACGCATTGCACTGGCAAGAGTAAATTCCTCTATATCTGAAAACATCTCAGGTATGCATATAATCCAGCTTTTTAATAAGGAGCGTTCAAATTTTGCCCGGTTTAATAAAACAGGCAAGCAATATTACAAAGCAGCTATGAATGAAGTCACAACCGTAAGCCTGTTCCGGCCCTTGATTGAAATGCTGTCGTCTCTGGCAGTTGCACTGCTTATATGGCTTGGGGGAGCGGATGTAGTGCACGGCACACTCCAGTTTGGCGTGCTGTATGCGTTCATAAACTATGTGGCACTGCTCTTTCAGCCGATAAATGACCTGGCTGAAAAATATAACATCCTCCAATCGTCAATGGCCGCATCAGAAAGGATATTCATGATATTGGATACTGCTGCCGAAAAAGATGAGGGAAGCTTCTCTACTGATAACATCTCTATTTGCGGTGATATAGAATTTAAAAATGTATGCTTTGCATATAATGAAGAGGACTGGGTTTTAAAGGATGTCAGCTTTAAGGTGCCCAGGGGGCAGACGGTAGCCATAGTGGGTCATACCGGAGCAGGCAAGACCTCCCTGATAAATCTTTTAAGCAGGTTTTATGAGATACAGGGCGGAGAAATACTAATTAACGGCATTAATATAAAGGATATCCGCAAGGACAGTCTCCGGAGAGCCATTGGAGTGGTGCTTCAGGACGTTTTCCTTTTCAGCGGAAGGCTTAAGGATAATATCCGGCTTAATGAGGAAAGCATAACCGATGAGAAAATCAAGGAGGTATCCAGGTACGTAAACGCAGACATATTTATAAGCAGGCTTCCTAACGGCTATCAGGAGGAGGTTATGGAGCGCGGCTCAACCCTTTCCTCAGGACAGAGGCAGCTTCTTGCCTTTGCCCGCGCACTGGCCTTTGACCCTTCTATTCTTGTACTGGATGAAGCTACCTCAAATATCGATACCGAGACCGAATTGCTTATACAGGACGCGCTTGCCAAGCTTACGCGGGGCCGTACCACTATAATTATTGCCCACAGGCTTTCTACCATACAGCATGCCGACAGTATTATAGTGCTTCACAAGGGAAGGGTTCACGAAATGGGAACCCATCAGGAGCTGCTTGCGGCAAAGGGAATGTACTACTCGCTTTACCGGCTTCAATACCAGCCGGAGCCTTAATACCGGTTTTTAATCCGGATGCTTTTTACAATTTATTTTTCATTGACATAAATTGTTTACGTAATAATCACAAATAGCTCTTTTATGCATAGTATGAAATAGGTGCATTATTTCCATATATCAAAACATGGAAGGAGCTTATGTAAAATGGATAACATAAATAATAGCGAAATTGATAAAAAGACCTGTGAAGCAAAAGTTATTGATTCAAAAACACTTCCCGAATGCTCAAATGAAAGCTTTGAGCCTATAGGCAAAAACGGTCCTTTGGTTGCCAAAATACCTGTTGTAATTGCAGAACCCAAGATACAGATAGATGTAAAGGCAGAAATCAAGCTTGAGGAGCCTGCTCTGGAGATAAAACGCATTAAGAAAAACCTCTTCCTGACCCAGTGCAAGCTGGTCTCCATCTGGGATGACAAGCACGAGAAAAGCAAGCAGGGCAAGCTGTTTATAGGCGGGTTTGTAAGGAAGAATATAGAATATGCCACTGTAGACTGCAAGTGCGCTGAGAAGGGATGTATAAGCGGAGACATCCGTCACACTACCTGCAACATTCCTTTTGAATGTGTCACAATGGTCGATTTTATAAATCCTCCTGAGATTCGCAAAAGCGGTGCCACATCTGAGGTCGAAATATTCACAACAAAGTTCAATGTATGTGATCCCTGCTCGGAGGCAATAATAGGCAGTGATCCTTGCCAGCAGACATTCAACCATTTCGAGGCTTTTACCGAAAAGGTTTTCTGCGAGCTGGAATTTGCAAAAATAATTGAGGCAGACATTCATAAAAATCCGAAGCCTTTGGGATATAAGAACCCCAATGAGCATATTTTTGACACTCTTGTTGAAAAAATGATAATATATGTGAAATTAAAGCTTTTGCAAAATCAACAAATAAAAATCCCCTCCGACAAAGAATAAGGGTATTAAAAAAGGCTGCTCTGCCATAAGGCATCAGCCTTTATGACCTTAATAATGTTTATTTTGGGTATTCTATTTTATGAGCCTTGAATTTTTTATATGCTCTTGCTCATAAATGTAACCTGCATGGAGTACATATCATATACTATTAACATAAGACTATAAATTAAGAGAGGTAACAAGCCATGAGAATGAACATAATAAAGTGGGATGAATCCATATATTATAGATATATACATAGATTTCCATGCATTGTACATAAAAAAAGCTCTTCTGCCCAGAGTAGTAAGCATAAAGAAGCACCGACTGCCTCTTGGGGTGATGCTACCCCGGATATTGAAACCGGTAAAAGCGTCTCAGGCGGTCAGACAGAGGACACTGACATACATATAGAGGAAAAATGCTGTTTAAAAAATACACCTTCGAGCAACGGCACTGCTTCGAAGACAGCATCCAATGCGTGTGAAGCCGGTGAACCGGATAGTCTTCCTGGCATTGGAGTAGGCCAGGTTATTGAATGCGATATAATATACGGGTGCATATCGGATTTATAGAAGCCCATGCGCCCCGGTCCCCGTCTTCAAGGCTGCATTTCATTCAAAGGCAGCTTTATTATTTCCACAGCATCCCTCTTTTGTGGCCAAGTCCCTTGCCTGCTCAGAACAAAAACTCCTGGCAGATGCCTGCAAACACAGCTTTTCTCCTATTTTTAGTACAGATGTTATTATTAATGATTGCAATAAATTTTATTTATTTTTAGAAACTATTTGCAGCAAAATTGTTTCGGCTTAGAGTTTCAGAAAACCATACTATAATAGAATTGAGCAACAATTTTGACATAGCGCAACAAATGCGGTATGATATTACATATGGTGCTTTGCCTGCGGGCAAGGTGCCATATGTTTTTATTGGGGGAAAATACCATTTAATTACTTGAGGAATGGAGGAGGTTCTGTGTCAAAAAAAATAACACTAACGATGCCGGTTTACGAGAATTTGCTGGCTCATTTAGTAGATTTTGAAGAGAGGAGGGGCAGTATCATTAATTTTTATTTCCCGGAATTCAATAAGAAAAGGGAAGAATTTGAACAGCTTATTGATAATTATATAAGCGCCTTAGATATTGCTGTTAAAAACGTATTGCTTTCTGATAAAGCAAGCAACAGCTTTCCTTTTGTATGCTTAAACAGTGAAGCGGAGGTTGAGGATATTGAAGAGGCCGAAACGTATAATTATAAGATAATTATTCCCGAGAGCAACTGCAATCAGGAGAACTGTATAACCATTTTATCCCCAATGGGAAGGGCTTTGTTATGCAAAAAAGAAGGGGATATTGTTTCTGTTAATACACCCTCCGGCGTATATCGCTATAGAATTAAATCAATAAAATTACAATAGCCCGGAATAAAAAAGGCCCTTTAACAGCTATCTATCTGTTAAGGGGCCTTTTTTACCTGAAACATTTCTGTTTCAGAAAGATTTGGCGCGCCCAGCAGAGATCGAATCCACAACCTTCTGATCCGTAGTCAGACGCTCTATCCAGTTGAGCTATGGGCGCATATTATAATTACAATATTCTGTTTTAAACCAAGAGAGCGTATATCCACATCTCCTGTAGACATTAATTCTAGCATTTGAAAACCTAAAAGTCAAGTGGCGACAGTCAATTTCTATAATTTTGTTTCTTTGCCTTTTGTTTGTCGGACGTATCTGAAATGTGCTATATTTTTGCTATTATCTTTTAATCCTTACATTGCCCCGATAATTCAAAAAAAGTGCAGAAATAACCAGCAATAATATCCCGGCAACATGTTTTTGATGTTTATTCATTTTGTAATGGGGCAATCTTATATGATATAATTTTAGTAAAAATAGACAATGCTTTTTACAAGCACTGCTATGTATAACAAGCCCCTTGAAAGGTAGGAATATATGTTTTTTGAATCGTACAAATCAATGCTGTACTCAGATACAATGGTCCCGGATATCTTTATTACCGAGTACATGCCCTCTATGGACTCGGATTTTGTAAAGGTCTATATGTATTGCCTTTTTTTAAGCAAGCACAATAAAAGCGCTTCTACTGAAGAGGTGTGCAAAAAGCTGGAAATAGACATACACAAGGTAAAGAGCGCCTTCACGTTCCTTGAGAGCATAGGAGTAATAGACCGTACAAACGATGGAATCGTGATAGCCGATCTCAAGGAGAAGGAGATAAATAAGCTGTACAGGCTCAAGACAACCTCGACCCCTGAGGAGGCCGCTCTCAGCTCTGAAAGAAATAAGAAGCGGAACAGGATTATTACCGCAATAAACAACTCCTTTTTTCAGGGGGTCATGTCTCCGTCCTGGTACACCGATCTGGATGCATGGTTTGATAAGTATACGTTTGAGGAAGACGTAATGTACGCTCTTTTTCAGCACTGCTATGACCATAAGGGGCTCTCAAAAAACTACATAATGAAGGTTGCGGACAACTGGCACAGTAAGAACATTAAGAACAGCTTTGATCTGGACAAGTATTTTATTGAATATCAGAAAATAAAGGATATACGAAACAGCATAATAAAAAAGCTTAAGCTTGGCAGAAACCTTACCGAATATGAAGAAGAGTATGTTGAAAAATGGGTGGTTGATTATAAATATGCAATTGAAGTCATTGACCTGTCGCTTAAAAAAACCACCGCCAAGACTAACCCGAACTTCAAGTATATTCATGCAATACTTACAGATTGGTATGAAAGAGGCTTGCGGAACAGGGATGAGATCATTGCCTATGAAAAAGGCAAAAAACAGCAGCCTCCTAAAGCTCAGGTAAAAAGTCAGGCTATTCCTCAGAGAGACAATTTTGAGCAGAGAAAGCATGACGATGATTACTATAATAACTTTTTTAACAATGCTGCAAGCGAAAAATAATTGTACTGGAGATACATATGAACAGGCACATTTATCAGTCCATTAAAAAGGAATACGACGACAGGCAAAGGGCAGCCTTTGACAAGCTTATGGCTAAAAAGTCACAGGCCTATCTGCTTGTACCCGGCCTTGAGGAAATAGACAGGGAAATTAATCTTTCCGGTATCAAATACAATAGAATGCTGCTTCTTGAAAATAGCGCAAAAAGGGAGCTGCTTGAGGAATTCACCAAAACTCTGCACACCCTGAAGGCTAAAAGAGAGGCCCTGCTTTTGAAGCATGGCTATAACGCGGATCACCTTGAAATTGCTTACACCTGTCCCAAGTGCAGGGATACAGGCTTTATCGAAAATCCGTCGGGAGCAGAGAAATGTTCCTGCTATAAGCAATTGCTGATAAACGCCATATATAGCCAGTCAAACCTCAGGCTGGTCCAAAAAGAGAATTTTTCCGCCTTCAATGAGCATGTATATCCTGACACTTCGGATGAAAGCAGGTACGGCTTAAAAATCTCCCCAAGGGAAAACATATTGAATATTAAAAAAAGATGCTTAAGCTTTATAGAAAATTTTAATTCTCCTGATGAAAAAAATCTCTTTTTCAGCGGCCCGACGGGAGTAGGCAAAACCTTTATGTCCAACTGCATAGCCCTGGAGCTTATGAAAAAAGGGCACACAGTCCTGTATCAGACCGCGCCGGTGCTTTTTAACACTATTGCCGAGTTCAAAATGAAGGCCTATAAGGAGGACGATTTTGAGGACAGCAATTACAGCAGTATTTTTGAAGTGGATCTTCTCATAATTGATGACCTCGGCACGGAGTCTCAGACTGCCGCAAGATATGCCGAGCTGCTCACAATAATTAATACCCGCCAGATGAACAATCTTAGCTTCCCCTGCAAAACGATAATTTCTACAAATATAGGTGCAAGAAAGCTTGACGAATACTATACCGAAAGGGTTTCCTCGCGCATTATAGGCTGCTTTGACAGGCTTATGTTCATAGGAGACGATATAAGAAGAAATACTCGCCGACTCGCTTATCTAAAGCCTCAAAATACTTAATATTCTGTCGGCAAGCGCATTGGACGGATCACTCAGCTTCAGCCCTTGAGCAAAATAAATTGCCGCTGTGAGGAGAATTCCCGGCAAAGCCCACAGCAATCCCACTCTTCCTCTTGCTGAGCTTTCTTTTACCACAGGCCGGACCTCTTGCCCTGTGGTTCTTATGAGAGCTACAATAAGTCCTGTCAGTACTGCCGCGCAGGACATAAATATAAATCCCCAGGCAATTATTACTCCTATAAGCTGTTCAAATGGCATGCCTGCCAGGCTGGACAGGTATTTATCCGTTTCTGCGGTAAGCTGATCTTCCCCCATCGATTTTACAAGCTCATTTATGCGCGTTGCGGCATAAGATGCGATTACTGCGATAGAATTGTTTGCAAAATGTGCGAATATGCCTCCAAATATTGAGTTGGTTCTGTATACTATAAATCCTATTAGTGCCCCAAGCACAAAGGTTCCTAGAAATCTTTGAAAATCAAGATGCACCAGCCCAAATAAAAAAGCTGTGATTAAAATGGCTTTTATGGCTCCAAGCCTTTCCATCCCCCTCTGTATAACACCCCTGAACATAATTTCTTCACAAATACCCGCGGAGCCGCCTATGATTAAAATATTTATAAGCAGCTCCGTCCCATTGGAAGCCACAGGAATATCCGGCAGCACAACCCTTCCAAATACGGCTTCAATTATAAACAGGTTAACCATGTTTAAAAATCCCACTACAGGCAGCGCGGCTCCCATAATGCACAGTATAATAAAAAGGTTAAGAAGGCTTATTCTGTTTATCCTTAGCACATTTTTAAAGTCATACCTTCCTATGAGCAAAAGAGCAAGAGACGGTGCAAGTATAAGCAAAAACTCAGTTATCAAAAGCCCCGGATACTGGCTGGCATTCTGAGCCTTAAATCCTACATACAGCAGCAGTACAACCGCTGCAGAATACAAAAGTGCTGCCTGAGCTATGCTTGGCCTGCGGAATTGCCGTCCATAAAGCCCTTCTGCGGATAGATAGATGTTGTTTGTATAGGCATCTTTATCCACCTTTTACCCCCTCAAACTATTTTAGAAAACATTGCTTAATATAAGGAAAGGTAAATTTCCTTAATTCTATAATACCGTTATACAAAAATATATGCAATAAAAAGCCGGACTTAAATAGCCGGTTTTTATTGCATTTTAATATTTTAAGGCTATATTGTGAGAATCCCTCCAGGCGTCTCCAGTATCATAAGCACATTCTCTTCTCTGCCTGTTTCCGCGTTTATATATACAAGAAAATCTCTTCCGTTAAGCTTTCCTTTGAACTCATAGGTATATATCTCAGTCTTATATTCTGTGGGTATCATTGCAAAGCCTGAGCTCAGAACCTTTACCTTGGGATTTATAAGCTTTCTTGCCTCCTCCTCGCTGACCTTGGGCTTCGGGATTTTCCTCTCCGAGTGCGATGAAAGATATCCCCTGCTCTCAAAGCCCAAAACCTCTCCATCGTCCAGAGAAATTTTAACCTTTATCAAATCGGGATATACGACAACACCATCCTGCTCATAGGCATAATTTATTACCGCCGTGTTGTCTTCCTTCAGATAATAGGTATCCTTCATATTCTTATAGCCATTTTCATCCAGAAATTTTTTCCCCATGGCCTTTGCCTGATCCACATCTATTTTTGCATTTGCCACAGGCTTGTTATAGAGCATCTGATATAAGTGCCCTCCCTTTTGTGTTATATCTACGATAGCAGTCTGGTCCTTGTCGGCATTTTTAAATGTTACCTTGTAGCTGTAAGTTTTAATAGGAGGAGAATCATTTTTGCCGTTTTCCTCAACAACCGCAGATTTATTTCCGTCAAACAGCTTCATTACGCGTTTTTTCCCCTCCTCTACGCTTATTGCATCACCTGTCAGGCCCTTTAATTCAGTCTTTGCAAGATGATCTGAAAAAGGCCCGTCATAAATCAGCGTAGGATAGTCCTGAAAGGTTTTATCTATATTCTCAAACTGCTTTGAGGGCATCTCGGCAGAGGCTTTTTTAAAAAACGGAGTTCCCTTCTGTGCTAATTCACCCCATTTTATCCTTCCCGAGGTAATCTGCGTCTGAAGCTCGTTTAAGCTTTTACCAAGAGTTGAAGCATATCCGTACAGGCTTTCAATAGTTTTATACTGATCCTCCGTCAGAGCCTTTCCCTGCATGTTCTGATTATTCAGAGAGTAAGAAAGGTCCCCCACCTGAGTGAGAAACTTTGACGTATTAGCCAGTACCTGCTGAGAAACAGGGAGCTGCCCAAGATTCTCCTGTGCAAGGTTAGCCTGTCTCCACGCCTCCTGAAGTGTGGATGCTGTCTTTGCCGGAGAAGATGATATAAGCGATTTTATCAGCAGCACATCCACATTATTTACATATCCCACCATGTCGTAAAAAGCTCTGTTGTACTGGTTATTAATATGCTGCGTCAGATCGGCAGCACGCTTGTACTGGTATATTCCCCATATGGCGACTATTGCGATAGCAATAATAACAACACTGTACATTTTCCTGTCGGACAGCCTTTGTTTAAAGTCTAACAGCTTTTCTCTCAAGCCCAAATTCCCACCTCCGTGAATTTATTCCAAATAGTTTCTTTGCCTTACACAGCACTTTACTTTGCAAAATTATGCTTGCCTATTTTTGTAACCACCTGTCTGCTCCAAATCCAGCTGCTGGTAGCAGTGGCTGGATTCCAATAATATATGCAGCCGTTTGTCGGGTCCCATCCATTTAAAGCATCCCTCGCCGCCCTTACTACCGATGAACCGCTGTCGATAGGAACATTTATCTGCCCATCGCTCACCGCTGTAAAAGCCCCCGGTTGGTATATTACTCCTGCTATGCTTTTAGGAAAGGCCGCATCCCTTGTCCTGTTCAGAATTACGGCGCCCACGGCAACCTGTCCCTCATAGGGTTCGCCTCTGGCCTCTCCGTTTATGGCTCTGGCTAACAGCTGCTCATCTCCTATGCCGTTTCCTTCGGCATAAAAGGGTTTGTTATAAGCAATCGTGCTAATTATTACAAAGGCTGCTGCAAGGACAATCGACAGAATCTTCACCCTTTTCAAGCATTCCTTCCTCCTCTCTCAATTGTTACCCATGCAGATATTTTTTGTTTGCGCACAAAAAAATATGCACAGGAAGGCCTTCCTTATGCATATTTGTTCTGTCTTTTTTCTATCACAGCTCTATAACGTTAATTTCACTGCATATTTGTCTTGCAAGCTCTACCTCCCTGCTTTTGCACGTGAATAACAATACCTGCCTCCCTCGCGACAGCCCATATAAAAAATTAAATGCTTCTGCTGTCCTTTTATCGTCATACTGTGCAAATATCTCATCCATAATGAAAGGCACATTCTCGCCGTCTTTAGCAATAAGCTGAGCGGCAGAAATCCTGAGTGCAAGGTACATCTGGTCTACAGTACCTCCGCTTAACGCCACAGCAGGCACAACCTCTCCCGTTTCAGGCGCTATAGCCTTTAAAAGCAGTGAAGCGTCGGCTCTGAGATCGATGTATTTTCCTGCCGTTATACTGCTTATATTATCTCCAAGCTTTTTGTTCAAAGCAGGTACAAAGTCTCTTTGCAGCTCTATGCTTGCCTCAGAAAGAACATCTGCAGCCATTTTTAATGAAGCATTTATGTCCTCAAGCTTGGCCTTTTGCGCTTCCAGCTCTTCTATTTCAGCACCAATATTTTGCAAAGCCGGAGCAGCTTCCTCCATGCCCTTAATAAGGGTTTCGTACTCCCTTATACTTAGCGAGGCCTCCTCCAGCTCCCCGCATGTTTTAACACGATCTTTTTCCAGTAATTCCTCAAGCCCTGCAGCCCCGATATCCGCTCCGGCGCTCTTTAATACTTTAAAGTCATTATATATACCGGAATATAAAGCTCTTACAGCCTCGTGCAGAAAAAGCTGTTCAACTTCCGCTGAAGCCTCCTCTGCCTTTTTTTCAAGGTGATTTATTTTCTCCGACGCACTTAAAATTTTGCTCTCTATGCTTTGCCTGCTGTTAACATTCTCTCCGCACAATGCACTGGCATTTTTTAAATATGTATCCAGTCCCCGCCGCAGCTCATTATCTCTCTTCAGGACATAGCTCATTTCCGCTTTGGCTTCATTATATTTTCTTACCGAGTGCCGGAAGGCTTTAATATCCTCCTGCGAAAGCTGTCCGCCGCACCCGCTTGCTATTCCCGAACAGTTAAGCACAGCCTCAATTTTACTTTTAAGCACATGCCTCATGCTCATATTTTCCTGGAGCTCCCCCTCAAGCCTGGTTAAATCGAGCTTCAAATGCTCCTGTCGTCTTACCTCCCCCTCATAAAGCACCCTTTTTTTGAGAAAGTCCTCTACCGTATCGGCATGTGCTTTTTTAAGAAGCATTTGCAGAAGCTCCCTCTTTTTATTAATATCTTCAGATAACCTGCTTTCATTTATAAAAGCAGATCTTTTTTGATCCCTAAGCTTACTCAGCTCTGCCGCTCCTTTACTTCTTACAAAAAAGGCCACGGCGGCAGACACAAGCCATACAAAGCCTGCTGCCACTGCTGCCGCGGAGTCCTTTATAAAGCCCGCTGAAAAACTTATCGCACACAACGCCGCCAAAGCACCCGTTGTTATGGCATAGGCTCTCTGGCCTGACTGCATATTTCTGATTTTCTCATTAATAACCTCAATGCTGCCTTTATTTTTATCCTTTTCCATAGACTCAATTTCATCCCTGAGTGTTATTATTCTGTTCTCAGCGTTTACTATGCCGCTTTCGTCATCATGCTGTGCGTTTCTAAAGTTCATCGAGGCCTGTGTCAAGCTGCCCGCCTTGCCCTCCTCCCGTCTCTTCCGGTCTATTTCCCCGTTAAGCCTCCGTATAACGGCCTCAACCCCCAGAAGGCTGTTATAGTCTTCATCCAGCCTGTCCATACCATCATTTCCGAGCGCATGTATTTCTGAAAATCCGGATATTATACTATTGTATTCCTCCATGCAAAGAGAAACGCTTCGGAGCTCCTTTTCATATCCGTCCATGCCTTCCAGAGCCTGCTCCAATCCCGTTTTTAAGCTTATACACCTTTCAAGCTCCAAATAAAATCCGAGCAGCTCTTTAAGACTCCTTAAAAAAGCCTCTTTCTTTTCCAACTCTTTTTTAGCAGCCTCAGCCTCGTCCAAACAGCTTTTTGTTTTATTCAGCAAAACACTTTTTTCCAGTAACTGACTGCGTATTGAATTCAGCTCCGAAAGCCTTGAAGAAATTCTGTCCAGCGGGCGTGTAGAGGTTTTATCAGTACCCACATGGTTTTTTAAGGCATCCTTTAACGCTTCACTTGCTCTTTTAAAGGAAATATCCTCATAGCCGGTATGAGCTATATTTGTAAGCCTGCTTAAAAGCTCCCTGCCGCCATCCTCTCCTATCCTCGCATCCATTTGCCCTATAAACACGGTTTTATTAAAGCATGCCTCATTCATCCCCAGGTGCTTTTCCGCAAACCTCGGTCTTTTATCCTTACCAACCTGAAAGGTGTCTGTGATGTCATTGAAAAAAGAATCAAATATTCGTACCGAATTGTTTGCAAAGCTTCTTCCCACTCTATACCTTTCGCCGTTGTCAAGTACATATTCCATAATGCCTGAAAACTCATTTGCGCTCCACGGCTTATACATTTTAAGAGGCGAGGGCCTTCCGTCCTTTGTCCCCTTTCCCCCCTTAATTCCAAAAAGCATTGATCTTATAAAGCACTGAAGAGAAGTCTTTCCCGATTCATTAGCTCCAAAAATTACATTCAGCCCCGGGTTAAGCTCCAGTCTCCTGTTTCTCAATTTTCCGAAGCCTTTTATTTCAAGATTTTCTATCCTCATAGCTCCCCCATTAAAACTGCCCCTGTATAACACACTGTAACAGGCTCTCTTCGGGAATGCAAGGGCTAGTCAATCTCGACCCTGCCCTTTTCCAGTGCTTCAAGGCCGTAATACATGGCCTTCTGCAAAAGCTCTCTGTCGCGGCTCCCTCGAGCCTCGTCCATCAGGTTAAGGATCTTGCGCACAAACAGCCCTCTAAGCCCGGGCTCATTTATTATTTCCTCTATATTATAATCCGTGCCTGCCTCATTCGCCAGCTTTAAAAAGAACAGCTTATCCCGGAAATAGTCTTCTATAAGCTCTGTCTTAACCCACTTAAAGTCTCCGACGGCCCCCCTTAGCGTTACGGAATACAATCCGTCGGAATATCTTCCGTCGCAAGGTTTTTTTTCACCGGGCCTGCCGGCAGGGCACAGGCATATTGCATCCTCAATTTTTGATATAACCTGCTGCTCGCTGTAACACCCGCTTATATTGATGTCCTTTTGTTCATAAAACCTTTTCCCAAGCGTTAAAAACCTCAAATCAAGCTTACTTGACTTTTCATTGCCCTTGCATATACTTCCTACAAAAGCCCCATGCTCCCCTGGCTCATCAAATCCAAGTGCTTCAGGGCTTCCGGGATTGTATACCAAGCCGTGCCCGCCTATATTCTCCATCCTGTTGTGAAAATGTCCAAGAGCTATATAGTCCATATTTAATGCCGCCAGATCATGCCCCGACATTGGATTATATACAGAGGCTTTAAAATTCATATCCACAGTTCCATGAGTTAAAAGAATGTTTATACAGCCTTCATCCACAGGGCCTATTCCGGAAATCAGCGGCTGTTCCTCATAAAAGCCGCCAAAGCCCGCACCATATATACAAACCCCCATATCATGAAGCTTTACGCAGGAGCTTTCTCCCGCCAATATGTAAACATTATCGCTCCACTTAAATTTTTCATAGTAACAGCCGGGGATATAAGGATCATGGTTGCCCGGAGCTATAAAGACCTTTATATGCCTTATACTGTTAAAAGCATCATTAATAAGCTCTATAGTGGATTTTTTTATATAGTTATGCTCGTAAAGATCCCCGCTTACCAGCAGCATATCCACATTCTCGTCCCTTGCCGCGTCAATTATCCTTTTAAATACCTCTTTTAAATCCCTCTGTCTTAATTGCGCTTTTTCATAGCTTGCCAAAGAGGTAAACGGAGCGTCAAGATGCACGTCCGCACAATGAAGAAATTTTACACTTTTCACCCCTGAAAAAAACACCTCCCTGCTGGCATTTTTTATACCGCTTTATTCTTTAGAACAATGCTAAAAACTCCTGAAGGTTATTAAAGTCCTTTCCCAGAACCATCTTCCTGACAGCAATATCCTCCGTGCCTGTTATCAACTCTATTTTTTGCCCGGCATCGGCTTCATACATATTAATTATAAAAATATTGTTTTCCGTAAAGGGATATACCTTCCTAAAGCTGCCTTTCAGCCTGTCAATCACGGCATTATCCTTAAAAAGAAGATCTCTTTTATCGGATATATAAAACACCTCCAGCTTATTTAATACCTCAAAGGCCTCTTCTATTCCTTCCGTTAAGTCCTTTTTGAAAAGCTCGGTATAATTAGGCAGTAAAAACTTCTTTTGAGCCTCAATTGTAAAGAGGTTGCTTATAGCGGGTGCAATATGCCCTGCAACAGTCTCCAAGGTAATCATGTTTTCGACATCATCAATAGCGGTATTTTTGTATTTAAACACAATTAGTGCTCCCAGAACTTCAATCTCTACCCTGTCTACATATATAGGGAAAATTACTATTCCCGGGCTTACATCTATATCAGATGCAAGCTCCTCTCCCAGATAATCAAACGCTGCCGCTTCACCCACCTGGTGTATTCTGTCGCCCTCCATAACTCTTTTCCAGTTCCGGTTTACAGCAATCTCTTTTTTCCGGGTTTCTATGTTCAGAGTTCTGCAAAGGTTAAAGACTTTCTTTTCTCCGTCATATAGAGCAAATATAGCTTTTTCTACAAAAAATGACACCTCAAGGGTTTTTAACGTAATATCTATAAGTGTATCGACATCAAGAGAGCTGTTTATGTTTTTCATGAGGTTGTTTAAAGAGGTCAGCTTGTCCAGCTTGCCCTGAATCATCTCCTTCTGCTCGTTCACCTGCTTAAACAGCATGGCATTTGAGAGAGCAATGTATGTTGAGGACGCAAGGCTTTCTATGAGCTCAAACATGCTATCCTTATATTCCGTGCCCGTTATTGACTGCCCCAGTGTTACAAACCCTGCTATTGTGTTGTTCTTTATGAGCAGTATTATATAATTGGGCCTTAAAGGAGCAAGCAGCTCTGATCCCTCAATGAAAAGATCGCTAAAATACTGTGCGTCCCGCTCCTCGCGAAGCTTTATAATTACCTTGTTTGCATCTATCCTCGCCCCCTTGTTAAAGGTAAGGCTTATTTGTGCATCCATGTCGGTATAGCAGATGTCCTTAAATGCCCTTAAAACATGCTTTTCACTTTTCTCGTCGTACAAAATAAAGCCGGTAATGCTGTTTTGTGTCAGCTCGGAAAAAACATCTACCGACAAGCTGTAGAGAGAATTAAGGCTCAGCTCGCTTAAGAGCGCCTTTGACGACTGGTTTATTGCAAAAAGGTTGAATATTTTCTCATCCAGCTCCCGATTGGCCTTCTGAAGCTGCTCATAGCGCCTGTAGTTTTCAAGAGCATTATTTAAAAGCTTTATCAACGCCTCAGATATTATGTAGTCTTCATCGTTTAAAGTGCCTGTGGTTTTATTAGATATAAATATAAATCCAAACAGCGTGCTCTCAATTATTAACGGCATAAAAACAGAAATACTGTACGCATCCAGTATTTCCTCATCAAAAAATTCTTTAAGCAAGGCTTTGTCAAATATAAGGCTGCCATTCAACAAGGCAAAGCTTTCCAGCTTTTCATTGCTTTTTATGGTAGTAACGGCATTATCAAAGCCCTTAATCTTTCTTAAAACGTAGCTGTCTCCCTCCAGCACAAAAACAGCCGACCTTCCTATAGTAAGAAGCTCATTAACAAAATCGAAGCCCGCTTCTATTATCTGCTCAAAATTCAGCTTTTGTGAAAAGAACTCAATAGCCTGTATCAATCCCGCATATCTGAATAATTTTACCGATAAATCCTCGACCTTCTTTTGCTCTTCAATTCTATCAAGGATAGATTCGTATTCCATTAACCTTCCCCCTTAAAAATCCTGCACCCAAGAAGTTTTTTAAGATTATTCCTTTTCAAATAAACATATCAAAGCTCCTTTAATATCCCGTTATGAACATAAAAGCATGTACTTAAGGTAACCTTGTTCAACTCCTTTGTGATTCTGTTGATTTCAATTACAGTGCCGGGATAGGCCTTTTTAAGTATGCAAATTTCTCCTTCTCCATGAGTCTTCAAATAATTAATAAAAACCCTTTTCTCATCCTCCAGAAGCTTAAGCTTATCTCTTGCACTGTTGTATTTCTCTCTCAGATTATCCCACATTACACTTTGCTCCCTTGTGAGATTTGAGGAGTTCGAATATATTGACATTTCCTGCTTGTACCTGCTTAAGCAGCTTTTAGAAGCCTCAATATCCCGTATGGACTTCTCCAGCTTATCCTTTAAATCATTTCTGTCAAAGCCCTTAACACAAATAGAAGTACGCTTCTCACCCGGGGAACCTATAATTGATGATACCACCTTGATTTCAGCCTCAATATTTCCCCCTATTATTTGTCCCTTAGGCGAATCAAGAATTACTTCCTTTGCTATAATGTTGCTGTTAAGGCAGTAAAATCCTATATGCACGCTTCCGTCGCAAACAATTGTTGCATCCGAAATGTATTTTGTATAAATATCCTTTTTTGATTTAACAACCGCCTTATTCTTACCTACAATACCACCCTTTATAAAAACACTGCCCTCTCGGCTTATTATCTCTCTTACGCTCCCGACGCCATAATCTCCAAGAATCTCCACATCTCTGTTTGCAGTCACCGAAAAGTTATCTTCTATAGAACCCTTTATGGTTAAAAAGCCGTCAAAGTCAATATTTCCTGTTTTAAAGTCTACATTGCCGGTTATTTCAAGATGGTTTGACACTCCTATCCTGTCCCCCGAGTAATTGACCGCACCATCCACTAATGCATACAGTGTCGAAACATTGTTCTCATATGCCTCTTTAACTGTTTTTTTATCGTAAAAAAGAGGATATTTTTTGCCTTCCATTGCAAGCAGAGTATTTCCTCTGACCGACTTTCCGGATGTACCCGGAGTGGGATCTCTTCTTTCACCCAACCAATCCCCGGAATGTACCTTATTTATAAGGTTAAGCTCATAATGGTCGACATTCCCGTCTTCCTTTACCTCCGGCTTAGGCTCTTTCATCTCATACATTTTTATTACCGAATCAGCTCCGTTTTCAGGGGCTACTCCTTCGGCAATCAGTATCTTTTTGCCATTCTCCAGGCGCTTCAGCAATACGTCATGCTTTACACCGAATATTACGCCATTCTCTCCTAATTTAGCTATAATTTCCTTTATGAGATTTATTCTCTTTTCGTTTTGAAGCTCATCTTCTCTTACACACAGAGTTATATAGGCCTTCAATTCATCACTGGAAACCTCGACAGCCACTCTCTCCCTCAGCTCCCCAAACTTTACGGGAGGCTTGGGCGCAAACAGAAGTGCATTTTTTACAGCAATAAAGCTTATGATCTTAATATTGTTATGCTCAAGCATAAGCCTGTTAAAATCTTCAACCGACATTCCTCTCTTAAAGGATTCAATATAAAAGTCATCCTGCCTTTTTGTAATCAGTATGTAATCAGATGAAAAAATAATATCATGCCTCATCTTAAACCCCACTCACTCTTATAATAGAGTAATTTGTTCTTGCAAAAAATCCCCATTAACTTAATTATTCGACATAAAATACTTTTTCCCTTTTATTATACAAAAAAAGGCTTAATAATTAAGCCATTTTCTTTTACCTTAATAAGAATTGATTTTATAAATTAATTTTATTTCTGCGCCTCTCCTCCAGAACGTTATCAAGCGCTTTTGCCTCATTTACAGCCGTTTGCAGCTTTTCTACCATTTCCTCCGACTCAATGCTTGATATTGCCTGGTGCTTAAACATATTTACCGTGCTTTCCATATAGTCAAGCTTGGCACTGATTCTTTCCAGTTCCTTCTTTTCCTCCTTCAGCCTGTTTATTATCTTTTCATCCATTTCTATGAGGTTTTTCACGTCTTCCTTTATATGAGGATCCTTTGTAAAATTAAGCTTGCGGGCATTTGCGTTAATTCTGTCGGCTATAGTGCTTATATCCATCTCTCCAAGCTCCTTGCTTCTTATGCAGAAATTAACAAGCAGCTTTATATAAGCAATTATGAGATTCAAGGTTTGCTCTACTATTTTTTCTTTTATATAGCTATGCTCTCCTCTGAAAAAGGATTCAACTATATCCTTTTTATCGTCCATAACCCTTCTCAGCTTCTGCATATAGGCCGCATTGGTATGTCTCTTTGCTTCATTGGCAAGCTTTAAGCATTTATAATTTAAGTCCTGTATCTCCCGTTTCTTCTCCCTGCGGTTGAACTCCCGGTGAAACTCCTCGCTTAAAAGGGTCTTTGCAATAATACCAAGGTATATAACCATCGCGGGAAGATAGGCCGCAGGAGATGCGGGGTCAACCAAGCCCGTCAGCCCGAATAGGTTCCATTCGTTAAGCATGCCTACTGCAATAGCAGACGCAACTAAAAGCAAGAACATCCATCCAAGATTTTTAAATTTAAAAACTGCACTCAGCACCATTCTAAATTTCATATTACCCTCTTTAAATTAATTTGTAGTCTTATTATTAATCTTTTCCTTAACCTCAAAGCCCTGCTCGCTTCCCAGCATAGCCTCCGCCCTTGCACGTGCCCGGTCCCTTGCGGAGTTCATATCCAGCCTTTTAAGCTTCATATCCATATTATCGTCATTTAGCGATTCTATGGCGTTTGCCCTCGCAGTCTTCCTGTTTACAACATCTCTGGCCCTGTCCATGCTTTCATTGACACTGCCTACAGTGCTGTTTTTAGAACTGTATTTAGCATTTACGGAATTTATGTTTTCTCTTAAGGCTGCCATTTTTGCCTGAGATTTTAATGTTCTGAGCTCGTTAAGCTTGGAGGTCATCTCAGATTCAAATATCTTATAGTCGTCACGGATTTTTGCAACCTCAGCCATAGCGTTGTCATAGGTTGCCTTATGGGTATCAAACACCGTCTGATACTCCTCCTCCTGCATCAGGAGCTCCACAAGCACATCCTTGTCTCCCTGTCTCTGGGCCGCCTCTACCCTTGCCTTTATAGTAAGCAAGCTCTTCTCAGCGTTCTTCATCTCAATTTTTATCAGCTCGGCATTGGTTTGGATCTCTATAATTTGCTTTTCTGCCTCTTTTCTCGCCCTGTCAATCTGATTTTTAATATCCTCAAAAAGGGCCTCGGGATTTCTTTCCTCAACCCCTCCTATAAACAGCCCGAAAAAGCCTCTTATCACGGAACCCAATCTGCTAAATAAACCCATAGAGCATTGCCTCCCATTTATATATTCTTATAAATATTAATTTATTATAAATAAGACATCTTGTAAACAAAAAATTACTATATAATATATATTATACGTGATTTTTATTTCCATGTCTGATATTTTTCAGCCCTCTGCCATATCAAGAGCATCCCTGTTGTCCAGCCATTTTTTATACCTGTCGGGAAGCAAATCCTTATCGTCACATTCCTTTATTGCCAGCATAGTCATGAACTCAACCTCCTGAGTGCTTGGCCTGCACCTGTCTATTGCCTTCTCCAATATATTTCCCGTAAGCACACATCCGTCACACCCGTCTTCATTTGCCAGCTCATACGCCTTTCTTACTACCGTCTCAATTTCAGCCCCGGTATAGCTTTCACTTTTTTCAGCGAATGGCATAAAACCGTCTATGTCGGTTTCAAAACCATACTTGCCTATCATTATCTTAAATATTTCAGCTCTCTCTTCTACCTCAGGCAGCAGAACAGGTATCTTTTTATCAAACCTTCCGGCCCTTTTTAATGCTGCATCAAGAAGATCCGGCCTGTTTGTGGCGGCAATAAAAATTACCTTTCCCCTATTATTTGTATTTCCCGTGAACTGCAAAAATTCGCTGAAAATATTTCTGCCCACCCCGCTGTCACCGCTTTCGCCTCTTCTGAAGGCAGTGTCAATTTCGTCTACAAATACAATTACAGGCTGCTGAGATTGTGCCCCCAGCAGGCATTTTTTAAAATTCTTTTCGCTTTCACCTACATACTGCCCTAAAATTCTTGACATATCTATCTTCACACAATTGAAACCGCTGGATTTTGCAAGAGCATTTACCAGGAGCGTCTTTCCCGTCCCTGACGGCCCGCAAAGCAGTATGCCCATCGGAACCCTTCTCAAATCTCCTTTCCTTACAGGCTCTATAATATTCTTCATAAGATATCTTTTTGCCCTGTCCATCCCCCCGATATCTTCAAAGCCTATCTCAGGATAAATAAATTCCAGAACATCTCCGTATTCCTTTTTAAGGACCGAATGCTTCTTCTCCTTAATAAATTCAAAGCTCACAGGCACATCCTCAGCCTCCGCCTTAAGCTTGATATCCTTTATGGATTTTTTACTTAAGCCTGACGAAAGCTTTGCAAATTCTTCTACCGAAATATCTGTTTTTATATTATTATCTTTTAGAAGGAATTCAATGTACTCTTTTCTTTCATCTTCTCCGGGAAGCTCCACAAGCACAGGCTCTATCCTATAGGATGATTTAAGGGTCTCCTTGCTGACATCCGCAAGATTGTCCGCCAGCATTATTATAGTGCTTCCTACGGAAGATACCTTGCCGTCCACAGACCACTCGCAAATCCATATCAATGCCGCGCGTTCCTCTAAAGACATGCTTCCTATATCTACCGCAGGGATGATCTTCTCGGCATGATTTAAAAATAAAATCATTTTGGTGCTTCTTATAGCCATGTCTATATATGGAAATATTTTTGACGGAAGAGAGTGCAGCAAATTAGAAGCCTCATTTGAGGTTATTTTGTTAAACTCTTTCTCCATGCCCGGGTCTGCGAAGGTGAGTCCTCTTGAAATATCATAAAATGCCACTATTGCAAAGCCCCGTGCTTTAACAAACTCCTCATACAAAAAACGGTCCATATGCCTGTAATTGTCTACCACGTCCCTTACATTAAAGTACAAGAGAAACTCATGGGAAATACCCGCCTTATATTTGCTTAAAAACTCATCATACCACATATTTAACAAAACCCGCCTCTTAACAGAATTCTTATTTATAGTATATAACTTATTACATCAAAAAACCCAAATCGCAGTATCAAACAATATAGATTATAATGTAATACTCTACGTTTCGTCAATATAAATATATTTTTACGTTTGATAATATTTTTTATGCCGCAAAGGAATAATACTAACTGTCATAAAGCTTAAAATAAGGAGGCCTTTTAATGGAAACAACCACTTTTAACGTTCCCTCAATAACCTGCAGCATTTGCTCAAATAAGATACAGCAGAGTCTTAAAGGCGTCAAGGGAGTAAATACTGTTTCCGTAGATTTAAAGACTAAAACTGTAAACGTAGATTATGAGCCTCGTGACATAAATCCTGAGGAAATCAGAAAAAATGTTTCCTCTATAGGGTATGAGGTAATACAGTAGTATTAAAGGAGGGAGATATGTATCTTTATCTTACATTCTCCCCTTTTTTTAAGTCAGATTATTCTTTTTTATTGAATTCACTATAGTAACCTCTTGATTCTTTATATGCTTCTGAGCCAGGCCCAAAGCCTCCTGTGGGTCTTTAGACGCTATAGCGTCATATATCTCCATATGCTCGTTCATTATATCCTTTGTGCTTATATAGTCCTTAAGGTATATAACTCTGAACCTGTGAACCTGCTCCCTTAAATTGTTGGATATTTGTATAAGCTTCTCATTTCTTGATGATCGGTAAATTATGTCATGAAACTCAACATCCTTTTTTATGATCCCGGGAAGGTTTTCCTTCTCAACATTATTTATGAACTGGGAAAGTACATGCTTTAGCTCCTTAATTTCATCATCCGTAATTCTCTGAGCGGACAGAGCTGTTGCCAATCCGTCCAGCGAGGCTCTTACCTCCAGAACATTCATTATGTCCTTGACAGACAGGTCCGCAACCTGAGCTCCCTTCCTTGGGACCATATTTACCAGGCCCTCCAGCTCAAGCTTTCTTATAGCCTCCCGTACCGGAGTACGGCTCACTCCCATTTTATCGGCAAGCTGCACCTCCATGAGCCGCTCTCCGGGCCTTAGCTCGCCAACTATAATTGCTTCTCTTAAAGTATTAAAAATAACTTCCCTTAAAGGCTTGTAATCATTTAAATTTACCTTTGAAAGTTTTCCTGCCATACGTATCTCTCCTTTGTAAAGCTGTCATAGCTGTTACTTTTTTTCTTTGTGTTTCTAATACTCACCTAAGCACCTTTAATACGTAGATGTCAATATACACTCCCAATTAAACTTTCTAACATGCCTGTAGGCCGTTTCAGCAGCCCTGGCATTCTTAAATATCCCAAAAACAGTGGGGCCGCTTCCGCTCATCATGCTGCCTATGGCTCCAAGCTCCATCAAGATATTCTTTATCCTTTGTATAACTCCATACTTTGGTATTGTGACCGTCTCCAAAACATTTTGAGTATTTTTGCAAAGCATGTGCAAGTCCCTGTTTTTAATAGCAGATATCAACAAATCGGTGTCAGGATGCCGGGAAATATTTCTTAAATCGAGCCTGCTGTAGACCCACGCCGTAGACACTCCTATTTTCGGCTTTACCAACAAAATAGCGACACCTTTCAAGGGAGAAAGACCGGTAAGGATCTCTCCTATCCCTTCGGCAAGCATTGTTCCGCCCGAAATGCAGTACGGCACGTCAGCTCCTATCTGCTTTGCAACCTGCATTAATTCATTGGTGGAAAGCCCCATATCAAGCAAGGTGTTAAGCCCCTTTAAAACTGCCGCGGCATCAGAGCTGCCTCCTGCCAATCCTGCCGCCACAGGTATTTTCTTATCAATTACTATTTTAACTCCTGTTTTAACGCCGGCAGTCTCCATAAGCAGCTTTGCCGCTTTATATGCAATGTTTGATTCGTTTGAAGGAACCCACCTGCAGTTGCACTGTATTTCTATTCCCTCACGCACCGTCTCAAGCATTACCCTGTCGTGCAGCGCAACAGTCTGCATAATCATTTTCACGGTATGGTAGCCGTCGTCGCGCCTGCCTGTTATATCGAGAGACAGGTTTATTTTAGCCCTTGCCTCAAGCTCTATCGAATTCATTTCGTAAATATCTCCGTCCAATATAATTATTCTTAACAATTTACAAGCTGCTTTTACATCATTAAATAATTAAGTATATTATATACAAAGAACAATATCGTTTCAATAAAAAGTGCCTGAATTCTAAATTCCAGGCACTTTTTACTAAAACAATATCAATTTTTAGTACAAAGGTAGCTTTTGGCCCTTACGATATTTTCCTTGGGATCAATATTTGCTGCCCGGGTATAATGGCTTCATAATCTGCCATATTGTTCACTCTCTCAATATCATCCACAGTTGTACAGTATTTCTTTGCAATTTTCCACAGTGTATCCCCAGGCTTTGTAAAATAAATCACTACACTTGGCTGCGTGTCCACGCCTCTGTCCTCCATCGGGAAATCATTTGCCTTTGAAATAATGGAAAGCTGCGTCTGATTAATTACCCTGATGTTCATTCCTATAACTACTCTCAGCTCCACTTCCTTTTGAGAGACAGAGCCATGGCTGCAATTGTCTATTATAACGTCCGCTTCGCACTGCATTTCAGGCTTTATACCTCTTATATCCACGCTGTGCTTGAACGGTACCTCCTTCGTGCATGCAAAAACAGCCTGTGGGTTGTTCTCTCCAATATACAGTATTGTATTGTTAACCGATCCCTCAATCACTACTTTTTCATCAGATATTGTCAGCTCGGAAATTACAGGCTTTGATACAACACTAAATATTTCGCCTATCTCAGAATCCTCATCCTCCGTTTGCATAGTATCCTTAAGAATTATCTGGCTTTTATTTTCACTGAACGTCTCCTCTGATTTAATCAGCTCTTTTTCCATGCCTATTTTAAAATACCTGCTGTAAGCATCCTCTACAACCTCTATATTTTTTTTGCCGTAGCCCTCAGCAAATATTCTGAGTCCTATTTCAGCATTCAGAACCCTTAATTCTCCATCGCTGTCCTCTGCCATGTCAAAAAGAGTCTCATTTATATCATACTCAACTCTGCATTCGCAATCCTCATTTATTTCAGGCAAATCTATAAACTGAGTAAAGGGCATCTGATGCTCCATAAAGCATATACTCCTGCTCTCGTCGTCTCCTACATACAGGGTGGAAATGTTCAGCTCCCCCTTTGCAATTATTTTTCCGTCAGTAGCCTTATATTCCTTTCCCGTTATTTTTATATCATTTCTTAAAATTTCCGACATGGCAGGCTTATCTGAGGGAACCTCAAGAGACTCTCTCATTGAATATTCCTCTGTGTTATCACCAAGGAAGCAATTTATCCTTATACTCTCCTTTAAAATTTGTAAATCCTCTTCTGCTATCAAATTATTTATTACGCTGTACTCAGTTTCCTCCAGCGCCTTTCCTGCCACCTTGACAACAGCCTTAACATTAAGCTTTCTTCCGTTGAGAATATCAAAATCCATATGCTCTATCTCGCATTTAACTCTTCCCTTCATTCCCGGCCTTGCATGATCTATATCCAGTCCATAGGAAAAATTAGAGCTGCTGTTTATGCTTTTTATATTTTCTTCCTCATTATCCGAAATGTAAAGTATCTTATATTGTATCGTTCCATTAACCAGTATTTTATCCTGCATAACATCAGTGTCGCCTATATAAACATTTCCGTCCAAAAGAATTATTTTTGCTATGTCAGGCTTTATATCGGGCACAATTATATCATTCTCTATCACCGTCTGAGTGGAATTACTGCCAATTAATCTGCTAACCCTTACCTCTTCCCTTATAAGCTCAAGTGACATTTTTCAATCCTCCTCCAACTTAATTTAAAAATGGGCTTTTACTATTAGTTAATATATATTGAAAAGGCAAAAAAAATATTACTTTACTAAAAAATAAGGTAAAATTAAAGAAGCGGGAAATAATTTCCCGCTTCTTTAATTTTACCTTAAAGTAAACATTAGTCATAATCTCTCAAATGTATATAGTTTAATATTCCTTAGTATCCCGCCAATCCCGTTCTGCCCTACCGCTATCAGCTAACCTGTATCTTTTTATTATCCTTACATACTATAAGCTCTACAGCCTTTGTAAGTATGTCGGTATAGCTATAAGATACCCTTCTGGTTGCTTCATAATCGTTTTCAAACTTCACTATGAAGATGCTGGGATAGGTGTTTTCAAGGATTCCTTCTCTGATAAAAGCTTTTTTCCTGCCCTTATTGGCTTTAAGCTGAACTTTTTCACCAATACAGGTTTCAATGTCTTTCTTGATTTGTGAAAGATCACTTTTTCCTATCATTGAATCACCTCATCTTCTGTTTGGAAATATTATATCATATAAAAATAGGCTTGTCAAAAAAATAAATATTATAACAAGGATTTTTTAATTATGTCAAGTACTATTTTTAAAATATTAATTATTGTATGGTTCGGCAGGAAAACCAACCCTGTATTTCCCACGTGTTTCCAGCCCTCCTATCCCTTCCGATCCTGTTATTGTATTTTTAATGACATCCGATGGTACCAGCGTTTTGCCTATCCCTGTAAAAGCTACCTTCTGACATATAAATACCGGATCAAGTGCATGAATTAAAACCCTGTAGGGCGAGCTTGCATAATTTGCTCCGGCCTTTATTATCGAATTGTACATGGACTGGCAGGCACCTGCGAAAATCACCAGGCTGTCAATATCAGGCTCATATCTTCTCGCTTCTCTGACCCCCTCAATAAAGCATATTGAATTCCTGTAATTTTCGATATTGCAATAGTTCCCATTACCTTTAATTACACCATCGTGGCCTGTCAATACAAGAATATCCGGCCTGTGCTGCTGAAGCAGATCATATACCTGCTCCGCCTGCTGGTTTTCGGGTATATATATTCCGGTACACTCAAGACCAAATTTTCCGTATTGCTTTAAACAAGTGTCCAGGTAATCTTCATCTCCGTCTATATGTAGTATCTTCCCCGGTCTTGAAAATTTCCGGGTATTATCAGGTGAAGTATTCCTATATACTGCTTTTTTTAAACCACCCCTATATTGGTTAATCTGCTGTATGTCCCTGCACTTTTTATTAATCATTGACGCCATTCTGGAATTGTGTTCAATCAGATTCTTATCCGTAAGCACGTACAGGTCCGTTTCCGGGGCATCTGCTTCTATCCTGTAGCTTATACCTTGGAGTGTTATTACTTTCTCGCCCTCCATATCCTTTATATCCACTATTTTGAAATAAACATCCCCTCCATATGATTTTCTTGCCACAGTATCCCCTATTTTAAGTTCTCCCAATAAATCACCTTCGTTCTTTTATAGTTTTAAGGCAACTTCAAAAACAAGCTCCGGATCGCATAAATTTTTCTAGTACATAATATGAGCATACATTTCATGCTGTGACAAAAAAAATAACTATTGCTTCCATGCAATAACAAACGGTATAATAAATCTGCATATATAATATATGCAACTATATTGCCTGTAAAAATAAGGAGATAAATTTAAAATGACGACAGACATTGAGATTGCTCAAAAATGCCGCCTTAAACCTATAGATGAAGTTGCGGGAGTATTGAATATAACTCCCGATGAATTGGAGCTATACGGAAAATATAAGGCTAAGCTTGCCGATAAAATTTGGGACAGAGTTAAGGATAACAAAGATGGCAAGCTCATTCTTGTTACCGCAATAAATCCTACTCCTGCGGGAGAAGGTAAAACAACAACAACCGTAGGCCTTGGGCAGGCAATGTCCAGGATAGGAAAAAATGCCGTCATTGCGCTTCGTGAGCCATCACTTGGACCTGTTATGGGCCTTAAAGGAGGAGCTGCCGGAGGCGGGTATTCTCAAGTAGTTCCAATGGAGGATATAAATCTTCACTTTACAGGGGATATGCACGCAATAACATCGGCAAACAATTTATTGTCCGCTGCCATAGATAACCATATCCAGCAGGGCAATAAGCTTAACATAGACCCTCGCCAGATTGTCTGGAAAAGAGCTATGGATATGAATGACAGAGCTCTTAGAAACATTGTCATAGGTCTTGGTGGAAAAGCAAACGGCTTTCTGCGTGAGGACGGCTTTAATATAACGGTTGCCTCGGAGGTAATGGCAATACTATGCCTGTCTTCAGGCCTGAATGACTTAAAAAAGAGATTGGGAAGCATAATAATAGGATATACATATCAAGGCAGTCCCGTCACTGCTAAAAGCCTTGGAGTGGCAGGAGCAATGACAGTGCTGTTAAAAGACGCTATAAAGCCAAATCTGGTCCAGACTCTGGAGAATACTCCCGCATTAATGCACGGGGGCCCCTTTGCCAACATAGCACACGGCTGCAATAGTGTAATGGCTACACGTCTGGCGTTAAAGCTCTGCGACTACGTAATAACCGAGGCGGGGTTCGGGGCGGATCTTGGAGCAGAAAAGTTTTTCGATATAAAATGCAGAGGTGCGGGCCTAAAGCCCGACGCAGCAGTGCTGGTAGCAACTATTCGTGCTCTTAAATTCAACGGAGGGGTTAAAAAGGAAGCTTTAAATGCAGAGAATGTCCAGGCCTTAAAAAGCGGAATTGCAAATCTGCAGAAGCATGTGGAGAATATTAAAAAGTTCGGAGTTCCTGTAATAATAGCAATAAATCACTTCCACACCGATACGGAAAATGAAATAAAATGCGTTGAAGCCTTTTGCAGGGACATGAGCATAGAGGTTTCCTTTTCTGAGGTTTTTTCGAAGGGGGGCCGCGGAGGAACAGATCTGGCAGAAAAGCTGGTAAGGCTGACAGACGAAAAGCCCTCGCATTTCCTGCCCTTATATGACGTAAATCTTACAATAAAAGAGAAAATATCAATTATAACTAAAGAGATTTACGGAGGAAAAGATGTACTGTATACCGGTTCAGCCGAAAAATCCATAATGAAGATAGAGGAAATGGGAATGGATAAGCTGCCCATATGCATGGCTAAAACCCAGTATTCGCTCTCTGACAATCCATCTCTTTTAGGAAGGCCCCAAGGCTTCGATATAACAGTGAGAGAGCTCAGGCTCTCGGCAGGTGCGGGCTTTATAGTAGCTGTCACAGGTGAAATTATGACTATGCCCGGATTACCCCGGACACCTGCAGCCGAAAAAATAGATATAGATGAAAACGGTGTTATAACAGGGCTTTTTTAAGCCTTAGCATAGCACCTCGTAATTTTCCAGAAATTTTTTGTGGCATTCAATTTCATCAATAACCTCCTGCATTTTAAATACAAAGCTTTTTTCAGACCAGCTTCTTTTGCTGTTATAATACTTATTAACCACCCTCCAGAACTTTTGGGGAAATTGAAGCATTATTTTCATTACTAAAAGCTCTTCACCTGAAATTTTTTCTATGGATCTATAGCTGTCAACAATTATTTTGGCCTCCTTTATATCCCATCCGCATTTACGCATTTTTCTCCTTATAAGATTGGCAAGGTCATAGACCTTAAGCTCGAAGCAGCAATAATCAAAGTTTATTAAAAAAAACTTCCCTGAACTCTGCAAAATGTTATGGTGAGTAAAATCATGGTGACAAAAAACCCCCTGCTTTCTTGAGTTACCGGCAATTTGTTCATACTGGGAGCTCAGAAGCATATTTATGGCATCCTCTCCGAGGCAGTTAAAATGGTCAAAATGCTCCAGAAACATGTAATCGAATTTAGTTTTTCCCTTCTTTGCAACCTTTTTAAGCTTCTTAATTTCCTCAAGCCTTTTACCGAAAAAGCATGGCAGCTTTCCAAGATCATCCCTGCTTTTACTCCCCTCCGGGGGAACGTATCCCTTTGATGACTTATGCAGACTTCCAAGCATAATAGAAGCTTTTATTACGTCATCCGTATTATCAAAATTGCACTCTGCTCCTTCAATCACCTCACAGGCAGTATAATTAAAGCCATCTATGCTTGAGTAGGGTAAGCCCTCCTCATTGCATAAATATCTGTCCAGATTTTTAAATCCGTTATTATATAAATGCTCCTTAGCTCCATATATAAATAGAATTCTTTCTGCTGACAGCAAGCTTTTTTTTAAGAAAATTTTGCCTCTCTGAGTATTTAATAAATATCCGTCTTTGTAAGGAACAGAGCTCTTTACCTCCAGATTATACTTGCATGCCAATTCCCTTTCCCTGTCTTGCATAATTAACCTCCGGCAGTTATGAAATGAAAATTGTATAAGCATTTTAGCGTGTTCTTTAATAATATATGCTAAGTCTATTTTACATAGAAGAATAAAATTAGCACTTTAAGCTTTAAGAAGTTTCATTAGGCTATTTAATACAGACAGAAATACCGAAAAGATCCGGATATTTTATAAAAGCTAAAAACATGAATATGCAAAAGCTTGCCCTGACAGCCTGTAACGGAATCAAAAAGGGCAGCCTTATCATAGACTGGATACGCGCTTAGTCCTTACGCCTACCTTGAAGAAAATTTTTATTTTCTTTATCCTACAATAAACTTACTTGGATGAGTTATCCGGCAGTCATTAATAAAAAGCTTATTCAGCCTCTTCCGAAGCTCTATATCTATAACAATGTTCTTCTTTTCAATATTTAAAACATCATTTATGAATTTGAACTTTATGTTTGTTAAATTACGGTATTGATCAACACTTATAGCATTCTTTAACGAATATTCCTGGCATATTTCCAAAAACTTTATTGTTTCCTTAATTAATCTGCTTAAAAGGTAATCCATATAAAAAATCATCCCTTTCATTATTTTTCCAGAATGCTGTCGGGTTTTCCCAAGCTGTAATTATCAATTAATAATATATATTTATTTATATAACGATATATTATTACAGATTGGATTCAATGTCAATATATGGTATGCTATAAAATAATATATTAGCACTTTTATTTAAGACAGGCTGACAAAAGGAGGGGCAATCGTTGATTAGCCCCTCCTTTTTATAAACTTTATCTAATTTATATTATTAAGCCTTTCCCGCAAGCTTCAGCAGGGCTCCCCACCTCTTATCGACTTCAGTCTGTATCTGCTCTATCATGTACTCATTTCCGGCCTTGAAAAGATGTTTAAATCTCCCTTGAGCCTTTAAAAAGTCTTTGACAGGAAGTTTATTTTTAGGGATATAATTAACTGTATATTCTCCGTCTATAACCTCATACAGCGGCCAGAAGCAAGTCTCAACGGCCAGCTTGTTAATATCCATTAAATCGGGTGTATTGTACCTCCACCCTCTCGGACAGGGAGCAAGCACATTCATGAAAGCAGGACCTTTAGTATAAAGAGCCTTTTCAGACTTTTCATAAAGATCCTTCATATTGCCTACAGCCGCAGTCTGGCAGACATATGGAAGATGGTGATTAGCCATAACCTCTGTAAGGTCTTTTCTTACCTGCATTTTACCGGGTATTTTCTTTCCTGCCGGGGAAGTCGTCGTATCGGCAAATTGCGGAGTAGCAGAGGATCTCTGAATACCTGTGTTCATATATGCTCCATTATCGTAGCAAACATAAACCATGTCATGTCCCCTCTCCATAGCTCCGGACAATGACTGCAAGCCTATATCGTAAGTTCCTCCGTCACCGCCGAAGGCTATAAACTTTGTCTCTCCCTTTAAAGCGCCTTTTTTCTTCATTGCAACATAAGCCGCTTCCGCACCTGATACTGTTGCCGCAGAGTTCTCAAACGCATTGTGAATAAAGGAATCCTTCCATGATGTATATGGGAAAAGAAATGATGAGACCTCAAGACATCCCGTAGCACTTCCTATAACAGCATGATCTTCGGGCTTTAATGCTCTGAGTATCTGCCTGACTACCACAGGGGCACCGCAGCCTGCACACATTCTATGTCCGCCGGTAAATCTCTCCGGCTTCTTAGCAGCTTCTTTCAAATTATAAGCCATTATCACACCTCCTATTCTCTTACTCCAAGGTAATTATACGCAGAAGTTACCTTGCCTGTATTTGCGATATCCAATAACGTACTGAATACTGACTCCAAATCTCCGGCCTTTACATCTCTTCCGCCTATACCGTATATATAGTTTACAGCCTTAGGCCCAAAAACCCCCGCCTTGTAAAGAGCACTTGTTACTTCAGTAAAGAGGGGCCCTCCCGCATCATTAAAGCCGTCACACTTATCCATTACCGCTATGGCCTTAAATCCTGAAAGAGCTGCCGCAATCTCGTCCACAGGGAACGGTCTGAATACTCTCAGCTTGATAAGACCTACTTTCTTGCCTTCTGCTCTCATCTGATCAACAACATATTTACCGGTACCCGCAGACGAGTTGAGTATAACCATGCATACATCCGCATCTTCCGTTTTATATTGCTCAAAAAGCTCATATTTTCTTCCTGTAAGCTTATAAAATTCCTCTGAAACCTCAAGTATTACCTTCTTGGCATTCATCATAGCCTGAGCCTGCTGTCTTTTATGCTCAAAGCAATGCGTAAAATGGTCGAGAGGACCTACCGCAATAGGGTTTTCTCTGTCTAAAAGATAATGCTCAGGCGCATATTCTCCTACAAACGCCTTAACCTTGTCATCCTCAAGCAGCTCTATATTTTCAACTGCGTGAGAAGTAATAAACCCGTCCTGACAGACCATTACAGGGAGCATAACATCAGGATGCTCTCCTATTCTGTTGGCCATAAGAGTATTGTCATATGCTTCCTGGTTATTTTCCCCGTAAAGCTGGATCCAGCCCGAATCTCTCGCACCCATAGAGTCACTGTGATCATTCTGGATGTTTAACGGCCCTGAAAGTGTTCTGTTAACACAGGCCAAAACTATAGGAAGCCTTGAGCATGACGCTATATAAAGGCATTCCCACATAAGAGCCAGTCCGTTAGCCGAGGTAGCAGTCATTGCCCTGCCTCCTGCAGCCTGAGCTCCTATACAAGCCGACATGGCACTATGCTCTGATTCAACAGCCACAAATTCCGTATCTACGGCGCCGTCAGCTACAAATGTTGAGAAGTATTGAGGTACTTCTGTTGACGGAGTTATTGGAAAAGCCGCAACAACATCAGGATTTATCTGTTTCATGGCAATAGCTACCGCTTCATTACCACTCATTCTTTCTCTAATACCCATTTATAAATTCCCTCCTCACTTACTTGCTTTCTTCTACAAAGTCAATGGCCTTAAAAGGACAAACCTTCACACATACGCCGCAGCCCTTGCAATGGTCATAGTCAAACTCTTTTCTTTTGCCGTTCTCATCTACAAGAATTGAAGTGTCCGGGCACACAGGATAGCACAGCAGGCACTGCTTGCATTTTTCCTTAAGCCATACAGGCTTCATTGAACGCCAGTCACCTGTTTTGAATAATTCAGCATTTCCGGCATAGGGAATCATGCCGCCCTCCGATATTTCTTTCCATGTGCAGCTTCCTGCCTGGATTTTTGTTTTTTCAGCAGCATTATTACTCATAGCCCCTTCACCTCCTGCATGGCCCTCTCAAGAGCCTTTACATTTCCTTCAACGACCTCAGGCTTTTTTGCAAATTTGTGTTTAAAGGAATCAACCATGTCTTTAAGAAATTCCTTCTCTTCCATTACGCCGCTGACCTTAACTACTGCCGCAAGCATAGGAGTGTTCGGAAAGTATTTGCCGAGAGTTTCAATAGAAATGGTTCTTGCATCAATGGTACAGACTTTTCCTTTATATCCCTTAAGCAAAGGCCTTACCTCTTCAGGAGCCTTAACGGTGTTAATGATAATCGCCCCTTCTTCCTTAAGGCCCGCCGTTACATCAACAGCTTCCAAAAGCGTATCATCTACTACAACTACATACTCAGGCTCATAAATGTTACTGTGAATAGAAAGCCTTTCATCGCTTATTCTGTTATAAGCAGTAATAGGCGCTCCCATTCTTTCGGGACCATACTCAGGAAAGCCCTGAATATATTTTCCGGTATTAAATGCCGCATCAGCAAGCAGCAGAGATGCTGTTTTTGCACCTTGTCCACCACGCCCATGCCATCTAATCTCAACAATCTTTCCCATGGGGTAAACCTCCTCTTTATAATTAATTTTAATTATTAGCCGAAATTTTAAGTTTACTAAATTTATGCTAAACTCAAATAAAAGTATACTTGTTTGCTTATTTTTTGTCAAGTCGAAACTAAGCGTGAGAAGCCCGTATATACACGAAATTTTAATTATATGTTTGTTCTTTGTATACAATAACCCTTATAAATTCATATGCGCCTGACACTTGCATACAGGCAAAAAAATATGCAAAAAAACGCCCGGCATATATTATTTGCCAGACGTGCAAAATTTTTCATGGCAATTAATCGTACTATATGTTAAAAATAATTTTGATTATAACAAGAAATATTACACCGGGTACACCAAGAAACCCTATTATTAATGCAGATATTATATTTAAAGGAAGGTGATATCCGAATGCGCTTCCTATAAAATTGATGAGAGCCAGCACTATTCCCCCTATAACTGCATTAAATACAAGCTTAAAAACCATTTTAAGAGGAACCAGAAAGACTCTTCCAAGTATAAACAGAAACATTATACCTACAATGTAAGCAAACAATACTCCGTAATCCACACTCATACACTCCCATTCCCCTCACCGGTTTATTGAAAGGTTTGCTGCTTAATGTCAATACCCTCTATTCTAATGCCTTTTTCCTTGGCCTTTTTTATATAGTATTCATATTTTACCTGGCATGCCTTGATTCTGTAAGCATAATAGTCTACCAGCTCATTCTCATCGGCATTTTCAAAATTCATATTTGCATTAATCCAATCCATCTTGGCATTTCTGATGCTTTGCAGCAGCTCTTCGTTTTCATTCGGGACATTTTCGGATAAAGCCTGCGGTGCTTTAAAGCTGAATTTTTTCAAGATTCTTGCAAATAAACTGTCTTTATTCAGTTTTACATTATAATTTTTTTCAGGATTAGGCTGCATGTAAATTCTCCCTATACTTTATAGATATATTAAAAGTATAAGCATAATTTACCATTTATATGCATTGCCTGGGAAAATTTCAGATATATATTCAACGGGTTTTATTTTAAGATAAGATTCTCCGATAAGAAGAAGAAATATATAATTGAATTTGACTTTCTTAATATGCTTTTGACTTCAAATATTCATATATTGCATTTGTGGTGGCGTATCTGAACTTTCCCCAATCGGACCACTTTCCCGCAATATTATTCAGCAAATCGGCAACCTCCCCCAATTCATCCACTGTAACCTCTTTTATTTCGCTAACCTCATTGTCACTGGCATCAATAAGAAGCCTTCCTCCCATTTCCTCCAATATAAACAGGTAAGAATAAAACATAATAAATTTATTTCCATGCTCAAACCTTATTTTCAACACACCTGCAAAGCTGCTCACTTTAACATCTATACCCAGCTCCTCACGGGTTTCTCTGAAAACAGCTTTTATAATATCCTCTCCATACTGTATGCCTCCTGTAGGAATTCTGAATATGCCCTTGGGATATTCAGAGCAAGTGACTGTAATAATCTTATTGTTTGGCCTTAAAACACAAAAGACAACCTCTCCGCGCCTATCCTTCTCAATAGATTTTTTCATTTTATTAAAAAAACTGCTGTTTATATATTTTATTGTAATGTCCTGAGAACGCTGCTCTGCACCAAGCTCTTCACATATTTTCAGTAATTCATTCCGGTTAAATGTATTCATCTCTACCTCCACTATGGGGACACATGTCCATTCATAGCTATATATTATTACCTTTATATTAATACTTTTTTATGATTTTTTCTATAACCTTGCACAATTCTTAATTTATATGTAACAATACTTAGAGAGCAACGGCAAAATTATATTTTCGCCTTGCTTAATATAAATATATTGAGTTTTTATTATAAAATTGCGATAATATAGATATGCTTTATATGGAACAAAAAAAATTTTTTTACGTCATATTTGTTTGAGTAAAGAAATTCTGCCGTTGTTCATAAAGCATTTATTTAAGAAAATATTGACAAAAGGCATTATAAATTGGAGTGTTTATTTAATGGAGACAAGTGTGCAAAACATTGAACCGCAGAAAAAGCAGCCGTTTAAATTTATTTCCCGAAAAGTTATCGTAATATCGCTGATAACTTTTATTTTGCTAATGCTGGCAATAACTGCGCAGTTAGGCTATACCCTTTTAAATTCGGACAGGATATATAAGGGCGTATATATTAATGATATTTATGCCGGAAATTTATCCAAGGAGGAGCTAACTGAGATTTTAAGCCTCAAGTATCAAAAAAATCTCGAAGAATTGGAACTTGCTATAGTATGCAAGGGAATTTACAACAGCCTTCCGTTTTCCTCCGTCAATGCGGCCTATGACGTGAAAGCCGCTGTTGACTCAGCTTTCAATATAGGGAGAGAGGGAAGCCTTCTCAACAAGCTGGGTGATATACTGAAGGCACGCCATAACGGCATAAAGCTTTCCATACCTGTTTTATTCAGCGAGGAAAAGGCAAATGAGGTGATACAATCCATTTACTCTAAAACTCTTGTTGATGTTAAGCAGGCCGATTTTTCGATACAGGAGGATAAGCTGATAATACGGCCGGGGCATTCGGGAGAACACATAGACAGGAGCACGGCACTCCGTGAATTGACCGAAAGCATAAAAAACCTCAAAACAGACACTCTGGAAATACCCGTTGAAACTGTCTACCCCGACGCCGTAGATGTCGACGAACTGTACGGTAAGGTAACACGCAGGGCACAGGACGCATCCTTCAAGGTGGAAGACAACAAGCTTGAAATCATACCTGAGGTAATCGGCATAAGTGTGGATAAGAGCAAAATAGCTCAGGCAGTTTCCGAGTTGGAAAAGGGGCAGTCCTCCGAAAAAGTCGTGTCAATAAGCACTGAAAAGCCTAAAATAACTACGGCAGATGTGTATTCGCGTTTATTTAAGGATACGCTTTATACAATGAAAACTCACTTTAACACAAATACCGAAAACAACTTAAACAGAAGCCAGAATATAAAAATAGCCGCTTCTAAAATAAATGGTGTAATTCTCGCACCGGGTCAAATATTTTCCTTTAATGATACTGTTGGCAAAAGGACAGTTGACGCGGGCTATAAGGATGCATACATATATAAGTCGGGCAAGGTGGTAAGTGACCTTGCCGGCGGTATCTGCCAGGTTTCCTCCACATTGTACAATGCCGTACTGCACAGTGATCTTGAAGTGGTGGAGCGCAGAAACCATATGTTTTCGGTAGCTTATGTACCTGAAGGAAGGGATGCTACTGTTTTTTACGGCACCACCGATTTCAGATTCAAGAACTCTACAAAATGGCCCGTAAAAATAGATAGCCAGATAACCAAGGACAATTACCTTGTCTTCTCTCTGAAGGGCACAAATGAAAATCCAGGTAAAGTGGTAGAGTTTACATCTTCCAAGAGGAATGAAAAACCTTTTGCTACCAATTATACCGACGATCCTAATCTCCCTGAAGGCACTACCAAGGTCATTCAGGAAGGTCATAACGGCTCTACGGTGGATACCTTCAAAACTGTAAAGCAGGATGGAAAAGTCATTGAAAAGGTAAAGATAACCACAAGTGTCTACCAGCCTCTGGCGGAAGAGGTAGTAAGGGGAACCAAAAAGGTTCAAGCCAACCCCGCAGATAAAGACCCTTTTAAGGAAGGAAACACCGTTCCGGATAGTGAAAGGCAGGATGATGATTCAACGGATACAGACCCTGCACAAAACTCCGAGCCTGATAGCTCTCTGCCTGGTGAAGACTCAGACTCTATCGATAATACCGGAGGCCCGGAGGACATTCCCCTTGATCAGCTTCCCAGGCCCGACATGGATGACGGCATCATTAATGACGGCGCTAATAATGATGGTGTAAATGCGGAAGAAACGGTTTGAGCGTAAGCAGTTAAACAGAGAGAATTCCTAAAAAAGACCGTAGGACAGGATTTCTCTCTGCCTAAGGCTTTTTTAATAGTTTTCTACCTTTGACGCACCATTATTTCTAAGAATTGACGATACACTGTCTATTTTATCCTCATCTGTCTTCATGCTGAACAGTATTTTCCCTGATTTTATGTCTGCTTCGTACTGCCTGCTTTTATTCTCAGGAATCCCTAAATCTACAAGTCCTCCCACTATCCCTCCTGTTACTGCGCCTGATATCAGACCTGTTATAGGACCCGCTGCCGCAATTATTCCAAGCCCCGGTATCACCATGCTTCCGGCTCCTATAACAAGCCCCGCAAGTCCTCCCAGGATACCTCCTGTGACTACTCCGTCAGATATGTTATCGTTTACCTGTCCGTCATTTCTTCCCATGCTTGCTAATGTGCCCCCCGGACGGTCAATCTCCTGATCCTCTCCGTGCTTTGCCACAATAGATATGTCGTCGGTTTTCAATCCCCTGTCCTTTATCTGCCTTGCCGCACTCTCTGCATGATCATAATTATCAAAAATAGCTACAAGTGTCCTTGCCATATCGCTGCTCCTCCTTTATAATTTTATTATCTACAGTTATATTTTTAGTTAATATCTCTTCATTTATTCTTAAGGACATGCCTAAAGTTTCAAAAAGCCTTTGTGAATTTTATATTTTTAGACGGCTGTTTTTAAAAAGTTAAATATACATCAAAAAAACTTGTCATTTAATGTATATTTAATTTATAATGGAGAGGTGACTTATCCTTTTATTTTAAACCGGGAGTATTTTTATGCCTTCTCAAAAATTTATGTTAGTTTTATTTTTATTAGTAGTATTGCCTTTAGTAATTATATTTGCAAACCATGATGCTTTTTTTACATTTGTATCAATTATTATCATTGCAGATTCCCTCAAATTTATAGGATTTATATTTTCAGGCCATGCACATATCCCTGAAGAAAATAAAAATCCGGACAAAAACGATATGTCTGAAAAGCCAGACCGTAACGACGATACCTCTTCAGATTTCAAAAGGCTTGATATAGGAATTCATGTCGCAAGAAATCTTATTGTAATATTATTTTACGTATACTGCTCATTATATATAAGCCTGTTTGTCTTAAAAATACTGACAGCCTTGATAATTTTATATCTTATACATGGAATAAATATAATTATTGCAAGCCGCAGTTTGACATCCTTCAAAAAAAATGTAAAGCTTGAGGTTGCTGCAAAGTTTGTTGTAAGAATTATTTCAATATTTATTATAGCCGCCGTAGCTTATAATAAGTTTGTAAAAAATGTTTTATAGTATATCAGTATCTAAAGGCCTGAACACAAAAGCCTCTCTTATCTTTAAATGCAAAGCATCCATGTACTTTAAAAGGTACAACAGAAGGGGTTTTTGCAAGAAACACCTCCATAAGCTGCAGTTTTTTTTATTTTTTTTATAATTGCTATTGAATGTAACAGATTCGCGTGTTATAATTATAGCACTAAATATGTACATTACGCCAAATGTATCTGTTTATGATGCGAATAAGCATATTTTTTGAATAATTTTAGAGTGCGAAGAGGTACTCGAAGCTTTTTCCAAGACATACTCAATGAAGAGGGCAAGCGTCTTTGTTGTTATGTCTTTTTTGTATCCCAAATTTAAGGATACACAGTTTAAAATATATAATGCTCTTTTTGCAGGTTTAATTTGATAATTATTCATTTTTTAGGTCTGACCTTTATTTATCATAATTAACTTACAGACCGGTGGAAAAATTTACGGGTTGAAAACCCTTAGGATGAATGAAATTATTATATTGCGGGGGATGAATGTTTTTTAATGCTCATTGCATAATTGGGAAAAGTGAGGATATAAGGATTTAATCAAGCTCTTGATATAAAAGCACATCAAAAATTTTTCCTCAATTAAAAAACCCCTGAAAGCATGGCACTGATGCAGGAGGCCAAAACATGCCCCCTGCTTTAACATAAAAATATAACAATGAAGTTTAGAAAGGTTGCTTGACATGAAACATAACGGAATACCTCCTAAGCAGGGACTTTACGATCCTCAATTTGAACATGATGCATGCGGTATGGGTTTTGTGGTAAATATTAAGGGCATAAAATCCCACAAAATTGTACAGCAGGCATTGACCATCCTTGTTAATTTGTCTCATCGAGGCGGATGCGGCGCGGAAGCCAACAGTGGAGATGGTGCGGGAATTCTCATTCAGATTCCCCATCTGTTTTTCAAAAAGGAATGTCTAAAATCAGGCATTGATTTGCCTTCGCCTGAGGAATATGGCGTTGGAATGGTATTTCTGCCATCCGATCCGGATAAGCGTTCAGCTATTGAAAAACTTTTTGAACGTATTGTTAAGGAAGAAGGACAAAATTTTTTGGGCTGGAGAGATGTTCCCATAAACGACTCCTCTGTAGGAGCGTCTGCTAAAGCCTGCATGCCCTTTATGCGCCAGGCCTTTATAGGCCGCAGTCCGGATTTAAAGGATTCAATGGCATTTGAAAGAAAACTTTATGTAATAAGAAAGCTCTGTGAAAAAAGTGCTATGGATAACAAAGAGCATTTTTATATTGCCAGTCTTTCATCTAAAACAATTGTATATAAAGGAATGCTTACCGCAGAACAGGTTGATTCCTTTTACACCGAGCTGGCAGATACTTCTGTGGAATCTGCGCTTGCGCTTGTGCATTCCCGCTACAGCACAAATACTTTTCCGAGCTGGGAACGCGCACATCCCAACCGTTACCTGATTCATAACGGAGAGATTAATACCTTAAGGGGTAATGTAAACTGGATGTCTGCCCGTCAGTCTATGCTTAAATCAGACTTATTCGGAGACGATATCTCAAAGATATTTCCTATTATTAATCCCGACGGAAGCGACTCCGCAATGTTTGATAACTGTACGGAGTTTCTTGCGCTGGCAGGGCGTTCGCTGCCACATGCCGTCATGATGATGATACCTGAGCCATGGTCAAACCATGAAAGCATGAGTGATGAGAAAAAAGCCTTTTACGAGTATCATAGCTGCCTTATGGAACCATGGGACGGTCCTGCGGCCATGGGCTTCACAGACGGCTCTGTTGTCGGCGCCGTACTTGACAGGAACGGCTTGCGTCCCGCACGTTACTATGTTACAAAGGATGACCTTGTCATAATGGCATCAGAGGTTGGAGTTCTTGATATTGAGCCTGAGCGCGTACTTTGCAAGGAGCGTCTTCATCCGGGAAGAATGCTGCTTATAGATACTGTCGAGGGCAAAATTATAAATGATGACGAGCTTAAAGAAAAAATGTCGGCACAGCATCCCTACAGACAGTGGCTGAATGAAAATTTAATAACACTTGAGAAGCTTCCCGCCGCTCCTCAAACGGATAAACCCGATTACAGCACTACTATTATACGCCAAAAGGCCTTCGGCTATACCTATGAAGACCTTAAAACAGTAATAGGCCCTATGGCCAAGGATGGAATAGAGCAGATAGGAGCTATGGGAACCGATACTCCTCTTTCTGTGTTATCGGAAAAGCCTCAGCTTCTTTACACTTACTTTAAGCAGCTTTTTGCACAGGTAACCAATCCTCCTATCGATGCTCTTCGGGAGGAAATTATTACCGCAACCGAAACCATGATGGGAAGTGAAGGAGATTTATTAACTCCTACTCCTCAAAGCTGCCGGCAAATAAAGCTAAAATATCCTATTATAGACAACGGAGAGCTGTCTAAAATACTTAATATAGATAAAGAGGGCTTTAAGACTTGCCGCATTCCTATGCTTTTTAAGGTTTCCGAGGGTGAAAAGGGCCTTGAAGCGGCTCTTGAGGACATATTCAAAAGTGCCAGTGAGTTTATATCCCAAGGTTCAAACATACTTGTGCTCTCCGATAAGGGCATGAATAAGGACTATGCACCTATTCCTGCCTTGCTTGCAGTATCAGGGCTGCACCACCATCTTATCCGCGAGGGTACCCGTACACGCATAAGCATCGTTGTGGAAACAGGCGAAGCCCGTGAAGTGCACCATTTTGCGCTGCTTATAGGCTATGGAGCATCAGCAATTAACCCATACCTTGCATTTGAGAGTATAGAGTCTATGATAAGTGAGGGTATGCTTACCGATATCAAGCTTGATTATGCCATAAGTAAATATATAAAGGCCTCTGTAAAAGGTACTGTGAAAACATTATCCAAAATGGGTATTTCCACCATACAGAGCTACCAGGGCGCCCAGATTTTTGAAGCAATAGGCATCAAGCAGGAGGTTATAGACCGGTATTTCACAAAGACTCCATCCCGTATAGGCGGAATAGATTTGGCGATTATCGCCAATGAAGCAATAAAGCTTCACAATAGCGCCTTCAACAGCCGTGTGGCAGGAGAAGACACTCTTGAGTCAGGAGGCCATGCCCAATGGCGCAAAGACGGTGAATACCATATGTTTAATCCTGAAACAATTCATAAGCTTCAGTACGCATGCCGTACAAATAATTATGAATTGTTTAAGGAATATTCGCATCTTTTAAATAATGAAAGCCAGAAGCTGTGTACCTTGCGTGGGCTTATGGATCTTAAGACCCTTGAAAATCCCATACCCATAGATGAGGTTGAATCTGTTGAGTCCATATGCAAGCGCTTTAAGACAGGCGCTATGTCCTATGGCTCTATAAGCAAGGAAGCTCATGAGGCTATGGCAATAGCCATGAACAGAATCGGAGGCAAGAGCAATACGGGTGAGGGCGGAGAAGACGTCAGCCGTTTTACTCCTGATCCCAATGGCGATTCGCGCTGCAGTGCAATAAAGCAGGTAGCCTCAGGCCGTTTTGGTGTTACAAGCCACTATCTGGTGAATGCAAAAGAGATTCAAATAAAGATGGCTCAAGGTGCAAAGCCTGGTGAAGGCGGTCAGCTTCCCGGACGAAAGGTATATCCGTGGGTTGCCAAGGTAAGGCACTCAACTCCAGGTGTAGGGCTTATATCTCCACCGCCCCATCATGACATATATTCTATAGAGGATCTCGCCGAGCTTATTCATGATTTGAAGAATGCAAACCGTGATGCAAGGATTAGTGTAAAGCTTGTTTCGGAAGTAGGCGTCGGAACTATTGCGGCAGGAGTTGCAAAGGGAAGGGCTGATGTTGTTCTGATAAGCGGATATGACGGAGGAACCGGTGCATCGCCAAGGTCCAGCATAAGACATGCCGGGCTTCCCTGGGAGCTGGGTCTTGCCGAAACACATCAAACGCTTCTTTTAAATAATTTAAGAAGCCGTATTACAGTGGAAACAGACGGAAAACTCATGACAGGCCGGGATGTTGTAATAGCTGCACTTTTAGGAGCTGAGGAATTCGGATTTGCAACCACTCCTCTTGTTGTTCTGGGATGTGTGATGATGAGAGTCTGCAACCTTGATACATGTCCTGTCGGAGTAGCTACACAAAACCCTGAGCTCAGGAAGAGGTTTAAGGGAGATCCCCAGCATCTGGTTAATTTCATGCACTTTGTTGCACAGGAAATGCGTGAGCTTATGGCTCAGCTCGGCTTCCGCTCAATTGACGAAATGATCGGGCGCACTGACAAGCTGGAAGCAAGAAAGATACAGGAGCACTGGAAGGCTTCAGGAATAGACCTGTCTCCGCTGCTGTACCGGCCCGATGTTCCGGAAGGTATCGGGAGATATTGCCAGATAGAGCAGAATCATGAACTTGATAAGACCCTTGATATGAAGGAATTGCTGAAAATATGCAAGCCGGCGCTTGAGGATGCTGAAAAGGTGACTGCGACCCTGCCTATAAAGAATATCAACCGGGTTGCATGTACAATACTGGGCAGTGAAGTGTCCAAGCGTTATGGCGGAGACGGACTGCCGGAGGACACTATTTCACTTACCTTTAAGGGCTCAGCGGGCCAGAGCTTTGGAGCTTTTGTACCCAAAGGCATTACAATGACGCTTGAGGGTGACTCAAATGATTATATAGGAAAGGGACTGTCCGGCGGGAAAATAATTGTATATCCTCCTAAGGAATCCCCATTCGTACCGGAAGAAAATATTATAGTCGGAAATGTAGCTTTTTATGGTGCTACAAGCGGCGAGGCATATATACGCGGAATAGCAGGCGAGCGCTTTTGTGTGAGAAACAGCGGTGTGCATGCTGTTGTAGAGGCTGTAGGCGATCATGGATGTGAGTACATGACGGGAGGAAAGGTATTGGTTCTCGGTTCTACAGGACGCAACTTTGCAGCCGGTATGTCAGGTGGTATTGCGTATGTTCTTGACCGTACGGGAGACTTCAGCACAAAATGCAATCAGGAAATGGTCAGCCTTGAAAGCCTTAAGGATACCGAGGAAATACTGGAAGTTAAAGCAATGCTTGAAAGACATCTTAAATATACAGGCAGCGGCTTAGCCGGCAGAATTCTTTCAGAATGGCATAAAAACGTTCCTTTGTTTGTAAAGGTTATGCCTAAGGACTATAAGAGAATGCTTCAAGCTATAAGGCAGATGCAGGATTCAGGCTTAAGCGGCGAGGATGCTCTTATGGCGGCATTTGAAGCAAACAATAAGGATGTTGCCCGTGTAGGAGGCAATTAATTAGAATTGGAGGAAGTACAATGGGTAAACCAACTGGATTTATGGAATATAAGCGTGAGCTTCCCGCAGATCGCCCTCCTCTGGAGAGGATAAAGGATTGGAAGGAATTTCACCTGCATCTGCCGGAAGAAACGCAGCGTAATCAGGGAGCACGCTGTATGGACTGCGGAATACCTTTTTGCCATACGGGAATTCTGATAAACGGCATGGCCTCAGGCTGTCCTATAAACAATTTAATTCCCGAATGGAATGATCTTATATATAAGGGCCTATGGAAAGAAGCCATCCGGCGCCTTCACAAGACAAATAACTTTCCCGAATTTACGGGAAGGGTGTGCCCTGCCCCTTGCGAAGGCTCCTGTACCGTAGGAATTAACGAGCCCCAGATAACCATAAAGAATAATGAATGTACCATTATTGACAAAGCCTTTGCTGAAGGCTGGGTTATACCCCGGCCGCCTGTATCCCGTACCGGAAAGAAGGTGGCTGTAGTAGGCTCAGGACCTTCGGGCCTGGCGTGTGCAGCTCAATTAAATAAGGCAGGCCATCTTGTCACAGTATTCGAGCGTGCTGATAGAGTTGGCGGGCTTATGATGTACGGCATACCGAACATGAAGCTGGACAAAGCTGTTATAGACCGCAGAATTGATATAATGAAGGCTGAAGGCATCGAGTTTGTTACAGGCACAGAGATAGGCAAGGATTATCCCGCCGAGAAGCTTCTTACAGATTATGATTCGACAGTGCTGTGCGGCGGAGCTACAAAGCCCCGTGACCTTCCCATAGAAGGCCGTGAATTAAAAGGTGTCCATTTTGCTATGGAATTCCTTCATGCCAATACTAAGAGCCTGCTTGATTCTGCTCACGCAGACGGAGGCTATATAAATGCAAACGGTAAGGACGTTATAGTTATAGGCGGGGGGGACACGGGAACAGACTGTGTAGGCACCTCTATCCGTCATGGCTGCAAAAGTGTTACACAGCTTGAAATTATGCCTGCTCCTCCCTCTGAAAGACAGAGTGACAACCCATGGCCTCAATGGCCCAAGATTTATAAAATGGACTACGGCCAGGAAGAAGCAGCAGCACTGTATGGAGCAGATCCGCGTCAATATTGCATTACCACCAAAAAATTTGCAGGTGACGGCAATGGGTATGTAAAAGAAATTCACACGGTAAAAATAGAATGGAAAAAGGACGGCGCCGGACGTTTTGTTCCTGTTGAAATTCCCGGAACAGAAAAGATCATGCCTGCCGGACTTGTGCTTCTTGCGATGGGATTTCTTGGTCCCGAGGATACCGTTTTAAAGCAGCTTGGTGTGGAACAGGATGCGAGGTCAAACGTTAAGGCAGCTTACGGCAGCTTTGAAACCAATATTAAAGGAGTCTTTGCCGCAGGAGACATGCGCAGGGGACAGAGTCTCGTTGTGTGGGCTATAAATGAGGGCAGAGCAGCAGCAAGGGAATGTGATAAGTATTTAATGGGAAGCACGGTGCTTCCGTAAAATTGATGACGATACCATAAATGAAATGCTTCCTTATATGGCAGGCAGTTAAAATAATAAAACTGTTTACCGGAAGAAGGAAGCATTTCTTATTTGTTTCATCTGTATGCTTATGTGACCGATTCTACGAAACCGCCGAGCATAAGGTATTTCCTGTACTTCTCCTCGTACTTTGCAAAGTTGTCCGCAATGGGATAGTAATTTGCCTTGAAAGGCTCACACAGTGCTCTCTGTGCTGTGGGTACATCAGGATAAAAGCCTGCTGCAACTGCCGCATATATTGCTGCCCCAAACGCGCAGGTCTGCTCCTCATTACTGACCATAAGGGGTCTTTGCAATACGTCCGACATCATCTGCATTACAAAAGGCGATTTCTTCGCTATTCCCCCTACCATTATAATACGTTCTATATCAATGCCGTTGGCTGTATATTTGTCAAATACATGTCTTGAGCCAAATACCGTACCCATTACCAGTGCATGGTATACCTCCGGGGCCGTGCTTCCAAGGCTGAGATTTATTACTGCCGCTTTCAGATTGTCATTCAGGTTGGGATACCTTCTCCCGTTAAACCAGTCCAAAGCAATTATATCAGTATCATTAATAAGCATTGCTTTTTGTTCCACTTCCCGGATAAGTCTGGCTGCTGTTTCGTCAACAAGTCTTTCTCTGATCCCGCTGTCAAGCAACCGGGATTTATTAATCAATTCGCGCACAGGCCACATCAGAATACCCGCAAACCATGCGTAAACATCACCAAAGGCTGCCTGACTGGCTTCTATTCCTATATATCCCGGCACAATTGAATCCTCCGCCTGTCCGCAATATGCCCTTAAGTCCTTTCCCTCAACATTTTCCGGGGCCTCAACAAGCATGTCAACCGTGGATGTACCTACAACCTTGACCATTGTACGCAGAGATACGCCTGCACCTACCGCTCCCGCATGTGCATCAAACGATCCCCCTCCTATTATAGTGTCCTGGGGGACACCCAATCTTTCAGCCCACCCCCTTGTAATCACTCCCGCATACGTACCTGCAGGCTGAGGCTTGCTCCCGTACCGGTCGTAAACCAACGCCAGATACGGATCAAGGCTCTCCAGGCACTCTCTGTCGGGAAGCCCGCCGAAATGACTGTTCCATAACGCTTTGTGCCCCGCTGCGCAGGAACCCCTGTACATGGTTTCGGGATCAGTCTTTCCGATCAGAAGAGATGGCAGCCAGTCGCAATGCTCCACCCATGTCCAGGCTTTTTCCCTTATTTTTTCATTTTTCCTGACAGTCCGCAGTATTTTAGACCAAAACCATTCAGACGAATAAATACCCTGGTACATTGTATAATCGATTTTAGCATTGGAGAAAGCTTCATTTATTTCCTTAGCTTCCTCAACCGCCGTATGATCCTTCCAAAGGTGGAACATGGCATCCGGGTCGTCTGCAAACTCCTCAATCAGAGCTAAAGGAGTTCCTCTTCTGTCTACAGGGCACGGCGTCGATCCCGTAGCATCAATAGCAATGCTGCGCAGCTTCCCCCTCCTGTCCGCTCCAAGCTGATCCATGACAGAATTCATGCATTTTACAAAGCTTTCAATATAATCCTGCGGATGCTGCCTGAACTGATTTTTTGCAGCATCACAATACAGCTTTTTCTGCCACCTGGGATAGTTGCAAACAGCCTTTGCAAACCTTTCGCCAGTGACGGCATCAAGAACTATAATACGTACCGAATCACTTCCAAAGTCCGCACCTGCAACAAGATTCCTCATTCTACGCCCTTCTCCTTTGTTAATTTGCATTATTTTACATCCGGACTGATACGAACAACACATTTCATTACCGTATTCTTATTATTAATAGCGTTCTCCATGGCAGTCTGGATGTCCTTAAAGTCATAAATATCCGATGCAATTTTACTGAGCGGAATTATGCCGCCGGATACAGCCTCAATAACCAATGGGTAAATATTTCTGTAGCGAAAAACAGTTTTAATGGTAACCTCATTGTCAATAATCCAGTTTACATTCATTTTGGCTATTCCGTCCTTTGTATAGCCGACCAGAGTAATAGTGCCTCCGCGCTTTACCATTTTTGCAGTTTGGAATATACTTACCTCTGATCCTGCTGTTTCAAAAACAAAATCCGCACCGTCGCAGGTAAGCTCAAGGACCTTTTGCACCGCGTCAGACTCAGACGCATTTACAACATCTGCCGCTCCCAATTCCAAAGCGCGATCCAGCCTGCTTTTAACAAGATCTACAACAGTGATATTCCTGACACCCATGCTTTTAAGGGAAAGCATGGTTACAATTCCTATACAGCCCGCCCCTATTACAACAGCATTCGAGCCTACTCTGACGCCGGACTGCATAGCCGCGTGCATTCCTACTGCCAGCGGCTCCATAAGCGCTCCTTCCATTGTACTTACATTATCAGGGAGCTTATAGCAAAGATTTGCCGGATGAGCTATATATTCTGCAAAACACCCCTCCACGACAGGCAGTGACGCATAAAAATATACATTACGGCAAAGGTTGTATTTACCGCTCTTGCAAAACTCACAGTGCCAGCATGGCACTCCGGGCTCAACCGCAACACGGTCTCCAACCTTCAGGCTGCTTACGTTACTGCCAACCTCCGCCACAATGCCACCAGGCTCATGCCCAAGTACCATGGGCTCCTTTACATAATTTTCCCCTATATATCCATGCTCGAACAGGTGCATATCTGAACCGCATATACCGACATACTCCAATTTAACCAGTACATAATCGGATTTAAGCTCCGGTATCGGTTTTTGTTCAAAGTCAAACTTTCCGGGTTTATTCATCATTGCAACTTTCATCATACCATCCATGCTGCCCACTCCTTTTATACCTTTCATCCCCATAAATATACCTCTTAATTGCCCGATCTGTATACGATGCTTAATCGAAAATTTGCTGCTTACAGGCTGCTTGCCACATTTTACCTATCCCTTGACAGCTCCAACTGTAAGTCCCTTTACAAGAGCCTTCTGGGTAAAAAAGCCAAGAATTATCGGTATAAAAACTACAATGGTGCCTGCGGCACACATCTTGGCCCAGAAATATCCCTGCTGCGTCAGAAACCTGTTTAGGTAGACAGTTAATGTTGCAGCTTTGTTATACGTCATGTTGACCGCAAAGAAAAATTCATTCCATGTAGTTATAAATACCAGCATTGCTGTTGAAAAAATGCCGCCCTTGATCAGCGGAAGTATAATCTTAAAAAATGACATGACACGGGTACACCCGTCGATATCGGCAGCTTCTATAAGCTCAAAGGGCACATCCTCAAAAAACGTCTTGACCAGCCAGATCATCAGGGGCACACCCGCGCCGACATATAAAAGCACCAGTCCCGTCCTTGAGTCAATAAGCTTTGTAAAATTTAACGCGAGGTAAATAGGAATTACAACTGCCACAGCGGGAAGCAGTGTAGTGGTTATAAACCAGTAATAATAGCTTTGGGCACCCTTCAGCTTTCCGTACGCTATGGCATATGCAGCAGGCACAGCCAGCAATACGGCTATAAGCACCGTAATAACAGTTATTACGCTTGAATTAAAAAGATGCAGTATAAGCTCATTTGAAACAACTGCCCTGTAATTTTCAAAAGTAGGCGTAAAAAACAGTTGTGGAGGAGCAACCTTTTCCTCCGGTTTGAATCCCGTAACGATCATATACAGAATAGGAAATGAATAAAGCAATGCAACAATCCATATTAAAATATTAACGGCATGCTTTCCCATTCGCTTTTTTAATGATATACCCATCAGGCCACCCCCTTTTGTCTGCGTTGAATGAGGTTGAAGAAGCTTTGAATTACAATAAGGGTAATAGCTACAGTTATAACTGCAATTGCTGCCGAACGGCCCATCTGCCAGTCATAAAATGCCGTGCGGTAAACATAATACGGAAGGTTTGCCGATGAAACGCCAGGTCCTCCCTGTGTCGTTACAAATACAAGACCGAACACTTTTAATATATTAATAAGTCCGAACATCATACCAACCTCAAAATAGCTCTTAAGCATAGGTATTTTTATATAGTATAAAAGCCCCAATCCATGCGCACCATCTATCTTTGCGCTTTCAAGAACATCCTCCGACAGGTTCTGCAGACCGGCCAGAAGGATCATAAACAAAAATGGAGTCCACTGCCACACGATCAAAATTATAATTGTCACTAAGGAAAGCTGGCTGCTGAAAAATGCAACAGGCTCTACACCAATCCATTTAGACAATACCATGTTTATTCCGAAGGATGGACTCAGCATCAATGTCTTCCATATAATACCCGTTACCGACTCCATAACAAAATACGGAACTATAATAAAGGAACGCGCAATGTTTACCCCCTTAAAGGTTTTGTTGAAGAGCAAAGCCAGAAGGAAGCCCAACACTGTACACAAAATCAGTGAAACAGCGGATTGAACAAGACTGTTTATCAGCACCCTGTAGAATTTGGGATCAGTAAATATATAGACATAATTGTCGAATCCGGCAAAGGTTACAGGTATATCCGGCCTTTTAACGTTCCATTTTAAGAAAGAAATTATTATGGTCATTAAAAATGGGACCTGTGTGACAACCGCCACAAAAATTATAGCAGGTAATAAAAGGTACCTAATCGGACTCTTTTTGGGTTTCACTAAGGTTTTAGTTGTCTGCATTATCGAGCTCCACCCGCTTTCAATTTATTTTCTGTTATTATTTACCCTGTGGCGCGAGCTTTTATACTCGCACCACAGAGCCTGCTGACTAATCAGATATCGTTTCGGAAGTCTTTTTTTGAACTTGTTTAAAGTCGTCAGGTGGTTTACTTTATATAGCCGCCGTCCTTCATAGCCTGTAAGGCTACTTTCTGGCTTTCTGCAAGAGCATCGTCAAGAGACTTTCCGCCCGACACATAATCTGCGAGAAGCTGTCCAACCTGTTCTCCTATGCTTGCGTATTCAGGAATGTTAGGCAACGTATTACCGGTATACGGAGTCTCGTTTACAGCCTGCTTATCAAAGGATGCGCCGGACAGAGACTTTAAGGTAATGTCGGCAAAGCTTGCAACCTTCTGATATTCAGGGTCCTTATAGGTTGAGGTACGTGCGCCGGAGGGAACATTGATCCAGCCCTTATTTTCAGCAACAAGCTTTACATAGTCCTTGCCGGTAACCCAGGTAAGATATTTAAATGCAGCGTCCTGCTTTTGGCTTGAAGAAGTAATAGCGAGTCCCCATCCGCCTATAGTCTGAGTATTTCCCTTGCCGGGGCCGCTTGGTGACAGGGCATAGCCCATCTTACCCTTGATAGGTGAATTGTCGGCCTCAAAGGTTGCGGCAGATACTGTAGCATCATAATATATTGCAGCATTTCCGCTTGCCATAAGATTCAAGGTTTCGGTATACCCGTTTGAAGTAACATCCTTTGCACCGCATTCTGTCTCAAGCTTTTTATAAAATTCCCATGCAGCCTTCATTTCAGGTGTCTGCAACTGTGGCTGCCAGTTCATATCAAACCACTGTGCTCCGTATCCGTAAAGAATAGATCCGAAGGTATACATGTTTTCACCATAGCCGGGTTTTCCCCGAAGAGCTATACCGACTATGTTCTTAGATGGATCGTGGAGCTTTTTTGCAAGCTGGTAAATCTCTTCCCATGTTGGTTCTTCGGGCATCGTAAGTCCGGCCGCATCAAAGAGATCCTTACGGTACATAATCATTGTGCTCTCACCGTAAAGGGGAACGGCAGCCAGTCCTTTCGTTGCAGAGGAATAAGCAGGGATATTAGCCTTGATAAGATCATCAAAATCATACGCCGCCTTATCTGTATCGGACATTTTGTCAAATAAGGGCTGAAGCTCGGTTGTCCACCCATTATCAAGATAAGTCCCTATATCATTGGTGCCAAGGGTAACAAGATCGAACTGCCCGCTGCCAACCGCAACATCCTGCTGTATTTTAGAGCGGATGTCATTCTCAGTCAGCATTACATAGGTAACCTTAATACCGGTCTGTTTTGTAAATTCACTCGAAAGCTCATTCATAGTAACCATAGGACCATTGTTAACGGATGCAACAACCAGCTCGGTGCTTTCTTTAGGCTGATCGGCCGTTGTTGCTTCAGGCGTAGTCGAGGCCGAGCCTTGATCACTTTGTCCCGAACCACAGCCGGCAAATGATACAGCAAAAATTACCAGTGACAAAAGAATCAGACTCATGGATTTGAAAAATCTCTTCTTCATTTTGATACCTCCATTTAAGGTTTTTTTAGTTTATATATTTCGCACACATAAATGGGCCCAAAATACGTATGCGGAATAAAGCCACTGCCTGTTTACAGACAGTAACAAAATCCTGATTGTAAATAGTTTTATGCATTAAAAATAAAAATAAATAGAATAACTACAAACAAACAAGATAATCCATATAAATTTATAAAATTCAGCAAGGCAGTCAAAAAGTCAGAGTTCTTTAATTGTCTTTATAAAAGATAAAATACTTGTGATACCGGGGAATTTGTTAACATACAATTGTTTCCTCCCGAATATAAAGCAACCGATTTGTTTTTAAAATTTTCCTATTTAGTTTATTGAGTTAACTTATTTCGCGTCTATAGTTTATATACTATCACATTTTTACTAATTGTCAAGCAGTTTTAAATCTATTATTTGTGCAATTTGATGAAGTTATATAAAGACAGGCTTATATTTGTTTATTTGATAAACCTATTTTTTTATTGGACAGCATATTTATGTCGTTATAATTTATAGGTTTTCTTTTTTTGCAGCAACAGTATGCATTTCTTTAAATATATCCAACAAGCTTCTTCCTTATATTCTTATATATATTTATGCAAAATAAAAGTTTATCGAAGAAACTTTTATTTTGCATAAATATAGTATTAAATAAAGCAGGCAAGGCCAAGGATAGCATTGCCGGAACAAATATCTTGTAAATAGCTTCTATATAAGTATGCTTTAGAATAATCAAAATTACTATAAAAAATAGCTTGACAAAAAAAGCTTTATCCAATATCATAAAAACATAAGTTAAATAGTTTATACGATTAACAAATATTTCGTGTCTGGTAACAAAAATAATTTATTAACTTTAATTTTATTATTTTTACGAGAAGAGGCATAGCTGCATGAAATTGGGTGGAAATTCCGAGGATATGCGTAAAAAAAACCGGTGTACGGTTCTTCAAATTTTATTGAGGAATGACAGCATCTCACGTGCTGATCTCGCAAGACAGACGGGCCTTAATAAAGCTACAATCACTAATATTATAAATGACTTTACCCAGATTGGTATAGTCAGGGACGCAGGCTCTGTGATTGCCAGCAATGGCCGTAAAACTGCGGGCATAAGGCTTGATATGCTCGATGTTGTTACTCTGGTCATCCGTATCAACCGTTATGAAATAAGCTTCGCATTCTGCAATATCCATGGAGATATAAGCGACATGAGAAAAGAGAATTTTGCAAATGATGACGGTATTGATACTATATTGGAGCTTCTTCGCCGAAACACGCAACATTTGCTTGATAACCGTAAAGAAAAAAAGGTAATGGGAATATCTATAGCTATATTAGGCTGGCTGTTCAGGTATGACGGTCATATAATCGCAAAGACCGACGGCTTTCCTGAACTAAGCAAGGTTGATTTCAGGGAAGAAATGTCCAGAATGTTTCCTGACTATGATATAATCCTTGATCATGACGCCAATTTAAGCGCGCTTGCAGAATGGAACGCTTATACTAAAAATTCAGAAACTGCTACAGGGTCGATGCTGAGCATAATTGGAGGCATCGGATTTGGTGCAGGCATAATAATAAACGGAGAGCTTTTTCACGGCAGCAATGGCGTAGCAGGTGAGGTAGGGCATATGGGAATCAATTTTAATGCTGTCAATTACAGTCCCAACAGCAGCAGCCAATACCGTGGAACTTTTGAAGAGTATGCCTCACCGCGTGCCTTGCAGAACAATATTCTGGACAGGCTCATGGATTTTCCGGAAACCTCGCTCAATGATAAATCCGGGTTAGACGATATATATGAAGCGTATGAACAGGGAGATGAGCTTGCCGTGTGGGCAATGAACCGTATGTCCCGCTTGCTCGCCTATGGCCTTACGGGACTGATATTTATTATCAACCCCGAGGCAGTAGTGCTTGGAGACAGAATTATTCACAGTGAGCGTTTTTTGGCAAAGTTAAGATACCACCTTCAGGAGTTTCTTCCAAAGGTACTCTACGACAGGCTTGACCTTAGAATATCCGAATTTAATGAATCGGGAATTCTAATCGGTGCGTCAATTGCCATGACAAAATATTACCTGGAAACTTTTAAAATAATTGATTTTATTATTTAGAATAAAACATTCTCTTAGGGATAGCATTTCTTACTACTCTGATCAAGTATTATATTATCATTACATGCTATATTGTGTAAATATACCATAAAAATTACAGATTTAATATTTTATTACCTAATTTCAAAGGAGTGATACTCATGAGTATTCTGGATTATTTTATGTTAACTGACAAAAAGGCTGTAGTTACAGGAGGAATCAGAGGGATAGGTAAGGCATCTGCAATTGCGCTTGCCGAGGCAGGCGCAGATGTTGCAATTCTTGATATACTTGAAGATAGTGAGACGTTAAATCAAATCAAGAAGCTTGGAAGAGAGGCTTTTTCCATTAAAGTAGATCTGACAAAGGAATCCGAAGTAAATGAAGCCTTTGCGCGGATTAAAAATGAATTCGGGCGCATTGACATAGTCCATAACAATGCAGGTATCGCATACTGTGTAAAGTGTGAGGATATGACCTTTGAGGAATGGCGCAAGGTAATAGCCATAGATCTTGATGCTGTCTTCCTTGTAGCCAGGGCTGCCGGAAGGCATATGATAGAAGATGGAAACGGTGGTTCTATCATAAACACCGGCTCAATGTCCGGTATTATTGTAAATTATCCACAGGAGCAGGTTGCATATAATGCGGCAAAGGCAGGTGTAATTCATCTGACAAAATCTCTGGCATGTGAATGGGCCAAACACAATATAAGGGTAAATTGCATAAGCCCCGGGTACATCTGTACAGATATGACTCCGCCCACTTCAAACAAAGCATGGATGGACACATGGTTTGCAATGTCTCCGATAAAACGTCTGGGTACTCCCAATGAACTGGCAGGTGCAGTCCTTTATCTTGCAAGCAGTGCTTCGTCCTTCACTACCGGCTGCAATATAGTTATCGACGGCGGTTACTGCTGCTATTAAATAAAGAAAGGATGATTACAATGAATGTACAGAGAGTCAGAGAACTTCACAGTATTGCTCAAAACTTAAGGATAACAGGCCTCAAAATGGTTCAAAGCGCCCATTCCGGACATATAGGAGGTGCCTTTTCCCTTTCGGAGATTATGTCTGTTCTGTATTTTGAAAAAATGAATATCCGTCCCGAGGATCCCCAATGGGAAGACAGGGACAGGTTTGTTCTTTCAAAAGGCCATGCGACGGTAGCTCTATACCCTACCCTTGCTACCCGCGGATTTTTCCCTATTGAAGACCTGAGCACCTTCAGGAATATCGACAGCTACCTCTCGGGGCACGCTGAGATGAAGCACGTGCCCGGTGTAGACATGTCTACCGGCTCACTCGGTCAGGGCCTGTCAACGGCCGTAGGCATGGCTCTTGCCGCTAAACAGCTTGGTAAAAAATACACCACCTATGCTATACTTGGCGACGGTGAAATTGCCGAAGGACAGATATGGGAAGCATTCATGTTTGCAGCAGCCCGCAAGCTCGACAACCTCATAGTAATCTTAGATTCAAATAAGGTGCAGCTTGACGGAACCATTGAAGAAATCCTTGATACAGGTGATATTGCAAAGAAATTCTTAAGCTTCGGATTCCATGTAATATCTGTTGACGGACATGATGTACAGGAAATTGCCGTTGCTATCGATGAGGGCAAATCTATAGAGGGAAAGCCTGCAATAATCATAGCCAACACCGTTAAAGGCAAGGGCATTTCGTTCATGGAAGGCAAATCGAAATGGCATGGTAAAACTCCGAATGATGAAGAATTTAAAATAGCCTTTGAAGAATTATATAAGAAAAAATCTGAACTGGAGGGTTGAAAATGGCTGGTAAAATAGCAACAAGACACGCATATGGAGAAGCATTGTCCGAAATCGGGAAGGATCCTAAAGTCGTCGCGCTTGATGCCGACGTTTCAACATGCACAATGTCATGCATGTTTGGCGATAAATATCCTGACCGTTTTTATAACGTAGGTATTGCGGAAGCCAACATGGTTGGAATCGCCGCCGGTATGTCCACGCTTGGGCAGGTGCCATTTGTCCATACCTTTGCGATGTTCGCAGCCGGAAGGACATATGACCAGATCAGGAATACTTTAGCCTATCCCCATCTCAATGTTAAGGTTGTTGGAACTCATGCAGGCCTGACCGTCGGAGAGGATGGTGCCACACACCAATGTCTTGAGGATCTCGGGCTTATGCGTGCCATCCCCGAAATGGTTGTCATTTGCCCCTGTGACGGAAATGAAACAAAGGAAGCCGTACGTGCAATAGCAAATTATAACGGCCCCTGTTATTTGAGGCTTGGAAGGCTGGCCGTTGACGTTGTAACCGAATTCCCCGGCTATAAATTTGAAATAGGTAAAGCTCAATATTTAAAGAACGGCACGGATGCTACCATAATTGCAACCGGAATAATGGTACAAATATCACTTAAGGCTGCCGCAGAGCTGGAGAAGGAAAATATCAATGTTCGAGTGCTTAATATGCATACTATCAAGCCTATTGACAAGAATGCTATTATAATTGCTGCAAAAGAAACAGGAGCCATTGTAACCGCCGAGGAGCACAATGTTTTGACAGGCCTTGGAAGTGCCGTCAGTGAGGTAGTCACTGATACAGTTCCCGTTCCGGTGTTGAAAGTGGGCACAGAGGATACTTTCGGTAAATCCGGCAATGCTGAAGCACTGATGGAGAGATTCGGACTGAACAAGGAAAATATAATTGAAAAGGTTAAAAAAGCAATTACCATGAAAAAATAATTGTTATTGGCTAAAACAGAAAAATATATAATAAAAAGTCTGGTGGATTTTCCGCTGGACTTTTTATAAAAGAAAGTATAGACTTTTTATGTAATATAGGTTGCTGTAACGACAGATTAATATTCAGAAAAATTCACTTTATTTTACAAGGAAGGATTGGTATCATGAGACAAATTAAAGCAGAAAAACTTACAGTAGAAGGATTTGCTCCGTTTGGCAGCTTCTCCTGCATCACAGAGCCAAAAGGAAATCACCTCGGGGATTTTTATAATGATCAGGTTATATTCCCTGTGTCAGGAAGCATGCCCGTTGCATTTTCACCTTTGGTTATACACAAGCCATCCAAAATGGTGGTAACCACCGCAGAATATCATAATACGACGGGTGAGTGCATAGTAACTATAGATGACGATGTTGTACTACATGTCGCTCCTCCTTCAAGCTCACCGGTTCCGGAGCTGACAAAGGCATTCGTTGTTCCAAAGGGAACGGTAGTTCAAATGAAGACGGGAGTATGGCATTTTGCGTGCCTTCCTGTAAACCTTAAGACAGCTCATGTACTCATTATCCTTCCCGAACGCATCTATAAGAATGATTGTGTTGTAGTTGAATATGAAGAAAAGGATTATGTCGAGATCGTTTTATAATGGATTCGCAGCTCTGTGCTTTTATAAAGGCTTTAAGAGGTGTATTTTTATACCTCTTAAAGCCAGCTTGTTCTTTCCCGGTTAGTTTAATATGCTTATACCTCCGGATACCGTGCTTATGTTTATATCAGCACCTCCCGAGCCAACCCTGCCATTTACTTTCTTTTTTGAAGCAGCCTCATTCTCCCGGCTCATGTCAAACCTGTTTGTTATATATCCTGAAGTAGAGCCGGCGTTTAAGTTAAAAGAAGCTTCTTCGTCGAGTGTCACATTAACAGAGCCTGAAATGGAGCTGAATTTATATTCTCCGCTGTCGTCTATCCTTTCAGCCTCTACATGTATGCCCCCCGATGTCGTACGAAAATCGGATATACTCCCAAGGTAAGTACCGCTTACATTTATGCTCCCGGATATAGTTGAAGCAGTCATACTTCCCTCTATATCATCCGCTTTAATTCTTCCTGAGGTAGTCCTGCATTTTACTCCGCCAACTGCCTGTTCCAGAGTGATCTCCCCTGAAATGGTTTGTAGTGTCATACTTCCTTTAGAATCTTCGATATCTATTCCCCCTGATGTTGTCTCTGCGCTAAATTTTTCCGATGCGGAGCTTCTTATCTCAATTCTGCCCGACACCGAAGATAAATTCAGCTCTTTAACACCCTTAAGGTCTGAGGCTCTTATATCTCCCGATGTTGAATTTCCGCTTATAATCTCGGCATTTTTGGGAACTGCAATCTCCAAATTTACTGTCTGCCTGTTAACACCCCACACTCCCGTAATATATTTTACATTTACGCTTATATTTCCGTTATTATTATCCACATCAATCTTTATTTTATCAATAAGCTGCTCTAAATCCTTTTGGCTCCCTCCACCCTTTACGCTCTTTAATGCCGTTATCTGAACGGAATCCTCTTCCCATGATTTAAATACTATTTCTCCGCCTGTATTGGCAACAACAAGCCTTCCGTTTTCCTTAAAGGGTTCGCTTATTACCTCCGCCTTTTCAAGAGAATTATTGCCCCCTGGCCATTCAAAGGACTCTCTTTCGTTAAAGGAAATTATCTTCTTTCCGTTTATTGATAGCGCACATCCCGAAAATATCACAAGCAGCATGCCTGATATAAAAATCAATACAAATTTTTTCATAGAGCAATTACCCCTTAAAACCTTTCATGATATATAAGAATAGTACGATATATCTTTTAATTTGTCTGCAAAAAATTCAGCTTCTGTATAATTATTAAATCGAAACCGGAAAGCTATCCAGTTCCCGTAACTGATCTTCTCTCCGGCAGGCAGAGCCTTGAATTCTCATGCCTGGTGCTTTCTAACACTTTGTCTGCCAGAAATTTGACGCATTAAAAAGCACCGGTAAACAGGCCTGCTAAAGCAAGCAAAAAAACAATTACACCTATAGTAGTTTTTATTGCATTCTTCATAATATATTGCCTCCCTTAGTCAAAGTTTTCTTCGGAAAGTCAAGTTTCCTCTGGAAAGTCAAGTTTCCCTCGCGAAAAAATTTTTCCTATATGCAATATATTAAGGGATGCAATTATATGTTACATAATATGTTTATTTATGAGAAGCATCAACCATTCATCAGGCCTCTTTCCGTTAAGCTGGTATACCTGTCACCCGCCACTATAATATGGTCAATTACTTTAATTGATATTGCCTCAAGTGCCATGAGTATTCTTTTAGTTGCTTCAAGGTCTGAGTGAGACGGCCTTAAGCTGCCTCCGGGATGATTATGTGCAAGTATTATGCTGCTGGCCTGATGCCTCAGCGCAGCCTCAACAATCAATCTTGGATACACAGGTGCTTCATTTATTGTACCCTCATGTACCAGAGCAGAATAATTTACCCTGTTTTGAGAATCCAGGCATATTACAAAAAAAGCCTCATAAATCCTGCCTGCAAACAGAGAAACAGCATACTCCCCCGCTTTTAGCGAGCTGTTGAGAAGGGGCTTGTCTCCCCACTTATCTTTAAAATATCTTCTTGCCAGCGATGGAATAAGAGATGCCAGAATTGCCGTATTCTCACTGACTCCGCATCTTTTGCAAATATCCTCCGGGCTGGCCTCAAACAGCCCTGAAAGAGATCCAAATTCCTTTATCATTTTATGCGCAAGCTCATTTGTATCCCTCATAGGTATGCAGAAAAAAAGAAGCATTTCCAGCACCTGATGATCCTCAAATGCATCAAGCCCTTCCCTTAAATACCTCGCTTTTACCCTTTGCCGGTGCCCTTCATGCAGCTTTTTATCCATCATTTCCCTCCAGGCAAGAATAGTTTATGCAAAACGCTCTGCAATCATCTCCTACCTCCACATATTCTCCGCCTTACATTAAATTCCCTCCCTGCTGAAGCAAATTCCACCGCATGGTTAAATAAAAGGTTTGATGTTTTTAATGCCTTATATTGTGTATTTCATTTATACTCTCCTTACCCTTTGATACATATAGCTGCCCGTCAGTATTTATTGCCGCATAAAACACCTCCCTTTCGGAGCTTATGCTGCTTTTTCCGAGCTGATTATGCAGCCATTCCTTGCTCAAATTCAGCCGAGCCAGGTTTTCCTCATATATTTCTCCTTCAACAATCAGCGGGATGGATAATCCCTTATAATTTGTATTCAGCTTTACTTCATTTGGAGTTAACGGCTGATACTGAGATTTCTTAAGTATGCTGAGCTGGCCTGTGGATTCTATTATGGCAAACTCTACTTCACCGACATCAAAAATCTCTTTTTCACGAAGCATCATAAGTATTGTATCCATACTATACTTCAGTCTTCTTAAGTTTGCTTTTACAAATTGTCCGTTCTCTATTACAACGACAGGCTCAAAGGTAAGCAGCTTCCCCAGCCTTTTGCTTTTTATAATAAGAGCTCCATAAAAATACTGCATAAGCATTATCAGCACCAGCGCATAGGCAACGGGCAGATGCTTTATCTCAGGCTCCGCTATGTCGGCGCCAACCACCGAAGCTAAGGTTATAACTACCAGAAAATCAAAGACAGGAATTTCACCTATTTTCCTTCTTCCCGTGATCAGCGTCATTACCAGAAACAAAAGCATTATAGATATAATTCTTGCTGTAAGTATCAAATAAGTCATCATCGGGCTTGTACCTCCTTTACCCAGTATTTTATCCACTTTTTAATATTTATTTTAATAAGTTATCCACATTTGAATAACATTCTTATCATAACTGTCTATAATTATAAAAATCAGGCATACTTATATCTCTGATTTTCCCGGCATAAACAAAAATACGGCGCCTCATATTTTGAGATGCCGTATTTTATAAAGCGGGTAAGGACATAAGTGCTTTCTTACCGCCGGACAATCCTGTAATAAGCCTTAGCCGTAAAGCGGTAAACAAATATATATGCAAGTGCAAAAAGCACGCTTGTAGCCGCAATGCACATTATTGTCAAGCCGCTGTTGAACAGCAGGAATACCTCCAGCAGCCGTATAATCATATTGCCCGCCGCCGCCACGTGCAGAAGCGCCGTGGCAAGCGGAAGGAAAAATATAATAAGAATTTGCTTGTTTATCGTGCCCTTCACTTCGTCGTCGCTCATGCCGACCTTTTGCATAATAACAAAGCGTTCTCTGTCATCAAAGCCTTCGGATATTTGTTTAAAGTAAATAATCAGAATTGTATTTGTCAAAAACAGTATAGCGAAGAAGGCTCCGAGGAAAAGCAGTCCTCCAAATATCCCGTTGCCTTGCTCACGGCCGGTGAAAATATTTCTGTAAGAATACCCGCTTCCCGTATCCAGCCCGTCCGTAGCTACATCGTAAAGGCGTTCCGGTACGGCCTTGGAATAAGCTATACAGTCGCTGCTGTCTCCTTTAATGTTAATAACGGTGGTAAATGAGAAGCAATCCCCCCTGCCATTGGAGCTGCTGCCCGCAGCCGGATTAATTGCGGCTCTCAGCGCAAGAGCGGCAGCATCATCTGAGGCTACAATAAACAGCCTTGTTTGACTCACGGAATTTTTACCTGCAGTAAACCTTGTGCCGGAAATAATATTTTTCACAGCATACCTTGTGCCCCCAACAGCTAGCTGTGAGTGGCTTCCGATATCATCATCGGTCAGAAGCAGCAGCTCATGGCTCCCAAGCTCTTCCTTTTCCCCTGTTACGGTATTATATTCCTCTTCCGTTGTTATATAAACATAAAAGTAGTTATTGTTGTAGTCTTCCGTACCTGCAATGAGCTCGCCATTTTTATTTTTGAATATAAATTCACCATTTTTTATAATGAGGTTGTCACTGAGGGACTTGTAGCTGTATACACTTTCAATGGTAATGCGGTGCTCCCGTGCCAGCGCCTCAATCGTCTCGGCGGCTTTGCCGGCATTGGGAAGCTGTGCATAATTTTTATTATAATCTATCGATATAACCAAATCATTCGGATTCTGAACCGAAAGTATTTCCTCCTGTCCGAAATAGAGAGCGCAGCAGCTCGAAACCGTCACCAGCACCATAGTGGAAAGAATACAGATGTTATAAAGCCCCGAGGCATTTTGCTTCAAACGGTGCATAAGTCCCGATACAGCTATGAAGTTTCCCGGCTGATAATAGTACCCTTTATTCCTTTTCAAAGCACGGAGCAAAAACACACTTCCCGCAGTAAAGAGCATCCAGGTAGCGATTATAACCAGTATAACCGCAGGCCAGAAAAGCCCCAGTGCCGCCGCGGGAATTTTCGCCGTAATGGATACGGTGTATGCTGTACACAGAAGAATCAGCCCTATAATTGTCAGAGGAACAGCTCCCCGTACCTTCTTTTCACCCTTTCTTTTCCCTGAAAGCAGTTCGACAGGATTGGCAAGGCGCACCTGATTAAGATTGTAAACTGTGGTAAGCACAAATATGCCCGTGAATATCGCGGCAGTGACAGCAAACGCAGAAGGGGACAGCACATATTTACTGTCCGGCGCAGTTTTCACAATTTTAAGCAGCAGCATAAAAGCCAGCTTGCCGAATACAACTCCAAACAGAAAGCCCAGTCCCATAGAAGCGGTATTGAGCATAGCACTTTCCCACAGAATAATTTTGCCTACATGGCGCTTCTCTAACCCCAGAACTGCATAAAGCCCGAATTCCTGCTTGCGGCGCTTAATGAGAAAGCTGTTTATATACAGCATGTAAGCAACGGTAAACAAGCTCATTACAACAAGGCCAAATGTGAGCATTGCCTGCATTGTCGGACCAAAGCTCATGTTTGAAATGCTTTTTGAGAACACTATGTTTATGATTATAAAATACATAGAAGACATAATTACTGTTGCAATGACATAGGGAATGTACATTCTCTTGTTGCGTATCAGATTACCCCTTGCCAGCTTACGAAACAATCCCTTACCCAATGTCCGCACCTCCGTCAGATAATACTGACAGCGTTGACACAACCTTGTCAAAGAACTCGCGCCGTGTGCTTTCGCCCTTGTACAACTGGCTGAACAGCTCTCCGTCCTTTATAAAAAGAACGCGGGAGGCATAGCTTGCCGCCATTGCACTGTGTGTGACCATAAGAATAGTCTGACCGCTGTGATTCAATTTTGCGAATATATCAAGCAAATTGGCAGAAGCCTTGGAGTCTAAAGCGCCCGTGGGCTCATCAGCGAGAATCAGCTTAGGCCCCGTTATAACCGCCCTGGCAACAGCCGTACGCTGCTTTTCCCCGCCTGAAATTTCATACGGAAATTTATCAAGAAGCTCCTGTATTGCCAATTCTGCCGCAAGAGGCCGAAGCCTCTTCTCCATTTCCTCTACCGCAGTGCCTGCAAGCACAAGCGGAAGAAGAATATTGTCCTTAACAGAAAAGGTATCTAAGAGATTAAAGTCCTGAAACACAAAGCCAAGATTGCTTCTTCTAAAAACCGATATTTCCTTGTCCTTTATTGTATTAAAGCTTTTTCCATCCATAATAATCTCACCGGAGGTGGGCTTATCGAGAGAAGCTATGATGTTTAAAAGTGTTGTCTTGCCTGATCCCGATGCACCCATGACAGCAATAAACTCGCCTTTGTTCACCTCAAAGCTCACGTCTGTCAGTGCCATGCACTGTTTTCCTCCCAGCCTTGTATTATATATCTTTTTTATATGCCGTACCTTTAGCAGTTCCATTTTACGCTCCTTAACTTTAAATTATATTTCCTGGCCTTTTGTAAAAAGTATAGCAAAAGGAGAAATGTGTCGCCATATACGCAGGCTTACACTTCTCCCTTTAAAACTTACATTATTGTAAGGTTTGTCCCGTCTTATCATTCAGCCATTCCAAGCCTGTCAGGAAATATAAGCCTTGCCTTGGTACCGACCCCCGGCGCTGAAGTAATTACTATCTCTATTGCAAGGTGATCCGCCACGCGCTTTGCCATATAAAGCCCGATACCGCTTGCGCGCTGATCCAGCCTTCCGTTATACCCTGTATAGCCCTTTTCAAAAATGCGGGCGAGGTCCTCAGAGCGTATTCCAATGCCTGTATCCTGAATAACCAGACCCTCTTCGTCAAAGCTGATCGTTATTGTTCCCCGCAAGGTATACTTTACTGCATTTGAAAGCATCTGCTCTATTATAAAGCTGAGCCATTTGCTGTCTGTAGTCACAGTTTGGTCTATACCGCCCAGTTTTATGGAAAGCTCACGGCAGCTAAACAGCACGGCAAACTTTTTAAGGCTTTGCCTGACAATTGCACCGAGAGAATATTCCCGTATTACAAGATCACTTGACAGATCCTCAAGCTTTACATATTGCAGTGCCATTTCAACATACCGCTCTATCTTAAACAGCTCCTGCCTGAAGAGAGAAGCCTCGCCCCTGCCGCTGTCCAATGCCAGCCGCATCGCTGAAATGGGGATTTTTATCTGATGCAGCCACATGGTATAGTAATCCATTTGCTCTCCGTGTGCAGAGGAAATTGCATTTGAATGCTCTTCTACTATTTTGTACAGACTGCCTATTATTTGCTGGTATTGCCATTCGATATTGTCGTCTGTGTTTGGGAAACGGTGTGAATATTCGCATATATGCCGGTTTATTTCCTCAAGATGCTTTTTCTTACGGAAAAACCTGCTCAAATCATACACAAGCCAAAGTAAAAGCAGGAAGGTGCAGATTGAAATACCATACGCTAACGCATTCATATCTATTTCATAGACATAAAAAATTGCAAAAAATACGGCTGCAAAGCAGATGTAAAACAGCAGCACAGCCCTTCGGCTTTGAAGATACAGCTTAATCGTGTACAACATACCCTGCACCCTTTTTAGTTACAATAAAGTCCGAAAGCCCTATGTCCCCAAGCTTCCTTCTCAGGCGATTAATGTTTACTGCAAGGGTGTTTCCGTCTATAAAGCTGTCGCTGTCCCACAGGGCCTGCATGAGCTGCTCCCTTGATACAATGTTGTTTTTGTTTTCAATAAGTGACCGCAAAATTCTCAGCTCATTCCTTGTAAGATCTATACTCCGGCTTCCATGTACAAGTGCTCCCCGGCCCACATCAAGCTCAGCTCCCCCTGCTTCAAGAATAGACCTGTCACTGTAGTAGCTGTATGTTCGCCTCAGCAGGGCATGTATTTTCGCAATAAGCACATCCATAGAGAACGGCTTTGTTACGTAGTCATCTCCCCCCATGTTTACCGCCATGACAATGTCCATATTCTCAGCATGGGAAGATAAAAACAGAATGGGAGCGCTGGATTTTTTGCGTATCTCAGCGCACCAGTAATATCCGTTATAGAACGGCAGAGAAATATCAAGCAGCACAATATGAGGCTGATTACTGTCAAAGGCAGCCATAACATCCTGAAAATCCGTAACAGCACTGGCATGAAAGCCCCATTTTTTCATATTGTCAGACAGTAGTCCCGCTATTGTAATATCATCCTCGACAATCAGTATACGATACACCGCACACCTCCGCCTCTGCATCCTTTACTATACTTAATTTCTTCATCCTTATTACACCCTGTACAAATAATTTTTACCAAGTATATCATAAATAATTCAAAAGTAAAAGCATGTGCTTTGCAGTATATAAAGAGCTTCAGGCTTTTTGCCATGCTTTGTAAACTTATGGTATTGCTTTTTTGTTTTATAAAAGTTACTATTAATTATAGTTAATCTGGCAGATAAGTTATGTTTACCGCTTATTAAAACGGGTATATACAGGTACACTTTATATTCCGGACGAATTTATCCCCAAGGCTTTCACAGAGGATGGAGAAAAATGACTGCAAAGCTCATATTAAATAAGTTTACAGAACATATAAACCACCAAATTCACAGCATTCGCACAAAGCTTTTTATAACCTATTTTATAATTATTCTTATTTTGGTGATGGGTATAGGAGCAGCTTCCTATAACTTTTCCAGCAGGTCTGTGGAAGAGAAGCTTCAGGAAGCCAATACAGAGCTGATAAATCAGATAAACTTAAATCTTGAATCAAATTTCTTTCATATCCGAAATATTATGCTGATACCCTATAATAATTCCGAGTATATAACGGGAGCTAATGTTTACTCCAATATGAGTGAAATTGACCGGATCAGCTTTCAGAGAAAAATGAGTGATTATTTTCTTCGCTCGCTGTATATAACCGCACGCAGCGATCTGGAGAATTTCTTCATATTTTCCAATGACGGAAGAATGCTGTTTACAAGCAGCGGAGAGACAGAAGACTACAGCCGGAATAATTTCGGCAGTCAGGAATGGGTAAAAAGTACAATTGACAAAAATGGCTCCATTTATTTCAGCAGCGCTTATACAAAAACAGTACGTGGACTTAAAAAAATATTATTTTCTACCTCCATTAAAATAAAGGATATCTCAAACACAAATAACTTCAGTATTGTTAAGGCCGAGTTTAACTTTGACATGATATCGGAAACTTTCAGTTCAGATGCAATTGGAAAGGACTCTGAAACAATACTTATAGATAATAAGGGTCAGGTCATATATTCCACAAACGGCAGATCTCCCGTTACAGCTCTGGACTCCGCAATTGTTTCACAAATGCCTGGGAATAAAGGTACATTCTGGGCTGAAACCGGAGGACGGCAATATATGATTTCCTATGCAAAATCGGCTATTTCAGGCTGGAATATAATATCCATGATCCCAAGAGAACAGATTTTTGAGGCTTCCGATAAAATAAGGAGCATGACCGTCATCGTTTCTGTAATTGCACTGGTGCTTTCCGCGCTGATATCTCTTGTAATGTCCTCAATGATTACAAAACCCCTCCTCAAGCTGGACTACATGGTAGACAGCGTAAGGAAGGGAGACTTAAGCGTCAGGATAGAAGGAAACAGCAAGGATGAAATAGGAAGAATTTATTCTGTTTTCAATATGCTGATTGAAGAGGTTAATTCACTGATTGAGACTAAATATATATACCAGATAAAAGAGAGAGAGTATGAGCTTAACCTTCTGCATGCCCAAATTAACCCCCATTTTCTGTACAACACCCTTGATACAATACGTGCAATGGCAGACATGCAGCACGCCGACGATGTTGTCCATATGATTAACCTGCTTGCAGATATGCTCAGATACAGTATTAAAAGCATCAATGAGCCTGTTACGGTAAAACAGGAGCTTGATCATGCAGCAGCATATCTTACAATTTGCAGTATACGCTTTGGCGAAAAAATCGATTTTGCAATTGATGTTGAAGATTCCGTAATGGAGTATAAAATTCCCAGGCTTATTCTCCAGCCTGTTATAGAAAACTGTATACGGCATGGACATTCGCATGACCGGAGAAAAGAATTTATATTGGTTACCGGAGGAAGAGAAAAGCACTCTCTTGTTTTTACAGTTAAGGATAATGGCTCAGGTATGCACGAGGATATTCTTAAGCGGGTAAAAAAAAATCTGTATACAGATGAAGCTGCAAGCTTCACAGGCAAAAGCGGCAGCATAGGCCTTAGCAACATAAACAGCAGACTCAGACTGCTTTACGGAGAAGGGCAGTATATTACAGTTTCCAGTTTGTTAAATGCCGGAACAGAGGTTAGGCTGCATGTACCGTTAACGGATACGTCAGCAAACTGATTGATAAGGAGGAGCTTGCTTTGAGGGTACTTGTGGTAGATGATGAAATCTATATACGTAAGGGAATTATCAATGCCGTTTCATGGAAGCAGCTTGGGCTTGAGCTTGCCGGAGAAGCTGAAGACGGCTATGAGGCTCTTGATATGATAAAGAAGCTTTCTCCCGATATTATTATTATGGACATGAAAATGCCCGGAATGGATGGAGTAGGCTTAATTCATTCTTTAAAGAAAAGTCATCCTGAAATCAGCTTTATAGTCATCAGTGCCTATTCTGACTTTGAGTTTACACGTGAAGCTATCGTCAACAAAGCTTTTGATTATATATTGAAGCCCGTTAAAAAGGACGAGCTTAACGCAGTTCTGGAAAGATGCATCTCCGACCTGAAAAAACAAAAAGCCCTAAACGGAGCCGCCAAAGCAGAAAATAATGATATAAACAGCCCTGAAGCGGTCTTGAAAAGGCTTATTTTTGAGGCACCCTCTACCGAAGCCGAGCTGGAGAAAAACACTATAATTATAAGCAGGGCCTTGAGCTCCTCCAAGGGACTCTGCTGTGTTTGTAAAATAGATAACTTATACCATGCCACAAAGCACTTATCAGAAGCTGATCCCCTTGATGCAATGAAGTCCAATGTAGTTAAGGCTCTTATGAGCACCTCCGCCAGACACATTGTATTCATAAGCAAGAGTGAGCAGGAGGTCGTGGCGGCTGTTTCATTGGATAAACCGGATAAAGACTTTTTTTCCGCCCTGGCGAGAAATATCAAAGCCTTCTGCAGCTTCACCATCAGCATCGGAATAGGAGGAACGGCAGAGAAGCCCTCGGATCTGATCTCTTCGTACAAGCAAGCAGTTAAAGCAGTTAAAATGAAAAGGCTTGGCGACAACAGCGCTGTTATTGATTTTAAAAGCCTTCCCGAAGAAACGTCGAACGATATTAACCTCTCTGCTTCAAGCATGAACCTTTTCCTGAACACTTTAAAATCCGGGGATGAAAATAAATCTATAGAATTATTCAACAAGATATTATCGGATTTGTACAACATGAAGTTCAGCATATATTCCTTGCAGAAGAACATGATTATACTGCTCGGAGATATAGAAAAGCTGCTGAACGCTTCGGGCACAAGCATAGACAGTGAATGTGGCAAAAGCAGCTTTACGTATGTAAGCAGCATTATGGTAGCGTTCAGCTCAGATGAAATGCAGGAAATTTTTCGGCCTCTGATAACAAGCCTTTCTATCTTTTTCAGCAGGAAAAATAAAAAGGGCGGCAAGAAAATAGTCTGTGAGATCGTACAGAGTATGAATGATGAGTATTTTAAGCAGATATCACTATACGGCTATGCAAAGCAATATTTTCTAAACCCGGACTATCTCGGAAGAATATTCAAACAGGAAACGGGCAAAAGCTTTATAGACTTCCTCACCGAGCTGCGGATAAAAAAAGCCATGGAGCTGATAGAAAAAAATACCTTTGCCTATTATTATGAGGTAGCTGAGAATGTAGGATATGATGATTACAGCTATTTTTGCAAGGTATTTAAGATGGTCACAGGCTTGACTCCCGGCGAATACGCCGATTTAACAGCGGGCAGGAATAACGGAATATAAAGTACTGCCCCAGTAAGGACAAAATATAGTAGGAATTTTTCATGCAAACAGGTAGGAATAATACATTCAGAAAAAGTGCAACTTATATATAATTAGAGTTAAGAAGCGCTTCCGTATTCAAAATAAAATAACTTATGGGAGGTAACTATTTTAATGAAAAAAAGTTCGATTTTTTTGTCAGTACTCCTAATATTTTCCATAATTTTAAGCACAGCCGCCTGTGGCGGAGGAAATTCCAATAATGCTCCTTCCCCATCAACACAGACCGGAACAGCAGACACAGAAAAGACCGGAGAAAAAGCCAGCGGCAAGATATCATTCACAGCGATAAACGGCGGAGACAATGAGGTAAAGGCATTTAATGAGATTATAGAGAACTTCCAGAAGCAGTCGGCAGTTCAGGTAAAGCTCGAATCGCTTCCGAACAGCAATGACTATGAAAACATTATCAAAACCCGTTTTGCTACTAATGATCCACCCGACATATTCTACTTCTGGTCAGGTTCAAACCAATACCAGAACATGAAGGCTGATACCAGCCTTGTAGAGGTTACAAACGAACCGTTTGTAAATGACCTTACCGAGGCTATTAAGACTTATCAGACCGTTGACGGCAAAATTTACGGCATTCCATGGGGAACCTATAATGCAATGGGTGTTTACTACAATAAAAGCGTATTTGAAAAGCTCAACATCCAGCTTCCCAACAACTACAGCGAATTCCTTGATATATGCAAAAAAGTCAAGGATGCGGGAATAACACCTGTATATGAAGCAGCCGGCACGGTATGGCCCGCACAGATTTACACACTTTGCGGCTTCCAGTCCATCATAATCCCCACTATCGGAGGAGATGAGGGCGTAGAAAAGCTTATAAAAAATGAGCTGAAGCTTCAGGATATACCCGCATTGAAGGATGTGTTTACCAGATACTATGACCTCAACAAATCAGGGTATATGAACAAGGATTTTGCTTCTGCCACATATGACATGCAGGAAGAGGCTCTGTCCTCAGGCAAAGCTGCAATGGCTTTCCAGGCAGACTGGATGCTTCCCGATATTGAGACAAAATATAGTAATGTCAACGGCATCGGTTATTTCCCCATGCCCTCCGATACCGACAAGGGTGTGGCATCCCTCTATCCTCCCAAGCAGATATTCATCAGCAAGGAAGGCAAGAATGTTGCCGCCGCACTTGAGTTTGCCAGATATCTTACGACCACGGACAGCTTAAATACCTGGTATAAATACAACCCGGGAATACCGGTCTATAAGAGTGCAACATCATCACAATATGACGCGCAAAAGCAAATCATGGAATACATCAACAGTGATAAGGGAATGGTCCAGATCCAGCTTCGCATTAAAGCGGGCTTTGCCGATTTTGATAAAATATGTCAGGAGCTAATTATTACGGGTGACGTGGACAAGGCCGTCAAGACACTTAACGACAACTATATAAAGGATGGAAAAGACAAACAAATTGAAGGCTTTTAAATGTAATTAGAATTATAATACTCTTGATATATGCGGCGCAGTAATTTAACCAATTATTGCGCCGCAAGCTATAGTCAATGCGCTCTCAAAGAGTGAACACTCCAGCACTCAATATAAAATTTCGTTAAGAGAGTAATATTGAGATAACGGAGCTTAAGATAAAAGAAAATATTTGCTTTTACAGTTCGTTATCTATATAATTTTGCCAAAAGGATGAATAATATGGAAAAACAAAGATATCCTCTATATTTTATACTGCCGGCCCTGCTGATTTTTTCATTATTTTTTATACTTCCGACCATTCAAGGCTTTTATTACAGCTTTACCGACTGGAATACCTATGCAAAGGATATACATTTTGTAGGCTTCAGGAATTTTGCCGATCTGTTTAATGAAGGCATACTTCCCCTGGCATTGAAAAATACAATTATTTACGCTGTAATAACCACAGTTCTTCTTAATGTTTTCGGATTTGCCATGGCCCTTGCGCTGAATGAGAAAATTAAGCTTGGCGGCTTTTTCAGGACAGTTTTTTATATGCCTGTTGTTATAGCCTCACTTATTGTAGGCTATATATTTACCGCAATTTATAACCCCAATACCGGTATTTTAAACCAGCTTCTCAATACTGTCGGACTGGGCTTTCTTGCACAAAGCTGGCTGAGTGACATCAAAATAGCTCTTTTTTCAATTATTGCCACAGAAATATGGAAAAGTACGGGATTCAGTATGATAATATATCTTGCGGGAATAAAAACCATTAACAATGATCTGCTTGAGCAGGCCAATATAGATGGTGCAAGCTATCTTCAAAAATGTAAAAATGTAATATTTCCAATGATAGCCTCTACCTTTACCGTAAACCTTATGGTAACAATGATAAACTCCCTGAAGGTTTTTGAGACGGTATTGGTTCTGACTCAGGGAGGACCCGGATATTATACCGAAGTCATAAATACGTTCATATACAGGAATTTTGCAAAAGGAAACTGGGGCTATGCATCCGCAGCCGGACTTGTGCAGACAATTATCATTGCAATAATTTCCTTCGCGGTGCTTTCGTTCTTGAGAAAAAGGGAGGTTGAGCTTTAATGAATAAGGCAGGCATGTCCAGAAAAAGATTAAATGGTATTATACTTCAGTTTATCCTCGGATTGCTTTCGCTATTGGTTTTAGTTCCGCTTTATATGATTCTTGTAAACTCTTTAAAGACCTATGGAGAAGCAGCGCAAATGAGACTGAGTCTGCCGACCGAATGGAGCTTTGAAAACTATAAGGTGGTATTTTCTCAGGGAAACATTTTGGGAGGGTATTTTAACAGTATCTTAATCGGTGGATTTACGGTATGTGCAATTATTATTACAGGCTGCCTCGCGGCATTTGTAATACAGAGAAGAAAGGGAAGGCTTACTAATTTTATCTATTATGTTTTTGTAGCAGGCCTTGTAATCCCTGTTGCACTGGTTCCAACCATAAAAACCCTTGTGGGCTTTCATCTTCATAATACCTATTTGGGAATGATATTGTATTATAGTGCCATTCTTTTACCGTTTACAATTTTCCTTCTTACAGGCTACCTTAAAACCATCCCCAGGGAGCTTGACGAATCCGCCATTATTGATGGAAGCGGATACTTAAGATTATTCTTTACTATTATTTTCCCCATTATGCGTCCGGTAATCGTAACCGCTTCACTGATTATTATTATAAATATCTGGAATGATTTTATAGGACCGTTTTATTTGCTCAGCGATTCCGACAAGTGGACGGTTACAGTATCGGTTTATAATTATGTAGGAAAGTACGGTACAAACTGGAGCCTGGTGTTTGCAGACGTTATAGCGGTCATAACACCCATACTGGTGGTTTATTTCCTGCTGCAGAGGCATATTGTGGAAGGCATGACGGCAGGAGCAATCAAAGGCTGAGTATAAACTTATTTAAGGAGGCTGGCTATGGACAATTCAAGCAAATATGCTGAGCAGCTTTACAGTTATTTTAATGATAATTTATCCGGGATGTTGAAAAAGCCCAACACATGCCTCAGATACCCATTTGTAGACCCCGGTTCAATTTATGACGGCAACCTGTGGGACTGGGATTCCTTTTGGGCGGTCTACTCCCTTTTCGCCATATCGGGAAGAGATTCCGGATCTAATCCGGAGGCTCAGGGAAAAAAGGCTTTAATACTACAGCATGCTAAAGGAAATATATATAACTTTTTTGATTTTCAAATGGAGGACGGCTATATTCCAATGATGGTGGAAAAAAGCGATCTTCCCGAGCCATATCTCATAATGAAGCACAGGGAAGGAGCCGTTCTGAATATGCACAAGCCGTTCCTGTGCCAGCAGATATGCCTAATAAGCGGCTTCTGCAGTGACTTTGAGTGGGCCAGGCCGTACAGCGAAAACCTTATAAAATACTTCAGGTGCTACGACAGGTATTACTTTAATGAAAACTGCCGCCTTTATGTATGGGCCGACGACGTTATGATAGGCATGGACAATGACCCGGCCAGCTTTGGGAGACCAAGATTTTCTACAGCCAACATTTTCTTAAACTCATTTATGGTTCGTGAGCTTAAATCAATGGCGGTTATTATGGGCAGGCTTGGAAACAGGGATGTGGAATCAGAGTTTAACAAAAAAGCCGCTATGCTTACTCAAAGTATACAGCAGGAGTGCTGGGATAAACGTGACGAATTTTTCTATTCTGTGGATGTGGATATAAAAACCAGGGCATATGATTGGTTTCACAAAGGACTTGGCGTGTTCTGGAAAACACTGCCCATAAAGATCCGGGTGTGGAGCGGCTTTTTACCCATGTGGACAGGCTTTGCAACAAAGGAGCAGGCGGAGGCGCTAGTAAAAAAGCATATTCTTGATGAAGCTACCTTCAACAGCCCCTACGGTCCAAGAACGCTTTCAAGGGATGAAAAAATGTATGATCTCTCTGCTACAAATAACCCTTCAAACTGGCTGGGACCTATTTGGATAATAGCAAATTATATTGTTTTCAGGGGACTTATGAATTACGGGTATACCAGTGAGGCACGAGAAGTTTACCAAAAGACGCTTCTCCTTTTGGGTGAGGATCTTGAGAGAACAGGCACACTCCATGAATACTACGTTCCCGAGACGGGAGAGCCGGTAATGAACGGAGGCTTCATGAACTGGAATATGCTTATAGTTAATATGGAAGATGAACTCAGCGGAAGACCGTCTATGGACTCGTTTCTTCCAGGCATATAATAAAAATAATCCACAAAGGAGGCTTAAGGCTGCAATGAAAAAATTGTGTGAAATTCCTGAAAGCATGCAGGCCGTTGTTTGCTATGCGCCTCATGACTACAGATATGAAACCAGAAAGGTGCCTGAAATAACTGAGGATGAGGTATTAGTCAGGATCAAGGCGTGCGGAATATGTGCAGGAGATATTAAGTCGTTTAAGGGGGCCGCCATGTTCTGGGGCGGAGGCGTACTTCCTCCATGGAATGATGCTCCTGTAATACCAGGCCACGAGTTCATAGGGCAGATAGTGGCCATCGGGGACAGAGCCTCGGCAAGATATGGACTTGAGCCTGGTGATATGGCCGTAGCAGAGCAAATTGTGCCTTGTGGAATCTGCAGGTACTGCAGATCCGGAGAATACTGGATGTGTGAAAAGCAGAATATATACGGGCATCAGAAGGTGATTGCCGACGGAGGCATGGCCGAGTACATGAGGTATAATTCACTCTCGGTAATTCATAAGGTTCCTGAAGAAATACCTGCCAAGTATGCTGCGATGATTGAACCCCTGTCATGCTCGGTGCATACGGTGGAGCGCGCTGAAATAGGCTTCGGAGATGTGGTGGTAGTAGCAGGCTTAGGACCTATAGGACTTTGCAAGCTACAGCTTGCAAAAAGAAAAAATCCAAGGCTGTTAATAGGAATAGATATGAAGGAAAAAAGACTTAAGCTTGCCAAAAAGCTTGGTGCGGACATTGTGTTAAACCCCGGAGCTGTTGATGCTGTAGAGGAGGTTAAAAAGCTGACGGGCGGATACGGCTGTGATATATATATACACAACAGTGGCCATCCCTCAGGCGTCATACAGGGATTAAAAATGATACGCAAGCGTGGTATGTTTGTGGAGTTCTCGGTATTTTCCGGAGAAACCTCTGTAGACTGGAGCATTATAGGAGACCGCAAGGAGCTGACCATACACGGAGCTCATATCAGTGGGCGCGATGGATATAAGGTAGCAATTGATTTCCTTCAAAAGGATATTATAAAGGTTGATGATATAGTAACTCACGTATTCCCGCTGAAGGACTTTAAAAAGGCTTTTGAGCTTGCGGAAAAGGGAGATGAAGGTATAAAGGTGGTATTAGTACCTTAAGCGACCTTTCATAATCAGACATATGTAAGCGTGTTAAGCAAAAGCACGGAGGGAGAGAAAAAATTCATGCTGACGACAGATCCTGTAAAGGTTAATTATATGTTAAATCCCATAGGGATTACAGGCGAGCCTCAATTCGGGTGGATCATAAAAAGTGACAGAAAAAATGTAATTCAAAAGACATACCGGCTCCAGATTGCATCTGACGGAAATTTTAATAATATGGTTTACGACAGCGGCGTTATTGAAAGCGGCTGTTCTGCTCATGTCAGGGCCGCGGGAATAAGCCTTTCCTCAAACAGCCGTTATTACACAAGAGCACAGGCTTCGGATGCCTTTGAAACAAGCGATTGGAGTCCGGCTTCAACTTTTACAACCGCTTTGCTGCACAACAGCGAGTGGTGCGGCTCTTTTATTTCCGCAGAAACCTCGCAGGATGCCTCTAATTCAAAAGGCACCTGCTTAAGGCAAAGCTTCAGTGCCAAGCCCGGCATTGCTTACGCACTCCTGCATTCAACAGCACTTGGGCTTTATAAGCTTTATATAAACGGCAAAAAGGTGGGCGGAGATGAGCTTGCCCCCGGTTGGACCTCCTACCGCAAGCATCTCGTTTATCAAACCTACGAGGTCACGGATCTTCTCTGCGAGGGTGAAAATTCAATAGGCGCCATGCTCGGTGCAGGTTGGTACAAAGGACTAATGGGCTTCAACGGGTTAAGGAATAATTATGGTGACAGAACGGCTTTTTTATGCCAGCTTGAGATAACCTACAGTGACGGTACCAGGGAGCTTATCTATACAGACGAGAGCTGGAAAGCTTCCGACGCTCCCATACTGTTTTCTGAAATATATGACGGTGAAACCTATGACGCAAGGCTTGAAAAGGATGGCTGGAATAGTCCCGGCTTTGACACCTCCGGGTGGAGATCCGTCCATATGGTGGAATATGACAAAGGTGTTCTGGTATCTCAGCCGGGAAGCAGAGTAGCACAGATTGAGACTCTTCCCGTTAAAAAGGTTATAACTACTCCCGAAGGTGATACTGTTCTTGATTTCGGCCAGAACCTCACCGGATGGGTGAAGTTCAAGGTAAGAGGTCATGCGGGGGATAAAGTAATATTAAATCACTTTGAGGTACTGGACTCAAAAGGAAATGTCTATCTGGACAACTTAAGATCAGCCCGGCAGACTGTAAGCTATACCTTAAAGGGAGGGGATGTGGAGATCTTTCATCCCAGCTTTACCTTTCATGGCTTCCAGTATGTAAAGGTGGCAAGCTACCCCGGAGAAATCAGACCCAAAAACTTTGAAGCGGTTGTGGTTCATTCGGATATGAATCCAACGGGCTTTTTTGAGTGTTCCAATGCTGACCTCAACCAGCTCCAGCACAATATTTTATGGGGACTTAAGAGTAATTTTCTTGACATCCCGACCGATTGCCCCCAGAGAAACGAACGGCTTGGCTGGACAGGGGATGCACAGATTTTCTGCAGAACAGCCAGCTATCTTATGGACACCTACGGATTTTTCAGTAAATGGCTTAAGGATGTCGAGGCGGATCAGACGCCTGAGGGCGGGGTGCCGCATGTTGTTCCCGATCTGCTGGCGGAGAAAGACAGTGATGACTGGCTGGTAAGCCAGGGAACTCATTCCGCTGCTGCTTGGGCAGATGTTTCAGTAATCCTTCCATGGACGCTTTATCTTGTCTACGGAGATACCGAGATACTTGAAAAACAATACTCCAGCATGAAGGCCTGGATTGATTTTATGCACAGTCATTCCGAAGGGCCTCTTTGGAGCTACAGGCTCCAATTCGGTGACTGGGTCGCTTTAGATGCTAAAGAGGGAAGCTATTTCGGCGCAACTCCCAATGATTTGACATGCTCTGCCTATTATGCATATTCTACCGGAATATTTTCAAAAATTGCAGGAATACTGGGGCGCCATGAAGAATGCATAAAATATTCTACCCTTTACAGAGAAATTGTTGAAGGCTTTCAGAAGGAGTTTTTCACCCGCACGGGAAGAATGGCTGCCAGAACGCAGACGGCCCATATACTGGCTCTTCATTTTGATCTCGTGCCTGAGGAATTCCGGCAAAGAACCATAGATACACTGCTTGAGCTTTTAAGTGAGAATGACGGGCATCTTGTAACGGGCTTTGTGGGCACACCGTATTTTTGCCACGCCCTCAGTAAAAATGGTCATACCCGCGAGGCCTATGAGCTTCTGCTGAAGGATGATTTTCCTTCCTGGCTCTATCAGGTAAAGGCAGGTGCTACAACAATATGGGAGCACTGGGACGGAAAAAAGCCCGACGGTACGATGTGGAGCCCCGATATGAATTCTTTCAACCATTATGCCTATGGAGCGGTAGGAGAATGGCTTTACAGAGCAGTGGCAGGAATTGACACCGACGAGTCCTTTCCCGGACATAAGCACTCCATTATAAATCCTCATCCGGGAGGCGGACTGGAATATGTAAAAGCGTCTTACAGCACAATATACGGCGGGCTGTCGGTGTACTGGAGGCTTGAGGGCAGAAGCGTGCAGCTTGAGGTCGAGATACCTCACAATACGACCGCTTCTGTAATTCTGGAAAATGCGCGGGAGGTAGTGTCGGATTCCGGAATCTTGTTTACGCCTCAGGAAGGTGGCTTCTCAGCACAAATCGGCTCGGGAAAATACAGCTTCATTTACTCTGTTTAGCCTGATCTTTATATACCGAGGTGAATATTATGGAAAAAATTTTAAACCCTGTATTATCCGGATTTCATCCTGATCCCTCTATTTTGAGGGTTGGGTGCGATTATTATATAGCCACGTCTACCTTTGAGTGGTTTCCGGGAGTCAGGATACACCATTCAAGGGACCTAATTCACTGGCACCCTGTTGCCGCCCCCTTAAAAAGCAAAAAGCAGCTGGACATGATCGGCAATCCGAGCTCCTGCGGGATATGGGCGCCATGCCTTTCATACAGCGGCGGGCTGTATTACCTTATTTATACTGATGTTAAGTCCCACTATGGTATTTTTAAGGACACACACAACTATCTTGTGACTGCCTCAAGCATCACGGGAGAGTGGTCGGAGCCCGTAAAGCTCAACAGCAGCGGCTTCGATCCCTCCCTTTTCCATGATGACGACGGGAAGAAGTGGCTTGTAAATATGCTCTGGGATCACAGAAACGGAAGAAACAGGTTTGGTGGAATTCTTTTGCAGGAATACTCCGAAGACGGAGAGTGCCTTATAGGAGAGCCGGTCAACATATTCAAGGGCACAGAGGCAGGATTTACGGAAGGCCCTCACCTTTACAGACATAACGGGCTGTACTACCTTATGACGGCAGAAGGAGGAACATCGTATAATCACTGTGTCACTGTTGCCCGATCGGAAAAAATAACAGGCCCCTATGAGGCTGATCCCGAAGGCCCCATGCTGACATCATGGGACGACCCCCATGCCGCCCTTCAAAAAGCGGGACATGGAAGCCTTGTAGAGACTCAGAATGGTGAATGGTATCTGGCACATCTCTGCTCACGGCCCTTGCCGCCTAAAGGCAGAAGCATACTGGGGAGAGAGACGTGCTTGCAAAAGGTTAACTGGACAAGCGACGGCTGGCCTCGTCTTGAGGATGGAGGCAACAAGCCTTCGGTAAGCGTTCCTGCACCTGCTCTTCCGTTATGCCCATGGGAAAAGAAGCCGTCAAGAGATGATTTTAATTCTGAAGCGCTTGATATTGACTTCCAGACCCTTCGTATTCCGCTGGGAGAGGACATGCTCTCTCTTAAGGAAAGGCCGGGGTATTTAAGGCTTAAGGGAGCAGAATCGTTAAGCTCTCTTTTCAGGCAAAGCCTTGTGTCAAAACGGCAGCAAAGCTTCAAATACCAGGCCGGTACATGCCTGGAATTTGAGCCCTGTAACTTTCAGCAGATGGCCGGGCTGATATGTCTTTATGACACAATGAACTACTATTACCTGCATATTACCTTTGATGAAAAGCTGGGAAAGTGCATAAACATTCTTTCCTGCAAAAATAAAAGTGAGGCTTATCCCTTAGGAGACGGTATACCCATCGGCAATGCTCACCGCTGCGGAATGCGGGTACAAGTATTCGATGACAGGCTGCAATTTTCCTATTCTCCGGACGAGGCGCAGTGGAAGGACATAGGACCTGTGCTTGACGCCAGCACAATGTCGGACGAGCATTTCTGGTATATAGGCGAGGAACGCTTTACGGGAGCATTTGTAGGAATGTGCTGCCAGGACCTCTCGGGCCTCTCTCTTCATGCCGACTTTGATTACTTTGAGTATATTGATATTTGATGCATCAGTATAACGGAAGTGCTATTGACAATACAAAATGTCAAAGCAAGAGATAAGAGCTTTTAAGCTTATTTTACAGTGCATATCAAAAGCAGCCTTGCTGCTTGGTATGCACTGTATGTTTTTCTCCAAGCTGTCTATGGATAAAATCACTTTGTTCAGACCGCAGTGGATAAAGGAAGTCATCTTATTGCTGAATATGAAGTCACCAATCGCAATACCGATCAGGGATTGCTCAAAGAAGTAGCTCAGAGCGCTGAGGAAACCCTTGAAGTCGAAACAATTGAAGCTGTGGCGGATAAAGGTTATGAAAGCAGAGAGGATATATTGGACTGCGTAATGAACGGGATTGTTCCAAATGTAGCCCTGAAGTACGATAAAGATGAAAGACTTTATATTATAGATTATGTGGAAGCTGATATCAACAATGAAGAAAGAAATTCTGCGAAGCCGGAAGACATACAAAAATGCATAGCGGCAGGAGTTCTGCCTGCCTGCTATGAAAATACAGCGATAGAGGTAGAACTCCAGGAACAATCCTACTTAAGCTGTTTTACTCTGAATGAGGATGGAAGGTAACCTGCCCCATGGGATCGGAGCATCCCTTTGGAACGGTGAAATGGTATCACGGGGCACACTATTTATTATGCAAGGGTAAAGAGAAAGCAACAGCCGAGCTGGGGCTTAGTTTTCTTGCCTACAATATGAGAAGAGCGATTAATATGGTTGGGGTCAAAACTTTGATAGCAGTAATGTAGAAAGTATTTTTCAGTATTTCTTGTGAAGTTTCATTAATAAATATCAAAAACTGTACCGGTATTGATTTTTTATCAATTTAAGTACAGTTTTTCTTGTTTAAAACGCTGAAAACCCTTGCTGTGCAAGGGTTTTCAGACAAATTTTGGCGGAGAAGCGGGGATTCGAACCCCGGCGCCAGTTGCCCGACCTAACGGTTTAGCAAACCGTCCCCTTCGACCTGCTTGGGTACTTCTCCATAGCTACGATAAAATTGATTTTGGATTTGTAAGGCCATACTGTATACAGCCTTACAAATCATTTGTTTTTGTGGCGGAGAGAGTGAGATTCGAACTCACGGTAGGCTCACACCTACGCCGGTTTTCAAGACCGGTGCCTTAAACCAGCTCGACCATCTCTCCTTATGCTTCTTAAGCCACAACAAATAATATAACATGTCCTAAACACATTTGTCAATATAAAATACAAAGATTCTCGAAGTTCTTAAAATTACATATTTCAGTTACAATATTCTTTCCTTGCTATTTAATAACCTCACACCCGCCCATATATTTTCTCAAGGCCTCGGGTATTATCACAGACCCGTCAGACTGCTGGTAGGTTTCAAGAATACATGCAGTTGTCCTTCCTACTGCAACACCGGATCCATTGAGAGTATGCACAAACTCAGGCTTATCCTTTGGGCCTCTCCTGAACTTTATGCCTGCCCTTCTTGCCTGAAAGGACTCAAAATTGCTGCATGAAGAAATTTCAACATACCGGTTATAGCTGGGCATCCATACCTCAATATCATATGTCATGGCAGATGAAAATCCGAGATCTCCCGTACAAAGCTTTACTACCCTGTAAGGAAGCCCTAAAAGCTTAAGAACCTCTTCTGCATTACCTGTCAGCTTTTCCAGCTCATCATACGAATTTTCAGGTAAAGTAAACTTGACAAGCTCCACCTTATTAAACTGATGCTGCCTTATCAAGCCCCTGGTATCCCTGCCTGCCGAACCCGCCTCTGCCCTGAAGCATGCGGAATATGCCGTATGGTATATCGGAAGGTCCTTTGCCTCAAGTATTTGATCCCTGTACATATTGGTTACGGGAACCTCCGCTGTCGGCACCATAAAATACTCCGTCCCCGCAACCTTAAAAGCATCCTCTTCAAATTTAGGGAGCTGTCCTGTCCCTATCATACTGTTTCTGTGAACCATAAAAGGAGGAAAAACCTCCGTATACCCATGCGCTTCAGTATGCAAATCCAGCATAAAATTAACCAGAGCTCTTTCAAGCCTTGCACCGATTCCTCTATAAAATGTAAATCTTGCGCCTGTAACTTTAGCTGCCGTTCCAAAATCCAGTATATTCAGATTTTCTCCTATATCCCAGTGAGCCTTGGGCTCGAAATCAAATTTTATAGGCTCCCCCCATTTTCTCATCTCTTCATTGTCATTATCCGAGCTCCCCTCAGGAACAGATTCATTAGGTATGTTGGGTATTGTAAGCATTAGCTGATCCAATTCTTCATCTACTTTTTTTACCTCAATATCCAATTCCTTTATCTTGTCCGAAAGGCTTTTCATTTCCTCCATAAGAGCAGAGGTATCCTTCCCCTCCTTTTTATATTGGGGTATAATCTTGGAATGGGTATTTTGCTTGCTCTTCATCTGCTCAACACTGTATAACAGACCTCTTCTTTTTTCATCAAGAGATAAAAATACATCTGTATCCAAATTACCCTTACTTTTTAAAACCGCCCTTTTCAATATATTAGGATTTGATCTTAATAATTTAATATCTAACATATAAGCTCTCCTTCTAAAATAATATCTTAATTAACCAACTCATTAGCTATATATTATTTCATCATTTCTGATAAAATACTTGCTTCCTTTAAATATGTACTCTGAGGATAATCCTTAAATAGTGTTTCCAGAGACTTTTTAGCCTGCATATTATCTTTCATATAAAAATATGAATAGGCCATCAAATAGTAGCAATCGTCGGAATAGTATTCATTGGAGGCCAGAGCCGTGGAAATTTTAAAATGCTCAATAGCCTTGCTGTATTGGCCTTCCTTATAATTCCTTAGTCCATCTGCATAAGATATTTTAGAGGCCTTCGGAAATACCAGTTCCTTTAATTTTATATATTGATTATATGCCCCTTGATTAAATAACGCCAGCTTGCATTTTTCATAAAGCAGCAAAGCACTTTTTACATATTCCTCATTGTCGTATTTCCTTTGTGCTTCAATCAAAGCCTCATAAGAAGCAGTTGTATCCTTAAGCTTGTTTTCCAATTCTTTAGCTCTCTTTTCTGCCTCCAAAGCTGTATTTTTCTCCTCTGACATATCCTCCTTTAGTAATTCAAGCTCCTCTGTCAGCTTTTTGTTTAAATTTAAGGATGAATTCAAATTCAACTGGAAATCACTTTTGAGCTTGGATTCACTGCTTAATTGATCTTTATACTTGCTTATATTTTTGTTCATTCTAATTTGACTGAATGCCGTCAGAAGCAACACTATAAAAGCGCTTGTAAACAGTATTACGGCATAAAGCCAAAGCTTTTTTTTATCATTATTTTTATCAGACAATTATATCACCTCATTTACGAATAGAGGGTCCTTTTAAATTATTATTCGCTTCTATTTCTCAGTGTATGTCCAGTCCATTGAGGATTTTTTTGCAATTTCAAGGCATTGGATCTCTTCTGCTGACAAGGCATACTTGGATTTTCCGGATAAAATGGCTTTAGCATATGTAAATGAAGTCTCACGTGAATATATTCCACTTATAATAAGCCCGTTATCATTATTATCCAGCAGTGCGATGGAAAAGCTCAGATCACTCCCTACATTTTCAAAAGCATTATATCTTACGACTCCTATCTTTTGAATGCATCTCAGAAGATTCCTTTCAATGTTATTAATTTTATTTTCCATATCCCTTCCCTTTGCACTAATTTCACCAATTTTAGCAATACACCTGTCAAGTATTTGCTCAACGTTAATATCCTCTATTCCGTCCGTAAGCTTAAAATATTTTTCATTTAATAATCTTATTTTTTTTCTGTTTGACATGTTCATTAAAAATAAAATTATTATAAAAATAACACTTACAGAGGCAAAAATTATAAATTCTATTGATATATTTTTGAAAATTTCCTCCATTTATATACTCCTTAAGATAAATATTTAGTTTTATAATTCTCTATCCATATAAATAAAAAATATTCATAAATAATGTTTCACGTGAAACATTATTTATTATACAGCATAGCTTTTCATTAATCAAAATCATTTTTTTATCAAATTGTTCTATTTATCATTATAAGGCTTTTTAAGCGATTATAATCTTTTTATATAAAAAGATATTACCCTTATATGAAAAACAGCTCTAAATCAATTTTAGGCACTCCCTATTTTCCACCTATTTTTACACACATTTCCAAAATTCTATCTAACTCTTCATTTGAATAGTACTCAATCAAAATTTTTCCTTTTTTATTATTTGAAAGTAATTGAACCTTTGTACCAAAAATATTTTTAAGCCTGTCCTCTATTTCCATTAATTCAATATTTTTTTTATTGTCCTTTTTAATTTTCTTCTGCAAATATTTTTTTACAAGCTTTTCTGTGTCTCTTACATTTAAACCCTTTGCAATAATCTCTCCTGCTATTTTTTCCTGCAATTCCTTATCCTCAATACCAATCAAGGTTCTAGCATGTCCGCTCGTTAATTCTCCGCTTATAAGGTAACCTTTTATCTTAGCCCCAAGACCCAATAGCCTTATGGAATTTGCAATAGCAGATCTGCTTCTGCCGACAGCAGCAGAAACCTCCTCCTGGGTTAGATTATATTCCTTCATTAGCCTGTCAAAAGCATCAGCCTCTTCTATAGCATTTAAATCCTCTCTCTGTAAATTTTCGATAAGAGCCATTTCCATTACCTGCTTATTCGAAAGCTCCTTTATAATAACAGGCACAGTCACAAGCCCTGCCATCCTTGCCGCACGCCATCTTCTTTCTCCTGCTACAATTCTATATGTATCCTTCTCTCTTTTTACTATTATAGGCTGCATTATACCATGACTTTTTATTGATTCTGAAAGCTGGATCAAGCTTTCATCATTAAAATTCTTTCTGGGCTGATTGATATTGGGCTCTATTTCATTAATTCTTAATTCTGTTACTCCACTATCTTCATTTTCGCTGCCGGCAGAAGTAATTAGTGCTCCAAGACCTTTGCCAAGCCCCTTCTTAATCATCTGCTATCTTCCTCCTCCGAGTATTCTATCACTTCTTCAGCAAGGTCTAAATAACATTCTGATCCCTTTGATTTTGAGTCATATAATATTATCGGTAATCCAAAGCTAGGCGCCTCACTGAGTCTCACATTCCTTGGTATTATAGTTCTGTAAACCTTATTCTTAAAATATTTTTTTACCTCATCTACTACCTGCAAAGAAAGATTTGTACGTGCATCAAACATAGTTAAAACGACTCCTTCCACATCAAGAGCAGGGTTAAGATGTTTCTGCACCAGCTTGACAGTGTTCATTAACTGGCTCAAACCCTCAAGAGCATAATATTCGCACTGTATAGGGACTAAAATAGTATCTGCGGCGGTTAGAGAATTAAGTGTCAATAATCCAAGAGACGGAGGACAATCAATAATTATAAAATCGTAATTATTTTTAATCTGTACCAGAGCTGATTTCATTCTTGTCTCTCTTGACATAACGGATACCAATTCCACTTCAGCACCTGCAAGTTGTATATTTGAGGCACATAGTGACAGGTTCTCCATTGGTGTGCCAAGCAAAACATTCTCGATCCTTTCATCATTGATTAATACATCATATATTGATTTTTCAATACTTTTTTTATCTACTCCAAGTCCACTGGTGGTATTACCTTGAGGGTCTATGTCTATAACTAGAACCTTCTTACCCTTATAGGCCAAACATGAACTCAAATTAACAGAAGTGGTAGTTTTACCGACCCCTCCCTTTTGATTGGCAATTGCAATTACTTTGGCCAACAATCTCACTCCTCACAATGAACACTATTACTTAGCTGATCTTTTATACTAATTGATTATATCATATCTCTATACCTTATAACAAACTATATATCCTCATATTTTTTTCTGGATATAAAAATAATATTATTCCCCTTAAACGCAGTATCTGTAAGGTCTTCAGCAATTGTTTCACGTGAAACAATTCATATTTTTTTTACAAGCGAATATAATTTTTAGGTAGATTGATATGATTTTTTTATATGTTGGGGAGATTTTAAATGTGGAAAACCATTTTTACAACCTTTATACTGGTCTTTCTTGCAGAGCTTGGGGATAAAACACAGCTATCCACCATGCTTCTTGCCTCAAAATCTAAATCTATCTGGCACGTATTCATAGGATCGGCATGCGCTCTTATACTATCATCGCTTATAGGAGTAATAGCAGGATCTTTTATTAACAAGTATATACCGGGCTTCTATATACAATTATGCTCTGGGATAGCCTTTATAATAATCGGTTTTCTCCTGATTATTGGAAAGTTTTAAAACATTGAAATATTATGCGGTAAATTTATGCATAATTAAAGCAGGGCTGCCAGAAAATATATCTCCGGCAGCCCTGCTTTAGAAGCTTTTCTATCTTTCTCATATAAAACAAATAACTATGCCATATAATTAAATATCCAAATTAACCGCGTTTTTTGCATAAGCCTGTATAAATTCCTTTCTCGGCTCAACCTTATCTCCCATAAGAGCTGTAAATATACCGTCTGCAGCAACGGCATCCTCCAGCTCGACCTTCAGTATTGTTCTGGTTTCAGGATTCATAGTGGTTTGCCAAAGCTGCTCAGGATTCATTTCTCCAAGACCTTTATATCTCTGTATGTTGCATTCTTCCTTTTTCCAATTTCTTTCCGTTACCTTCTTTTCCAGCTCCTTTTCATTATAAGCATAAAACTCTTCCTTACCTTTAGCTATTTTAAACAAAGGAGGCTGAGCTATATATATATGATTATTTTCTACCAACGGCCTCATATATCTGAAGAAAAAGGTAAGCAATAAGGTTCTTATATGAGATCCGTCAACATCTGCATCAGCCATTATAATAACCTTATGATATCTAAGCTTTGAAATATCAAAGTCCTCTCCTACTCCGGAGCCCAGAGCCGTTATTACGGGAAGAAGCTTTTCATTTCCATAGACCCTGTCAAGCCTGGCTTTTTCGACATTCATCATTTTACCCCATAAAGGAAGTATTGCCTGAGTTTTTCTTTCCCTCCCCTGCTTGGCGGAACCTCCTGCAGAATCTCCCTCGACTATATATATCTCACACTGAGACGGATCTCTTTCCGAACAATCCGCAAGCTTTCCAGGTAATGCATTACTCTCCAGTACACTTTTTCTTCTTGTAAGTTCTCTGGCTTTTCTCGCAGCCTCTCTCGCCCTGGCGGCATTTATACTCTTTTCCAAAATCTTTTTCGCAATTGAAGGATTTTCCTCTAAATAGCTCTCAAGCTTCTCACTTACAACACCTTCTACAAGCCCTCTTATATCGCTATTTCCAAGCTTAGTTTTTGTCTGCCCCTCAAATTGAGGTTCCGATATTTTCACACTTACAACGGCAGTTAATCCTTCTCTCACATCTTCCCCCGAGAGATTTTTATCATTTTCCTTTATTATGTTATATTTTCTGGAATAATCATTTATTACTTTAGTTATCGCCGCCTTAAATCCGGTTAAATGTGTTCCTCCCTCAGTTGTCTCTATATTATTTGCAAAGCTGTGTATATTTTCTACATATGTCTCACTATATTGCATAGCTATTTCAACATATGATGTATCCTTATTTCCTTCAATATATATAGGACTTTCATGAACAGCTTCCTTATTTCTGTTCATATACTCAACAAAGGACACAATTCCTCCCTCGTAGTGAAGAGTCTCCGTTATCCTCTCTTGGGGCCTGTCATCCACCAGCCTTATTTTTATTCCCCTATTTAAAAACGCCGTCTGTCTGAATCTTGTAAGTAATATATCAAAGTCAAAAACAAGTTCTTCAAATATCTCAGGATCAGGCTTAAAGGTAGATTTTGTTCCCGTTATGTCTGTATGCCCTACAATCTCAAGTCCCGTTACCGGCTTTCCTCTTTCATATCTTTGCCTGTATATGTTTCCGTCTCTTGAAACCTCTACTTCCAGATATTCCGACAGTGCGTTTACTACGGAAGCACCTACACCATGCAGGCCCCCCGATACCTTATAACCCTTACCCCCAAATTTTCCTCCTGCATGAAGTATTGTATGAACTACTTCAATGGTAGGAATCCCAATCTGAGGGTGTATGCCGACAGGTATTCCCCTTCCATTATCTGTATTGGTTATAGAATTATCCTTATTTATCTTTATCTCAATCTCACTGCAATAGCCTGCCAAAGCCTCATCTATGCTATTGTCCATTATCTCATATACTAAATGATGCAAACCCCTCAGTGAAGTACTGCCTATATACATTCCAGGTCTTTTTCTGACAGCTTCAAGTCCTTCGAGTACCTGTATCTGGCTCTCATCATAGGAAGCACTTACCTTTTCATTCTCTTCCATATATTTCCTCCTAATTATCTCTATTATTATATATGCGGATGATACAATCCTTTTAATATTATCATATCCCACTATATTTTCACTATTTTCTATTTTAAATGTTCGATATTTCGCTTATATAACCTGCCCTCTTTTGCAGAGTTACCGAAGAAATAGGTGAAAGATATATTTTACTTTTCTTATCATTTTCAGTAATTATAAAGGATTTGGGCAAATCCTCCGAAATACTTTGTATAAAACCTTCTTCTTCAGCTACCTTTAGGAATTCCTTTGTATCTTTAGAAACAGTTGTAGTTTCTATATCAAATATAGCAATTACATTTCTTACAGGTATTACTACATCTCCTCCAATATGTAAAAACATACAGCCCTCCTTAAGCTAATCATATATATTCTAACCCAATTAATGATCCCATGCAAATTTTTACATCATCTGCAAATTGAAAATAAATTTTAATACTCAATTGAAACATTGCCGGCATTTATATTATACATTATCTTTTTTCTGTCATTTATTTTTCTTAATAAGTCAATATTTGTACAGGTTATAAAGGTCTGGACATTCTCCATATTTTTTATCAGGTATTGCTGCCTGATATCATCCAGTTCAGACATAACGTCATCCAGCAGAAGTATAGGAAATTCTCCTGTCTCTTCTCTTAGTATATCCATTTCAGCCATCTTTACAGAAAGTATTGCCGTCCTTTGCTGTCCCTGAGATCCAAACTGCTTTAGACTCACGTCGTTTAAAAATATATCATAATCGTCTCTCTGGATCCCGGTAACTGTCGCAGGCTTTATCATTTCCCTTGCAAAGCTTCTCTCCAATTCCTTTTTAAATGATTTTTCAATATCATAAAATTCATATGAGCTCGTTTTTACCGCAGAAGCATACTTTATACATAATTTTTCCTTTCCCCCTGCTAACCTATCATGATTTATTTCAACAAACTTATTTAGTCTGTTTATAAACTCGTGTCTCACCTTCATTATTCTGGCTCCTGTATTTGCAAGCTTGCAGTTCCATATATCCAGAGTATCTGTTAAAGACCTGTTTTTTTGAATTTCTTTCAGCAAGGTATTTCTTTGTGCCAGAATTTTTGAATATTGCTGTAGATCATAAAAATATGATGGCCTTAATTGGCTTATAGTAATATCTATAAATCTTCTTCTTCCGGAAGGGCCTTCCTTTATTACCAGCAAATCCTCCGGAGAAAATATAATGACATTAAGGTTTCCCATTAAATTTCCTAATTTTTTTATAGGTATCTCATTTACCTTTATTTTCTTTTTTTGATCTGACTCATACATTATTTCAATCTGGGAACTGTGATTCTGCTTTTCGTATCTAAGTCTTATATAGTAAGATTTCTTATCAAATCTTATTAGCTCGGAATCCTTTGAGGTCCTGTGTGATCTGCCCGACGCACATAAAAATATAGACTCCAGAATATTAGTCTTTCCCTGTGCGTTCTCTCCGTAAATAATATTAAGATCCTTGCAAAAATTTATATCTATTTCCTTATAATTTCTATAATCTACAAGCTTTAAGCTTTCTATATTCAAAAATAAACCTCCAAATTATAAAGCAGGCAGTCTTAAGGGTTCTAAACTATTATGAATTTATTATTGCCTATTTCTATTACATCTCCCTTTCTGAGCTTCTTACCTCTTTGCATTTCTACTTTATCATTAACCCGAACAATTCCGTCGCTGATAAAGACTTTTGCATCAGCGCCTGTTTTGGCAATTCCCGCCAACTTTAAAACTTGATCAAGTTTTATATAATCCGTCGTAATTTCTATTTTCTCCATTCTTCCTCCTGATTTGCTAATACTCCATGTCTATTATACCATACTTTAATCTCTTATGTTTTTTGTTAATATTTCCATTAAAAAAGATAAATTCCCATATAGAATTTATCTTTTCAGAGCTTGACTTATTGTCTTAAAAAGTTAATCTTTTTTCATTCTTATAGGAACTACCAGATATTCATACCTGACATCTTTTTCTTCAGGTCTTATTATGCATGGCCCCATGCTGGTGGTAAAATATATTTCTATGAATTCATCTTCAATCACTCTTAAGGCTTCTATAAAGTATCTGGGATTAAATCCAATCTCAAGCTCTTTACCTGCCGTCTCAACCCTAAGTTCCTCTCTCGAATTTCCTATTTCTGTGCTGGAGGATATTATCATCTTTTCATCAGTGATGCTGAATTTAACGGGATACCTTTTTTCATCGGCGGAAATAAGAGAAGCTCTCTCTATGCTTAGTAAAAGCTCCTTTGTATTTACACGGATTTTTGTCTCGTGATCAACCGGTATTATTCCCCTGTAATTTAAATATTCACCCTCTAACAGTCTTGAAACAACTCTGCACCTGCCCATGTCAAACATAACCTGATTGTTTGATATGAATATCGATATCTCTTCATCAACAGGCTGAAGAATCTTTACTATTTCATTCAATGTCTTTCCGGGGACAACCGTATTGAAATCCCTGTGATCGCTCTCTATTTTATTTTTTCTCAATGCCAGTCTGAAGCCGTCTATAGAAACAAAGGATATCTCGTTATTTTTACATTCAATGAGACTTCCTGTAAGAATGGGCCTGCTCTCCTCAACACTGACGGCAAATATCGTTTGCTTTATCATATCCCTTACCAGTTTCTGACTGATTTTAAAAGCATTCTCCCTTTCTATTTCAAGTATTGATGGAAATCCGGAAGACTGTAGTCCTTTTACTTCAAAATATGAATTTTCACATTCAATTACCACCATATTGTTTTCCTTTACTTCAATCAGTATTTCTGATTCAGGAAGCCTTCTCACTATATCTCCGAACATTTTTGAATTTATAACTATCGATCCCGTCTGCTTGATATCCGCATCTACATAACATTCTATGCCTATTTCAAGATCGTTTCCCGTTAACTTAAAGCTATCTCCCGCCTCAAGCAGAATTCCTTCCAGTATAGGCATAGTGGTTTTTGATGAAACTGCTTTCTGTACTATATTTATCCCTTCAATTAAACTTTCTTTTGAGCATATTAATTTCATGGCTGCACCTCCATAAAGCTTTGTTAAAGCTGAATTGGCCGGATTTTTATAAAACCTGACCATAATGTTTAAATTTGTCTGTGTCTCTTTAATCTAAGAATATAATAATTTTAGTAATAATAGTAGTAAGTGCTGTTGATTCTGTGCATAACTCAAATTTTCAGCAGAACAATAATATTTATGCTGTTATTAAAATGTTGATTACATTGCTTTATTAATCAACAGCTTTTACATTACTCCAACTTTTATTAAGTTGTCCACAGGATCTTATCACCATATACACAATTTCTGTTAAAAGTATAAATTCATTTTCCGATTATGTTACGTCTGAGCTCTTCAACTGCTCTGCGTATTTCAGAGTTTGAATCCATGTCTCCGGATATTTTATCGCAGGCATGCATTACAGTAGTATGATCCCTTCCCCCAAACTCATCACCTATTTTAGGGAGAGACATTTCTGTCAGTTCTCTGCAAAGATACATTGCTATCTGTCTTGGAAATGAAATTTCCCTGTTCCTTTTTTTGGATTTAAATTCATCAGGCTTCAAGTCATAATACCTGGCTACTGCGCTTTGAATAACCTCGATATTTATTATTCTGGCTTTTGACATATTTAATATATCTTTTAGGGCCTCCGCGGCAAGCTCTATATTGATTTCATTCTCCGTAAGGGATGAATAGGCTATTATTCTGTTTAAGGCCCCCTCCAGTTCTCTGATATTTGAAGCTATTTTATCGGCAATAAAAACCATCACATCGTTAGGCACATCCAGCTTTTCAAGCTGAGCCTTCTTTCTGAGTATCGCTATTCGGGTTTCTAAGTCGGGTGCCTGAATATCTGCGATAAGTCCCCACTCGAACCTTGAACGAAGCCTGTCCTCAAGAGTAGTAATCTCCTTTGGAGGCTTATCGCTTGATATAATTATTTGCTTATTGGCTTCATAAAGGGCATTGAAGGTGTGAAAAAATTCCTCCTGGGTTCTTTCCTTACCGCATATAAATTGAATATCATCTATAAGCAAAATGTCTATATTTCTGTATTTTGATCGAAATTCTTCATTTCTTCCATCCTTTATTGCATTTATAAGCTCGTTAGTAAATTTCTCTGAGGAAACATATAAAACTTTCATTGAAGAATTCTGGTTAAGCACATAATGGCCTATGGCATGCATGAGATGAGTTTTTCCAAGCCCAACTCCCCCATATATAAAAAGAGGGTTGTAGGTATGTGCCGGAGATTCCGCAACGGCTACTGAAGCTGCGTGAGCCAGCCTGTTTCCATTTCCTATTACAAAGGTATCAAAGGTATATTTAGGATTGAGTATGGATGCCGACTGATCCTCATTTGTACCGTTTTCTCCTTGATTGTTATATTTTGAATTCTCTTGCGAGGGTATTACTATATTTATATTGTATTCCTTTGAGGTAACCTGTCTTATTGCGTTCTTTATCAATGAAGAATATCTTGAATCAAGTATACCCTTGTTAAACTCAGCGGGAACACCGAGATTTATCGTATTTGAAGCTAATGATAAAGGCTCGATTGTCTTTATCCATGTATTAAAGCTTATCTCAGTAAGCTCGGTTTTCAAAAGATTCATTGTCCTTTGCCATATTTCTGATAATTGTGCACTCATACAACTTCCTCCAAGCCATTGAAAGTAACGGTAAAACCTTTATATACAATAATTGTTGACACATATACTGTATAATAAAGCCCATAACATGGGCCAATAAAAAATATAATTAAAATTTTAGACCATCTTTTTAAACGAATACCAAAAAAAATTATTCACAATATGCTCTGTGAATTATTTTTTTAAATGTGGATATTTTTTCTGCTTATCAACAGCTTTTACTCAAAAAAAGATGAAGTTATCAACAAGTATTAATAATATATCAGACTTTTATTCAATATTCAATATAAAAAAATAAAGATATCCACAAAAAAAATTTTTTTTTTGTACTTATCCACAAAAGACTTTCTTGACAGCAATTAATGTTTTAATATATAATTAGTCCGGTGTCTTAAAATACAGATATTTTTTATTGCAAGAAATAATTAATTTATAAAGAATATGCTTATAATAAAGGAATAGGACGGGGGTGTATACCAGTGTTAAGAACATACCAACCTAAAAATAGACAAAGGAAAAAAGAGCACGGTTTTAGGAAGAGAATGAAAACTTCTAACGGCAAAAAGGTATTGCTGAGACGTAGGTTAAAGGGCAGAAAAGTGCTTTCAGCATAAGACCGCACAAGTGTGGTCTTTTTCTTTAATATTAAATATTACCTTTGCCTTTTAAAGTCTTCTTTTCCGTGGATATAGTATTTAACGGAAGGGTATCTTCAACTATGAAAAGAACTGTTTCAATCAGAAAGAATTATGAATTTTTAAGGATATATAAAAAAGGGAAATTTTATGTAGGGAAATTTATAATTCTTTATGTTTTCAATAACAATACGTGCATGAACCGTATAGGAATTACTGCAAGTAAGAAGGTAGGAAAAAGCGTAAGGAGAAACAGGATTAGAAGATTGATAAGGGAGAATTATAGAGCGTATGAGGATTATCTAAAGGAAGGCTTTGATTTTGTTTTTGTTGCCAGAAATAATGAGATAATGCCTGCGTTTTCAGATATAAAGAAGGAAATGAAGTTTCTTTTTAAAAGATTAGGTGTGTTTAACCAGGAGAAGTGGGAATGCTCAAGGATATTGTGATTCTTTTAATAAGATTTTATCAAAAATTTATATCTCCCTTAAAGAGGCCAAGCTGTAGATTTTATCCTACATGCTCCCAATATGCGGTAGATGCCGTACGAAAGTACGGTGCTTTAAAGGGAATTGTCATGGCTGCAAAAAGGATAGCTAAGTGCCATCCTTTTAACCCCGGAGGTTATGATCCGGTGAAATAGATAATGTATCCCTTTCGTTGTAAAAAGTTTTTGATGTAAAGAAAAGGAGCTGTTCAATGAATATACTTGACCCTATAGCAAAACCGTTGGGGCAATTTTTATACTTCATATATAATAATCTTGCCTTTCATAACTATGGCTTTGCCATAATTATTTTTACTGTTATTATAAGATTACTGATACTTCCTCTTACTGTTAAGCAATATAAGTCTTCGGCGAGAATGCAGGAGCTTCAGCCCCAGATTGCGGAGATACAGAAAAGGTATAAAAACGATAAGGAAAAGATGCAGCAGGAAATGATGAAATTTTATCAGGACAATAAATATAATCCTGCCGGCGGTTGCTTGCCTGTGCTTATTCAAATGCCGATACTGTTTTCTCTATGGTATGTAATAACAAAGCCTTTTACTTATATGCTCAAAATGACTCATGAACAGATATATGGCCTTGTTGAAAGCGGAAAAACCATAAAAAACGGGCTTGTGCAGATATTTAATGTGAACGCTACGGGTTATCCCGAAATAGATATTATTAAAAAATTTACTGTGGATAAGGTAGGAGATTTCATAGGCTCCGATTTATCTAATAAAATACTGGACTTAAAGGACGGTATGTATTTCCTGGGATTAAACTTGGGAGATGTTCCAAGCTATCATATTCAATTTACATGGGAGAGCATAGGACTGGTATTAATTGCGCTGTTAGCTACCGCGACTACCTTCCTTTCAGTTAAGATCTCCATGCCCAAAGCAACACAGAATTCAAATCCTCAAATGGGAGGAATGCAGAATACAATGATGTATATTGCGCCCGTAATGACATTAATATTCTCATTTCAGTTCCCTGCAGGCTTGGGAGTATATTGGACAATGGGATATATAATACAGATTCTCCAGCAATTATACATTAACAAGCATGTTTTGAAGAAAAAGGAGGTTGTGAGCAAGTAAATGGGGTATAGTATTGAAAAAACTGCAAAAACAGTTCAGGAGGCAATATCGGCCGCCCTTGAAGAATTAAAAACAGCACGGGAAGATGTCGAGGTAGAAATAATTGATGAAGGAAATAAGGGCATATTCGGCTTAATCGGAAATAAAATGGCTAAGATCCGTGTAACAGTAAAAGAATTTCCTGCAGAGATTGCCAAAAGCTTTTTAATGGATATATTCGATAAGATGGGAGTAAATGCTGAAGTAGAGCATGAAGAGAATGAAGATTGCCTGACTTTAAATATTAAAGGCAAGGATATAGGGATTTTAATAGGAAGGCGGGGAGAGACCTTAGATGCCCTCCAATATCTTGCAAGTCTTGTTATAAACAAGGGCAAGGATGATTATAAAAGAGTGGTAGTGGATATTGAGAATTACAGGCAAAAGAGGGAGCAAACGCTTATAAAGCTTGCGGACAGGTTGGCCCAAAGGGTTATCAAGTACAAAAAAAGTGTTACTCTTGAGCCCATGAACCCTTACGAAAGAAGAATAATACATGCATCCTTGCAGGATAATAAGTATATTGAAACATATAGCGTAGGCGATGAGCCTAACAGAAAAGTGGTAATAAAATTAAAGTAAGAGATTAAAAGCAGAAATTTAGGAATGGATAGTTTTAAAATCAGTTGTTATTCTGTATTTATTACAATTGATTATACAACTGTCCATTTTATTTATTATAATTAATTTTTATTTCCCAAAATACTTGGGGGAGGGTAAGAGAATGTTTTATTCCAGTGATACTATAGCCGCTATTTCAACTGCTCATGGAACAGGGGGAATAGGAATAGTAAGAATAAGCGGTGAGAATTCATTTGATATAGCTGAAAAAATATTTAAGGGAAAAAAGAGCTTTAGGGATATGAGATCACACAGTATAAGCTATGGAAAAATCATAAATCCTAAGAACGGTAAAACCTTAGACGAAGTAATGATAACTAAAATGAGAGGACCTAATACCTTTACCAGAGAAAATATAGTGGAAATAAATTGCCATGGAAGCGGCATTGTATTAAAAGGCATACTGGAGCTGGTATTACAGCAGGGTGCAAGGCTTGCAGAGCCGGGAGAGTTTACAAAGCGTGCATTTTTAAGCGGCAGGATAGACCTTTCTCAGGCCGAAGCCGTTATAGATATCATCAACTCAAAAACGGAAGCAGGCTCTAAGGCGGCTGTGGATCAGCTTGAGGGAAGGCTGTCGCAAAAATTGGCCCCGGCAAGAGAAAAGCTGGTTGGGGTTATAGCTCATATTGAGGCAGCTATGGATTATCCGGAATACGATATAGAGGAAATAACCTGCCGGAAGGTTTACTCTCAAGCCTTGGAGGTAAAAGAAATGCTTATGGATATAATTAAAGATTTTAAAAGAGGAAGAATCCTTAGGGAGGGAATCAGCGCCGCAATTGCCGGCAGGCCCAATGTGGGAAAATCGTCTCTCTTTAATGAGCTGTCGGGCAAAAGCAGGGCAATAGTTACAGATGTACCGGGCACGACACGTGATATAATAGAAGAATATATAAATATAGGGGGAATACCCCTACGTCTGATGGATACTGCAGGAATAAGGGAAACGGATGATATTGTTGAGAAAATAGGAGTTGAAAGAGCGGAAAAGATTATTAGCAGCTCCGAACTGATAATTGTTGTAGTTGATGCAAGCACAGGTCTTAGGGATGAGGATATTGAAATTATTAAAATGGTATCCCAAAAAAAGATACTGATAATTGCTAATAAAATAGATATAGCAGCCAGTGACCATGTAGTAAAGGATATGAAGAAGAAGCTAAAGGATAAAAAAATTATAGAAGCATCTATTAAAAACAATATAGGGATTGACATCCTTGAAAACCAAATAATAGAGATGTTTTTTAAAGGAGGACTAAATTCTGAAAATGATGTTATTATTACTAACTTAAGACATAAAAATCTTGTGGATAAAGCTATACAAAGCATAAGCGAAGCATGTGAAGCATGTGAAAAGGGTATGCCTCTGGACTGCGTTACCATTGATATAAGAAATTCCGCGGAATTTTTGGGTCAAATAACGGGAGAGTCAATAAGAGAGGATGTTATGAATGAAATATTCAAGAAATTTTGCATAGGCAAATAGGAGGAGACATTTTGGAATATTATGCGGGAGATTATGATGTTGTAGTTGTAGGCGCAGGGCATGCAGGCTGTGAGGCGGCTCTGGCTGCAGCTCGTCTTGGAAGCAGGACTGCAATTTTCTCAATGAATTTGGACAGCATAGCAAATATGCCCTGCAATCCCAGTATAGGAGGTACTGCTAAGGGCCATCTCGTGAGAGAGATTGATGCCTTGGGAGGAGAAATGGGTAAGAATACCGATAAGACGTTTATACAGTCTAAAATACTGAATTCTGCGAAGGGGCCGGCGGTTTTTTCTCTGAGGGCTCAAACAGACAGAAGGCGGTATCAGATGGAAATGAAATATACCCTTGAAAAGCAGGACAATCTGGATATAAAGCAGTCCGAAATTGTGGAGCTTATTATAGATTCCGCAGACGGCGGAAAAAAAATCATCGGAGTTAAGACACATACAGGGGCGGTATATAAATGCAGTACGGCTGTATTGACTACCGGAACATATCTTAAGGGACGTATTATAATTGGAGATGTAAGCTACAGCGGAGGCCCTGACGGACTTTTTCCATCCAACAGGTTATCCGACAGCCTTAAAGAAAATGGCATTGACTTATTCAGGTTTAAGACAGGAACTCCTGCCAGGCTAAATATGCGGAGCGTTGATTTTTCGAAAATGGAGGAGCAGCCGGGAGACGAAACTATAGTACCCTTCTCTTTTGAAAGCGAGGATATCGACAGGCAGCAGGTTTCATGCTGGCTTACCTATACGAATAAAAAAACTCATGAGGTTATAAAAGAAAATCTTCACAGATCTCCTTTGTATTCGGGAGATATAAAAGGGGTTGGACCAAGGTACTGCCCGTCCATAGAAGACAAGGTGGTTAGGTTTTCAGACAAGGACAGGCATCAGGTATTTCTTGAGCCAATGGGCCTCGGCACGGGAGAAATGTATTTGCAGGGAATGTCCAGCAGCCTGCCTGAGGATGTCCAGATAAAAATGCTAAAGACCATACCGGGGCTTGAAAATGTATCTGTTATGAGAAGTGCATATGCAATTGAGTATGATTGCATAGATTCGACCCAACTGAATTTGACTCTTGAATTTAAGAAAATTCAGGGCTTATATTCGGCGGGGCAAATAAACGGAAGCTCAGGATATGAGGAAGCGGCGGCACAAGGGCTGATTGCCGGAATAAATGCGGCACTTAAAGTATGCGGTAAGGAGCAATTGGTGTTAGACAGATCTCAGGCCTACATAGGAGTGCTTATTGATGACCTTGTCACAAAGGGAACAGGAGAGCCTTATAGAATGATGACATCAAGATCCGAGTACCGGCTTTTGCTGAGGCAGGACAATGCGGATCTCAGGCTTACCCACATAGGGTATAATATTGGGTTGATAAGTGAGGAAAGATACACAAAATTTGTGGATAAAAAAGAAAAAATCCAGAAAGAAATTGAAAGGCTGGACAAAACCATTGTGCCTCCAAGCGATAAGGTTAACAAATTTTTGGAGATGAAAGAAAGCTCACCGATTAAAAGCGGGGCAAGGCTGTCCGAACTCTTAAGAAGGCCGGAAATATCATATGATGATCTTTTGGAGATAGACTGTGAACGGCTTGAGCTTAGCTTCGCAGTAAGAGAACAGGTTTCAATATCTATAAAATATGAAGGATACATAAAAAGGCAAATGATGCAGGTGGATCAGTTTAAAAGGCTTGAGAGCAGAAAGATCCCCGAAGATATTGATTATGCCAAGATACAGGGGCTAAGAATAGAGGCAAAGCAGAAGCTGGGAAGAATAAAGCCGCATTCTGTGGGACAGGCCTCAAGGATATCAGGAGTATCTCCTGCAGATATATCAGTTTTGCTTATTTACGTGGAACAGATAAGAGGAAGAAAATAAGGGGGCTTTATTAAGCCTGTAATTTTATTTAAAGAAAGAAGAGTGTGTAAATGACATTGGAGGAAATTCTTATTAATGGTGCAAAAGAATATGGTATTTCCCTTACAGGCATTCAGGTGCAAAAATTTTTTAAGTATAAGGATGTCCTTATGGAATGGAATAAAAAAATTAATCTTACTGCAATAGAAGAAGATAAGGACATAGTAATAAAGCATTATATAGATTCCTTGAGTGCTCTTTCCTATCTGGAGGATACGCCCTTAAGCGTAATTGATATAGGAACGGGAGCAGGATTTCCCGGTATTCCCTTAAAAATTGCATATCCGATCCTCAATATCGTACTGCTGGATTCACTTGAAAAAAGGGTTAAATTTCTTAACCAGGCAGTGGCTGATCTGGACCTTAAAGGCATTACGGCAGTACATGGGAGAGCTGAAGACTTTGGATTAAAAAAAGAATACAGGGAAAAGTTCGATATAGCTGTGGCAAGAGCTGTTGCAAGCCTGCCTGTGCTTCTTGAGTATTGTATGCCCTTTATCAAAACGGGAGGAAGGTTTATTGCCATGAAGGGCAGCAGTATTGAGGAGCTGGGAGCGTCTGAAAAGGCTCTTCGGGTGCTTGGAGGAGAAATTGAAAAGGTAGACGGTATAACGCTTCCGTTTAGTGATATAAAAAGAAATATAGTAGTAATAAAAAAGTTACGACAAACGCCGACAGCATACCCCAGGAAAGCAGGCAAACCATCAAAAGAGCCGTTGATTTAAATGGCAATATGAAGCAAAATAAAGCATTCTGGCGAACGAAACTTCGGTAGCAAAAGAAGGAAACAAAGGAGCGGTGAAGAATATATTTCTTTAATAAGCAATAGTTGGAAAAATACTTTTTAGGAATGCCGCGTTGTTTTTTCAAACCGTTTTGCTCTTAGCCAAGCCGTCGCTTAGCGTCAAATAAATACAAAGGAAGGTGCCTGAATGCTGGATAACAGATTACATGTAACAAAATCAGAAAAAAAGGAAGAGCTAAAAAATATTACGTATGTAAACATCGAATGTATTAGACCTAATCCATATCAGCCGAGAAAACAATTCAACAAGGCAGCACTTGAAGAGTTATGCGAATCCATCAAACAGTACGGAGTAATACAGCCTATAAACGTAAGAAAAATTTCTAACAGCACATTTGAGCTGGTTGCGGGTGAAAGACGGCTAAGGGCGGCAACTATGGCGGGACTGAAAGAAATTCCTGTGATAACCATAAATGTAGATGACAACAACTCAGCAGTAATGGCATTGATAGAAAATCTGCAAAGAGAAGATTTGAGTTATATGGAGGAAGCGGAAGGGTATAATAATCTCATAAATGACCATAATTTTACTCAGGAGGATCTTGCGCAGAAGATAGGCAAGAGCCAGTCGACAATTGCAAATAAAATACGGCTTTTGAAGCTTCCGCCTCTGGTTAAAAAAATTCTTGCAGACAACAACCTTACAGAAAGGCATGCCAGAGCGTTGCTAAAGCTTCATGACGAGCAGCTCCAGCTTAAGGTTTTAAAGCATGTTTGTGAAAAGAGCATGAATGTGAAAAAAACAGAGGAGCTGGTTGAAAAGGCAATAGAGAGGTATACAAAGGAAAAGAAGGAGGCTGTGGGAGAAAGAAAGCTTACAAAGTCCATAAAAGATATAAGAATATTTGTAAACACAATAAGGCAGGCGATAGATCTGATGAAAAAATCGGGGGTAAACGCAAAGGCTGCTCAGATTGACAGAGGAGAATATATAGAATTTATAGTAAGGATACCTAAAAAAGAGAATTTTCAGAAATAAGCTCTATGCATAACAGGTTATAAAGCTTGAAGCTGGTTGCATATGATTGATTTAATGAGGAGTGGGTTAAAAGCCGCTCCTTTTTTGCCCCAAGCTGATATGAGCCTTTTATCTAAAAAAGTGGACAGTCTTATAAAAGTTTATTAAAATATATATGAATGGCTTTTCCATATTAGTACGTAGAGAAATAAATAAATATAAAAGAGGTAAAGAGATTAATGGAGGATACAAACGAAGTAAAACAGAGAATAATACCGGTGGATATAGAAACCGAAATGAAAAAGTCCTTTATTGAGTATGCCATGAGTGTTATTATAGACCGTGCGCTTCCTGATGTAAGGGATGGGCTTAAGCCGGTACACAGAAGAATATTATATTCCATGCTTACACAAGGGTTTACTCCCGACAAGCCTTATAGGAAATGTGCTACCACCGTAGGAGATGTTTTGGGTAGGTTTCACCCCCATGGGGATACGGCGGTATATGAAAGCATGGTGCGTATGGCTCAGAGCTGGTCCTTGAGACATACGCTGGTAGATGGTCACGGTAACTTCGGCTCTATTGATGGGGACTCTCCTGCTGCTTACAGGTATACTGAGGCGAGGCTGTCAAAAATATCCATGGAAATGGTTAGCGACATTAATAAGGATACTGTTGATTTTAAACCTAATTTTGACGAGCATGAAATGGAGCCGGTGGTGCTTCCGTCCAGGTTTCCGAATCTTTTAGTAAACGGATCCACAGGAATAGCAGTGGGTATGGCTACAAATATACCTCCGCACAATCTTGTAGAGGTAATTGACGGAATAATAAAGGTTATAGACGAGCCGTCCATCTCAACGGAAGAGATCAATAAAATTATCAAAGGGCCTGATTTTCCTACCGGAGCTACAATTGTAGGGAGGCTTGGAATAAAGGAAGCTTATAGGACAGGAAGGGGAAGGGTGGTTGTAAGATCTGAAGCTGCCATTGAGCAGGCGGAAAATAACAGGCAGAGGATAATTGTAACCGAGCTTCCTTATCAGGTAAATAAGGCAAGGCTGATTGAGAAAATCGCAGAGCTGGTTAAGGACAAAAAAATAGAGGGTATTTCAGACTTAAGAGATGAATCGGGAAGAAAAGAGCCGGTGAGAATTGTCATTGAGGTAAAGCGTGATGCAAATGCAAATGTAGTATTAAACCAGCTTTATAAAAATACGCAGTTACAGGAAAGTTTCAGCATTAATATGGTGGCTTTGGTTCAGACGGAGGATAAGAAATATGAAGCCAGGACCATAAATTTAAGGCAGGCCATAGATTACTATATAAAGCATCAGGAAGAAATAATTGTAAGAAGAACAAGATTTGAGCTGGACAAGGCCGAAGCAAGGGCTCATATTCTGGAGGGACTCAGAATTGCAATAGACAATCTTGATGAGGTTATCCGCATCATAAGAGGGTCCAAGACAGAGACTATAGCTAAAGAGAGCCTGATGGAAAGGTTTTCTCTTAGCGATAAGCAAGCTCAGGCTATAGTTGATATGAGGCTGGGAAGACTTACAGGTCTCGAAAGAGAAAAACTTGAGAATGAATACAGAGAAATTCTTGACAAAATCAGGCACTTTAAGGAAATACTTGCAAATCAATATATGATCTTAAACATAATAAAGGAAGAGCTTGAAGTCATAAAGGGAAAATTTGGAGATGACAGAAGAACCAAGATAATTTCCGATCAAGGGGAAATCGACTTAGAGGATTTAATTGAGGAGCAGGAGAGCGTAATAACATTAACCCACTTCGGATATATTAAAAGGCTTCCGGCAGATACCTATAAGAGTCAGAAGAGGGGCGGAAAAGGCATAACAGCTCTCAGCACAAGGGAAGAGGACTTTGTTGAAAAATTATTTATTACCTCCACTCACGACTTTATAATGTTCTTTACTAATAAGGGCAGGGTCTACAGGCTAAAGGCATATGAAATCCCTGAATCGGGAAGGCAGGCAAAGGGTATGGCTATTGTAAATCTTCTCCAGTTGAATGCTGATGAAAAGATTACCACAGTAATACCTGTTTCAAAGTACACAGAGGGTCTATACCTTATGATGGCCACCAAAAATGGGCTTGTTAAGAAAACCGATCTCATGGAGTATGATAACATCAGAAAAGGCGGGCTGGCTGCCGTCAGCTTAAGAGAAAACGATGAATTAATAGATGTAAGGTTGACGGACGGTGCAAGCGATATTATACTTGTAACCAGAAACGGTATGGCTATAAGGTTTAATGAAGCAGATGCCAGAGCCATAGGAAGGGTCTCAATGGGCGTAAAGGGAATAGATCTGGGTGAGGATGATTATTTAATAGGAATGGAAGTGTGCACTCAAAATGTAAATCTTCTGGTGGTTACGGAAAACGGGTTCGGTAAAAGAACTGAACTTAATGAGTATAAGGTGCAGTCAAGAGGAGGAAAAGGCGTCCGTACCTATAAAGTAACCGAAAAAACAGGTAAAATTTCAGGAATGAAGCTTGTAAGTGAAGAGGATGACATTATGCTTATTAGCTCCGACGGTATAATAATAAGGCTTAAAGTAAAAGAAATAAATGTGCTTGGCAGGGCAACTCAAGGAGTAACCCTTATGAGAATGGATGATGGAATTAAGGTTGTAACTGTAGCAAGAATTGTCAATGATGACGAGCTTGAAGGAGAAGATGCAGAAGAGACGGCCGAAAATAATTGATATTAAGAAATAAATGCCAGGGAGATAGTGAAATTACATTATTAATAGCTCCTTAAAAAGAAAAACAGGACCATCGTAAAGACATGTCTTGTTTTTCTTTTTAAAAAGTTTTTAATTAAAAACCTAAGACTGGCTTCGGAGTATTTAATATCATTTAAACCTGTAGTTTACAAAGGTTAAAAAAAAGTTAAAGAAAGTGTTGACAAAGAAGTGCGGGCGTGATAGTATATAAAAGCTGCTTCGCAAGATTGTTTTCACCGCAAAAGCGGAATCTGTTTTGAGAAGAGTGCAAATGGACTTTGAAAATTAAACAGTGTAAAAAGCAAGATAATCATGGAACTCGTTAAAAGAAATTGAGTACTAAGTTCGCTTATTAAGCGAGCTTAGAAAGCTAGTGATAGTTTGATACTTTTAAAAAAAGTAATTTGAGCCGAAAGGCTTTCAAAATAAAAGTTTCACTTTTAAATTGAGAGTTTGATCCTGGCTCAGGACGAACGCTGGCGGCGTGCCTAACACATGCAAGTCGAGCGGTTTAGAGGTGAGAGGTGAGAGGTGAGAAGTGAGAATTAAGAAATGCTTCGAAG
>JAEWDM010000031.1 GCA_023390115.1 Bacillota bacterium
TTCCTGCGCTTAAGGCTCTCCAGCACCTCCCCCGAAACGGCGCCGGCAGGAGCCTTATACCTCAGAGTACCGCCCTCTGCCCATAGCCTTATTTTCTTTCCCTCAAGCTCTTTCACAAGTTCATGAATGCTATTTATATTATTCTTCACTGCCGCCGCCCCTTTCTATCAATTGTACTTTATATATATTGCTTAATCTATGTTTGCAATCCTGCCCGCACCGCGCATGAACTCATTTGCCAGCCTCTCTATGGTGCTTTTATTGTATTCTCCTTTGTCGTACTTAAAATCTACGCTGAGCCTTTCATCAGAAATATGCGCAAATATTTCTAAAGCATATTCCATTTCCGACTGAGGAGACAGCGGCATTGCATCCTGCAAATCGGACAACTTTATTCCCAATGGATTTTTATTCTGATGTGATTTGAATTGCCCCAGATAGTTAAAAAATATCTCAGCTCCATCCTTAAGCTCTGCAAAATCCTTCTTTTCCTGAGGCGTTAAAAACTCAAGTATCTCCCTTTTTAATCCTTTGGAAGGTAAAGAGGATACAGCCTCTTTTACTTTTTCTACCGCCTGTACAGCTTGCTGCTCCTTATTTAAGCCTTCGGATAGATTTAAGTCAAGAATTAAAGGATATACTATTGCCAGCCACCCGACTGTTCTTTCAATGTCGACCTGATCTAAAAGCCCGCTTCTTCCGTTGCCCGACATTCTGAGCATTACCCTGCCCGCACCCATCCATTCCCTAAGCCCAAGCGCCAGAGCCGCAAGCAAAAGCTCCTCGACCCCTGCGCCAAATTTGATGCATGATTTTTTCAGCAGCTTATTTGTATCCTCCTTTTGTAATGAAGCCGTATAGACTTCCCTGTTTTTCATTATCCTGTCTGCCACAATGTTATCCTTCGGCATGGCACTTACTTCCGTATTTTTTATGTTCAGCCAGTATCCCGTCTCTCGGACCACCTCATCACTGCCGGCATATTGGTAAAGCAATTCCGACCATTCCTTAAATGACAGGGTCTTGCTTGGAAGTACTATTTCAGCATTATTGGCACATTGAGCATATCCCCTCACAAAATCCTCAATTATTATAGATAATGATATTCCGTCACAGACAAGGTGATGTATGGCAAAAAGCAAATGATCTCCATTAGGGGTTTTAAACAGTCCCAGCTTTATTAACGGACCGGTATTAAGATTAATGCTGCTGTGTATATTAAACGCCTCCTGCGGTATTTTTTCTTCCCACCCGCTGTTGTCTGAAAAATCAAAAACCTTCAAATCAAATAAATCGCCCTCCAGACCCCGGTTATATTGCTTTATTGCCCCTCCCTCAATTCTGAAAACAATTCTTAGCGCATCATGATGCACTACAATTGTATGCAGGACTTTTCTTATCCATTCTTCCTTAAACCCCTCACGGCAATATAGAATTGAGGATATATTCCAATAATCAGGGTTGGTTTTTATACGGTTATAAAAACGTATCTGAGACGGTATTAAATTAATCTCCCCGGTTACAAGCTCACACCGGGGATTATCCGGCTCTTCATTAAGCATTTGTGCAATTTTCTGTACTGTTTGCCTTTCAAGAACGTCTTTTGCCTGAACCTTTATCCCCTGCTCCTTAAGTATGGACGCAATGCGCATGGCGAATATCGAATCTCCGCCTTCCTCATAGAAGCTTTTGAATATGTTTACCTGCTTAGTACCCAATGCTTTACTCCATGCCAATGCAACCCTGGTTTCCATGCCGGTATAATCTTGCTGCTCCCTGCCCCAAATTTTTACCTCGCTCTCTGCAGCATCATTTGTATAATCATCCTGCGCATCCCTTCTCACCCTCGCCCACAGCCTTACTCTCTCAAAAGGATACCCGGGCAGATGAGCCCTGCTGAAATTCCTTTCCCCGTATATCCGGGTCCAGCTAATGTCGGCACCCCTAACATAAAGCTTGCACAGCTCATTTAATGTATTCCTGTCATTCATACCTGAAATGGTCCTGTCCGAAATAAATTCTTCGGCAAGCCTGCTTGCCTCAATTTTTTCAGACTTGGCCGTGTTTATCTCTTTTGCTGTGTCAGTCCTTTTCGGCATAATATTATGGTATCCGTAGAACACACCTTCCTCAAGGCCAAGCAATCCATTTTGCTTTACCGACAGAATTTTTGCTTTTAACTCTTCAATGCTTCCCGCCACAAACGCCAGCCTGTGTGCATAGTGTCCTCTTCCCGTGTTTGCGGTAAAGCATGTATCCATAAAACCGCATACGTCTCCACCTTCAAAGAATTGCATATACCTGTCTATATAATCATATAATACATTTTCTTTTATCGCAGATATTGTAAATATATTCAAGCCCTGCTGCCCATAGCCGTGATTGCTCCGAGCCTCCCCAGCCTCCTCCAGAACAATATGGCAGTTAGTCCCGCTAAAACCGAAGGAGCTTACCCCGGCCCTTCGTGGGTGCTCTCCCCTTTCCCACAGGCAGGAGGTGTCATTTACATACATAGGAGATTCGCAAAAATTTATATACGGATTGGGCTCCTCAAAATTTGTTATGGCAGGAATTATCCCCTTTTTCATTGAAAGTATTACTTTTATAACAGATGCGACACCCGACGCAGCTACAACATGGCCTATAGTAGTTTTTACCGAGCCTATCGCACAAAACTGCTTTCTTTGCGTATATTTTGAGAATGCGTTTGAAAGCCCTTTAACCTCAATAGGATCCCCGAGCACTGTTCCCGTGCCGTGAGCTTCCACGTATGAAATACTCTCCGGGTTTATCCCGGCTTGCTTCCACGCCTGTATTATAACCTTTTCCTGGGCATAGGCGTTAGGAGAGGTTATTCCGTTTGATGCGCCGTCGTTATTAACAGCGGAGCCTTTTATTACTGCATAAACATTATCCCTGTCTAAAGCAGCCTTCGATAAGGGCTTCAGCATAAGCACCCCTACTCCCTCTCCCCATACGGTGCCGTTTGCCCTTTTGTCAAAGGTCCTTATTACCGAATCCCCCGATTCAACCATTGACATCATTGAGTTCTGTCCCTTTATATCATGCTGTATCGAAAGGTGTACGCCGCCTGCAAGAGCGTAATCGCATTCTCCGCTTTTTAATGCCTGGCATGCCTCATGTATTGCAGTAGCACCTGAGGAGCACGCGGTATCTATCACCATTCCCGATCCATTGAGATTTAAAAGGTATGAGAGCCTCGTTGCAAGTATTCCTGCCCATGAGCCCGTCAAATGCATGGCATGTGGCTCGGTGGCAACGCTGTAAATAGAAGAGTTGGTGTGGTCTCTTCCCACATATATTGCTGTTCTCGTGCCATAAATCTTTTTCCCTCCGTATCCCGCGTCCTCTATCGCCTCCATGGCAGTCTCCATAAATACCCTCTGAATGGGATCAATAAACATTGCCTCATTGGTGGATATACGGAAAAAATCGGCGTCAAATTTATCTATCTCGTCAAGGTATCCGGCCTCCGCAAACTCCACCCTTCCCTGCCTAATATCTTCTTCGGTAATTTGGGCATTGATCATGGAATTCCTGAAGGATTTATTGGCAAGTATGTCAAGGTAGTCCTTCTTTCTTAAGCTCGAAAGCTGTCCTATGCAATTCCTGCCGTTTATTAAGTTGTCCCAGTACTGCTCTATACTGTTGGCCCCCGGGAACCTGCACGCCATACCTATAACCGCTATTTCATCCTCTTGCACCTGGGGCTTTGTCTTAAGCTCAGCCAGCATTTTAGAGGCCTCTTCCTTTGATAGCGCATTGGCAGCAACCTGCCGGATAATATAGCTTTTAATCAGACTCATCTTCATCCATCCCCAAATTAATCAGTTTTTCGGCTTCCTCTATTGACATTTCCCCCTTTGATAGCTTTTCAAGCACATCATCAAGACTGCTGTCCGATTCGTTGTCTCCGCCTTTTCTCTCATCTGCCACTTCAAGCTGTTCTGTATCGTCGTTCCTGCTGTCTATGTACCGAGCCATTTCATTTATAGTGGAATATGTAAATACATCCGATATATCAACCAGCCCTCCATATTTCTTTTGCATTTCCCTGAGCAGTCTGGTAGCAAGTATGGAATCCCCGCCTATATTGCTGAAGCTGTCAAAAATGTCTACCTCCTGTATTCCCAGTACAGTGCTCCATATACCCGCGAGCTCATATTCGGTCCGGGTATAGCTCTGCCCCACTCTTCCCCTAAGGGCTACTCCTGAGCCGGCCGCCTCGCCTGCCGGTACAGCCTTAGACTTACTTAGGCTGCGCTTATTTCTCCGGGCCTCGTATTGTATTTCTTGGGACAGGACAACCGGCAGCTCCTCATGTGCCTGGGCAAGGACTGCATAGTTTATTTTTGATGGAATTACCCTTGCCATGCCTGAATTTATAAGCCTCTCAAAGGCTTTAATTGCCGCGGCTGTCGAAATAGGAGCAAAAATGTCGTCCTCTCCCACCGCATTATAATCAACCGCCATTCCTGTTTCACTCCACGCAGGCCAGCCTATTGCGGCAGCCTTTCTGCCCTTCTTCAGCATATACTGGGCATATGAATCCATATAGGTGTTTGCGGCGGTATAGTCACTTTGCCCCTGTGCCGCAAGCAGACTTGATATGGAAGAAAACATAACGAAGAAGTCAAGCTTGTCTTCCTCAGTAAGCTTCCCTAAAAACGCCGTTCCCGCTATTTTAGGTGATATTACCGAATGCAGGGCTTCCTTCTCCTTCTTGATTATAAACCCGTCTCCTGCTATTCCTGCCGCATGTATAACTCCGTTTATCACGCCAAATTCCTTCCGTACCGCCGAAAGCACGTCCTGCATAGCTTTGATATCCGCAACATCGGCACTGTAATGCAGAACCTTTGAGCCGGAGGCTTCGATTTCCCTTATGGCGTTTATCAGCCTGCACAGCTTAAAGTCTTTGCTTTCTCCTGTGATTCTGTCCCATTCGTTCCGATCAGGTATTCCGGTCCGGTTTATCAGACACAGCTTTACATTACTTTGAGATGAAAGATACCGGGCTATCTCAAGTCCTATTCCCCCGGCCCCTCCTGTAATTATGTAAACGCCGTCTTTTTTAATGTGTACGCTATTATTCCCAAAAGCCTCCGCATCCGCCTTTCTAAGCTCCTCAGCATATCTTATGCCATTGCGGTATGCTGCAAAGCTCCCCGCACGGGAGCTGCTCAGTCCGTTTAAAATATCTTGGGCAGACATACCGGCATCTATATCAATACCTCTTACGCCCAAAGCCTCATACTCATTTGCCGCAGCCCTCGCAAATCCCAACAATGCAGCGTTATGCGGCTTTATGCATGGCTCGTCTCCCGAAACCTCAAATGCATAATCCGATATAACCGTTAAATTAATAGTGCCTGCCTTCTGGCCAATCAGGGCTTTTACCAGAAAGAAGAGGCTGTCTATTCCCCGCTCCATATTTTCGTCGTTTTTATCGGCAGGGTCAAGGTCCTGTGCTTCATCTATTGAAAGCATGTGCAAAACGGCATTAACTTTTCCTGCTGTGGCTGAAACCAGCTTATTATAATCCTCCTGAGTCTGTCCTATAACATATCTGTATTCATCCGCCGCCGCATAGCTGTCTCCTGTTTCCGCTTCGTATACCTTAACACCCTTATTCCTTAAAATATCCGATATTTCCGTTGCCAGCCCCCGGCTGTCTTTGAATACAAGCACGGACCCATTGGCTGTATAATCCTCTATATGCTCTGCCGGCTTAAGCGTCCATCCCGTATAATAAAAATCCGGCCCTTCCTCTGCCGGTTTACGCGCCTCGGCAAAATGAACTTTTTTTACGGTATAATACTCTACCCTTGCGAAAACATTGCCGTCGGTGTCTATCAGGGATATTTCAAAGGTCCCTGTTTCACTGCTTTCTTCTTTTTGATCCGCTTTGCGGATATAGCTGTAGATTTTTGAGGGCATTCTTCCGTATATTTTAAGCTTTTTATATGACAGCGGCAGGTAAAGCCCTTCCCCAACCTGATCATTAACCATATTTACCGCACTGTCCATAATGGCGGGATGAAGGTAATACTCCTCCATGTCCCCTATGTAGACTTCCGGAAGCTCAAAATAGCCTAACGCCTCTTTATCTCCTATATATACCGTCTTCATATTCATAAACCTGGGCCCGACCTCTACTGCCTGCATCATATCGTTATACTCAATATCCTGTATGGAGGAAAACCTTTTTTTCAATTGCTGCATATTGTATTTCTGGGGCTTTTCCTTTCCGGTAAAGGAAAAGTTCCCCTCCACATGCCTTACCCATTCTCCGTTATGCCCCGATCTGCTTACCACCACAAAATCCCTGCAGCCCTTCCCGTCCCTTACAATGATTTGGGCCTCAACAGGAAAGCCTTCCTCTGCGGCAAGAGGCGTAATAAAAATAACCTCTGTGAACTCAATTTCCTCCTGCGAATTGTATCTTGAGGCTATTTCTCTCACCATTTCAATATATGCTGTCCCGGGCACAACATAGTTTCCCGCTATTTTATGCTCATTTAGCACCCAATGTCTGTCAACACTGAACATGGTAGAGTATATGTCCGAATCCATAGAGCTTACCAGGCATGCATCCACTATGGGATGGCCTATATGCTCCGCACCGTGCAATTGCGGCACTATATGGGCATTTTCCGGCCTTACCCAGTGCCTTTCCTTTAAAAAGGGGTACGCGGGAAGGCTGACTTTTTTATATTTAGAGCACGAATAAAGCCTTTCCCATTCCACGTCTGCTCCCATAATGTAAGCACCGCACAGCTTTTCTGCCATTTCCCGGCTGTCCTCAAAGCCTTCGGCATTTAAAATGCCTTCAGTCAGCCTCCCGGCCTCTTCATTCAAAGCCTTTTTCTCAGCCTCTGTAATTTCCCCTGCATCCCTTACACTTTTAGAGGATGAAACTATTTTATGCTGTCCGAAAAATATTCCTTTTGCGCTTATGTCTGCCGGATTGCAGTCTTTAATGCTATTAAGCCTGTCTTTTAGTTCCTGCCCGGTTTTAACTACCATTGCAAGCCTGAGATTATAATGCCCCCTTCCCGTGGCAGAAGTAAAGCATATATTTTCCACCGCGGGAGCAGAAGGCTTTTCATATAGCTCATTATACCTGTCTATCAGCTCCCTCAGGCTGTCAATGCTTCTGGCTGACAGGACGAATATATTAGGATGCTCCTTTTCTTTTAGAGCTTTTGTCCCAGCATCCTGTTGTGCATTATATTCCTCCAGCACCATATGGCAATTTGTACCGCTAAGCCCGAAGGAGCTTATCCCGCATCTTCTTGGAAATCCGGAACCGTCCCATGCACTCAGCGTGTTATTTACATATACCGGAGAATCCTCAAAAGAAATTTTTCTGTTGGGTCTTTCAAAATGCAGGCTCGGGGGAAGCTCACCATGCTTTAATGCCATAGCCGCTTTTATAAGTGAGGCAATTCCCGCTGCATGATCCAAGTGCCCTATGTTTGTCTTTACCGAGGCCACCGCACAAAACTGCCTTCTGTCGGTATAATGCTCAAAGGCTTTCTCAATGCCTGCGATTTCTATAGGATCTCCCAATTTGGTTCCCGTACCGTGAGTCTCTATATATGTCACCGTCTCGGGGTCAATATCGGCATTTTTCCATGCCCTGAGTATTACCTCCTCCTGTGCTGCCATGTTTGGAGCAGTAATTCCTACCGAGCTTCCATCCTGGTTTGAAGCACTCCCCTTTATTACTGCATATATATTGTCCCCGTCCTCCATAGCCCTGCTTAGAGGCTTTAATAAAACCGCGCCTGCGCCTTCGCCTATTCCCGTACCGTCCGAGCTGTCGTCAAAGGTTCTTGCCCTGGCATTTGACGAGCCTATACCTATATTTCCCTGTCCCTTATTCTCCCTTATGGGTACGACCAGCACCTTTGCCGCACCAGCCAGGGCCATGTCGCATTCTCCCAGTCTTATAGCCTGGCATGCCGAGTGAACTGCCATAAGAGCTGATGAGCACGCAGTATCAATGGTAATGCTGGGGCCCTTTAAATCCAGTATATACGCCAGCCTGCTTGCTATGATGGATCGTATATTTCCCGTAACGGCAGCCTCCTCATTTGAGGATGACACCATTCTGCTGTACCTCTTATATTCCTCTCCGAAATCCGTGCTGTGGCCGACATAAATTCCCGTTCTGCTCCCTGACAGCCTTCTTCCTCCATAACCCGCATCCTCAATGGTTTCCCACATAACCTGCAGCAGAATCCTCTGATGGGGGTCCATCAAATCGGCCTCCATTGGTGAAATGTTGAACATGCGGCAATCAAACGCGTCTATTCTGTTCATGAAAGCGCCCTGTGGGTACTCTATGTCTTCATACGGCACTCCCAGCGTGCCAAGCACTCTTATATAGCTTTCACATTCCTTTTTCCTCTCCTCGGAAACTTCAGAAATAAAGTCTTTCCCTTTTTTTAAATCATGCCAGAAATCCGTTATATTTTCCGCACTGCCAAACACTCCCGACATTCCTATAATTGCTATATCCTTCTTTGAAATGCTCTCCAGCCTTTGCCTGGGCCTTATGTTCTCATTCGGCCTGTCCCGACCCTTAAATTCAAGAATTTTCTCCATACTCTTTATACTCCTTATTCATTAATCCTTTGCCCGCTGCTTATTCTTTTAACCATAAATTGCCGAAATAACTTCTATAATATCCATATAATAAAATATAAGCTCTTCAATCTTTTCTTTGGAGATTTTGGACCCGTCATATTCGAATACGAAATTTATGTCTTCTTCCGCTTCCTCCGTCCTGACAATTATGTCGTAAAGCCTTAAAGCATTATCATAAAAACCCTGAAAATTATAGGTGTAGAGCAGAAGCATTGAGCCTTTATCCTTATCAAGCCTTATATTGTCTAAATATTTAATGGGTATAATGTTGTTTATACCTCTTGATTCCATTTTTAGTGAAACATTATCAATCAAATCATTAATATCATGAACTTTCTCAAGATCAAAGCTTTCGGCCCGTATCTCCCTGTCCCTGCCCGCAATGTGCACAGGCAATTTTTGCATACCGGATACCTCTGAAAGCATGTAAACGAGTGCAGAAATAAGTATATCCTCTTTCTTCCTCCCAAGATTGCCCGACATCGACTTAAGCTTCCGGTATAAATCGCATCCTAAAGCAGTCCGTATTACAGCTCCGTCACTATATTCACCGGCACAGGCAAAAAAATCCTCAGGCATTTGAAGCCTGTCTATTTTAATATCCTTTATTTTAAATACATCTCTGTTTTCAATAATACCGGCCAGCTTTGAAACGGTGGGATATGCAAAAATGTCCGCCACACTCAGAAGCCCCGGGTAATGCCTTTCCAGCTCCCAATGCATTCTTACAATCAAGAGGGAATTTCCTCCGAGTTCAAAAAAATTGTCCTCCACCCCCACCAAATCCCTGTTTAAAACCCTCTGCCATATTTGTGCAATAACTCCCTGTACCTCCGTATCGGCCGCTTTATAGCCGTTCGAAAGCTTGGGCCTCATATAGCCGGGCTCGGGAAGGGCACCTCTGTCGATTTTACCGTTAGGGGTTGAAGGAAGGCTGTTCATGTAGACAAATAATTCGGGCACCATATAATCGGGAAGCTTTGCAGACAAGCCCTCCCTCAACTCGGCAAGGGAAATTTCCTCCGGCGCCGAATAATATGCGGCAAGATACTTATCTCCTGCTTCATGGCATCTTGCAACTACTGCGCACTCAGTTATTCCGGCGCAGGCTTTAAGACGGTTTTCAATTTCCCCGGGCTCTATTCTGTAACCCCTTATTTTGACCTGCTGGTCTATCCTGCCAAGGCACTGAAGCCTTCCGTCGGGTAAATATTTTGCAAGGTCCCCCGTCCTGTACATCCTCTCGCCCG
>JAEWDM010000002.1 GCA_023390115.1 Bacillota bacterium
ATGATACTATAAGAGATGCGTTCAATTATTTGCAGATTATAAGCAATGATGAGCAGAAGAGGCTGGAATATGAGGCAAGGCAGCTTTGGCTCATGGATCAGAGGACAAGGGAAAAGGTGGCAAGGGACGAGGGTATACAGGAAGGTATGGAGAAAGGTATGGAGAAAGGTATGGAGAAAGGTATGGAGGAAGGTGCTCTGCAAGCAAAAACGGGTATAGTAAAGAACCTTCGCAGTATGGGAATGAAGGCTTCCGACATAGCCAGGGCCATAGGGCTTACAGAGGAAGAGGTAGATAATATAAAATAGTATTTGGTTGGTTAATTGCTCTATGGCACCGCATGATGTGGTTGCCGCACAGGGAAAAAGCTTTACTTAATCACTCTGCCATATGAAGTGCACCCCAAATGTTAGACATATAAATCTAATATTTGGAGGTGCATTTTTCATGAATAAGTACTCTATTGAATTAAAGCTTGAAATTGTTGAGTACTATTTATCTGGCAAAGATATATTGTAAAAAATCCTATTAAAATACTTTTAGTGTTTACTTTTCAAAATAATTGATGTAAAATGATGTAGGTGTACAAATAGTATATTACATTTATGTAAAATTATATCGGTAAAATAAAAATATTGTATGGGAGGGTCTATATTGATCGAACATCTTCTGCAATTTGAAGTGCTTCACAAAATACTGATAAATACTCTGCTGGTATCTATACCGGAAGAGCTATTCTGGGTAATGTTCACACTGGTAGCTATGGGCGAGTTTGAATACTGGAGAGAGGAGGAATGCAAAAAGCTGCTTAACGAGTGGGACTATGTGAGAGTATTCGTGCCTGTCATTTCTGTAGCGTTGATATCTAACATTTTAAGATATTCCGGCCTGGACTTCGGGTTCATTTCATTTATACCTTTGATTATAATGTATGTAACGATTGTTCTTACAGGTGATATCCTTAATGACGCAAAGGCAGTAAGATGGATGGGCAGGGCGTTTGTTTTTATGATGCTCGGGTACATTATTATGGGCATTTCAGAAATTACTTACGTACCATTTATTCTATATGGAACAGGCAAGACTATAAATGAAATCAATCAGAATTTGCTTTTAAACTTTTTGCTCACTCTGCCATCAAGAGCAATTCAGTATACAATTCTTATATATTTTATAGCAAAAAAGCGCACCCTGCTTAAGGGCAATGTATTTAATCATATTTTTTCCAGTACTTTATTAACTGTTTCCATAACTATATTAACTGTGTTTGATTTTTTTGTTTTATTTTTTGCGGTAAAAATAATAGTCTATGAAAGAGTATTAATAGACATGCCGCTTGTCTCACAAATCATATCAACTAGTATGATTGTATTGTTTCCTATTGTAAATCTCTGCGGATTAATATGGTGTGTGTATTATGTGGAAAACCGGGCTGCTGAAAGTAAAAAACAAGCGTCTGAAAAATTGGAAGAGCTGCGGGAAGAAATAAAGGCATATACAAATAATGCAAATTATGATAACATAATGTGGAAGCTAAACGAAATTGGCGCGGGCATTGAGGAAGTCTCAGCAAACCTTTATAAACACAAGGAAAAAGTTAAAAACTGAGGAGTAAAGGTCAAAGGGGGTTAATAGCTTATGAGGAAAACTAGTCCAAAGGCTTACATAATTTGTTCACTTATTGGAGTTCTTATGACATTATTTGCTGCGGCGTCCGTATCAACTGTTTCGTGTTGGCTTTTTTACCAGCCTAAAGCACCAAAAAATTTAAAGTGGGGATTTAATTAACGATATAATATATACATAAAACAGAAGCAATTTTCTACTTTGCCGACATACTCTTTTTATACGCAGCTATTGTCCTCTCCTTAATGTCTATCGCCAGCTTAATATGCGTGAGGTTTTCAGGATCGTTTATGAAGGCCTTGCATTCCTCCGGCAGGTGTGAGGGATAGAGGTTGCGCCTCTCTGTGTAGCCTGTCAGGTAATCGACGGAAACATCAAAATACTTCGCCATTTTCTTCAGCTTGTAAATGGGAGGCTCACGGTAGTCCGCAACATAGCTGTTGAAGGTGGAGGTCTTCATTCCAAGCTCAAGGGCGACCTCCTGCTGCTCTATTCCCCTCTCCCTTACCAGCTGCTTTAAACGCTGGCCCAGCGTAGTATCTATAATTTCCATAGCATAAGTCCTCCAGTAGAAATCCTTTTTTTACCTCTGAATATTATTATAAATATAAAAATTGCCTCTTGTCAATATCACAATCAGTGGAAATATACTTAATATTTTAATAGTAATAATTGACAAGCCACTATTAGTAGTTTATAATTCTTCTATAGAAATTAATAGGTTATTAATAATAATAATGGAATAAATGTATATATAAACAAAGTAATTATAAGAGTCTTTGATATGCTGTAGTGTGGGCGTGGAATAAAGGGATAATAGCCGGCATTATTCTTTTAGATAAATAATATTTGTATAGATGAAAGGAGGCTATAATGAATTCAAGTATCTGCTTCGCAGAATTGTCTAATAATGAATTGGTAATGGTAGATGGAGGCGGAACCATACAAGATGGTATTCGCGATGCGGCTATTGGAGTTATAGCAGGTGGAATAGGAGGTGCTGTTACAGGCGCTATAGCTGGAGCTTGCGGCGGAACTGCTGTATTGCCGGGAATTGGAACTGTAGCTGGAGCAGTAGGATGCGGTACGGCAGGATTTTGGTACGGTGCTGTGGGTGGAGGCGTTACGGGCTTCATTAAAGGGATACTTAGCTAATTTAATGATTCAGGTATAGGACATTTACTGTTTACAGCGTAAAGTATATAATTCTGATATATACTTTACGCTGTACTATAATTTAAAGAAGGGGGAAATAAATAATGGGCAAGGAAAAGAAAAAACATAATAGCGGAATATTAATAATGATATTTATAGGAGTCGGGGCATTTATAGGTTCGTTTGTGGGAGTGCTGACATTTCCCAGACTGCTTTTGATGGCTGTTGGAGTAGGAATGTTAGGAGGTTTAATTGCAAAGGCGAGCATTTCAAAAGGAGATAACGAATAGGGATAATACGATGTTTCAAACCTATAAGGATTATTTTAGAAGCCATTTTCTACTTTACCGACATATTCTTTTTATACGCGGCTATTGTCCTCTCCTTAATGTCTATCGCCAGCTTAATATGCGTGAGGTTTTCAGGATCGTTTATGAAGGCCTTGCATTCCTCCGGCAGGTGTGAGGGATAAAGGTTGCGCCTCTCTGTGTAGCCTGTCAGGTAGTCGATGGAAACGTCAAAATACCCGGCTATTTTCTTCAGCTTATAAATGGGAGGCTCACGGTAATCCGCAACATAGCTGTTAAAGGTGGAGGTTTTCATTCCAAGCTCGGCGGCAACCTCCTGCTGCTCTATTCCCTTTTCCCTTACCAATTGCTTTAAACGCCGGCCCAGAGTAATATCCATGGAACAAACCCTCCTGTAACAATCCTTTTTCTACCTCTGATTATTATTATAGATATAAAAAATGCCGGTTGTCAATACTACAATCAGTATAAATATTGTCAATATTTTAATAATAGCAATTGACAAACCACTAATGGTATTTTATAATACCCTTATAGAAATTAATGGGATATTAATAAGAATAATGGGAGAAATACATATATCAAGAAAACACTTATAGGAGTATTTCATATGCTGAAAAAAAAGATAGCTGATATGCAGCAGCAGCTTAATAAATCGGTGACGGGGGAAAATCTGTCCTCGGAAAGCATTTTAAGCATGAGCAGGGAATTGGACAATACGGTTACAAGGTATGTAAAAAAAAATAGGCGGGGTATAAAAATAAACCGGGAAAAGGTATACAGCGAATTGTTTTTCAAATATTGCGGGGGCAACTACACCCTCTTTGCCCGTGAGCTGTCTGTAGACCCCTCGCATTTGCACCGGTTTTTAACCAAGAATGTAGGAGGCGGCAAAAAGCTCATGTGGGGAATCATTCTGTTTTGCAAAAGAAGAAACCTTGACTTTGAGGGCTACATTGAATTAAAGGACCGCTAAGGCCGGAAGGGGCGGGATAAGGAGAGGGCGGCCGTAATCTGCCGGCGGGCTGCCCTCCAATGCCGGCAAAGCTGTTTGCAGTGGGCAGTGTGATTATTTTTTTAACCCTAATATTGCCTTAACTATGGCAACCATTAAGGAGATTAGCGTTACAACAAGCATAGAAAACATTACCATCAAAGATATTGTCTCATATGTAGTCATACCGCACCACCTCCTTTCTTTTTGAAATGGAGGCGGCAACCACACCCTGCTTTATCCGATTACCCTGTCCATATAATACCATAAAAATAGATAAATCCGTAATAACAAAGAAGATTATTTAAAATGCGGAATACGTATCCATATGATGGCGCACGCTCTGCGGACAGGTAATTTCTGTTATAAATATACTGCCGGTATTGATTTTATGTTATTATATTTACAGGCTGTTACTTACGGGACTTAAATTATTTATTCGGGAATACCGAAAATAACAATACTAAATATGGAGGTTTTAAGGATATGCAGTATGTTGATTATGGAAGGACGGGCCTTAAGGTTTCGAGATTTGGCCTGGGCTGTATGCGATTCCCATCCGATGAAGGCGAGGCAATACAAATGGTGAGATATGCCCTGGATAACGGAGTAAATTATTTGGATACGGCATATATATATGGGGAAAGCGAGAGAATAACCGGAAAGGCGCTAAAGGACGGGTACAGGAATAAAGCCGTGCTTGTTACTAAAAATCCCACCTGGAGAATTGAGAGGCATGAGGACTTTGAAAAGTATCTGGATGAGCAATTGCTGAGGCTTGGTACTGACTGTATTGACGTATACCTGCTTCACAGTCTTGAATATGCTAACTGGATTAAAATAAAGCAGCTTGACGGCTTAACCTTTCTTGACAAAATGGTGGAAAAGGGCAAGATACGCCATAAGGCTTTTTCCTTCCACGGTACGGCGGGGCTGTTTAAAGAAATTATTGATTCCTATGGCTGGGAGATGGCGCAAATTCAGATTAATATTCTGGATCAGGACTATCAGGCGGGAGTTGAGGGACTTAAATACGCTGCGTCAAAGGGAATCGCAATGGTGATCATGGAGCCGCTGAGGGGAGGGTATATTGCCAACAATATTCCGGAGCAGGCTAAAAGGCTTATAGACGCATACCCGGAAAAGAGGGCAATAGTTGAGTGGGCCTTCAGATGGCTGTACAACATGCCTGAAGCCACCGTTATTATAAGCGGCACCAGCACCCTTGATCAGCTTAAGGATAATATTGCAATATTTGAAGGAGCCGCCTGCAATGTTATGTCCGTAGAGGACATGGAGCTTATTGCAAAAATTAAGGAGGCTTACGAGAGCAATAAAAGCATAGGCTGTACAGGCTGCAGGTATTGTATGCCGTGCCCTCAGAGCGTGGACATACCCGAGATATTCAGGCTTTATAACAGCATGAGCATTATGAAGGAGCACTGGGTAGACAGGGACATGTATAGAAATAACATAATTCCCTTGAGCCTAGGAGCGGATCAGTGTGTTAGGTGCGGAGTCTGTATGGAGCATTGTCCCCAGGGCCTCGACATCCCGGAAAAATTAATGGAGGCCCATGAGGGGCTTGTGAAATAGGAAATAAGTAACGCATATTACAAAAGATTAACATATTTTTAATGGGATTAGCCTTGTGACTGTTAACCGGAAGGCTTATAATTTTATTTGACAGATTACAGTATTTGCTTCAATGCATTCGACAAGTTCATATCATTTAATAGTGGAGTTTAAGGCGGAGGAAAAGAGAAAACCTTGTGAAGCTATTGCAGATGAAATATCGTTTTGATATTTCTGATGTGATATCACAAGGTTTTTCTATTTGCGCTTTTTTAAGGGGGTGGGCGCAGGAAAATTTAATTCTGACAGGTGCAATCCCACAGTGAATTTAAAATAAGGAGGTATATTTTTATGATTAAATGGAAAAGGGCTATGGGCCTGATGGTGCTTGCGGCAATATTGCTTGCCTTTTCTGCTGGCACATACGGATTAAACGGGAGTAAGGCAGCTTTGGACATGCGGGAGGCAAAAATACTCCAGGTAAAGGGAAGGCCGGAAATGAAACCGCCGGTATTATCAAGGAAGAATATTGAGACTTCAAGGATTATTAAGGACAAGTATTCTCCTATCCTTAAGGATTCCTATTTTCTGTCTAACGGGCGCAGCGAAAGAATGCTGGCAAAAATGTCCGTCAGGCTTGATGCTGCGCCTGCGGCTGTTATAGGCTATAATGAGAAGGAGGACTATATAGAGTATTTGCCCTTTAACTATGATGCCGGGGAGCAAACGGCAGAATTTGTAGCCGAAAACAATATGGCAATCATACCTGTTGCCTATGATGAGGAGTACGCCGGGGAAGACAGCCGGGAAGCGATGACTGCCAGAGCAATGGCGGCATATGACAGGAACTTTAATATAACCGGAAACTATGGAGGCTCTGTATCGGTAAACATACAGACGCTGTATAACACCTCGGATACGCTTTACTATAAGATTTACAGGGAAAGCACGCTTGTAAGGGATAAAACCTATATAAGCGGCCCGTCGTTAAGCTCATCCTTTTCTTCCCGAGGAGTTTACAGGTTTGAAATTTATAAGGAGATATTCCTGTGGCCGGACACAAAGCTGTGGGAGCAGGAGGTGTATGTTGAGCCCAGTCCTTTAAGCGCGGGCGCCAGAAGCACACTGGACAGACTGGCAGCCCAGTATTCCCCCATTATCACATTAAACGAGGACGAAGCATATAAGCCGATAGGGCTTACGGAGATTTTCACGAATCCGTCTTACAGTCTGGCACTCACAACAAAGGGAGGCACAAGCAGGATGAGCCTTCCTGCAATAAGGGATTATATACGCTATAACGGGTATTCAAAGGCGCTTCTTGAGGGACACTGGGGGCTTGGCACGGTAAGCGACTCACTGGCCGATCTGCCCATAGACTCATATGTGCCGTATGTGTATTATACATATGCCGCCACAGCAGCAAGCTATATAATAAATTATCACTTTTTCTATAATTTTGACCCTAAAACTCCGTCTACATCTATTGGTGCCCATAATCTGGACAGGGAGCAGGTGTCAATCACCTTTAGCAAAAGCACGCTCCGGCCCGAAAACATTTATTATTCCCAGCATCTCATAGGAAGTGAGATGGGGCTGCGCTCCGATTCCGGCAGTGCCGTTAATAATATACTTAAGGACAATTCGCAGGCTCTCCAGTCCACATGGACAGGCTATGTAAAAATGAGCTTTCCGGATGCCGTGAGCAGCAATATGGTATACGGCGATACTCATGCCATAGTGGCCATTGCACAAGGGTCTCACGCCGTATATCCCTTAAGCGGAACATACAGCTCGGGTGTTGCCAGTGAGCCTGCGGGAATAACAGGCAGTACTGTAAGTGCCGGCCGTTTTCTTATACCGCCTTCGCTGTATGACGGCCGTCCGGGGAGCAGTGCGTTTACAGCAGGCAGCCGGTATTATATGTCGGGACTTGCAATAGAGAATATTACAAGCGGAGCTTCCGCTCCAACTAATCTGAATATGCTTGCCTTCAGCGGCGACTGGGTGGATATTGTGGGACTCAATAATGAAAAATTCCCGCCATTTATTGATATTATGAGGGATGCGGATGCGTTTATAAGTGAATCAATGAAATCCAATAAGCATACCTTCACACTGCAGAATGTGCCTCAGAGCATTACCGGCAGAGCAGGCAGCATAAAGGCTTATCTGGAGGACAACCTTAATTAAAGGCTGCCGCTTTATAATATAAAGTTAACAAAGCCTTAACCCAAGTTGGCTTGTTTACACAAGCTCCATACCTTACAATTTAAATTGGGCATGGTTTTAAAGCGTATAATACATTGCGGCGTGAATGGAGGGGGTTGCTATTTTTGACAGTAAGAGAATAATTCCCTCTGTTGTGAGATACGAACAGATAGCCTTTGTAGAAGATCTAAAGTGTGAAAGAGTTAACTTAATGATAGGCACTATAAACAACCTCAATGATATTGTGAAAGGACTTCAGGCCAAAGGGAAGAAGATATTTGTCCACATCGACATGATTGGGGGCATAGGGAAAGACAGTGAGGCGGTTAAATTCTTTTCAGGAAGCATAAGGACCGACGGGATTATTACCACCAAGAGCTCTGTAATATCGGCTTGCCGTGCGTGCGGGCTTCTATGTGTACAGAGGATATTTGCAATTGACACCGCGGCTCTTAAAATGGCTGTGAAAACGGTAAAATCCAGCCAGCCTGACGAAGTGGAGCTGATGCCGGGCCTGATGCCCAGGATAGTGAGTAAGGTGAAAAGCCTCATTGATAAGCCTTTGATTGTAGGAGGGCTTATAGATACTCCTGAGGAAATTAAGGAGGCCTTCGGCAGTGGCGCGGATTACGTGTCGGTGGGAAACGAAAGGCTCTGGTATTGATTGAATATGACATAAAAACAGCCTGGATAATTAATAAAGTATAGTAGATTGTAAGGCAGAGACAAAGAGAAAACCTTGTAACGCTATTACTGGCAGGATGCTCGCCGTTTGAGCCTTCTTGCCCGGTGTTGCAAAATTCTTTTTGTCTTTTTGCTTATAAAGAGGCGCCATATTTTTTTATGAATACTAAAACGCACAGAAGGAGCTGACAGGCGGAATATGATTAAATTAGTAGTGAGTGATCTTGACGGGACACTACTTTCAGACAAGCATGAGCTTTCAGGTGAGGTCGAAAGAGGCATCAGGGAATTTACCGCGGAGGGGGGCTTATTCACCATAGCTACGGGGCGCTCATGGTCTGCGGTAAAGGATATTGCACAAAGGCTTTCCATACGGCTGCCGCTGATATTGTGCAATGGTGCGGTGCTGGCAGACTGCCAAAGGGTCTATTACAGCTCTCCCATACAGCTCGGAGAGCTTGGAGATGTCTTTGCCGGGGCGGCAAAAGCCGGCCTTGCGGTTTTGCTTTTTCAGCATACCTCGGTGTACGGCTTCGGAAGCCGTAAGGGAATAGAAAGATTTATGGAGAAGGAAAAGGTCAATTGTGAGATTATAGCCCCCCGGAAGGAGGAGCTTCAGGGCATGAACGCTTTAAAGGCTGTCATAATAGGGGATTTTGAAAAGAGCGCGGAACTTTGGAGGAGCTGCGGAATGGAGGACGGCATAGCATATGATGTTTTTCAAAGTGAAAGTGATTTCTTTGAGATAGTAAGGCACGGCGAAAACAAAGGAAAGGCAATGCTTGCTCTTGCAAAGCTGCTTGGCGTATCCAGGCACGAGATACTTGCCGTGGGAAACCACATGAATGACAGAGACATGCTGAAGGAAGCCGGAATAGGAGCGGCGGTGTCCAATTGCTGGAATGATCTGAGAGGCCATGCCGACTATTTATGTGAGAATTCCTATGGAGAAGGAGTAATGGAAGCCGTATATAAGTTTTGCAATATTAAACAGCCCCACAGTCAGCCTAACGCTGATTTTAGGATATAAAATTAAAATATTTATAGTAAGGAGAGATGAACATGAAAAGGAACAGAATATTAATGGCGCTCGTAAGCATTATACTATGCATGACATTTACTTTTAGCGGATGCGGAAAAAGCACTGAGACAGGCGGCACAGATGCCGGCACGGCAAATCTGTCCGGGACTGGCGCACAGCAGGGAGAGCCTGCGCAAAATCAAAATGAAAAGGTTGAGCTGGCTTTTTATTACCCTATAGCAGTAGGGGGACCTCTCACAAAGGTCATTGACAAAATGGCATCGGATTTCACGGCGGAAAACCCCAACATAGCCATAACTCCTGTTTATACCGGAAGCTATGCGGAGACGCGCACCAAGGTCCAAACCGCAATACAGGGCAATAAGCCTCCTGAAATGGCTATAATGTTTTCAACGGACCTGTTTTCACTTCTCGATATGGATGCAATAGCGGATATCGACAGCTTTATAAAAACCGATGAGGATAAGGCATATCTTGCCGATTTCTACCCCGGCTTTATGACAAACTCCCAGACCGGAGGCAAGACATGGGGAATACCCTTTCAACGCAGCACTATAATACTGTACTATAATAAGGATGCCTTTCGGGAGGTCGGGCTTGACCCCGAAAAAGCCCCTTCAAATTGGGATGAGCTTGTTGAGTACAGCAAAAAGCTTACAAAGGAAGGCAGGTGGGGAATAGAAATACCCTCTACAGGCTATGCGTATTGGATGCTTCAGACCTTTGTGCTTCAGCAGAACGGCAAGAATCTCATGAATTCTGAAGGAAACGAGGTTTATTACAACCTTCCCGGCCCGGTAACCGGCCTGCAGTTCTGGCTTGATCTTTCAAAGGTGCATAAGGTGATGCCCGAAAATACCATAGAGTGGGCGACGGTTCCCACAGACTTTATTGAGGGAAAGACTGCCATGATGTATCACACAACAGGAAATCTTACAAATGTTAAAACTAACGCGAAATTTGATTTCGGAACCTCTATGCTTCCTGCAAAGGACAAAAGGGGCACTCCTACAGGTGGCGGAAATTTCTATATATTTAAAGGTACATCACCTGAAAAGCAGCAGGCGTGCTGGGAATTTATCAAATGGATGACGGAGCCCGGGCGTGTTGCTCAGTGGAGTATTGATACGGGGTATGTCGCCACAAGAAAGCAGGCTTATGAGACACAAAAAATGAAGGACTATGTAAAGGACTTTCCATATGCTCTGGTGGCAAGAGACCAGCTTGAGTTCGCGGATGCGGAGCTTTCTACGCATGAGAACGGAAGGGTGACTAAAATTATAGAGGATAATGTACAGGCGGCGCTTACATCCAAAAAGACAGTACAGCAGGCGCTGGACGATGCCCAGTCTGAGGCTGAGACGGTTTTAAAGCCCTTTAAAAAATGATTATTCCGTCGAATGCTTTTAATAAGGGGGTAAGGGCTATGGAGAATTTAGAGCTTTCATACAAGGAGAAGTGCCGTGGAAGGGGGAAGCCTGTGCAGGTGAGGAGGCTTCCCCTCCCTCAAATTTCAGCCTGTGAGATATCAAGAAATATAAAGGCGTGGCTTTTAATACTTCCGTCTCTTGTCTTTCTTTCACTTTTCACGCTGTATCCGATATTAAGTACGTTTTACAACAGCCTCTTCCGCATAAACCTTTCGGCGAGAGAGCCGGAGTTTATAGCGTTTGAAAATTTCACCGGTGCTTTTGGGGACGCGGTTTTCTTAAAGGCCCTGGGAAATAATATTTTGATTGCGTTAATTACCATTCCCATAAGCATTGCCATTGCAATTTCAATGGCCGTATATGCAAATTCCGCTTTAAGGGGGCGGTGGCTTATAAAGGCAGGCTATTTCTATCCTACCCTTTTGCCCATGATAGCAGTTGCAAATATATGGCTTTTTATATACACACCGGGATACGGGCTCTTAAGCTATGCGGAGGGCTTGGCAGGCAAAACGGGGACGAATTGGCTGGGAGACCCGTCAACGGTACTTCCCGCGCTTATTGTAATGCTCATATGGAAGGAAGCGGGGTACTTTATGGTTTTCTTCCTTTCGGGGCTGCAAAGCATCTCAAAGGATATGTATGATGCCTCGTACATTGACGGGGCAAACAAATGGCAGGCCTTCAGGCACATAACCTGGCCCATGCTTATGCCGACTACTCTTTTTGTAATGGTTATTGCAGTAACCAATGCCTTCAAGGTAGTGGATCATTTATATATAATGACTAAGGGCGGGCCCGACAACTCAAGCAACATGGTGCTTTATTATATATACCAGACGGGCTTTGAATTCTGGGATACCGGAATGGCTTCGGCTATAACGGCAATATTGGTAGTTATGCTTCTTGCGGTCACGTGCATACAGTTTTTTACTATTGACAGGAAGGTTCATTATAGCTGAAGGAGGGAGAAAATGTGAAGGAAGCGGCTAAAATGTGGATATTCAGGACTGCAATGCTTGCTCTGCTTGCCGTATATATAATTCCTGTTTTATGGGTATTCAGGACGGCGTTTATGCCAAAGCAGCTTGCAATTGACCTTGCGGCGGTGGGTCCGTTTAATCTTGATAATTTCAGGAGCGTTTTTGAAGCGGCGCCATTTAATATTTACTATGTTAACACTATTGTTATTATTTTAAGCATATTTTCAATTCAAATTTTCACTGTTACCCTTTCGGCATACGCCTTTGCCCGGATGCAGTTTATAGGTAAGGGTATTTTATTTGTGCTCTTTCTTCTGCAAATCATGATTACCCCCGACATATTAATGCTTCCCAACTACAGCTTTCTGGCAAGGCTTGACCTTATAGATACGCGCTTGGGGATTATGATACCGTACTTTGCGTCCTCCTTTGGAATATTTCTTATGAGGCAGGCCTTTAAGCAAATACCCTTTGAGCTGGAGGAGGCCGCAAGGCTTGAGGGTGCGGGAACATGGAGGGTCATATGGACAATTTACGCGCCCTTGAGCAAAGCCTATTATGCGGCCTTTGGAATGATTTCCGTAAGCTATCACTGGAATAACTTTTTGTGGCCTCTGGTGGTTACCAATTCGGTTGAAAAAAGGACTCTGAGCGTGGGGCTTGCAATATTTGCACAGTCGTATGAAACGGGGGCCCAGTGGGGAGAGGTATGTGCCGCGACGTCTGCCGTTATTGCTCCGCTTTTGCTGGCATTCTTTATTTTCCAAAAGCAGATAATGGAAAGCTTTGCCCATTCCGGTATAAAATAAGGAGGCATAACACATGGATGCAGGACTTTCACTGTTTGAAGACATAAATTATGATGTGCTGGGGCATCTGTTCAAAATTCCATTTATAGATTTAAGCCTTGAGATATCCTATGATTTTGTCATGCAAAGGGATATCGGTGAAATTTTAGAAAGGCTTAAATCTTCTGCAGGCGGCAGAGCGCTGAGGCTGAGCATGCATGGGCCTATACAGGGTACCGACATATCCTGCGCCGTAAAATCCGTGCGCTTAGGCAGCCTGGAAAAATTCAAGCGCTGCTTTGAGCTGGCCGAAAGGCTTAGATGCAAATATGCCGTAGTCCATACCAATTCTTACGGTGCTGTTGCACCGGAGGAAAAGATGGAAAGGATGGAGGCCGCGCTTGCGTCCATAGAGGGCATTGCAGTTGAGGCGCAAAACACAGGTGTGGAAGCGGTTGTTGAAAATGTGGGCTTTCTGTCCTGCCAAAGCCTTCTTTTTAACGAAGCAGAATACAAAAGGATTTTCAGTACAATAAAAGGTGTATATGCCTTGCTCGATACAGGGCACGCCTTCATTAACGGGTGGAATATTCCGAAATTGATGCTTGAACTGGACGGCGCAATGCGTGCAATGCATATACATGATAACGATGGACATGAGGATTTGCACCAAAGGATAAACAGAGAAAAACCCGTCTGGAAGGATATATTTTCAGCTTATTTCCGGATGTGCAAAAAGCCCCGGCTTATAGCCGAATACCTGTCTCTGCCGGAAATATCCTCCGGACAATTGCTTGAGGACTTCAATTTTATGACATACCATGGAAAGTTTGTTTGAAAATAGCGGATGAAATGTTAATGGATAGAAAATAGTGCTTCAGGTTGTTCTGATAAAAGACTAAAGAGGAATAACTTTTTAGACCCAGAGGCTCTGTGCTTGAAATAGCTATGGCAAGCAAGCGCTTTGATGCAAATATAGGAATTTAATACTTCGCTCGCTATAATATTAAAACAATATTTTGCCGTAAATTTCTATTATATTAATGCATATAAATGCTGTTGAATTTTACGAATAATAAACATATAATAATAACAGCAGAAGTGATGAGAGGGAGTTGTTATATATGCCTAATATAAAACCTATATCTGATTTGAGAAACTACAATGAAGTTCTGCGGGACATTTCCGTGGGTGAGCCAGTGTTTTTAACTAAAAACGGCAGAGGGAAATTTGCTATTATTGATATAAATGAGTATGAAAAACTAAAGGCTTCTCTGAATCTCATGTCAAAGCTTGCTCAAGGAGAGCAGGCAGGAAAAGAAAAGGGATGGATGAGTATAGAGGAATTGGAAGCTGAATTGGGGATCTAAAATGAAAAAGTTAAAAATTTCACCCGAAGCCAAAAATGATTTAGTGGAAATCAAAAACTACATTTCAAAAGAGCTTTATAGTCCTCAGGCTGCCTTAAATTTGGTCACAAAAATGATAAAAAGAATTCGTAAGGGAAAAGAAAAATAGACTATAATGCGGCATCTTTATTAACCGTTCAGGGCACCTGGATATATATGCGCATTTGGATAAAATTGCGGTATGCATAGCTGAATTCAAAAAGGAGCAATATAGGAGCCTTCCGCATATAATGACACTGATGCATGCTCCCCGCTTTTAAGCCCGGAGCGTCGGAAAATGCCAGAGGGAGACAGCTTTAAAATGTATGATTGGAAATACCCCGTAACCACATGTAAAACAGTCCCCGTTGCATTTCCTCCCCAGCACCAGAATTTCCATCCCGGCGTGGAAAGCATAATGGTTCCGCAGCCTGTATCCGATAATCCGCTTTATCATGGAAGCGGAAAGCTTAAAGGCAGAGTTGCGGTTATAACGGGAGGTGACAGCGGAATAGGCAGAGCGGTGGCTATCGCTTTTGCAAAGGAGGGCGCGGATTGTGCAATTGTTTATTTGTCTCCTCAAGAAAGAGTGGACGCACAGCAAACGATGAGACTCGTGCAAAGCATCGGAAGGCGTATAATAGCTTTTGAGGGTGATGCGGGGGACGAAGGCTTTTGTATGCATGTGGTGGAGCAGACCTGCAAAATTATGGGGCGTATAGACATCATAGTAAACAATGCCGCGGTAATTTATGTAAAGGACAGTATACTGGACATATCGCCTGAGCAGCTTATGAAAACCTTCAGAACCAATGTCTTTTCATATTTCTATCTTGTAAAGGCGGCGCTTCCGTTTTTGAAAAGGGGAAGCTCTATTATAAATACCTCTTCTGTAACTGCGTTTGAGCCATACGCCAAATCTATGGATTACTCTGCGTCTAAGGGTGCTGTTGTGGCATTTACAAGATCTCTGGCGAGATCTCTGATACCATACGGAATAAGGGTAAACACCGTGGCGCCGGGTATGACCTGGACTCCCTTTATTCCATCCTCCCAAAATGCCCGTGATGTAATGCTGTTCGGAAGGGAAAGACCTATGGGAAGAGCGGCACAGCCGGAGGAAATCGCTCCAAGCTATGTATTTCTGGCTTCCGAAATAGATTCCTCCTATATGACAGGGCAGATTATAACGGTTACTTAGAAACAGCCGCCCGCTCTACATAGTGAACCCTATATTAAATTCTATTTTGCCCAATCCCGTCTCAAAATCAATTACCAGTGCTTCCAGAGGACATATATTGAAGGCACCCATTAAAACAGTGGGGGGAACGGTTCTAAAGCTTGCTCCCAGAGCTACCGACATTGTGCTCGCCGCTCCCGCAATCATGCTGGACAGCTCACCCAGGGCACTTTTAGCCATATCATCGATAGCGGCTACAGCCATTCCCATCATCATTGCGGAAACCATCTTTTTTGCGGTATCCTGGGACATGGACAGAGCAACATACCCCTGTATACCGCCGTTTAAGCCCACTACGGCGGAAATCTCCAAATCAACATACATATTTGCTTTCTTTTTTATGCCGGCTCTTTTTATATCAGAGACACCAAACTGACCGAGCGTATTTGTAAAGGACTCTAAAAACGGGTTGACATATTTTACATCCATAAATTTTTCCAACCTTTATCTTATGTATTTCAACAATATCTTTTACTATAAAGAAAGTTTGTTAATTATAACATCGGTAAATAGTGTAAAAAATTTTAGGGCTAAAAGATAAAGGTACTACTAACAGCTTTAAATATTACTCTGCAGAAATTTATAAGACGGGCTATTTTAACATGCTGTAAATGCCGGAGAGCAGGCTTTCGTCTCCTGTGTTTCCAGGGCAGATAATATAGGGCACACCGGCAAATTTGTTATCCGCGGGAAGTGTCCATACGGGAATACCGGGGCGTATTTGGCCCGCAACCAGGGCGCTTTTGACATGCAGCCCTTTAAGCGCAATGTCATTGGAGGTAATGCCTCCCTTAACCACAATGAACCCCGGCTTTTCTGAAATTGCCGCTACAGCTTCCGAGAGGGCGGAGGAAATTTTCACGGATATATCAAGGGACTTATCGGCGCTGTCACTGTATAAAAGCTTCCTTTCGGTATATATTAAAAAGGTTTTGCCATTTGCAATGCAGCGATTGGCGGCATCGGCAGCGTTTTTAAGCTGGAGCCGGCCTTGCTGCTCGCAGAATACATCCTTAATGGAAAACTCGAAGCTCTCTATTTCACCGTTATTAAGAAGACTCGCCATCTGTGCGGTGGTTTTTTGAGTATGAGAGCCCACAACAATTAAGCCTCCCCTTGAAGCCCCTTCCGGAATCAAATCGGATTTCTCAAGAAGAGGCGAGGGCTCCTGACAAATAATGCTTCTGGTAAATGAAGCGGCCACCCGGAAAATAAAGCGCATACCATCTTCTAAAGCAGTGTTCACTGCATCTGTAAATACCCTCAGATCCTGATAGGTTTCACTGTTTACTATGATTTTCCTGCCATTTGCAGTGCGGAGGAGAGAAATTATGCTGTCCGTACGGTTGTCCCGAAGCCATTGGAGGGGAACTGAAAGCACATTACCGGCCCTGTACGCTCCCTTCGTCTTCTCCTCAATATATTCTGTCAAGTCCGAGCTTCTGTATCCGAAGGTTTTATCCCTGGCAAACTCGGTATCTCCGGCGGGAACCGGCTTTGAGCCTATAAGGCAGTAATGTACATTGTCCCTTGTAATTCTCCCTCCCTCAAAAAAGAAGGGACAAAGAATTTCACCTGCAAAGCGGACGGGGGAATTCTGCTCTATTGTATTGCGCAGCACGTCGGTCTCAAGAGGATAATGCCCGCGCAGGGTAGAGTCTCCCCTGCTTATAAGCACAAAATCCACTCCCGATTTTTTAGAAGCAGCCAGAAGATTTTGTGCAATCTCCTTATGAACTGCCTGGGTTTTTTCTTCCGAAAACGCACGGGAGTTGGTCAGGAGAAAAAACATTGGTTCTTCACTGCACAAGGCATTGCAAAGAGTTTCTACATCCCATTCGGTGTATACATAAAGATTGTGAATGCACTGTACTCCCGTAGGGTCGTCATCCAATACAATAAATTTATAGTTATTCATAACCGTGCCCCTGTCTCCTTAGCTTAATTATTGTGGAACATAATGCGTGCTTCCTCAGGTGTTGCTACCTCAAGGCCCATGCAGCGTATCATATCTGCCGCCCGTCCCACCAGCTCGGCATTGGTTTGGGCCGCCTTGCCGGGGGAATAAAAAGTACTGTCCTCAAACCCTACCCTGATCATGGAAGCACCCATCCCTATCGCCGCCGCAAGCATGGAGAAATCTGTCATTCCGGTATGAATACAACCCCAAAGGCTTCCCGGAGGTATAAGGCCGGAGAGCATATACAGTGAGTGGGGGGAGCATGGCAGGGGGCCTATACCCAGACTGAAGGAGTATATGTTGTTTTCAGGCAGAACCCCCTCTCTGATCATCTGGAAGGTATTGTATATCATCCCGGGCTCAAAAATCTCAAGCTCGGGCAGCGCATTGGCCTCCTTGATTCTTTTAGACCAGTAGCGTATGTCGTCAAGAGTATTTATATATATCACATCTCCGAAATTAACGGTTCCCATATTTAAGGACGCCACCTCGACCCTGGGCTCTAAAAGGCTTGCGCAGCGCTCGTCACGCGTTAGTGAGCTCAAGCCGCCGGTAGAGCCCTGAATTATCAGATCGGTTTTTTGACATATCATCTCAACGCTTTTGCTGAATATTGAAATGTCACTTGTAAGGCTCCCGTCCTTGTCGCGGACATGAAGATGCACCTGTGATGCGCCGTTTTCATGGCATTTGATTACGTCCTCCGCAATTTCCTCCGGAGTCAGAGGGTTTTTAACGCCCTCAAGCTGATGTGCGCCCACAGGCGCCACTGTTATTGCGATCTTTCTCATAAAATTCACATTCCTTCTGTTTTTTAGTTGGTTATTTTATTTTAACATTATACTTTCCGGCTCCGGCAGTAAATATGAAGTATTCATCATTTTCATCCTCCGGCCGAATTCCCTCACTTCCCAGTTCGATACGGTATTCGGAGAATGGGGAGGGCTTCCGCAGAATGATTCTGGCTGTGGTATTACAGGGTATGAAAAAGCTGTACGTAATACAGCCGTCCTTATAGGAGAAACTGCTTGAAATTTTTCCGCTTGCCGAACGGTAATCAATACAGGCCTCGGGAATGCGCTTGTCCACATTTGGCTTCAAGGTGAAGGCATGATAGCCCGGTGAGGCTTCGTCCAGCCGTATGCCTCCCATATATTGAAAAAGCCATTCGGCGATAGAGCCGAGGGAATAGTGGTTGAAGGAATTCATTCCCACATCTCCGAAGCCATCCTCAAGGGTATAGGAGTTCCAGCGCTCCCATATTGTTGTAGCCCCGTTTTTTACCGAATAAAGCCATGAAGGGTATGTATCCTTAAGGAGAAGATCATATGCCGCGTCATACCGGCCGAAATCCGACAAGACAGGAAGCATATAGCTTACGCCCACAAAGCCTGAGGATATGTGCCCGCCGTTATTTTTTATCTTTGTAAGCAGGTTTTCTATAAACAGGCCGTTCATGTGTGAGGGGCAAAGCCCCATCTTCAGCGCCAAAAGATAGCAGGTCTGAGTATTGCCGTAAATTTCTCCCGTGGATGCATTAACATACCTTTGCGTGAAAGCGGAGCTTACGCTTTTAAACAGATCATTATAAAAAGTCTGCCTTTCAGTATACCCCAGCACCCCGCTTATCTTTTCCATCAGACTTGCGCTGTATGCAAAAAAGGCTGTTCCCGTGACCTCGGCAGGGGTGGTGTCGTTAATGGAAAGCCAGTCGCTGTAGCCTGTGTCTCTTCTTATAAAGCCATCACTGTCATCAATCAGATACTCCATATACCTTTCCATGCTGTGGTAATGCTTTTTAAGGATTCGTGCATCGTTATAGAAAAGGTATACCGTATACGGAACAATAATTCCGCATTCCGCCCATGCCGGATTTCCGGCATCCTTATTGCCGGTCAGGCTCTCCACGCATTTGTGCAGATTTACATAAGGTGCTACATCGGGGAAGGCTCCGTTCAGCCTTTGTCCAAGCTCCAGATCCATGCTGGTTTTAGTATAAAATGCCGACATATTCATGTTACAGCATGCGGATTTTGCAAACACCTGAGTGTCGCCCGTCCATCCAAGGCGCTCGTCTCTTTGGGGACAATCGGTTGGCACATCAAGGAAATTGCCCTTTTGCCCCCACAATATATTCTGCGAAAGCCTGTTAACCAGCTCATCGGAGCAGCGGAAGCTTCCCGTGGCCTCCATGGAGGAGTAAAGCACGCAGCCTGTTATATCATCTGTAAGGGGCTCATATCCCAGTCCGCTTATCTCCACGTACCTGAAGCCATGAAAGGTAAAGCACGGCTCAAAAACCGCTTGGCTGCCGTCACAAATAATTTCGTCTGTTGCCTTGGCCAGTCTTAAATTTTCCACATAAAGAGTCCCGTCACTGTTCAGCATTTCGCCGAATCTGAGTGTTACTGCCGTTCTCTTTTTACATGCCAGCTTAAGCCGCACCCATCCCACCATGTTCTGTCCCATATCGCATATGTACCTGTCGTCCGATATGCGTTTAACATAAATGGGGGATAGTGTTTCATTTATTCTGACAGGCGGATTAATCTGCGCTACAAAATCTCCGTGAAAGGGGGTACCCTCATAAGCAAATTTAACAACACTGTTCCAACTGCTGTCGTTAAATCCCGGCAGCTCCCATCCCACAGGCTCTTTTGACAGATCGTGCCTTTCTCCCATAAATAAATCTGCCGCCTGAAGCTTTCCGCAGGAGGCCTTCCAGCTTTCATCGGTAATAACTGCTTCGGAGGTGCCGTCCTCATAGTAAAGCTCTACCTGGGCAAAATAACAAAGGGGATAGCCTCCGTAATACCCACGCCCGAAAAGTCCCATACAGCCTGCATACCAGCCGTCTCCCAGAATTACTGAGATTACGTTTTCTCCGGGAGAAAGCGCGGCGGTTAAATTATAGGTCTGGTACTGCAGCATTTTATCGTAATCGGTCCAGCCCGGGGTCAGCTTGTCATCCGTTACAGACAACCCGTTTATTTTAAAAGAATACAGTCCAAGAGCGGTAGTATAAAGCCTTGCTTTTTTCAGGCCCTGCCTTACGGTAAAGCTTTTTCTTAAATAAGGGCATGGAAGGCCCTCGTTAAATTCACCTCTGGCGGGGTCCTGCCTGCCCGGGAGCTTATATCCCACCCAATGGGCAATGAAATCACTGCGGTGCAAAAAGGCTGTTTCAAAGGTATAAGTATTACTTTCGGCAAGGCTGCCGTCATCCATAAGCGAAAATATTTTGTAAAAGCATTCCATGCGGGATACGAGGCGTTTTCCGCCATACTCGATATTTAATGTATTGCTGCCTTCTATCATTCCGCTGTCCCACAGGTCATAAACGCCGGCACGAAGGTTTTGAGCGGAGGTCGAAACAACTATGCGAAAGGCCTTCTGAAACGAGAGGTACCGGTCACATTCAAGCTGGAAGCTGAAGCGGGGCCTTTTTACATCAATTCCTAGAGGGTTGTGCCTGTACTCACAAAGCACATTTGTAATTTGTGTCATATTGAGGCCTCCAAATATTTATAATTTTGTAACGCTTTCGCGCTCCATAAGGGTAGTTCCCACCTCGATTTTTACAAATTCCTCCGGAGACTCCGAGAGTCTTGTAACCAGCCTGTCCACCGCCAGCATCCCCAGGCGCTGCTTAGGAACATGTATGGTTGCCAGGTGGGGCTCTAGGATGGAGGAGAGAGGAATATTGTCAAAGCCTATTACCGATATATCCTCAGGGACCTTGAAACCGGCTTCACGCAAAGCTTTGATTGCGCCCAGAGCCACCAGATCATTTTCTGCAAAATATGCGGTGGGTATGGGAATTTTGTTTTCAAGATGTGCTTTCATAGCCTCATATGACGTCTCCATCAGTGAGCCGAGCTCCAGAACAAAATCATGATTTTCCTTAAGCTTATTGTGCCGGAGCGCCTTTGCAAAGCCTTCATAACGCTCCCGGAAATTGTTGACTCTATAGCTGCTGCGAAGATAGCCTATATTTTTATGTCCCATTTTAGCAAGATAATTTGTGGCTTCAAAAGCTCCCTGTACGTTGTTTATTACGATACAGTCATAATTTACCCTTTCAAAGTAGCTGTCAAGCACAACGCAGGGAAGGCCGATTTCCTCGAAATAATCAAAATCCTTAGAATCCATCTCTGTTGCCAGAAGAATAATCCCCTCGCAGTCATCTCCTGTAAAAGACTTAATATGATCCTCCGGGCTGTCGGCTTCATTTATATAGGTAACCATAAGCTTATAGCCATATGAACGGCATCTTATATCGATTCCCTGAATTAGCTCTGAAAAAAATTGAGTGTCCGAAACAAGCCGCCCGCTCTTTTTATAAATAAGGAAGCCTATGCTTTTATTGCTTCTGATGTTTTCCTTTCTCTTAGGAAGCATGTCTCCATAGCCCAGTTCATCTATCAGCCCAAAAATCTTTTGCCTGGTAGCTTCACTGATCCCCGGCTTGTCATTCAATACAAGAGAAACAGTTGAGGGGGAAATATTAAGCATTTGTGCAATATCTTTCACCTTTATAGACATATAAGCGATCCTTTCAAAAATAAACTCCGATACTATACTCTGTATATTACAGGGTGTAATATACAGAGTATAACATTACTATACCAGAGTGCAAATTTATATAAAATAAAAATATTATGACTTAAATCACATTTTTAGTGTAGTTTTTGCGGGCCCATTTGTCAATAGAATTTATTAAATTTAGTAAATGATTTAGCTGGAAAATATAAATACGCAGAAATAGCAGGGGGTTGAGGCATAAATTAATTAATGACTGCCATATATTACTCTAAATTTGCCTTGACAACAATTAAAAGGGGTATTAAAATTCAATTAAATACTTTAGAAATTATATTAAAAAATTTTAAAACGGCAGCTTTGCAATGATGGGAATATTTGAATTAATTTAAGCAGAAAATACTTTAAACCCGGAAAGTCTTAAAAGACAGCAGCTTAACATAAGTAAATACAAGCTTTGGAAATATTTTGAGAAAGGTATGGTGCTACATAATGAAAAAGCAAAGCGTTATCTTTTACGGGGGAGATTATAATCCCGATCAATGGCCCGAAAAAATCCACGAGGAGGATATGCGCCTGTTGAAAAAGGCACATATGAATATTGTTACCCTGCCGGTATTTTCCTGGGCAAAGCTGCAGCCCTCCGAGGATGAATTCTGCTTTACGTGGCTGGATAAAATTTTGGATAAGCTGGCCCAAAACGGGATAAAGGCTTGTCTTGCGACACCTACTGCCGCACAGCCGGCATGGATGTCTAAAAAATATCCCGATATTTTGCCTGTGGATATACTGGGCCGCAAGCGCACTCATGGAAAGAGGGTAAATATATGTCCCAACAGTGAAAGCTACCGCAGGTTTTCCCGAAGGATGGCTGAAGAAATGGCCAAGCGCTACGCGCATCATCCGGCACTGGCGTTGTGGCATATATCGAACGAATACGGAACCTATTGCTATTGCGGGCACTGTGAGAAGAAGTTCCGTGCATGGCTTAAGGGACGCTATAAAACCGTTGAAAATTTAAACGACAGGTGGAACCTTGCGTTTTGGGGGCATACTGTTTATGATTGGGATGAGATAGTGCTCCCGACGGATTTGAATGATGACGACAAGTTTTACCAGCCGAAGTATCTGGACTATCTTAAGTTTATGACAGACTCTACGATAGAGGCCTTTAATAACGAATATGAAGCAATACGCAGGTACTCTCCCGATATTCCCGCAACCACAAATATATCAGGCTTTATTAAGACGCTTGATCAGTTTGAATTTTGCAAGCATGTGGATATTGTAGGCTGGGACAACTACCCATGGCCTACGGATATGCCGGATTTTATTGCGCTGAAGCATGATATTATGAGGGGGCTTAAGGGGGGAAAGCCGTTTTTGATGGTGGAGCAGTCGCCCAACCAGCAGAACTGGCAGCCCTATAATAAGCTTAAAAGGCCGGGCGAGGTCAGGATGCTTTCCTATCAGGCCCTGGCGCATGGCGCGGACTCAGCGATGTTTTTTCAGATACGCCAGTCGCTCTCAGGTGTGGAGAAGCTCCATGGTGCTGTGATATCGCATGCCGGACATGAGAACACCAGGGTTTTCAGAGAGTGTGAGCAGCTTGGAAGAGAGCTTGCCCAAATAGGAGGCCGGATTGTGGGGGGAGTAACAGAGGCGAAGGCAGCAATTATATTTGACTGGCATAACTGGTGGGCAGTGGAGCTTTCAAGCGGCCCAAGCCGGGATTTAAAGTACATGGACATTATAAGCAGGTATTACAAGGCCTTTCACCGTCTTAACATTGCGGTCGATTTTGTGAGCACTGCGGGTGACATATCGAAATATGACCTTGTTGCCGCGCCTCTGATGTACATGGTAAATAACGATATGGACAAAAAGCTTTCCGAATTTGTTAAAGACGGGGGAACATGCCTTGTTGGATTCTTCAGCGGCATTGTGGACGAAAATGATAAGGTTTTCCAAGGCGGGTATCCAGGGAAGCTGTCAGATATGCTTGGTATTTGGGTGGAGGAAAACGATGCTCTTTTGCCGGGCGAAAGCAATGGTATAAAAATGCTCTCTGCATTTGGAAGCACGCAGGGCACGTACAAATGCACCCTGCTTTGTGATATTATTCATACCGTAACCGCGGAGGCCCTTGCTGTTTACGAGAGTGACTTCTATGCCGGGACTCCCTGTGTAACCTCAAACAGGTACGGAAGAGGAGAGGCATATTATATAGGGTGCAATGCCGAACAGGAGTTTATTAATGATTTTGTCCGGGATTTATGTGATAAAGCCCGCTTGGCCCCAGTGATAAAAGCATCCCAGGGAATTGAGGCCACAGTCCGTAAGAACGAAAACGGGAGCTTCCTTTTCCTTCTTAACCATAATAAAGAGGACGCCGGCGCGGAATTAGACGGTAGGTATATTGATGTGTTTACAGGAGCTGAGCTTGAGGGAGAAATATCTGTAAAAGCAAATGATATAAAAATACTGGCACGCAAATAACAAAGAGTCTGTTACAGCGAAGCAGTGTTATTAATTTAATAGATTATTAAATTAATTTATCATATCTTTAAACTTATGTGGAAATATAAAAGCAATTTTTTGAAGAATTTTGACGTTTTAATAGCATTTTAAAAGAGATTTAAAGATATTTAAATAAAATTTATTGACAATACCTATGGGTAGGTGTATTATAAGGGTGTAGGTTGAACTAAACTACTAAATATTTAGTAACTAATTCAATTTCATATGGAAAGTGAGGGGTTGTGTTGACCATTTATTCCAAGCCTTGGAATGACGGAGCTCTTAAAGTATCAATGAATCACAAGTACCTTCAAAACGGAGAGAAGCCATTTTTTTGGCTGGCTGATACCGGCTGGCTGCTTTTTCACCGCTTTACCAGGGAAGAGGTATATGCTTACCTGAGAAACCGGAAGGCAAAGGGCTTCAACGTCATCCAGGCCATGATACTCCACCGTATGCCGCAGCTTAACAGGTATAACCGCCAGCCTTTTTTCGGAGATGACATTACTAAAACAGATGATACAGGTGAATACAGCTATTGGGATAACGTGGATTATGCAATATCTCTTGCGGAGGAATTGGGGCTTTATATTGCGCTGGTGCCGGCATGGGGAGATATCTTAAAGAACGGGTATTTAAACGCCGATACCGTAGAGCCGTATACCCGGTTTATAGCCGGAAGATATAAAGGACGTCCCAATATTATCTGGATTGTAGGAGGGGATCTTCTTGGCAGCCTCGGTTTCAATGTCTGGGACAGGATGGGGGAAATTTTGAGAGAAATGTGCCCTGATCATTTAATAACCTTCCACCCTGTTACAGGTACGACATCTTCACTTTGGTTTAATGAAAAGTCCTGGCTGGATTTTAATATGTTTCAATCGGGGCACAGCACATATGCACAGGTTAAAAACAATAATCCCGAATTTATCTCTGACGAACAGCTTCCTTATGCAGAAGACAACTGGAAATATATTTTTCATGATCATGGAATGAAGCCTCTTAAGCCCTCCATAGACGGAGAGCCGTCCTATGAAAATATCATGAAGGGGCTTAAAAACTGGGGAGTTTCGCATTGGACAGCGGCGGATGTGAGGCGGTATTCTTACTGGTCTGTTTTTGCCGGAGGCTTTGGAATCACTTACGGACATAATGCGGTTATGCAGGGTTATTACGACGGAGCCGGCCCGGGTTCCTTCGGGGTTATGGACTATTGGTATGATGCCATTCACCACGAGGGCTCAGGACAAATTGCACATTTAAAGGAGCTTGTAACAAGCTTTCCTTTTACAGAAGGGACTCCAAGGCAGGATTGCCTTGCCTGCGATGAGGGTGCTCAGCATCAGCGCATTGCTGTTTTCGGGAGTAAAAGCTTTTTGCTGGCCTACACCTGCACGGGCAGGGATATTGCGGTTAAAGCAAATTCTTTGGACTGTGAAAAGCTTGATGCCTTCTGGTTCAATCCTGTGGGCGGTGAAGCGAGCTTTATAGGCTCATATCACAGCGGCAAAGAGCTTGTATTTACTCCGGTAGAACGAAAAAACGGCGTAAACGATTGGGTTTTGGTATTATTTGACCGTGAAAAACAGTATCTATAAGACTTTGATTGACTATAATAATTAAATATGTTGTCTATGCCGGCTGTAAAATTCTACTGTGCGGCCGGTTAATTTAATAAAAGAAAGGACTCTTTACTATGAAAAGAATATTATCGGCAATACTTGCTCTTGCAATGATGATGACGTTCGTTGCTTGCCAGTCGGGAGGAACAGACGGACAGAATTCTACAACTGTCCAGAATTCTTCTACTGCCCCTGCAGGGGAGCCTGTTAAGCTTAATGTTTGGGCATGGGACAAGAACTTTAACGGAGCCGCCCTCAATATTGCGGACAAGCTTTATGAGGGAGCGGAAATCAACATGATAGAAATGGCTAAGGCAGATGTCCTTAAAAAGCTGCATACTATACTTGCGAGCGGTACAAAAGAGGATCTTCCGGATATTGTTCTGGTTGGAGATTTGAGTGCGCCTGCATACTTTATGTCTTACCCCGGAGCATTCTATGACATGACAAATGTCATCAATTATGATGATTTTGCAAAATATAAGCATCAAAGCGTGTCATACGAGGGAAAGAGCTACGGAGTACCGTTTGATACCGGTGTTGCGGGAATGTTCTACAGGGTGGATTACTTTGAGGAGGCAGGCTATAAGACAGAGGATCTTCAGGATATTACATGGAGCGACTATATTGAGATGGGAAAGAAAATAAAGGAAAAGGGACATTATCTCACCACCTTGAATCCGGGAGATTTGAGCCTGTTCCAGATTATGCTTCAGTCAGCGGGCACATGGTATACCGATGCTGAGGGAAAGGCCAATTTAACCAACAATGAAGCACTTAAGGAATGCTTTAAAGTATTTGCAGACCTTAAAAATTCAGGAGCTGTAAAGCTTATTTCCGACTGGTCGGAGTATGCGGGTGCCATAAACGGAGGCGAAATTGCAGCAACAGTCAGCGGAGGCTGGCTTGCGCCGACAATTCAGAGTGAAGAGTCCCAGAAGGGCAAGTGGGCTATTGCACCTGTTCCCAAGCTTTCTGTCCAGGGTGCTACAAATATGTCGAGCCAGGGAGGATCAAGCTGGTATGTTCTTGCAAATGCAGAAAATGCGGATACTGCTGCCGACTTCTTAAAGAATACCTTTGCTTCAAAGCCCGAGCTTTATGATGAGCTTCTTGCAAATCACGGAATAATGGGCACATATCTTCCTGCTGCTAACGTTGCAGCCTATGATGTTGTAAATGAGTTCTTTAATAATACTAAAATCAATGCCAACTTTGCGGACTGGCTGAGCAAGGTGCCCGACGTAAACTACGGGGCATACTCCTTTGAAACACAGTCCATTCTTGTACCGGCAGTTGAGAAATATTTAAATGGTACGGACATTGACAAGTGCCTTGAGGAGGCACAGGCGCAATTGACTCAGCAGATAGGCAAATAATAAAAGCTTTAACCTAAAGGGATTATATTTTCTTAAAATTGCGGGAGCCGGAAGACATGCCGTGCTCCCGCATATAAATAAAAATTACCTGTTAATCTGCCAATATTTGGACATAAATGTTTTATTTTTTAGGGTGTTATAAGGCAATACATGGAGGTAGTCATGAAAAAAGCAAGCTATAATTTATCTAAAACAAATTTCCTCACCGGCTGGTCTATGGTAATTGTATCCGGCGTCCTTGTTATTGCCTTCAGTTACCTTCCAATGATACAGGCATTTTTCCTTTCTCTCCAGAGCGGAAAGGGAAATAACCTTTCCTTCAACGGTGTAGGCAATTATATTAATTTGCTTAAGGACACAGCGTTTCATGAAACAGTATTTAATACTATACTGTTTACGGTATGTCAGCTTCCAATTATGATTCTGCTTTCGCTAGTGATAGCAGTGCTTTTAAATGATGAAAAATTAAAGTTCAGAGGCATATTCAGGACATGCATTTTTCTTCCGTGTGTAACCTCTCTTGTTTCATACTCTGTTCTTTTTAAAAATATTTTTGCTGCCGACGGACTGTTAAATCAGGTTTTGCTTAACTTAAATATTATCGATAAAAGTATCCCGTGGCTTATGGACAGCTTTTGGTCGAAGGTAGTGGTTGTCATTGCACTTATCTGGCGTTGGACCGGCTATTATATGATATTTTATCTTGCTGCGCTTCAAAATACTGACAAAGCGGTATATGAGGCTGCGCAACTTGATGGGTGCTCTTTTTGGCAAACACTTTTCAGGATTACCCTGCCCATACTGAAGCCCATAATTTTTCTGACGTCAATACTTGCTACAAACTCAACGCTTCAGCTCTTTGACGAGGTTGTGAACCTGACGAACGGAGGTCCTGGAAATGCGACAAGGACAATATCTCAGTATATTTACGATGTTTCATTTAACTATGTTCCCAATTATGGCTACGCTGCCGCTATTTCTTATGTTGTGTTTATTATTGTAGGGCTTCTTACAATCTTCCAGAAAAGGATAACAGGTGATAAGAATGAATAGAGCAATTGATAATTTCATACGATTTATAAAATATCTATTTCTAATTGTTGCTTCTCTTTTCTCGGTATTTCCTTTTTATTGGATTCTGGTAAGCGTTACAAATCATACTAAGGATATTACAATGGGGAAGCTTACATTCGGATCATATTTATCTCAGAACTTTGCCAATGCCTTTGCACAGGCGGATCTTGTTACGGCATTTGCCAACTCTACGGTAATAGCTGTAACAATTACGGTGCTGTCTCTTGTTGTATCTTCTGCGGCGGGCTATGCTTTTGTCATATACCCCGGCAGGGCAACAAATATTGTTTTTGTGGCAATTCTGGCATCAATGATGGTTCCCTTTGCAGCAAGAATTATTCCTATGTTCAAGCTCTTTTCGCAGCTTGACCTTTTAAATACAAACGCTGCAATTATACTGCCTGCTATTGCAACACCCTTCCTGATATTCTTCTTTAAGCAGAATACGCATGCTTTTCCTCAGGAGACAATACAGGCTGCCAGAGTGGACGGGCTGAGCGAATACGGGATTTTCTTCAGGATTTACATGCCCATGATGAAGTCTACCTATTCGGCGGGTGCGATTTTTGCTTTTATGGCAAGCTGGAACAATTACTTATGGCCCCTGATAGCCTTGCAGTCCCAGAAAAAATACACCCTGCCTTTGGCGGTGTCAAACCTTGCAGCTAACTTTAATCCCGACTACGGAATGATAATGGTTGGAATTATTGTTTCAACGCTTCCTACAATCCTTGTATTCTTCTTTATGCAGAAGAGCTTTGTAGAAGGCATGGTAGGGACCATTAAATAATATACCGGCACATTTATACAGGACAATAAAAATGAAAGGCAGGATTATTTCATGCAAAAACTAAAAAAAGCTCTTGTGCCGGATACTCTTACACTGGAAGAGAATGCGGAACTTGCGCTTAACGCAATTATAGGTGTCTCCGATGAGGATTATGATTTTATTCCGTTTTTTAACGGTAACTTTAAATCAAAGCCTGCTGTCATGCAGCATGGAAACTGGGATTACGGCTCAAGTCACGGGCGGCTGCTGGATGCCATTTTTCTTATAAGAAAAATGACGGGCAGCATATACGGCAGGGAAGTAGAAATGCACTACAGGGAGAATCTGCTAAGCTTTTTAGGAGCAAAGGGTCTGACATACCGCAGAAATTCCTTTACACAGGAGGAAATTATTGAGCACCAGAGTGAATTTAAGGACAGTGCCAGCATGATCGACCAGCGTGCTACACTTCTGGCGCTGTGCACGTGGTATGGCCAAACGGGAGAGGAGAGGGTGAAGGCTGCGGGAGATGCCTTGTGTGCCGGACTTAAAAGTATTGCGAGAAAAGAACGCTCCTACTGGTACTATCCCGCGTCGGAGTATACCGATACAGGGTGGCCCTCCTTTGACGCAGTGCATACAAAGCTCACGGTAGACCCATGTGCTATGTGGGGAAGACAGATCGGGCCGCTTCTGATGTGGCATCAGCTTACAGGCAACAGGGATGCATATGAGCTTTGTGAGAATTTTGCCGGCTATATTATGTACCACAGCGGCGTTTTCGGTGCGGACGGAAGCTGGAGCGGGGCACATGAATACAGAAGCGGACATTTTCACACCCGTATGGGAACATTGGCATGTCTTGCACGCTTTGGCAGCTTTACCGGGGACAGCGAAATAATACAGTTTGCAAAGAAATGCTTTGACTGGGCGATAAGAGAAAAATGTACAACCTTCGGATGGACCCCCGGAGATATGGGCGATCAGCAGTATGAGCATGAAACCTGCACTCTGTCGGATGCGATTGACTGTGCCATTTGGCTTGCAAAGGCCGGATATACCGAATACTGGGCTGTTGCGGAAAGGTTTGCACGCAACCACCTTACACAGTCTCAGCTTAAGGAAACGGACTGGATAGAACAGGCTGAGGATAAATCCGGGGATATTCACGGTCACACAACATACTATAAGGTTGCTGACAGGCTGCGCGGAGCATTTGCAGGCTACGCAGCGCCTAATGATTTTGTTTATGACGGTGAGTGGGGAAGAGGCCATATTATGGATGTCCAGACCTGCTGCCTTGGTGCGGGTGCGAGGGCTTTATATTTGGTATGGGAAAGCAGCGTTACGGAATATGCAAACGAGCGGATAGGCATAAACTTTTTATTAAATCATTCTTCAAAGTGGTTGGACGTAAAGTCTTACCTGCCGAATGAAGGAAAGCTTGAAATAACGGTTAAAAAGGACTTGAAGGACCTTCTGGTGCGCATTCCGGAATGGACTCCTTTTGGGGGCGTAAAGATAGTAAGGAAGAACGAAGCCGAGGCCAGAGAGTATAGCGGAAGAGATGTGCCGTGGGTAAAAAATGTGTTTGTGCGCATTGCAGATGCTAAGTGCGGAGAAAGCATTACAGTCACCTTTCCTGTTATGGAACGGGTAAGCGTAGAAAAGGCTGCAACCCTTACCTATACTGTTAAGTGGAGGGGCGACGATGTGATAGACATTTCTCCTAAAGGAAGCTACTACCCGCTGTACAATGACATAAAGATTCCGGCACAGACACCAATGGTTGAAAAGACATTGTGTGAATCAAATTAACGGGGGGAAAGGTATGGCAACAATAGCGGCAGTATACACCGGCTTTGGACTTGACAATATTGTAAAAGGGCTTTTTAAAGAAATTTTGCCTGAGCACCGGCTTATTAACATTGTTGACGATGCTATTATACACAGTGCCATTGCGGAAGGGCGGGTGACGCCCAATATTTACCAGAGACTTATGCTGCATTATAAGGCTGCTGCTCTTTCGGGTGCGGATATTATACTTAATACCTGTTCATCTGTGGGAAGAGTAGCGGAATCAGCGCGTCCGTTTTTTGAGATGCCCATTGTGAGGATAGATCAGGCAATGGCCGAAAGGGCCGTTCAGAGCAATACTCGAATAGGGGTTATCGCAACCTTAAATACGACTCTCAATCCTACCATTGAGCTTTTAGAGGCTGAGGCGGCGCTTAAAAAGCGTACGGTGGAAATAATTCCCGGATTGGCGGACGGAGCATATCTGGCTCTCGTAGACGGCAAGCCGGAGCTGCATGACGATATGCTTTTAAAAAAGGCCCGCACTATGGCGGAGGGCTGCGACGCGATAGTGCTTGCACAAGGCTCTATGAGCCGAATGGAGCAGGCACTGAGGGATGAAACGGGAATAACGGTGTATTCAAGCCCAAGGCTTTGCCTTGAAAAGCTGAAAGCCCAGCTTTAATAAAAGGGGCCTGGAGAGCTATTTATGGCAGCTTCCGGGCCTCTTTTAATCTATTTATCTTTGTAATGAGAACCACATTGGACAATTTCAATTTGTCCGTCCTTTATTCTATATACAATACGGTTTAAATCATCAATACGTCTACTCCAAAAGCCTTGAAACTCATGTTTTAACGGTTCAGGCTTGCCAATGCCTTCATAACCATTTCTATCTATTCCTGAAAAATTAAATTAATGCGCTTTAAGGTCTTTTTGTCCTGCGCTTGCCTATATATAATCCTCCCACGCTTCATCAGTGAAAATCTTATTCATCATCAGCCTCTATTAAATCATGCATTTTTGCCTTTCCGGCATTAAGGGCAGATATTGACTTTCTTAATCTTGCAAGATTTCCTTCACTGTAAAAGGGGTCGTCATTAATTGTAACTTCAAAAGGTATTCCCTGCCTGCGAACTACGGCTCTCGCAAAAACATTAAAAGCTGTAGTCATGTTCAATCCAAGCTCTGTACAAATATCATCAAAGTTTTTTTTCAAATCTTCATCCATACGAATATTAATATTTGTTTGTGCCATAGCAAATCGCTCCTTCCATGATATATTATATACAGTATATCATATTTTATTTACAATGAAAATAAATTTACACATGATATAAAGTGAAATCATGGGGAAATTTAGTTACTCCGCCAGGTATCCGGTAACTCTGCTCTGAATCGATTTTGCCGTTTCCCCGGCGGTTTTGCCGCCTGAGAAAAATTCATCTATTTCATCTGATATAATTTTGTCCACCTCGGGCTCGGAGTACGGGAATGCCGACAGCTCTGATATAAGCTTGTCCATAGTATCTATATCCTGCTGGGAAAGTGGTGCGATATCCCTTCCGTATTGGCTTTTAAGCATTTCGCGTATGGATTCCGATTCCTCTATTGCTGTCTTGGCTTTCGTTTTTTGCGCCTGTATATTTACAGGGTTTTCATACAGCTCTGAGCTGCTTTGAATATCCTCCGAAAGAAGCAGCTTTATAAATTCCCAGGCCTCCGTCTTCAGCTCCGAGTTGTTATTGATGGCAAAGGCCTTACCGGGAGTGAATATGCGGGGGTTTACTATACTGCCGAAAGAGGGATAGCTCAATAATTCCACTTCTCCGTTGGACAGCGCCTTTGCATAAATGAGGTTGTAGTAGTCTGCAATATATTGCGCCGTAAATGCGATTGTACCGGAATCCGCCATTTCCCATAGCTCTGAGGAATCAATGCCGGGGCTGCAAAGCCCTCTTTTTGAGAATCCGTCTGTGAAGTTCAGCAGTTCCGCAAACTCACCCGAATCAAAAGCGGCGGTTTTTTTATCATAATCCACAAACTTGTGATACTCCATATTATAAATATATGAGAACAGCTCTCTTCCAGTCATTTTGGGAAGTGCGTAATGATCGGGAGTACCGTCTCCGTCTCTGTCTGCCGTTATTTTCTGAGCTATGGAAACAAAATCCTGCCATGTCCAGCTTGAATCATCTATACTTGCAGCTTCCTTTTCAAGGATGCTTTTGCTTGCCGAAAGCATGTTAAACGTAAAAGTAACGGGAACTATGTACAGACCGCCGTTATATTTGCAGGCGTTAAATATGTTCAGGCTGTAGTCCGAAATATTGAAGGACTTGTCCTGTGCAATCATGCTGTTTACATCGGCAAGTGAGTTTGCGTCGATATATTTTCTATAGGGAAGGCCGTTTATATCAATAATGTCCGCCCCTGCTCCGGACATAAGCTCGGCAGTGTTTATGCTCCGGTAGTCCTCAAGAGCCTTCTGCACCCTCTGGTTTTCGTCCTGGCCGGAGCCCGTCCATGAGGCCTTATAATCCTTTACGTCGAGCCTTATATCAGGATGCTCACGCTGAAACCTGCTTACCGCAGATTCAAGAATCCTGTCGGAAAACTTTACGGCAAGAGTCATAACCTTTTGCTCTCCGGAATTTTTACCGCCCTCGGAGGGAGTATATGAATAGAGCAAAGGCGAGGCTGCTGTGCCCGATCCTGAGGCGCTTTGAAAGGCAAGCATGAATATATGCCCTGAGGGGGCTATTGCCATATCCTTTATAGAAACGCCCGGTTCAAGCAGGGATGACTGCCTGAAATCAAAAATATCACCCTTAAGGCCCCCCTCGCTGTCGAAGGCCATGATTCCCTTATCGCCAAGTATATAAATATTTTTATCTCTGAGGCCGCATTTGAGCTGCCTGATCACATCCCCCGGCTCCAGCTCCTTTTTCCATATGCTTTCGCCTGTCTTGGGGTCCAGCTTTTCTAAAGCGGATCTGCTGTTTCCTCCGTCAAAGCTTCCGGAAATAAGCTTATTGTCATAGTCGACCTCTATAAAGTCGGTGCCGGCGGCGGAAAGCTCATTAACCCTTCTGCCGTCAGCGTTTATGACCTCTATTTTTTCTCTTGGGTAAAGCAGGTATGCTGTCCCATTTGAATCAACCGCCATATCCGTAACAGAGGGCTGGCCCTGTCTGAAGGTATTGCTGCCCAGAATAAGGGATTTTTGCTGCCGCCCCTTTGAATTGTATACATTTAAGGTATATGAAATTTTTCTGCTGCTGCTTTCCTGAGTATCGGAGGAATATACCTGATCCAATACGTACAGGTTGTCCTTTGAATTAATGGTGAACAGTGAGCCGCTTCCCTTAAGGATGTATTTATGCTGATCTATTTTTTTGCCGGTTTTATCGGCAAAAATATAGAAGCTGTCCCCCGGCCTATATGCGTATGTGATGACCTGGTTTAAGGAATTGATGTTAAGAGATGTTCCGGCATTCTCGATCCCGAGCCCCTGGCCTATTTCCTTCTCCTCATAGTACTCCGCGGACCAATCCGAAAATGCGTCCTTTTCGCCGCCTCCGCCGTTGCTTCCGCTGCACCCGTAAAGTCCGGACAGCATGACGGATGCTGTCAAAATACATATAAGCCGTTTAAACATTAATTAATCATCCTTTCGGTAATTTTAAGGCGGCGCTTATAGGCTGTAATAGTAAAAAAATAGCATATTATTGACGGCTTTAATGAGTTTTTGAAAAAAGTGCTTTGCTGCGGCAAGCTCCACCTGTCTCTTGAAGTAATTAAGAACCATTATATACAAAATTATACGTGCAAATATAAAAAAAGTAAAGAAGCAAAAGCCTAAAGTACTGACAAAAAATTGCCTTTTGTAAAATAAAAAAGCTTTTTGCCAAAATTTTGCCTGTACAAATGCGGAATATAGGTTTATTATATTGTAAATATTAGCATGGGAGAGGAATGTATGAACAGAGAATTAACGAGCTTTCATAAATGGCTTATACTATTGAATGTTTCAGTCTCCATATTTATGGCGACCTTGGATGGCAGCATTGTAAATGTTGCGCTTCCTGTCGTATCAAAGGAGCTGTCCGCCGATATAGGCTCGGTGCAATGGGTTGTAACCTCCTATCTCCTCACAATTTCCGTATTGCTGCTTGTATGGGGAAAGATATCCGACATTTACGGAAAGAAAAAAATATTTGCATTCGGGTTTATAATTTTCACGGCAGGCTCTTTAATGTGCGGACTGTCGGCGGATCTTAAAATGCTCGTGCTCTCAAGAGTTGTACAGGCCATAGGGGCATCGGCAATGATGGCCTTAAGCCAGGGGATAGTGGCGGAGGTATTTCCTGCGAATGAAAGAGGCAAGGCCCTTGGCATTACCGGTGCCACTGTTGCCATAGGAAGCCTTGTGGGGCCGAGCCTCGGGGGAGTTCTGACCCATGCCTTCAACTGGCAGTCGATATTCCTGATTAACATACCGATAGGGATATTGGGCGCAGTATTAACGTTTACAACCATTCCAAAAATGCAAGGAACAGCGGAAACGAAAAGATTCGATTTTAAAGGCTCGATTATGCTTGTAACAGCCATACTTATACTGTTTATAAGCCTGCTTTTTCTTCAGGAGGGGGTTTTACCCCTTAAAATATTTATACCTTTATTGCTTTTAGCATTTGCTTTGCTGTTTGTCTTTATAAACTATGAAAAAAATCTGGAAAACCCGCTGATAAAGCTTGAGCTGTTTAAAATAAGGGTGTTTTCGCTTGGCTTAAGCTCCGCGTTCCTCTCGTTTGTAGCTATGAGCGCCGCTATGCTTTTCATTCCCTTTTACCTTCAATATGTATTGGGTCTGGATACGCGCGCTGCCGGGCTGCTGATATCGTTTTATCCTGCGGCCTCCGCAATTTTAGCTCCCATAAGCGGGAGGCTGTCGGATAAATATTCTTACAGACCTCTTACAGTGCTTGGGCTGAGCATAAATACCGCAGTGCTTTTTGGGGCCGCAACTTTAAATGAAAGCTCGTCCTTCTTGAAAATTGCCGTACTGATGGCACTTATGGGCGCGGGAGGAGCGATTTTCCAGTCTCCAAACAACTCCAGTGTAATGGGGTCGGTTCCGAGAGAAGAGCTTGGGATTGCGGGAGGAATAAATGCTTTGTTCAGGAATCTGGGAATGGTTTCCGGAACTGCCCTTTCCGTATTGATTTTTACATTTACCTCTAATATGGATATTAATAATTTTTCAGGGCAAAATGCAGCATTTGATACTGTCCGCTTTTTAACGGGCTTCAGGGTAGTTATTATATTTGCTGCTCTTATGTGTACGCTGGGTGCCTTAATAAGCCTGACCAGATCGGTAGGAGCTGTATCGGGAAGCAGGGAAAAGGCTTAGCGCTTGGATAACATCAAACTGCTCTGCCATAAATATACTCATATTACCTTAATTCTGCTTATCATTGCATTATTATGCAATATGCTTGCGCATATAACTGATAATAGGTATACTGTAATTAGAGAATTCTAAAGCTCAATTATGCTTTTTGCAGGGAATGAAGGCTTTTGCAAAAAGTTCTTGCCGGTTATGCGGAACAGGGAATCTTTAAAATAAAGAAATATTTGATTTTTACATCCGGCAGTTATTCGTATTACTATATGATTCTGCAAATGCATATATAAATACAGAGGGGGGAGGCAAAGGTATGTTCAATGAAATACCGCAAACAGTATTGTGGCTGATTGTAGCTATAATACTTGGGATTATTGAAATGGCGACACTGGGGCTGGTGACGGTGTGGTTTGCCGCGGGGGCTGTTGCTGCCCTGATTGCTGCCGCACTTGGAGCATCTTTTCTGGTACAGCTTATAGTTTTTACGGTTTCTTCAGGCATCCTTTTGTATTTCACAAAGCCTATAGTACGTAAATTTCTCGATAATAAGGTACAAAAGACCAATGCCGACAGGCTGGTTGGAGATTATGGCGTTGTAATTGAAGGCATTAATCCGGAGTCGGGGGTAGGGCAGGTAAAGGTAGGGGGACAGATATGGTCTGCCAGATCCGTTGACGGAACTGCCGTGGAGACGGAAAAAAGGGTCCGGGTGCTTGACATCTCAGGTGTAAAGCTTATTGTAAAAGCTGTTGATGATAAGGAGGATATTTAAATGTGGATTTTAATTGTTTTGGCAATAATAGTATTGCTTCTGGTTGTTGTGAATATCAGGGTGGTATCCCAGTCAAACGCTTATGTAATAGAGAGGCTCGGAGCATATATCACCACGTGGAATGTGGGACTGCATGTCAAAATCCCGTTTGTGGAAAGGGTTGCAAAGATGGTGTCTCTTAAGGAGCAGGTGGTGGATTTCGCACCCCAGCCTGTTATAACAAAGGATAATGTAACCATGCAGATTGACACTGTTATATATTTTCAAATTACGGATCCTAAAATGTATGCTTATGGTGTTAATAATCCCATGTCGGCTATTGAGAACCTTACGGCCACCACCTTAAGAAACATTATAGGGGATCTGGAGCTGGATGAAACTCTTACCTCAAGAGACACTATAAACACAAAGATGAGGTCTATACTGGACGAGGCAACTGATCCGTGGGGAATAAAAATCAACAGGGTGGAATTGAAAAACATCCTTCCCCCAAGAGAAATACAGGATGCCATGGAAAAGCAGATGAAGGCTGAAAGGGAGCGGAGAGAGGCCATACTCAGGGCTGAGGGTGAGAAGAAGTCCGCCATACTGGTTGCCGAAGGTCAGAAGCAGGCTACCATACTGAGTGCGGAGGCTGAAAAGCAGGCCGCCATACTCAGGGCGGAGGCCCAGAAGGAGGCCGCGATAAGGGAGGCCGAAGGTGAATCGGAGGCGATACTCAAGCTTCAGCAGGCTACTGCTGAAGGGCTTAAAATGCTTAACGACGCTAACCCAAGCAAGCCGGTAATTGCCATAAAGAGTCTGGAAGCCCTGCAAAGGGTCGCGGACGGAAAAGCGACCAAGATAATTATTCCTTCCGAAATACAGAGCATTGCCGGGCTGGCGGTATCGGTAGCCGAGCTTGTGGATAAAAAGCTTCCCGAGGCGGCTTTGCCGGTTCAGGAATAAGAAAAGAATATTGAAGTATTAATAAGGGATATTGGGCCTGCCTCTTTAAAAAAAGAGCAGGCCCAATATCCGTATAAGCCTACATGGCCTTTAGTTTGTCTGTTATCTCCAAAATCCGGTCGTTTGAAAAGTGTACCGCCATAAGTCCGGCGCTTTTTGCTCCCTCCACATTTTCCTCAAGATCGTCTATAAAAATACAGTTTTCAGGACTTTCGCCCAGAGAGAGGCACATCGTTTCAAATATTTGCGGTTCGGGCTTATGGAAACCTATTTCATAGGAAAAGAAATTTCTTTCACATATTTCAAAAAGGTAGGGATGCCTTCTTTCAATGGCTATTTTATGGAATTCGGCCAGATTGCTAAGGAGATAAGTTTTTCTACCCTCATTTTTTAAACACTGAAGAAGATCAAAACCCGGCGGATTGAGTACGAAATGCTCCCGAAACATTTCTATCCATTCCTCGTAGGAAAGGCAAGGCATTGCACTCTTTATATGAACACTGTAAAATTCATCGCACGGAAGCCTTCCCGTCTCAACCAGGTATAGCATTTCCTTCTCAAAAAGCTTTTGTATAGGCCCGTGCCTGCATCCCGTTATGGCTGCGAAATCCTTTGCCAGCTTCTGATAATTAAAATTAACCAACACTCCTCCTATATCGAAAATAAACCTGAGCATGCTTTAACCTCCTTTACATTATAACTGGAATTTTATCATTTCCGGAAATTTGTGTCAAGGGGACGGTTCTCTTGACAACCACAGGTTAAGCGAAGGACAGAAATCCGGGCCGCAAAAAATATGATGACAAATGTCATCTTGATTTATAGTATTATGGTGATGTAGACTATTTATATATTAAAAAGGATTGTGTGGAGTAAATGGTATAATAGGGGGTTCTTCCTTTGCTGGTATATTTGAAAACAGAAGCACTGGTGCAGTTTCTTTCTGTAGTATTGTCTTTGCTTTTGATTGTATTTTTTATATTAAAGGGCAAAAGAACTTTATTGACATACGCATATATATTATGTCAATGCCTTATCTTTATATGGTCGTTTGGGCAAATGTTTGAGATATATGCCAGGAATGTTGAGGCCGAATGGGCATATGTGCGCTTTGAGCAGCTTCCCATTTGCTTTATCGGAATTAGCTGGCTGATATTTTCATTAATATATACAAATAATAAGCTGATAAAAGCACCGGGTAAGATAATTATACTGACTGCCATCCCTTTTTTGAATTATTTAATGGTTTTAACAAATGAATACCATCATCTCATGTATACTGTATTTGAGTATAAATCCAGAAGCTATGGCCCGGTTTTCTGGATAAGCATGCTTGTGAACTACAGCTATTTGCTTGGAGGCTCAATTCTTCTGGCGGTTTATTCAATAAAAAAGATGGGATATGAAAAAAAACAATCCTTATTACTGGCGTTGGCTGTTACAGTGCCTCTGCTGTCTAACGTCATATATATATCAGGCCTGTTCAGACCCGGACTGGACATAACCCCTGTCAGCTTTGCTTTTTCTCTTTTGCTGTTTGCTGTTGCCATCTTCAAATACAAATTTTTAAACCTTATGCCAATCGCAATGAAGAGAATAGTTGATAATGTTGAAGAGGCAATTATTGTGACAGACTGCTTCAACACTGTAATATATGTTAACGATTTGTTTTCAGTGTACTTTAAGGAGGCGCAGATAAGCAAAAACGGCAGCATAAATAAGTTTATTGAGTATATTGAAGGAAACGCTGACAGGCCGGAGGAACTGGAAAAATTTCTTTTGGCTCTTAAGCCGGGCGGCAGCAGTGAAGGCTTTGATGGGGAAATCTGCTTTAAGAGTCCAGGCATAAGGCATTTCAACATAAAAATCCGGACTGTAAGTGATAGTGCGGGGACAACTGTGGGGAGGGTTATAACCTTTAATGATATTTCAAAATATATAAACCTGCTTGAGCAGCTTAATATAAAAAATGAAGAGCTGCTGGGGGCAAACGAGCAATTAAAAAAATATGCGGAAATAAGGGAGGAGCTGGCAGCGGTTAATGAAAGGAATCGTCTGGCAATAGATATTCATGATACCCTCGGGCATACAATGGTGCTTCTTCTGAAGCTTCAGGAGGCATGCATGGTGACATGCAGGGAGGATGCCGGCAAAACGGAGGAAATACTTAATGATGCCTATAAAATAACAAAAGAGGGGCTGATGGAATTAAGAAGGTCTGTTTCGGGATTAATGCCGAGAAAGCTGGAGCCGGGAAATCTTATGAAAGCACTTAAGGAGCTGCTTGCCGGGTTTGAAAGCTCAGGACTGGAGATAGAGCTGCTGATCGACGGACAGTTAAATTTTGAAAGCCCCGTATACTCTGAAATAATTTACAGAAGCTGCCAGGAGGCGCTGACAAACTCCATACGTCACGGAAACGCAAAAAAGGTTAATATAGTGCTGAGGTTTTTACCGGAAAGGATAAAGCTCTTTATAATTGATGACGGAGCGGGCTGCGGCAAGCTGTCTGTCGGCTACGGCCTGTCGGGAATGCAGGAGAGGGTAAAAAGGGCAAAGGGAGATATAGCCTTCGGCTCGGGTGGAGAAAGAGGCTTTAATATTCATATAGAAATACCTCTGGAGAGTGAGAAAAAGCATGCTTACGGTAGTTTTGACTGATGACAGCAAGGCTTACAGGGATACGCTCAAGTTTTTGCTGGAGAAGAACGGGGATATACAGGTGGTCGGGTGCGCGGGAAACGGCAGGGAAGCCGCCGGGCTGTGTGATGTCCTGCTGCCTGATGTTGTTCTTATGGATATTATGATGGATGGCTGCGACGGGATAGAAGCAACCGGAATAATTAAAAAAAGTCATAGGGAAATAAAGGTTATAATGCTGACTACCTTCGGAGACGACGAAAAAATTTCCGATGCTCTTAAAAACGGAGCGGACGGCTATGTGCTTAAGGATATAAGCTCGAAGGAGCTGGTGCTTGCCATAAAAAGCGTCGCGGGAGGTATGGGAATTGTACATAAGAATGTTCTGAAGTCTGTGGCGAGACAGCTTAATACCGGATATGAGGCTCCCGAAAAGCAGGAAGAGGGTAAAAAATTTGGTCTTAGCGATAAGGAATTGAAGATTATCAGTCTGATTGTGGACGGAAAGAGCAACAAGGAAATTGCGGCATGTCTTTTCTTTACGGAGGGGAGTATCAGAAATGTAATTTCAGGTATTCTGGAGAAGCTTAAATTAAGTGACAGGACTCAGTTAGCGGTATTTGCCATAAGAAATAATCTGGTATAATGCGCCCGGAAACGACGGGACGTATGGGGATCGTTTCCAGAGAAACCGAAAGCATCAGAGCTTGCAAAAAAGCAGCGGAGGAAGCTTGGGGACGGATTCCTATGCTTCCGTAGCGAAGCGGAGGACCGGAGGGAAAGCAGAGGAACCGTACCCCATGCTGCCGCAGCGGTGACAGGCCGAAGCACTTCAAATAATTTTAGAGCTTTCACACGGCCTGACGGTTATTTTGGCAATCTTTAGGGTCTGATAAAGGAGG
>JAEWDM010000019.1 GCA_023390115.1 Bacillota bacterium
TTCCTGCGCTTAAGGCTCTCCAGCACCTCCCCCGAAACGGCGCCGGCAGGAGCCTTATACCTCAGAGTACCGCCCTCTGCCCATAGCCTTATTTTCTTTCCCTCAAGCTCTTTCACAAGTTCATGAACGTTTGGTGAAAAGCCTACAGCGCTGTTATTTCCCACAAGCATTACATCCTCCCCTTAAAGACGTGCAGGCAGTTTTTTATCCAGGTATTTTCAGGTCCTCAAAATCCTTAAGCTCTTCCTTATCGGGAAAAACCTGCTTAAACCTTTCAATCTGCTCCTCCACAGAAGTCTTTTTTGTAGTAAAAACGCTTATAAGCATTTTTACCGCTTCCTTTACTTCATCCACTGAAGGCTGTCTGCCTTCTTTTTCAATCTCTTCCTTCATTGCCTGTACCTTTCTGTAGGGCTCAATAACTCCCTTGGTATACTCGTCATTATTCCAATTACTGTTTTTAGTGCAAACCGCTATGGCAATGCATTTTGTAATAATATCCGCCCCGCGCTTAGGGCCCTCTCCATATCCTTCGACCTGTAAAATATTAGCTTTTACGGTCTTTCTGTCCTGCTCGCTCTCATATGAGATGGCTTTAATGCCTGGAACATTCTTTTTCATTAGATTCCTTAAAACCGTCTGAGGCCCGACCTCCACAACAAGTTCAATACCCTTTTCCTTTAAATATTCCATTGAGGGCTGCCACTTTACGGGTTTTACTATTTGCATTGACAGGTACTCAATAATTTTTTCCTCGCTTTCATAAGGAGCAGCCGTTACATTGCTTATCACAGGCCATTTAAAGCTGCCGTATGAATACCTTTCAAGCTCCTCCTTAAGCTTATCCGCAGCGGGCTGCATCAGCGGGCTGTGAAAAGGAGCACTTACTTTCAGAGGGATAACTCTTGCCCCCATTGACTTTAAATCCTCCGACGCGGCCTGCACGGCATCTGCATGTCCTGATATTACTATCTGATCGGGCGAGTTGTAATTCGATACCACAACTATTTTCTCCTCAGAGGAGATTTTTTTGCACTCATCCTCTATAGCCTGCCGTGATACACCGCTGACAGCCGCCATGCTGCCTACCCCTAACGGTACGGCGCTTTGCATGAACAACCCTCTTTTTCTTACAAGCCGGGCGGCATCGGAAAACGACAGCACTCCTGCACAGCACAGCGCGGAGAATTCTCCAAGGCTGTGGCCTGCGGTATATAATGGCGATACTCCTATCTCCTCCATGTAAACTCTAAAGGCCGCAACGCTGGCCGTTAATATGGCAGGCTGAGTGTTTTCGGTTTTTGTCAGCTCCTCCATGCTTCCTTCAAAGCACATTTTCCTCAAGTCAAAGCCTACTGAGTCATTTGCCTCCTCAAAAACCTCTGCCGCCGCCTTAAACTGGCCGCTCAGTTCCTTTCCCATTCCAACATACTGTGATCCCTGCCCTGGAAATAATAAGGCAATGTTTTTCATAAAAATTCTACCTCCTAATAAGCATATTAATATTATAAAGCCAGGAGCTTGTTTTTCTATCCCCTTCCGCTCATTTGCTTCCTTCTCTGCTTCGCTTCCTTTTGCTTTCGAAGCCTGTCCTCATTTTGGCTGAATGACACTTGCGCCTGTCCGTCTGTAACATATTTTGCCAGTGAGCTTATTGTAGAATGAGTAAACATATCCAATAACGAAAAATCCCTGTCGAACTGTTTTTTTATACGGCTGTGGACCCTGGCAAGCAGAAGAGAGTGCCCGCCTATCTCAAAGAAGTTGTCATTAATACCTATATTATCAAGTCCAAGCTCCTCCCTCCATATTTCTGCCAGAGCCTTCTCTGTTTCACTGCACGGTGCCGCGTAGGATTCCTTTTTTTCCAGAACGGGTGGGGGAAGTGCCTTCCTGTCTGCTTTACCATTTCTTGATACAGGCATACTGTCTAAAAATACATATATTTTGGGAACCATATACTCAGGCAGCACCTTCTCCAAAAAAGCCTGAAGCCCGGGCGGCTGTATCCCGGATTCCTTGTCCGTAACCACATAGCACACCAGATTTATATTTCCCGGCTTCCTTTCCCATGCGGCAACAATACACTCCTTGACCGCGGGATGCCGGAGCATTGCCCCCTCTATTTCTCCCAGCTCTATCCTGAAGCCCCGCACCTTTACCTGAAAATCCATTCTTCCCAAATATTCTATATTGCCATCCTCTCTCCACCTGGCAAGGTCCCCGGTGCGGTATATTTTCCGCCCTTCAAAAAAAGGATTGTCCACAAACTTTTGTGAGGTGAGCTCAGGACGGTTTAAATACCCTCTTGCCAGTCCCACTCCCGATATGCACAGCTCACCCGGTACCCCTATAGGCTGAAGGAGCATGTTTTTGTCCAGGATAAACAGCTTTATGTTATCTATGGGCTTTCCTATGGGTACCGTGTCCAAATCCCCGGCTGTGGAGCAGTTAAAATAGGAAACATCAATAGTGGCCTCGGTAGGGCCGTATAAATTGGCAAGACGCGTTCCGTTTTTGCCCATAGTTTCCTTAAACAGCCTCACATGGGAAACCGTCAGGGCTTCTCCGCTTGCAAACACCTGCTTTAGCGAGGAAATTCTGTGTACCCCGCCGGAGTCCTTAATGTAATCCATAAAGACCTGAAGCATTGAAGGTACAAAGTGCATAACAGTAATATTATGCCTTTCAATTGCCTCGGTGATTTTCTGCGGATCCTTCTCTTCCCCTGGCCCGAGGAAGCATACCTTTGCCCCGTAAGCCGACCACCAGAACATTTCCCATACGGATACGTCAAAGGTAAAGGGAGTCTTTTGCAGTATTGTATCACTGCTGTCTATGGGATACATTTTTTGCATCCAGCCGAGCCTGTTAACAAGGGAATGGTGCTCTATAACCGCTCCCTTGGGCTTCCCTGTAGAGCCCGACGTATAAATTACGTATGCCGCACTGTGCGGGTCGATATGGTGCTTCTCATCGTATGGGAAATCAGAGTACAAATGCTGATCCTCTACAAATATTCTTTGTATTTTTTCCGGCACGCTTATGTCCGAAAACCTTTTATGGGACAGCAGCAGAGCGGCCCCGCTGTCCTCCAGCATATATGCAATCCTGTCCTCCGGGTAGTGCGGGTCTATGGGAAGATAAGCCCCTCCTGCCTTTTCAACCGCCATTATCGCTATAATCATTTCTATTGAACGCTCCAGCATCACAGCCACAATGCTTTCGGCCCCCACTCCCTTTAAACGCAGAAGCGCGGCCATGCGTCCCGCCCTTTCGTTCAGCTCTCCATAGGTTGCTTTTTCATCCTCAAAAATGGCCGCCACACTATCCGGAGCCTCCCCGGCCCGCGCCTCAAACATGCTGCTGACTGTACTCTGCATAGGATAAAAGGCTTGAGTGTCATTAAATGCATTCAGCAATTGCTCCCTTTCCATTGGGGTAATAATATCCATCCTTGAAACCGGCTGCATGGGATTTGACGACACAGCCTCCAGCAGCTCTTGCAAATGGGCTGCCATACGCTTTATAGTTGATGGATCGAAAAGAGCCGCGTTATAGTCAAAGCCACCCTTTAATCTGTCATCGCCTTCAGTAAGCTGCAGTCTGAGATCGAAGGGAGCCATATGGCTTTCAACGCTTATCTGGCGCATTTTTAAGTACGGAAGCTCAAGCTGTGCCTCCGGTGTGTTGTGCAAGATGAACATAACCTGAAAAAGCGGAGTTCTGCTGACATCACGCTCAGGCTTAATCTCCTCCAGCATCCTGTCAAAGGGTAGCTCCTGATGGGTATACGCGTCAAGCGTCATTCTCTTTACACGCTTTAATATATCTGAAAAGCATGGGTCCCCTCCAAAATCCGTGCGCAGAACCAGGGTGTTCATCAAAAATCCGATAAGCCTTTCTGTATCTTTTTTCCCGCGGTTTGCAACTACCGTCCCTGTGAATATGTCCTCCTGACCGGAATAGCGGTGCAAAAGTGTCTGAAATGCCGAAAGGATCAGCATAAACATCGTGACACCCTCTTTACTGCAAATTCCCTTCAGCTTTTCGACCAATGCGGGGGAAAGCTCTAGCGCCTGAAATCCCCCCTCATAGGTCTGGCTCTTTGGCCTTGCATAATCTGTGGGAAGCTGCAGCGTTGTTGGCTTCTCAAGCTGCTTCTTCCAGTATTCCAAAGAGCGATTCATTTCCTCCCCCGCAAGCCTGTCCTTCTCCCAAAGCACATAATCCACATATTGTATTTCAGGAGGTGCAAACGCAGTACTTTTGCCTTCCAGTACCGTTTTATACGCCCTGAAAAATTCCCCTACGAATATTATATTAGACCATGCATCCGAAATAATATGGTGAATTGTCAATGAAAGCACAAACTCATTTTCATCCAGTGTAAACAGGCAAAACCTGAACAGAGGCCCCTTTTCCAGATCAAAAATATGCCTTGCCTCTTGCCTTAGCCTTATTTTAAGCTCTTCCTCAATATTCTCCGTGCCCATACCCTTTAAGTCCAGCTCATGCAGAGCTGTTTCCATTTCACTGTTAATCACCTGCACAGGCCTTCCGTTTACATTTGAAAAGGTTGTCCTCAAGGGCTCGTATCTCTGTGTAAGGGCCGCCAGAGAGAGCCTTATGGCCTCGGCTTCTACCGTTCCGGACATCCTTACGGCATTTGAGATATTAAATACGGGATTTCCCTTAGTCATCTGATCAAAAAACCACATGGACTGCTGTGAGCAGGAGAGAGGAAAATTATTTTCTCCGTCTCTGGGAACAGGCACAATAGGACTACCGGCCGCACTCTTTTCAAGCTCGATCTGGCGAAGGAATTCCATTATTTCTTCTTTTTTAGAGGAAATTTCACCCAGAATCTCCCTGGTTACCGCTCCTTTGGGGGCCTCATATGAAAGGCTGTCTCCTTCAAGCCTCAGCTTTATACTCATATCACGAAGACGGGATAAAAATCCCATTACAGACATATGCTCATCTCCCCCCTTTATACCTTTTTTAAGGCTGTAATGTCTTATATTGTTCCGCGCTCAATGTCGTCCTCTCCCGCCGCCGATTCTCCTGCGGCCTCATCCGCCCATCTGTATGCCTCAATAAGCTGGGCAACTCCCGCTACCGTGGTTGTCTCAAAAAGCTTCCTTAACGGTATCTGTACATTAAAATCCTTGCTGAGCTCTGTGGCAATGGCGGCAGCCAGAAGGGAATGGCCTCCCAGCTCAAAGAAGTCATCATTCCTTCCTATTTTGTCAAATCCCAGAACCTGCTGCCAGTGATCCGCAATAGTTTTTTCAATGCCATCGGAAACCGGTACATAAGGAGTTTCCAGCTCCGGCCTTGGCCTTTTTTTCAACCTGGAGCCGAGCCTATCCTGCTCATTTGGGCCTTTGGCACACGCCTTAAGCCCCACCTGCGAAATGCTTATTTCAGGACATATGTTCTTAAAATCATCACAAAATTCCTCAAGCTTCTCTTTGAATTTAAGAATGCTTTCAAGCCTGTCCTTCTGCTCCTCTCTATTTAACGGATCGACATCCTTGTCAAGCCGGAAGGTAAGAGTAATCGTACCCTGGCTGTATTTAGACCCGGCTTCAATATTCTCTATATCCTCACTTGCAGCTATAAAGGCATCGGGCTTATCCGCGGCCTCTTCCCTTTTACCCTCCTCTATCCAGTAACGCTGTCTTTCAAAGGGATATGTCGGAAGGGGTATGCGGGAGCGTGTCTCACCTGAATAAAGCTTATTCCAGTTTACCGCCCCTCCCTCAAGCCAAAGACGGCCTGCCGCCCTTAGCAGGCAAAAGCATTCTCCTCTGTCATCTTCAGATCCGGGCATAACATTTATAGCATACTGGCCTTCATCCTGCATCAAAAGCTTTACCGCCTCACCGCAAAGCCTGTTCCCCGGACCCATTTCCAGCAGTATTCTGTGAGGGCTCTTTAATACCTCGCTAAGTCCCTTCATAAATTCCGAGCCCTGGGACTGCCTTATCCAGTAGCCCGAGCTAAGTGCATCGGAATCCGTTATCCATGTGCCTGTGATATTTGATACAAACGGAATTCCAGGGGCATTCAGCTTAAGGCTTCCCATCCTGTCATGCGCCACCGCCGGCTTGCAGCATGACAGTGCAACAGCGTCCTCCAGAGACATTACCCCGGCCAGGCAGGCCGCAACATATTCACCCACACCTTCACCCATAAGATAGTCCGGCTTAACCTCCCATCCCATCCACAGTATTGAAAGGGCATATTCCGTGACGAACACCGCCGCACGCCTTGTTTCACCATCCCATTCACCGGCGTAAGCCTGCCCCGGCTCAGAAGCATTTGTATAAAGCATCTTACGTATATCAATTCCCGACAATGCCAGAAGAATATCACAGCATTCATCTGCAGCCTGCCGAAACACGGCTTCTGTCTTATACAGCTCAAGCCCCATATTTACATAGGCTGGGGCCTCATTCGGGAACATAAATACTACCTCAAGCTCTCCCGGCTTCCTAAAGCGGGAATATACACCCTCCTGCCCCTGTTCTTTAAGCAGTGAGGCCAATTCATTTACATCCCTGCATAAAACCATCCTGCGGTGGTTAAACTTCCTGCGCCCCACATGAAGAGTAAAAGCAATATCCGCAAGGTCTGAGCCGGGATTTTTATCGCAATACCTTATAAGGTTGTCACCCATTTTTTCGAGAGCTGTTGCGGTTTTAGCCGAAAAGGACACCAACTGCCATTCTCGCAAGGATTTCTGCGAAGGTCTGGACGCGGGCGGCTCCTCAAGGATTGCGTGGACATTGGTCCCTCCTATGCCAAACGAGCTCACACCGGCTCTTAATGGGACCCCGTCCGTTTCCCATTTCTTCAGCATATTATTTATATAAAACGGGCTGTTTGTAAAATCTATCTTTCTGTTGGGCTCTTCAAAATTGAGGCTTGGCGGCAGCATTCTATGCTTCATTGACAAAACGGTCTTTACAAGGCTTGCCATACCTCCCGCCGTAACAAGATGCCCTATATTGGTTTTTACGGAGCCTATCCCGCAAAACTGCTTTTTATCCGTATACGAACGAAAGGCCTTTGTCAGCGCTGCAATTTCAATAGGATCTCCCAAATCGGTGCCTGTGCCGTGAGCATCAATATAGCTTATAGTCTCCGGATCAACGCCTGACATTGCAATAGCCTCTGCAATGCATTCCGCCTGTCCGTCAACATTGGGAGCGGTAAAGCTGTTTTTGGAGGAACCGTCGTTGTTTACTCCCGTGCCGCGTATAACGGCATGTATATAGTCTCCGTCGGCTATGGCATCCTCAAGCCTCTTAAGCACTACCACCGCAAGCCCGCTTCCGCTTACCGTACCATTAGCTTTGGAATCGAATGCACGACAATGTCCGTCTGCCGAGCCTATTCCTCCCTCCTGATAGAAAAAGGCCTCGTTTCTGGAAATCTGAAAGCTGACTCCGCCGGCAAGAGCTAAATCACAAGCATAGTTTAAAAGGCTCTGGCACGCAAAATGCAGGGCTACCATGGATGAGGAGCATAATGTATTTACATTTACGCTGGGCCCCATAAGATTCATTTTATAAGATACCCTTGTAGCCAAAAAATCCTGTGAGTTGTCAATCATTATTTTAAAGGTTCCCACATTTTCAACCAGTCCGGGGTTGGAATAAAGGTTCCTTATCATATATCCGCTCAAGTTTGCCCCTGCGTACACGGCAATGCGCCCGTCATACAGCTCTGAGCTGTAGCCGGCGCTTTCCATAACCTCCCATGCGCTTTCAAGAAAGAGCCTGTGCTGCGGATCCATTATTTCCGCCTCTCTTGCTGAAAAATCAAAAAATGAAGCATCAAACTGATCCATTCCGTCCAATATCGCATCGGCTGCCACAAACCTTGGATTGTCCAGCAGGTGCTTATCTATTCCCATTTTCTCAAGCTCGTCGCGGGTGAAAAACCTCACCGATTCAACACCTTTGCAAAGATTCTGCCAAAACTCATCCATATCCGCGGCTCCCGGGAATCTTCCGTTCATTCCTATTATGGCAACAGAGCCGAGAGAACTGTTTTCATAATTATTATCCATTTTAATCACTCCTTATTTTCGTATCATTCTCTGCCTTTTCTGCTTTAGCAATTCAAGCTGCTTTTCAGCTCTCTGATTCACCTGCGTAAATACAGGCTTTTCCTGCTCCTGGCTGCCGGCGCTCAAGTACTTTGAAAGGGAGGATACGGTATTGTATTTATACAGGTCAACCACAGCTATATCGGTTTCGAAGCTCTCCTTTAATTTGGAATGAAGCTGTATAAGAAGGAGCGAGTCGCCTCCCAGCGCGAAAAACTCATCAAGCACTCCAACCCTGTCTATTCCAAGCACTCTTTGCCATATTTCCGCAAGCTTTTTCTCTGTGTCGCTTTTAGCGGGTATAAAGTCATTGTCCAGCTCAGGCCTCGGATGAAGCTGCTGAGCCGGGGCCGCTGCGCCGATGCCTTCGGCTGCCCCTGCCCTGCTTATATAATTCGCCTGGAGGAAGGCCTCCTGTATATCCCTCGTTGAGACAACCACCTGAGATCTGAAGCAGCCCTTAAGAATCCGCTTTAAGGCCTCATTGCCTTCAGGAGCAGAAATTCCTTCGTCAAAGCTCTTATTTTTCCGCCTCGCCTCTTCCCTGTAAAGCCTTTCCAGATCAGCAAAATCAGAATTTTGAGCTGCTGCCGACCCTGATTTTATACCCTCGGCGGCCGCCTCTCCTATGAGTCTCATCGAGAAGCCCGTTATTTCAACCAGCCGCACTCCTTTGCCGTCCATAACGCTTATATCGCTGGTTATTATTTCCTCGGATTTGCCGTATCCGTTTCTAAACCTTATATGGGCATATATTTTTCGCGGTACAGGGGCCTTAATGTCCAGCCTTCCGTACGAAAACGGCAGATAGCTGCCCCCCGCCGCCAGCCTGACCGAGCCCGTAGCGGCATCCGCCACAGCGGGGTGAAGCCTGTAGCTCGCCATGTCGCCTTCAAATTCCTCATCAAGCTCAATTTGAACCAGTGCCTCATCATTTCCCATGTCAAAGCTCTTCAAGGTTTTCCATCTCCTGCCGAAGCTTATAAACTCCTCTGAGGCTGCCCTATTCCTTTCGGCTTCAGGCATTATATCCCTGCCGCATCTTCCGGCTATTTCGGATAAGCCGGCCTGCATCCCGGCATTCTCCTCATCCAGCTTGCAAACGGTGCCTCTCACATGCTCCTGCCAGCCGTCCGCCCCGGTTTTTGCGGCATGCCCCCTGCTTACTATTCGGAAATTATATACTGATCCGGATTTGCCGAGAACAGTAAAAACGTCGCGCTTTTCACCTGTATCTACAGCCATGGGAGAAAGGAAAACCACATCGGCAATCCGGCTTTGCACGCTCCCGTCTATCTCCTCGAAAGCCGCTCTCGCCATTTCAATATAGGTTGTACCGGCTATTGTAGGCGTGCCAAGAACTAAATGCTCCGAAAGAACCCAATGGCTTTCAGGAGACATCTCCGCCATATAAACTGTTTTTTGCTCGCTTTGCAGAAGCCTGCCTCCCAGAAGCGGATGGCGGCTCTGAGGCTTGGAACCGGTTGCTGCCGCCATTCCTGTTCCGGGCCACCTGTCCCAGTTTATTGAAATAACCCTTGTGCCGTAGTGCGAATCATGCTTTCTGGCAAACGCATCCATAAACGCATTTGCGGCACTGTAATCAACCTGCCCGAAGCCTCCTGTCAGTGCATTCAGTGAAGAATATAATATGAAGAAGCCGGGCTTTTCATCCTTGAAGGCTTCATAGAGTGCAACAGTACCTCTTACCTTGGGAGAAAGCACCTTTTCCGCAAATTCACGGTTTTTTATCTGAATCATTCCGCCTCCAGGTACCCCGGCTGCATGGAAAACCCCATCTATCCTGCCGAATTTTTCTTCGGCCTGCCTTCGCACGCCATGCAAAGCTTCAGAGCTTGTAATGTCGGCACTGCATATAAGCAGCTCCGCGCCCTTGTCAATGCATATTTTCAGCTTCTGTATAGCTCTTGATACTTTATCGTCCGGGCCCTTTGACAGCAACCAATCCTCCCACTTTTCCCGTTCAATGAATTCCGATCGGGCCACAAGCACAAGCCTTGCCTGAACCTCTTCTGCAAGACGCTCAGCCAGTATAAGACCTATTCCCCCAAGCCCTCCTGTAATCAAATATACCCCTTTTTGCTTTAGGCTGACGGCATCCTCATTTTCACTATGCGCAGGAGCTTTTTCATAAGCCAGCTCCCATCTGTCTGTTCCGATGTAATCAACCTGAGCTTCCTTAGTGTCGGCATATATTTCCGCTATTAGCTGTTCAACCATCCTGCCTGTATACCGACTGCCCCGTTCAGGCATTATAAAGCCTATATCACTGCATTTTATGCTGGGATATTCTATAGGTATAACCCTGCATGGCCCCATTGCCATAGCCTTTCCTTCACATACACACCTGCCGCTGAATGCGTCCCCCGGATGATCGGCCAAAACCTTAATATCCATAGGGGATTTCCAGCCCAGCTCTCCATATGCCTGCGCAGTATACAGCATGCTGTAGAACATCCTTTCGCCGCAAGTTATATAATTATCGTCTCCGCAGCTCTCAGTGTCTCCAGTTATTCCTGTAAGATTTACTACAATGCCTCCCTTACCTCCTGAATTTCCGGCTTCACTAAGCAATGATTTATAATCCGCAGGTGAATAAGGATTAAATGAGTAAGTATTTTCAGATATCTTTTTATAATCCTCTCCCGCAAATGCTAAAACAATACCGGTATTTTTTAAAGTCAGAAGGTCTATGAGCCTTCCTGCAAAGCTGCCTTCTGCTGCAAGCACAAGCATTGACCTGCCGTCTTTCATTACGGCAGAAGGATTATACAGTACATCCCGCACAGACTGCTTCCATACAGGGGTATAAAACCATTCTGCAATGTCCTTATTTTTATGCGTATTTATTTCCGGCTTTATATTCTCCTTTGAGGCAAATGTCCAATATGATTTTCCCTCAAAGTGGTATGACGGCAGCGGTATACGCCTTCTTTTTCGGCCCTCATGCAGCCTTTCCCAGTCAATCCTTTCACCCGCAAGCCACCTGCGCCCCAATTCCTCAAGGGAGCTTCCTTCTGAATTTCCAGAGGCTCCGGCACTGTATGCCGCCTTATTATCCTTGTTATCAAAAGCCCTTTTAGGCTCTGCGTTCATATTTGACAATATCTCTATTGCATCCTCACGGGAGGAGCATACCAAAAACCTTCTGATTTCATGCTCTCTTCTCCCCATCTGAAGGGTATAGGCAGCATCGGCCATGTTAATGCCTTCATTTTTATTCAAAAACTCTGAAAATTCCAGGCTTATGGCCTCCAGCGCAGTGCCCGTTTTAGCCGAAAGCACTATAAGGTGCTTTCCATTGCAGGGGATACCCTCCTCTGCTTTGGGAGCCTCCTCAAGCACAACATGGGCATTTGTACCTCCTATACCGAAGGAGCTTACTCCTGCTCTCCTAGGGCCCTCCTCATTTTTCCATTCGGTAAGGGCGGCATTTACAAAGAAGGGGCTGTTTTCAAAATCAATTTTAGGGCTGGGCCTGTAAAAATTTAAGCTGGGCGGGATTTTTCCCTTGTTAAGGGACAAAACTGTTTTAATCAGGCCCGTCACGCCTGAAGCCGAATCAAGGTGCCCTATATTTGTTTTTACAGAGCCGACCGCGCAGAAATTTCTTCTGTCGGTATAAGCACCGAACACCTGCTTTAACGCCTCTATTTCTATTGGATCTCCCATAGGGGTACCTGTACCGTGTGCTTCTATATATGTAATTGTTCCGGGATCAATGCCGGCCTTCCTCTGCGCATCATCTATGGCCCTTGCCTGACCGTCCAGTCTGGGTGCGGTGTAGCCGACCTTCATGGAGCCGTCGTTATTTATCGCCGAGCCCTTTATAACAGCCCATATATTATCCCTGTCCCCGACAGCCTTATCCAGTCTTTTCAATACTACGACTCCCGCACCGTTTCCTCCCACAGTACCCTTTGCCTTCTCGTCAAATGCGCGGCAGTGCCCGTCAGGCGAAAGTATCATTCCCTCCTGGTACATATAGCCTTTTTTCTGCGGCAGCCTTACGCTTACTCCTCCTGCCAGCGCCATGTCGCATTCCCCGCTGATTAAGCTTCGGCATGCAAGATGGACGGCAACCAGAGAGGATGAACACGCCGTTTGCACCGTTATCCCCGGACCTTCCAGGTTAAGCTTATATGATACCCTGGTAGCCAGAAAATCCTTATCATTGCTTATCATAATCTGATAGTCGTTAGCAAGCCCCTCCGTGCCTTCACCGCCCGACAGGTTTTTGATATAGGTATTCATTCCCGTGCTTGCAAATACTCCTATAGAGCCACCGTATTTCTCCGAATCATATCCCGAATTCTCAAGGGCTTTCCATGACTCCTCAAGGAATATTCTCTGCTGGGGGTCCAGAATTGCGGCCTCTCTCGGGTTATATCCAAAGAACAATGCATCAAACTTGTCCACGCCGTCAAGGACTCCCCATGCTTTGACATATTCGGGCCTGTCCAGCATACCGGGATCTATTCCCTCCTCAATAACCTCATCATCGGTAAACCGGGATATGGATTCTACGCCTTTCTCAAGATTGCCCCAGAATTCATCTATATTTGCCGCGCCGGGGAATCTTCCGCTCAGGCCTATTACCGCTATATCCGTGCTTTCCGCTTCTCCTGCTTCGGGTGCATGTGCCGGCGGAGCATTTACTTCCGTCCGGGGCTTTCCATCCAGATACTGCGACAGGGTATGAACAGTCGGATACTTGAACAGCTCAAGCATAGGGATATCCCTGCCCACAAGCTTTTCTACCCTGCTTCTCACCTGTGCGAGCAGAAGGGAATGACCTCCAAGATCAAAAAAGTTGTCATTCACTCCTACGACATCACGCTTTAATACATCCCTCCATATGGATGCAATTTGCTTCTCGGTTTCATTTGAAGGAGCCTCATACCCCTTCTCGGATGAGCTTCCAAGGCTTTTCGGCATAGGGAGGGCCTTGCGGTCAATTTTTCCGTTTGGAGTCATGGGGAAGGAATCCATTACTACAAATGCGGAGGGTATCATATAATCGGGGAGCTTTTCTTTAAGCTGCTTTCGCAGGAAGGACGCCTCAAGGCTGCCTGCATCATGTCCTGAATGAGGCACTATATAGGCAATCAAAGACTTTTCCCCCGGTATGACCTCCCTCGCCGCAACAACACTCTGCCTGACAGAAGGGCTCTGGCACAGAAGCGCTTCAATCTCTCCCAGCTCTATCCTGAATCCCCGCACCTTTACCTGATGATCAAGCCTCCCTACAAACTCCATGCTTCCGTCCTTAAGAAATCTCACCAGATCCCCTGTTCTGTATATGCGGGCCCCTGAAGCCTTGACGAACGGATTGGGAAGAAACCTCTCACGCGTCAGCTCAGGCTGGTTAAGATATCCTCTGGAAAGTCCGTCCCCGCCTATATATAATTCACCGGGAATTCCAACCGGCATAGGCCTCATCATGGAGTTTAATATATACATCTTTGTATTTCCTATGGGCCTGCCTATTGTCACAGTGTCATCGCCGCTTCTGATTTCATCCATTGAAGACCATACTGTAGTTTCGGTGGGGCCATACATATTCCACAAGCACCCGCACCTGTCTGCAAGCTTAAACGCCAGCTCCTTCGGCAACGACTCACCTCCGCAGAGTATTCTAAGCGTTTTGCTTCCCGTCCAGCCCGACTGAAGTATAATTCTCCATGTGGCAGGCGTGGCCTGCATAATGGTTATACCATGCTTATCCATAAGCTCTGCAAGCCGGCTGCCGTCAGATGTATCGTCTCTTCCCGCCAGAACTACGCTCGCACCGGATATGAGGGGCATAAACAGCTCCAGTCCCGCAATATCAAAGGATAGCGTCGTAACAGCCAGAAGCTTGTCTCTGTCGTTCAATCCGGTCTTTTGGGCTGTGGATACCAGAAAATTCAGCAGGGCATACTGCTCAATCTGGACTCCCTTTGGCTTTCCTGTTGAGCCGGATGTATAAATAAGGTATGCAAGGCTTTCCCTCTCTCCTTTGCATACATTAGCCTCGGGGTACTGCATATCTATTGCTTCCCACTCTCTGTCCAGGCAAATAATTTTAGCGTTATGGTGCGGGAGAGTGTCTGCCAGAGACTCCTCCGTTAAAATCATATCTGTCTGCGCATCCTCAAGCATATATGCAAGACGCTCACCGGGAAACATAGGATCCATAGGAAGGTAAGCGGCTCCCGCCTTATGTATTCCAAGCAGCGCCACCAGCATTTGCGGAGTGCGGTCCATATATACGCCCACTACCTTTTCACGGCCTGCACCTGACTCAATGAGGTAATTTGCCAGCTTATTGGAGCGACGGCTCAATTCCCTGTACGTCATCGAGCAGTCCTTGCTTATAACGGCCCATGATCCGGGAGACCTCTGCGCCTGAATATCGAATAGCTGCACCCAGCATTGCGTATTACCCAAATCCATTTCCGTGCTGTTCCATTGATCAATTTGCATAAGCTCTTCTGACTGCGTCAGAATTTCATACCGGTCCAGGCACTCATCGGGAGACGAGCAAATGCCCTTCAGAAGCTGCTTATAATGCCCTGCCATTCTCGCAATATCGTCAGAGCCAAACAATGACGTATTATATTCAAAATCTACAGCCAGGGAATCTCCTGCATCCCTTACGTCCACACACAGATCAAACCGTGCAAAGCCGCTGTCCATATCCACAGCCGAAATATTCATTTCTGAAAAGAAATGCCCCTGCGACGGAGTATTCTGAAGACTGAAAAGTATCTGGAACAGGGGGTTACGGCTCATGTCCCTCTGTATATTTAATTCCTCCACAAGCTTTTCAAACGGTATATCCTGATTTGCATATGCCTCCAGCGTCACCTTTTTTACTCTGCTCAAAAGCTGTGTAAATTTATCCTCCGCTGAAAATGATGTACGCAGCACCATGTTGTTTACAAAAAAGCCTATAAGCCCCTCAACATCCTTCCTGTTGCGGTTGGCCACAGGAGATCCCACTATAATGTCCTGCTGTCCGCTGTAACGGTAAAGCAGAAGCTTAAAAGCTGCAAGCAGAAGCATAAAAAGTGTGCAATTTTCTCTTCTTGCAAGCGCTTGGAGCTTTTTAACCATCGAGCCGGGTATGGAGGCTGTAAGCTTAGCTCCTCTATATTGCTGTATTGCAGGCCTCTGCTTCATTATGGGAAGCTCCAATAAAGGAAGCTCTCCCGCAAGCTTATCCTTCCAGAATTCCAACTGCCGCCTTATCTCTTCCCCCTCGGCTCTTTGCATCTGCCAATGCGCAAAATCGGTATATTGTATCTCCAAATCCTCAAGGGGCGAATCTTTTCCACTCAAAGCTGCTTCATAGCACTGGGACAGCTCCTTAAGCAAAATTCCGAAGGACCACCCGTCAAAGACAATATGGTGTACCGCCAGTACCAGTAAATGCTCGTTTTCCGAAAGCCGCAGCAGCCTTCCCCTTATAAGAGGCGGACTGTCAAGCCGGAACGGCCTTGCCGCCACATCTTTAGCCAGCTCCATTGCCCTGCTCTCTCTTTCACCCTGGGGCATATGACTGATGTCATCCACAGGAAGCCGGAACCCCTGTCCCTTGCCCAATAATTGCACAGGACTGCCATCCTCTTCATAAAATGATGCCGTAAGAATTTTATGCCTTTGTATAACCATGCACAGGCTCTTCTCCATCAGCTCAACCCTAAGGGGGCCTTTAAGCTTAAGCGCAGTGTAGAGATTGTATTGAGGGCTTTCACTGTTCAGTCGGTCAAGGAACCAAAGCCTCTTCTGTCCGAATGAAAGAGGAAGCCTGTCTATACCCCGGGGTAAAGGCTTTATCCGGTCCCTGTCTGCCGGCTTATTTTTATCGGAACCGTCAATAATACATGCCAGTGCCTCTATACAAGGGTTTTCAAAAAATTCCGACTGCTTTAATTCAACACCGAAAAGCTCCCTTATTTCTGAAATCACGCGCGTAATTTTAAGAGAATCCCCTCCCAGATCAAAAAAACTGTCACGAGTCCCAACCCTGGAATATCCCAGTATGCCTGACCACACCTCAATAAGCTTTTTCTCGGTATCATTTTTAGGAGGGTCTATCGTTCTGTTTCTCATGCTGCTGTCCGTAAGGCTGTTAAGCTCAGCCCTTATTGAATCGTATTCTCCGTTTAAAAAGCCCTCCCGGAGCTTATAACGCTGAATTTTCCCACTGGTGGTTTTGGGCATGCTTTTTACCGGAATAACCTCCGATACCTCTATGCCCGTCTTTTCGCCTATGCGCCTTTTTATATCCGCCGACAGAGGCATAAAGCTTTCCGCCTTCTGTTTAAAAAGAATAAACATCACAAGCCGGTCGCACTGCAGGCCCTCGTCAAATACTCCCACAGCCGCCGCTTTTCCCAGCTCTACTCCTTCAACATCCTCCGCTGCCCGTTCAATATCATGGGAATAGAAATTCTGCCCCGCTACAAATATTACATCCTTTGCCCGCCCTGTTATGACAAGGCGCTTATCCCTCATAAAGCCCAAATCCCCCGTACTCAGCCATCCGTCACCGGTAACGGCCTGCCTTGTTGCCTCGGGGTTATTGTAATACCCACAGGTAACATTCGCTCCGGATATTTGTATATTCCCAATCCTGTTTTCACCAAGATCGTTATTGTCTTCTCCGCATATTCTTACATGGCAGTCATAAATAGGAAAGCCGACATCAACAAAGTTAACGGCCCTTATATCTTCTGCCGCGGCCTCCCTCACAGCCTGTCCCATTTTCAGATATTCCCTGTTCAGAGTAATGCACCGAAGCTCATCTCCCATATGCGGGAAGGTTACGGCGATTGTCCCTTCGGCAAGGCCGTATACGGGATACATGGCATTTCTTCTTAAGCCGTACATAGACAGCTTGTCTAAAAACTCATTGCACAGACCGGCAGAAATAGGCTCAGCTCCATTGTATATGAGCCTTATACCTGATAAATCCCAGTCTTTTCTGATGTCCCCGTTAAAAAATTTAAGGAAATGCTTGTATCCGAAATTGGGAGAATATATAATTGTAGCCCTATGCTCACTGGCCTTGGAAATCCACAAAGAGGGGTGCCTTATAAAAAGCTGGGTATGCATGTTGTACTGGTTCATGCAGGCCAGAACGCCCTTTATATGGGTTCCTATCAGCCCCATATCGTGCGTAAGCGGCATCCAGTTTAAGCCTGTATCACGGCAATTGATGCCCGTCCATTTTATAACGGAGCTTAAGTTGGCAATTACATTTTTATGGGTTATTATAACCCCTTTGGGCTCTCCGGTGGAGCCTGATGAAAATTGTATGAAAGCCATGCCGTCAGGGCCTGTCCGGTGGATTTCTCCCTGTCTCCCGCCGTTCTCCATATCTTCAGCATAAGCAGTCCTTTTTATTATGGAGCCGATCTGTTCCTGCAAACCCTTTTTACCGGCAAAGCCCTCAAGCTTAAGCATAAAATCCCTTGTGGTAAGCATACACGGGTTATCCAGTACCTCCCATATTTTAAAAAGCTTCATTTTATGCTCATCATTTGTACCGGCGGATACCGGTACCGGTATCATGGCGCCTAAAATACAGGCCCAGAAGGAATAAACAAATTTTTCATTGTCATCCATTTGGAAAATAACCTGATCTCCCTGTTTAAAGCCCGCCTCCTGCAGCTTGTACAGGAAGCTTAAGGAAGTATGGTACAGGGATTTATATGAAACATACCTTTCGTTTGTCTCACCCAGTATAAAGGTTATCCCCTTTTCCTGTTCATCCTTTCTGGAAATAATAAGCTCCGTTAAAGTTTCATGAGCAGACATAACAAGAACCCTCTTTTCAGATATAATAATATTTAATTAAATATTTGTATTTTTTCAAAGACAGGCTTGTCAGGATTTTTTCTGGACTCCTGAGGCCTGAAAAAAACATCCAATTCAAAGCTTTCCGGCTGGTATACTACTATTTGAAGCGTCATTTTATTATATAAATCGCCACTGTCTAAAAATGCTCCCGGCGAGCCGCCATCAAAGGAAGCAACCTCCTTCAATTCATCAGGCGTCACGGTAGGACCCATTTTACTCAACTCTTCCTTCATATTTTCCCATCTTCCGGTATTGCACTTGTCATTTGAATAATTATCCTTATTTCCATAGAGCATAAATGAATTGACACTTCCGACAGCATCTTTCATTTCCCACGTTACTCCGTCATTAAGCTCGGAATCCCAGCTTCTCAGTGCACATCGGACCTCCTGGCCGTTTGTGCCGGCGCCGCTGAAATTATTTTCAAGAACTTTGCTCTCTTTTTCATCCGAAAAAGCCAGTATATGATTTACAGTGTATTCTTCGGAATGCTCCTTCATAAACTCTGCCGCAGCATCTAAGGTGTCTTTCGTTTCAAGTGCAAATCTTAAGTCGAGCGGGTAGGATCTCCTTCCCTCCGATGAGTATGGAGCTCCGGACTGTGAATCAAGTATTGCTGCAAACACCTTGCTGTCATTTAAGCCTGTAATTATCCCTACATATCCCATATAGCCGATTGAGCATATTCTTTTGCCGGGATACTTTATTGTCACAATCCCCTGAACCCTTGGAAGCTGATTCCTGCTCCCTCCATACCAGTCGAGGATTCTCGCACTGACAGTGCTTTTTGTTTCGGAGCTCTCTCCGAAAACAGAAACAAAGCTGCACTGGGTACCTCTGGCTACATCAGGAAACAGATTAAAAAGATATAGCTCATCTAAGGAAATTTTACCATCCGCTCTCTTGTTTTCACTTCCTCCTGAAAAAGCCGACGCTATTCCCTCAATTTCCTCCTTATAGCTTTGCTCAAGCTGGGGCTTTAAGTCCTCAACACGGCTGAATGAACCGGAATAGTCATTCTTGTTGATATTCTCGGCTATATAAGAGTCTATTAAAGACTCATATTCCGGCTCCATTTGAAGAATTCCCTTTCCAAACAGCTCTCCCATTCGTCTGGGGGTCAGTCCTGTGGTATAATCAAGCGTAACGTCAAAATAATTGCCCCTGTCAATAATGGAAACGCCCTCCTCCTTAAACGAAGGCTTTATAGCTAATGTGTCTTTTGCAGGACCACATCCCATTTGAAGCAGCAATGTAAATGAGACAAGCATACCGACAACTTTTTTCAAAGTGATCACCTCTCTTTATAAGTATCGCCGGATATTTTAACAAAATAGAATTTTACCATTGCATAGATATACGCAGCACCTATAAGCACAGATAAGGCCATCACAGCCTCCATAAAGCCGGAGGGTCCTATTTCCTCCACCATGGCCCACGGAGTTCCATAGTAATACAGTGTGTCGGGCAAATGGTAAATATAATATGCGCAATAGCCTGCGGCTGTGGTAGCTATTAAAAATACTATTATTCCCTTAATGCCCTTTGCCCTAAATCGCTTTTTGCCACTGGCTATTTTTGATATCAGCAATGCCAGCAGTACCGCTATCAGCAGGGTAACCGCCGAACACCCCGCCGCAATCGAATATAATACGCCGCTGTCTATCATATATAAATCCTCCGATTAATTTTAATCCTCTAACTCGCCATCCTGATAGAATACAGGGATTTTTTCAAATACAGGAGTTTCCGGGTTCTCTATTATATTTCTGGAACGGAAAAATACTTGAAGGGACAGGCTTTCAGGCTCAAAAATCACCATCTGAACCGTCATCTTGTTGTATAAATCCCCGCTATCCGAAAATGTACCGGGGGATTTACCCTTTTTATAGGTTATTACATCCTTAAGCTCCTCGGCAGATACATTATCACCCTTCTCCAAAAGCTTTTTCTTCATATTTTCCCATCTTTTTGTATTATATTTATTGGACTTATGGTTGTCATGGTTTCCATACAGTAAAAATGAATTTACCGTTCCCACAGCATTGTCTATTCCCCAGGATATGCCTTTATTAAGAGCCGACTCAGAGGTTCTGACGGCGCGCTTTACACGCTTTAAATCCAGCCCGTCCCCCGTAAAATTATTTTCCAGAATAACTGATTTATCGGGATCTGAAAAACCAATAATGTGATTGACTCCATAAAGCTTTGAAGGGTCTCTCATAAACTCACACGCATCCTCCATGGTGTCTGTGCTTTCCAGAGCAAATCTGAGATCCAGAGCATAAGAGCGTATTCCAAGCGAGCTGTACGGAGTTCCCGACTGAGAATCCACAATTGCGGCAAACACCTTATCGTCATTGAAGCCCGTCAATATTCCGAGATACCCCAGATACCCTACCGAGCAAACCTTTTTGTCCGGATACTTTATAGTTATGATGGACTGAATAATTGGAAGCTGGTTATCCTGCCCTCCGAACCAGTCCAGATTCCTGCCCGCTATAGTGCTTCCCGTAGAGGATCTGTCTCCTGAAACAGCTACATAGCAGCATTGGGTTCCGCGCACAACATCTGTAAAAAGATTAAAAAGGTATATCTCTTCTCTGGAAATTTTATTGTCACCACGGACATTCTCTTCCCCTCCCGCAAAAGCATATGCCAGTCCTTCAATTTCATCCTTATAGTCCTCATTTATCTGGGGCTTTACATCCTCAACTCTTAATAAGCTGTAAGGGTATTCATATCTGCTTAAGTTTTCGGCAATATATGAATCTATCAGCGCCTCATAATTGGGAACTACTTTAAGTATTGCCCTCCCAAAGGCTTCTCCCATTTGGCGGCGCGTTAACCCTGCGGTATAATCAAGCACCACATCAAAATAATTTCCCTTATCTGTAATAGAAACCCCTTTTTCCTGATAGCTGCTCTCTCCTGTGACAACAGCTATCTCCCTGCTGCATCCGACCTGAAAAATCAGCACCAGCGCCAGCATGCCTCCAAGTATTCTTTTAAGCATAATAAGCTCTTCCTTTCAAATAGTCTTACGCCCCGGCAAGTACCGTATCTTTTATCTCCGCTTCCTTCTGATGCTGTACTATCCTTCCCGTTTCCATTTTTATATGCCTGTCGGTATCGGCAAAATAGCTGTCGTCATGAGTTATTGCAATAACCGCCTTGCCCCTTGCCTTTAGCTCGGGCAGAAGCACCTTGTAAAAAAATCTCCTGAATTCGGGGTCCTGATCGGCTGCCCATTCGTCAAAAAGGCATACGGGGCGCTCCTCAAGGTAGCTTACAAGAAGGGCCAGTCTTTTCCTCTGGCCTGTAGACAGCTTTAAAGTACTGAATACACCGTCGCTGATACTCACCTTATCGCTTATTCTTAGAACCTCAAGGTATTTCTGTATTTCGCTCTGCTTTTGCTCATACTCCACTCCATACAGCTTGTCAAAAAGATGAAAATCGCTGAAAACAGTGGAAAAATTTGATCCAAGCGCTTCGGAATCCACCTTTTCCCCGTTTACTCTTATTTCTCCCTCATCAGGCCTGTAAAGGCCGGTAATCAATTTTGCCAGAGTAGACTTTCCGCTTCCGTTGCCCCCGGAAATGAATACGATTTCACCTGACCTGAAGGTATAGTCGATAGGACCTACAGTAAAATTTTCTCCGCTTTCATTCTTATACTCAAATTTTACTCCCTTGAGCTCTATCTGCAATTCTCCGTGAGTATTTACGGCTTCCGGGAGCGGCACATCTTCCTCCATTTCGGATATTTCCTTTATAAAATCCTTTATCCTTCTCCAGCTCACAAGAACTCTCACCAGAGAGGGAATAAGGAATATTTCCTGGTTTACTATCCCCCCCATGTATAAATATACCGTAACATAGTTTCTCAGCGTGTTCCCCTGTATATTGTCAAATATGAAGGGGAAGATAAAGACCACTATACCTATTACAAATATGTACATTATTTCTCCCAGTATGGATACCCCTATAAACTTGAATTCACCCTCCACACGCGTATCTCTGTAGACCTCACAGCTTTTTTGCATGTCCTGCCTGAACTCAAGCCTTTTCCTGCGGTTTATATAAAGCTCCTTAAAGCCTTTCACCAGATCACCTATATGCTTGAAAAAAATAGTCTGGTAATCCCTGTTTTTTTCAAATATCTTCTCGGCCGAACGGCTGACCTGTATAAAAAGGAATACCGCAAGGGAAATTACCAGTATTGAGAAAAGCATGCCGTATAAATTCAGCGTTCCAAGATATATAAAGCACGTCACCATGGTTATTATTCCTGTCAGACCATTGACAATCATATTTACAACCCCGCTGACCGTTTCGGTGTCGTTATTTAATGCCGCCGAGGTCTTTCCCTCCTCCAGGGATTCAAACTTATAAAACGGAGCTTTAAGAAGCTTGTTTATTATTTCCATCCTTTTGTCATACACAACGTTGCTTGTAATCATAATAAGCTTCTTCCTTACAACCATGGCGCTTACTGTAAAAAGAATAATTCCCAGTATAAAGTAGATATACAGGCCGCTTTCGATTCCCGACCTTCTTGTCTCGGCATCTATGCTCCTGTTCAAGGTGGCATTTATAATGAAAACGACAAGAGAATTTCCCATTCCGCTTATCACACTCAGTACAATTATCATAAAAAACGGCTTGTCATCAGGCTTTGGAAAGAAATATCCGGCAAGAAAATACAGGTAAAAGACAGGTATCGCTATAGCCAGTGAGGCTATGGCAGTTATCATAATCTGAGGACCTAATTGCTGCATAAAGGTCCAGGACATGCCGTTAAACAGTATATACGGTGCCCTGTACATGCAATAAGCAAACAGTGACATAAGCGCCAGAGACAAAATAATGGTTCCCGCCCCCCTTGCACCGTTCCACTTAAAGCGCCGCTGCCCTTTAATAACCTCTTTTATCAAAACCATAAAATAGTAGAGCGTAATCAAGGTCACTATCGCCAATACTCCCACAATAATAAAAGATAAACCGCTGTCCAGCACTACATGCTCCCCCCTTACATTATTCTGCAATACTACTGTTTATAATATTTGCAATTTCTTTTATATAATCGAATATAAAGAAATGCCCCCCATCAAACTCATGCATCTTACAGAGACCGGAAGTATATTTTGGCCAGCCGAGCATCTCGTTCTCCTGATCAAGTCCATGGGTAATACTGTCGGACCTTCCGCTAAGCACGGTTATAGGGCAGCTAAGGCTTATATTGCTCTCAGCATGTTTATAGCACTCAATAATTCTGTAATCGGCTCTTAAAACAGGAGAAAATATCTGCGTCAGCTGCGGGTCCTCAAATATTTGCTTTGGCGTGCCGCCTATTTTCAATATTTCCTCCTTAAACTCATCCTCAGGCAACGCGTGCAGTTCCTTTTCATTTTTTTTGATATGCGGGGCATAGCGCCCCGAAGCGAAAACATGACAAGGGCTTGTCCTGCCGTTTTGCACAATCCTTCTGCACACCTCATACACAATAACGGTCCCCATGCTATGGCCGTAAAATGCATACGGACAGCCGTCAAGACTTTGAGATATACTGCTGTAAATATCGTCTGCAGCCTCATGGACACTGCCATAAAAGGGCTGGTTCATTCTTCTTCCTCTTCCCGCAAGCTCTAAAGGTACCAGCTCGATTCGGCTGTCAAGATATGTTCTCCATTTATTAAATACTGATGCTGACCCCCCAGCATATGGAAGACAAAAAAGCCTTATTTTTCCCATACATTGCTCCTGCTGAATAATTTTAATATACACGTATTACTCTACAAAAATACATAATTCCTATAAAAAACAAGCTAAAAATGTATTTATATTACTTTAAAAGCAATTAACAAAAATAATTACTATAAATTAAATTTTTACTTGCTAGAGCTATTATTTTTTAATTATATATATAATAGCATTTTTTGTTAACACAAGTATACACAGAATTTTGAATTTTGTCAATAGAAAGGTTTAATTCCATTTTATAGATGCTAAAAGTCGAATCTCTTTTATATCAAGCATTTAGGACTTTATACCTATATCTCTAAAAAAGTTTAGCTTTCTCAATTAGATGGATTATATTCCATTTATTTGATAAATTGCATAGAGTTGTGTTTTGATATTATGTAACCTCTGATAACATTATACAGGGGCTCTTAATTTTGTTAATGCTGTAAAATTGAAATCCTTGCCATACTTTAATGCAAATAAAAGAAATGCGATCACAACTGCAAGGCTTTTAAGGGGGAGTGAATACTTAAACCCGCAGGCCGTGCACGCTCCAAAGGATATGGCAACAGAGGCGGCACCTGAAACCGGCAGCAGCAGAAACAGGTTTCCAGGGGATTTTATGCAGGCCTTATACAACCTGATTTCAAAAACGGTTAATATAAAAACAGCCGCTAAAAAAACAGATAAAAGATTTATTATTAGCGAGGCATTTTTCCTGTACATTTCAAGAGATGTAGGTATATATCCCTGCAATTGGTTGGAAGCGTGCACATACTGAATGAGCTTTTCCAGATAAAAGCCCAGGTCAAATATATTATCATAAGGAATATATTGATAGGGAATGAGCGGCTTAAACCCTGCCAGCCATAATGTAAGGCCCATAAGCGCCGATATAACTGACAGGGCCGCTAAAAATAAAGCAATACGTGCTTTTTCCGTTACAAGCATTTCAAAAAAGTACTTGTTTTGCATGCAGCCTCTGAGGTAACCGCTGAAAAATATGATGCACTTCATAAAATATACTGCCAGCATAAATATGACAAGCATCGCCATAAAAAAAATAAATACCTGCAACGGCTGCTCCAAAAAAGCACACCATGTGTAAAAGTCGGTAATTCTGTATGCCGTCAAATCGGCTCCGGTTTTTTCTCTCAGTATATTCAGCGTCCTGTTTTCCTTAAAGCGCTCCTCCTCCAAATTTTTATCCTTAATAAAAACAGTATCTATTCCAAGTGAATTGTTTTCCTGCATACTCTCAAAAGGCACATATATTCTCTCTATTCCATCTGAGCTCATAAAAGAAAGAAGTGAACGGCTGCTGTGGTAAACCCCTGTTATTTTATATTTTTCTTCCCCAATCGCTATATCATTTCCAATAGCATCGTATGTTGTAAAAAGCTTCTCGGCAAGCCTGTCACTTATTATTGCAGCCTTTCGGCCGTATCTGTGCTGATCCCTGCCCAAAAAAGCTCCCCTTATCATTTCAGCCTCTGAAAAAAGCTCAAAATCCTCACCCGCAAGCACTACTTTAACAGGTAAAAGGGTCGCTCCATATCCCGCCGCCGCATCGATCTCATTCATATATGAAACCTTACCCGATGAAAAATATCTTTTTAATGCCAGCATGTCTCCATAGTCCATTAAATTTTGTTGATCTATGAATTTATTTTTTATATTTATTTCAATTCTTTCTGTATAGTTGTTTTTACTGATACCTCTAAAGCCGGATGCAATATTGTGCATAGAGATCACCAGAAAGAACATGCACGACAGCATAAAAGCAAGCCTGATGGGCGCATAACGCCCCGCTTTACCCGTACTCAAAAGCCCTCACCCCAATTTGACCTGTATTTTATCGGACAATGCCTTGCTGCTGAAGGAAACGATTTTGTCATTGCCGGTAATCGCTTCATTAGACGTTATTGCACTGTTAAAAGCGTCAGTATCCAGTACTTCAACCTCGTACCTCTCCACATAATTTTCCTTTCCCAATACTCCCTCTCTCTCCTTAACAATAAAAAGATAATCCTTTCCGCCTTCTCTTATCACACTGCTGCTGGGTATAAGCATAGGATACGGCACACTTGATTTGGCGATTGAAATATCAACCTTTTGTCCTATTTCAAGCTCACCCTCCGCTTCCTTGATAAGGCTGACAAATTCATATCTGCTCTCCCCATGGATGTATTTCTTTTCATTTACTGTTCCGTTAAAGCTGTTTTTTGCACCCTCCGCCTCAGTAAATACTACAGCGTCATTTTTATCAACCTCTTCTGCGGCAGGTAAGTCCAGTGTCCATTTAATACAAAGCCCCTCTTCCTTTTCAATCGTCTCAAAAAGCACCTGTCCCCCCGTAAATGAAGCCCCCTTTTGAATAAAAGCGGTCTTTACAATACCATTAAAGGGAGCCCTCAGCAGCCCGTCCTCAGGCAAATTTTTCTTTTTCTCCTCAAGCTCCAGACTGTAAAGCTCTATTTCAGCAACCTTTTCCTTGACGGTACGGCTATAATCATCCTCCAGCTTTTGCCTCTCAGTCTGTTTCCCGGCAAGAAGCTTTTTCTTATCTGCATACTCTCTTTCAGCACTATCAAGACGGTCTCTGGCACTATTCACGCTTTCAAGAGGCACAGCCCCCCCGTCATACAGGCTTTCTTCAGCAGACAAGACCTTCCTTGCGTGTTGAACAGCCTTTAACGCTACCTCGGCATTTTGAGCATACTCCTCTAAGTCTATGGGCTGAAACCCGTTTTTATATCTTTCCAGCTCATTTTCCATTTTAAGCAGGGCTAATTCGCTTCTTTTTATTTCCAGAGAAATATCTCCCGTATCTATAACCGCAAGCACATCTCCCTTTAAAAACTCATCTCCCTCCCCCACTCTTGCATCAAGGATCTTCCAATTCCCGTAGCAGCTTATATTCTCTATATTTAACGGGAATACCTCTCCTTTTGAATTTATATTCCATGTCAGCTTGCCTGATCTTATGACGGTATATTCAACCTCGGGCAGCAGAAGGTTATTTATCGTTTTTGAAAAAAACGTAAGGAGCAGGGTAACGGCAATAAAAGCCAGTCCCGTATTTCTTATAATTCTTTTTCTCATGCCGGACTTCCCGGCTATCTGCAAATCCCTCATCGTACATCCCATCCCTTAAAAAATTACCGCTCTTTAACAAAATTTCATCCTGTATAGTTTAAGCTAAGAAGCAGCTCTACCTTATGCCCGATAATTCTATCCCCTCTATAAAGTAATTCTCACCATACAAAAATATCAAAAGCGCGGGAATCATATAAAATACCCCGCAGGCAAAGGCTATGCCTATTTCTCCGCTGTTTATCCTTGAAAGGAAAATAGAAAGCGGATACATTGCCTCATCCTTTAAAAAAATAAGGGGCTGCTCAACCATATTCCAGTTGTCTATAAACACCAATATTGCAAGCGATGCCGCTCCGCCCTTGCATTGAGGCAGCAGCACCCGGGTAAAGGTCCTTAAATATCCCGCTCCGTCAATTTTGGCAGCCTCACAGTACTCATCCGGTATGGACATCATAAACTGTCTGAGCAGAAAGACGCCGAAGGTTGAAAATACCCCCGGCAGAATAACTGCCGAGTATGTTTCCAGCAGGCTGAGCTTTTTAAGAATTATATAGTTGGGCACCAGAGTCACCTGAAACGGCATCATCATTACTATTATATATATGAAAAAAATCCTTTTGCTAAAGGGAAAGCCCAGCTTGCTGAAGGCATAAGCAGCCAGAGCGGAAACAGCCATCTGCCCTGCCATTATGGGAAGCGTCATAATAACGGAATTCCAGAACATCATAAGAAACCTTGGTTTTCTTAAAAGGGCATTATAGTACTGGTACAGGCTGACCTTCTCAGGTATAAGCTTAAATACGGCGCTAAAAGACCCGTCCTCCCCGGGCTCGCCGCCATCTGCAATTGCGCTGTAGGCTTTTTCCACCTCAGTGCTTGACATAAGGGAATTGGTGATCATATAGAGCACAGGAAACAGAAAGCTTGCCGAAATACATATAAGCACAAAATATTTAATAATGCCTCTGCCCATACTGGCACGGCATTTCCTTCCGCCGCTCATTTCATATATTCCTCCCGAACCTGGCCTCTATTTTAAACAGCATAAGCACCAGAAGGGCTATTCCCGCAGACATAAAGAACGCCGCCGTAGTAAGCCTCTGATAGGATAAATTAAAAAAGTTGTTATTCATAAAATGCTGGAGCATGTATATCCTGAGGCTGGGATAGCTCCCTGCAAGCAAATATGCCTCTCTGAATATCTTAAAGGAATTTATAACGGATATCATCACTACAAAAAAGCCTGTCGGGATCAGGAACGGGATTGTAATTCTACTAAGGCAGGTATACCACCCTGCCCCGTCAATGCGTGCAGATTCGTAATATTCATTCGGAATGCTGTTTAAGCCTGCCGCAAACAGTATCATATTATAGCCGCAGTTTTTCCACAGGTACAGTATAATCAGAACCGCCATTGACCAGTCGCTCCCTAACCAGTCCACCGGCTGCAAATTGAAATTTGAAAGAATGCCGTTAAGAACTCCGTACTCATTAAACATTATATTCCATACAAGTATGACGGAAGCGACGGGTATTACCAGAGGCAGTATAAAAAAGCTCCTGAAAAAAGCCAGACCTTTGATTTGCCTGTTTAAAAGCAGGGCAAATAAAAAGGAGAGAGTAATTATAAGGGGTACGCCTATCAGGTTAAATACAAGCGTATTCTTAAAAGCGAGCACAAAGGAGCCGCTGTGCAGAAGATCATTAAAATTTTTCAGGCCCGCAAACCGGATTCCTGCAACACCTTCTGTAAAGCAGTAGTAAAGGCTGATTACAAAAGGCACGGCAAAAAACACAGCAAAGCCGGCAAGGCTTGGGAGCGCAAATATAAAGCCAGCGACAGACTGCTTTGACTTAAGACCCATATGCTTTCTCTTTTTATCCCCGGCAAAAGCCTTCATGACCTATCCTCCGTCATTTCTAAGCAGACACAGAAGATGCCTGTATAGCTCATCAACACTGTTTTCATCATAATAATTAAAAATTCTTGCACCGTTATAGTTCTCTATTTGGGCTTTTCCTTTTAAGAGAAGCAAAACAGCCTTGCTGTCGTCAGCCCTTGCAATATATTCTAAAACCCTTTCCCGCTTATGATTCACCGCAAAAATCCTTATATCGGCTTTTACCGCAGCCTCAAGCCTCTCAAAAAATTCTCTCTTTGCACGGTGGGCATCTATTGCCGCTATAACTATGTCAGGGTCATAGACTCTGTAAATAATTTTAAGACCCTCAACGCTTATACTATTACTTTCAGGCATGCAGCTCCCTATTTCAACAATTCCATTTACGGGATTTGCCCCCTCTTCCTTTTCACATGCCAAAATGCAGTTGTATCCGTCTTCCCGAAACATATGGCATAGTTTGCATTTGATACCATTCAAGCTCTCATCTGTATAATTATAGAACATTACAATGGGTATGTCTATATCATCCAGAATATAGCTATATACATTGTGTAGATCTTTACGCTTATTTTCAGCATTACAAAGAGAATTTTTCCTCAATTCCTCTTTTATTTCCTCAATAGATATGTCCGGGCTTCCAGCCATCATTTCATGTACCAGTGCAGTTGCCATAGGTGCAGCAAAGCTGTTGCAGGATGATGTAATTTTGCTTTCCCCCGTATATTTCACCAGTCTGTGGCTGCCGCACGCGGTTATTTCTATTCCGTCCGGGGCAAAAGGGCTATAGATATATTCGCCCTCTTTAAAGCTATCCGGGGCAGCACATTTTACACCTATAACTCCTTTAAGTGACGCCGGGCATGTAAAAACATTCCGATTATTACAAGCCGCAACTATCACCGCCCCTTTCCGCACTATAGCTTTAACCACTTTTTCTAATTCCGGGAAATCCCTGTAGTAAATCGTACCGAGACTAAGGCTGACCAAACGTATTCCGTTATCACAGCACCATTCCAGAGCCCTTATAAGCTGTCCCTTCATACCCTTCATGGAAGCAATATCCAGTATTTTTATGCTTGACAGCATTGCATGGGGCGCATACTTTTTTATTATGGCCGCGCAGGTTGTTCCATGTGAGGGCAAAAAAGGATCATAGCCTTCCCTTTTCCGTATGTCCAGCCCAGAGGTAATCTCTATGTTATGTATAAGCTCTCCCGTGCCGTACAGCCCTTCATTCACTCCGTCGTCTATTATGGCTATATGCATCGCTTTCATCCGTCATACTGCATCCTTTTGCTTTTTATAAAGCTGGTTTGCTGTAATTTCCGCTATGTTGCTGAAGGTATCGAACCTCCCCGCCGCAATGTCCTCCTGTGGAATGGAAATGCCAAACTCCCTTTCGATATCAAAGTAAAGGTATAATAGATCCCTGGCTGCCAGTCCTAAACCACTATCCAGCAATTCCACATTCCTCATGTCACTGCTGAAACCGTCAATATTTATGGAAAACCTGTTTATAAATATCATTTTAAGTTTTGCATTAACCTCATTGGCACATTCTAACATCGTCAAAACCCCTCCTATTCATTCAAAAACAAGGTGACCTTTTCGTCTATAGTCTTAGCAGTCTGCTCGGCAGTCTTCCTCCCGCTGATAAAGTCATCCATTTCGCCGCTTATTATGCTATAAGAGTCGTCTCCAAAGTCACAGTCTTTTATGTTTGCCACCATGTCTGTAATCCTTTTTATGTTTTCCTCATTTACCTTGTTAAGCTTGAGATTCTGGATAGCTTCATCCAGTACCGCCTTGTTTACGGGATTGCTGATTAGTGAATTCACCTGCTTCTTTTCCGATAATATAATCTTGATAAAATCAAAGGCCTCTTTTGGATACTTAGACTTTGAGGCAATTGCCACCGCATTGTATACAGAGCCTGACGTGTACATTTTCCCGTCCATGGAAGGGCAGGGCAGTATTATTGCATCCTCTCCCTCTGCTTTTTTTACAATATCATTACTTAAAATCATATCAGATATCCCTCCGCTCTGTATCCCAAACAGAATGGTCTTCAAGCGTTTTTCAACATCAGCACTGAGACTTCCTCTTTCTTCCTCCGGACATACCGTGGAAAGAATATCCTTGTAGATATTTAATTCATCTATAAACTCAGAAGAATTAAAGCTTGATCTCTTTGCTTCATAATCCACAAAAGTATTTTTACCGGAGTATAGGATATCCCCAATATTAAATTTCAGGAAGGAATACTTAATATTACCTTTATTCGCCTTATTAAATTTCTTGATTATATCATGCAGAGCATCCCAGGTCCAATTGGACAGATCCAGCCTTATGTTGTTTTCGTCCAGCAGACTTTTATATGTATAAAGGTAGCTGAACCCATAATCTACAGGTATAACATACCGTTTGCCCTTATACACCCCGGAGTCCATGACAACCTCATTATAGTCTCCAAGCTCAAATTCCTTATCCTCCGCGATAATGGGGTTAAGGTCACAGAGCGCACCTGATGCCATTAATTTATTTCCGCCCGGAAAATAGCCTGCAGGCAGGGATATAATGTCGGCAGTTTCTCCCGCCATAAGCTCTGTTGTAAACCTTTTCTTAAATGAATCAGCATCGTCTAAATTTATGCTTTCCTCCTCAATGGTTATATCCCTATGAAGCTCCTTAAAGTCTCTTATAACACTTGAATTAAGGCTATTATACCAATTCCCGTAATACACCTTGAGTGTTTTCCCGCTGCTCTGTGTACCCTCCTTTGCGGCTTCCGCATCCTTTTCCTGATCAGTACAGGCCGTGCTTGAAAACACGAGGACTATAGCTAATAAAAATAAAATGACAGAATTTTTATTCATAAGATAATATACTTCCCCTTCTTTTTATGTTTTAATGTATCAGTTAAAGGTAATTGCTTTAGAATATCCCTTTCATATAATTCCATATTTACCATACTCAGCAAGTTTACTAATGCAGAAACAAGCCATTTTGTCCCTGTCGTCAGAGTTTAAGATGTTATAAACTGGACGTTCTAATTTATTATAACATTTGTTTTTGTTATCAACAAAACTTGAGGCTATCACTGCGTATGATAGTAAATTTTCCTCCTTTGACCGCTCCCAGTCCAGATAATTATTTGCTACATTAAAGCAATCGGCCTCAAATCCAAATTTATACCTTATCAACTTAGATAGCATATCAAAATAATCAATTTTATAATCTTGATAAAAAGTACTTAATATCGTTACATCTGGCATCACAGAATGTGCGACTTCATATGCCAGTATTCCAAATCTATTTGGAAACTGGTCATTAAAGGGCATTATTCCTCCCGGAATTCCTATTATAATCAAATCAGGCATCTCATATTTCTCAATATTTTTAACTAGCCTGTTAAACTTAACTACTTTATTAGACTCTGACACTCCAGAATGCATAATAAATCCAGGAAAAGAGTGAAAGCCCAACAGTTCACAATAATGTCTTGATCCTATTTGACTTACTTTATATCCTGCACTCATCAGTTTTTCTCTTAAAGATAGCTGAAGCTCAAACTTATGTGTGTTTTCAGATATTCCCAATACATAAATTACTGGTGTATTTACTTTAATTATAGATTCTTCTTCCTTTAATTCTCTTAAATTCTCACTTTTATTATATTCAAAACATTTAAAATATACTCCTTTATTGCTACACATAGATTTTATAGCTTTACAATCTTCCTCGCAGAGTTTTACTGTGCAAATAATATTTTTATTTGCTTCTATTGCTTTAATAATCCTAGGGTAAATCACCTTTTGAAAGTCAAGTGCGGCCTGTGATTCGATAAACATAACAGTATCACATCTTTCAAGGGCTTCTTCAAAATTAACTTGAACTGTTATACCAATATATTCTCCTTCATCAGCACATCCCGCGTCCCTCCCATTTAGTCCCCATCCGTTTAATGATATAAGGTTACTTATCTCATAGCCTTTAAAAAGTTCCTTATGCCTTAAAATAGGAGCAAATTGAATGTTATATGGAAATACAATCAACCTCTCAGCCATATGCATTATCCTCCCAATATTAAACAATTTTTAAATCGGTGCTTTCAAAGTCAAATCCTTTTTCTTTTAAAGCACAAATATCTTTAAATATACTATCTATAGTATTTTTCACATTCTTGCAATGAGAAAGTTTTTTTGTATCCGAAAGTTCTGTAGAATCATCTGCTGCTGCTGCACACAATCCGCAGAACCTTATAGCCCAACACTCTTTACAATTTCCTTCAGTTATACTTCCAATATTTAGTATATTTCTTACTTTTTCCATATCAAAGCCATTTACAAGATCTCCAATTCTCATTAATTTAGAAGTCTCATTCACTCTCTCACACGGAAACAACTCTCCCTCTACATTTATAAACAGTCTTTGGGCTCCAGGAATACATGGACCACCATGATGCATTTTATCATTCAATTCTTTTACTGGAACTAATTGCTTATATCTTTTCTCCATTTCAAGATAGTATGGCAATGCAAGCTTTGAAACATATTTTTCATCCAGACGTCCAAGTTTTGAAAGAAAAAGCTTAAAATATTCGTAAATAATTTTTTTATGGAAATCATGAGAGGTACTAATAGCTTTTTTTAAATAATACTCTGAAACAAATGATAGAGTAAATTTTGTATCTTTAACAACTTTGTCATTTGAAAAAAAATTATTTATGCAACCAAAATCGTTTCTTCTATCTACAACAGCATGTAGGCTTAACTTGCTAAAAATATCAGGATATTTATCCCTTATATTTTCAAGATTCTTCATTACCTTGTCAAATGACCCTCTACAATCCGAAGCAAACTTTCTATTTTTATTATGTACTTCTCCAGGTCCGTCAAGACTTATTACTATATGGAAATTATGCTGTCGCACATATTCCAGAACGTTATCATACAAAAGAGTTCCATTTGTCGTAAATGTAAATAACACTTTCTTACCTTCAAATTTTTCTTCTGCATACTCTACGCATTCCCTAATTAGCTCAAATTCCAACAAGGGCTCCCCTCCATAGAAAGCGATGGCAACATTTCGAGAATCTCTTGAATGATCTATGAGAAAATCTATTCCTTTTTTTGCAATTTCCGAACTCATTCTTTCGCTAGAATGGCTTCTGTTTTCATAATTTCCGGAATACACACAATACTCACATCTTAGGTTACATTGACGAGTAACTTGCAAAATAATCATTTTCATCTTATTATTCAAATAATACATCAGTACCTCGTCCATTGGATGAATTATTTCACTAACTCTTTTTGAAGACAGATATCCTTTAGACTTCATTTTTTCAACTGCTTCAAAAATTCCCTGCTGTGAATTCTTATTGGGTGTTTTATCCAGAAAATCATATACATCTTTGCCTATGGATATAATGACATTTTTATTTACATCATAAAGATAGTATCCACCTCTGGTTTTTAAAAGATGGATAAATGGATTTTTATTTATCATATATAGCTCCTCTATGTTTAATCTTAATGATAAATCTAATCAATAGAAGCATGCTTCTATTGATTAGATTTATTTTTACATACTAAATTATAGCTGCATTACAATTGCACCACCAGGCTCTGTACTTCCATGATTTCTATAAGAGCTATCATAAGTATCGGTAGGCTTATTATTTGATTGAACTTCATATTTTCCACAAGCACAAGAAATATCACAACCACAACCACAATAACAAGAGCAATAAGACTCAATGGTATTTCTTGAAAATATTAACTTTTTGCCTAATTTTTTCATATTTTCACCCCCCCTCATTTTGCAAAATACCTGCCCAAAAGCCCCCGATATCTTTTAAACAGGTTGTATATTTGAATCCTATTATTTCCGAGGTTTAATAACAGGATTCAAAACAACTAAACAACCATTTTTCCAAAATCCCTATGTATATTTGTCAATTCCCTGTATATCCCGCTTCTTTCGTACAGTTCCTCATGCCGTCCAAAATCGGCTATTCTGCCATTATCGACCACTATGATTTTATCAACCCTTTTCAGTATGTCCGGTTTATGACTTATGACAATAACGGTTTTCCCCGATGCATTCCTGCTCAATACCTCATTCACCTTGGCTTCCGACTCAGCATCGTAATTTGCTGTGGCCTCATCCAGTACCATTATACTTGTATCCCTGACCAGTGCTCTTGCCATGGCTATTTTCTGCCGTTCTCCCCCTGAAAGCATTGAACCGTTTCTTCCTACCTCACTTTTATATTTTAGAGGCAGCGCCTCAATAAAGTCATGGGCACCACTTTCCTTAACAGCCTTAAGCAGCTTGAAATTATCAATTTTAACCCCATTGGATATATTCTCCTGAATACTTGTATTAAACAGGTACAAGTCCTGACTTACTACTGAAATCAAACTCCTGTGGTCTCTTAATTTAACTTTATTTATATTCATTCCGTCAATTAGAATTTTTCCGTTTTCAGGCTTATAAAATCTCAGTAAAAGATTAATAATAGTGCTTTTTCCTGAGCCGTTTGTACCTACTATTGCAATCTTTTCTCCTGCGTTAATCTCAAAATTTATATTATTTAAAACCTTCTCACCCTTTTTATATGAAAAGTCTACATTTTCAAATATGATACCGCCTTTAATTTCATTGCCACTTAATCTTATTTGTTTTTCTCTCCCGTTATCAACTTCACTTTCCATATCAAGGAAATCAAAAAACCTTTTTGCAGATGGTATTATATTTGAAAAGTTATAGCCGATATTCAATATTGCGGATATGGGCTGTGTAACATAGGCACTGTAGGTCATAAACGCAAACAGCCCGCCTATGGAAAGGCTACTGTTGAAGACTATATATGCCCCCAGTATATATAATGCATTAGCGATAATCTGATAGGTAATGTTTTCGGAGAATTTATTGATTTCATCCAGGAGGGCCAGCTTAATATTGATTTTAACAATATCCCTCTGCTTGCTGATAAACTGGCCCAGCTTTATCCTGTCCGTACCCCACAGCTTAATTTCCTTGACTCCCCCTATGCAGTCGCCATACCATGAAGAAAATTTGCGGTTATGCTCCATATACTCCTCAAATACACGCTTCCTTTTTGACGCAAGGTACTTCACAGTGAAATACCTGACAGGAGCAATACAGACAACCACTAATGTGAGCTTCCAGTCAATCAATAAAAGTCCGATTACGCCTCCTATAATCCTCAACACCTGGGAAATTATTATAAAAATGCCCTTGTCGCATATTCTTGAAACATTTCCCACATCCATGCCCACATTGCTCATTATTTCGGCAAAATTGGTATTGCTGAAATAATGCATTTTAAGCTTAAGTATATGCTTAAAGGCAGATTTAAGAAGGGAGTGCTGGAATACGGAGTTTACATATGAATAATACCTGGTCTCAAGCAATCCTATCATCTGATCTGTTAATACCAGAACAAGAGTAAAGAGTGAGAATTTAATCACCACACCCAGGTTCTTTACGAGCAGACCCTTATCCATAATCTGCTTACTGAACTGCGGAAGGAGCATACCTATTCCCGAAGATGCAGTGATACATATAAGAATTATGACTATCCTCTTTGTATATGGTTTTAAAAGACCAAAGAGCCTTTTGAAAAGAAGTTTATTTTCTTGAGTAAATGACATTTTCCGCCCCCGTGATGCTGCTATTATATATTTTATTACATTCCTTACAATTAATCATTATTTTGTAATTTATTGTCTAGAGTTTATTTTATCATAATAAAAATGTCAAATTATTTCCCAAAATATTTCACTCAATCTGACTGCAAATGTATCATAGGCTCCCCTCTATTCATTCAAAAACAAGGTGACCTTTTCGTCTATAGTCTTCGCAGTCTGCTCGGCAGTCTTCCTCCCGCTGATAAAGTCATCCATTTCGCCTCTTACTATGCTGCTATAGGAGTCGTCTCCGAAATCGCAGTCTCTTACGTTTGCCACAATATCTGTAATCCTTTTTATATTTTCCTGACTTATCTTCTTGAGTTCAAGACTCCGTATATTCTCATCCAGTACCGCCTTGTTTACGGGATTGTTAATTAATGAGTTCACCTGTTTCTTTTTCGACAGTATGATCTTAATAAAATCGAAGGCCTCTTTCGGATACCTGCATTTTGAGGCAATCGCCACCGCGTTGCTGACATAGCTTGGCGTATACATTTCACCATCCACTGAAGGACAGGGAAGTATTATTGCATCTTCCCCTTCTGCTTTTTTCACAATGTTATTACTTGTAACTATATCCGGTATTCCTCCGCTTCTTATTCCAAACAGAACGGTATTCAAGCATTTTTCAACATCAGCACTAAGGCTTTCCCTTTCATCTTCAGGACATACGGAAGGAAGGAGCCTCTTATAAATATTTAATATGGCTATAAACTCCGGGGAATTAAAGCCTGATGTTTTTGCCTCATAATCAACAAAAGTATTTCTACCGGAGGATAGAATATGCAGAATATCAAACCATAAAAAAGAGTACCGGGCTGTACCTTTATTTCCCCTGTGGAACTTCTCGGTTATATCAGTTAGGACCTCCCAAGTCCAGTTGGATAAATCTAACTCTATATTGCTTTCGTCCAGAATACTTTTATATGTATCCATATAATAAAAGATATAATCCACCGGTATAACGTATCTTTTGCCTTCATATACCCCTGTGTCCATGACAACCTCATTATAATCTCCAAGCTTAAATTCCTTATCCTCCGCGATAACCGGATTAAGATCATAGAGTGCTCCTGATGCCATCAGATTACTTCCTCCCGGAAAGCAGTAGCCAGGAAGAGATATAATGTCGGCAGTTTCGCCCGCCATAAGCTCTGTTGTAAACCTTTTTCTAAATGCGTCAAAATCATTTAAGTTAATGCTTTCCTCCTCAATGGTTATATCTTTATGAAGCTCCTTAAAGTCTCTCAGTACGCTTGCATTGAGACTGTGGTGCCAATTTCCGTAATAGACCTTGAGCGTCTTCCCGCTACTCTGTGTGCCCTCCTTTGCGGCTTCCGCGTCCTTTTCCCGATCAGTACAGGCCGTGCTTGAAAGCATGAGGGCTATGGTTAATAAAAATAAAATGAAATGACTTTTCCCTACCAAAATATATGCTCCTTACTTTATCATTTTCACATCTATTCATTGAGATAGATTCCCACTCTGTCCTGTATATTTCCGGCAGCTTCCTTGGACGTTTTTCTGCCATTCATAAAATCCTCTATCTCCTGCTTCATAATAGTGTATACTCCCCCTTCAAAGATCTCACACCTTCCTATATTCTCACTAAGCTTTACAGCCAGTTCGTCATACTCATTACCTTCCTGTCTCCCGTATCTGAAGGCAGCATTGTTTACGGGAACAGACTGCAGCTTTGGGCTTTTTTGCATTTTTTCCGATATAAGCAGCTTTATGTATTCAAATGCAGCTTTCTTATCTCCACACCTTGGGTTTATACCCGCAAGCGCATACGGAAAAGCTGTTACCTTTCCTTCCATTCCCGACATTTCAATAGGATATATCTTTCTTTTTTCAGTTCCATAAAGAGCCGCGGTTCCTTTGTTCATAAAATTATTATCTATAAACACCAGACTGCTGCTGTCCATAAAATTATAGTCATAGTCCTTTTGTTTTATTAACTTTTCCGGAATTGAAGCATTATAGACCTTCTTATAAAGCTCCAGCAGTTTTATAAACTCCGGGGAAGTAAAGCCCATAGTTTTATTCTGCGCATCCACAAAATCAAGCCCGCTGGTCTGAAAAAATACAATAGGATTCATCCATTCAAAAAAATATTTTTCTTTATTTTTCAAAATATATAAATCTACTATTCCTGATATTTCCTCCCAATCAAATTTACCGGTATCGGGTATAGTAAAATTGTCCCTGTCCAGCTTCTCCTCCGTGGTTGTCAATACATTGATATTATAGTCTAATGGTACAAGGTATCTCTTGCCGTTAAATACTCCGGACTCCAATACCTTCTCATTATAATCGGATAAGTTAATATCCTTATCCTTTTCAAATAAAACATCAAGTCCATAAAAAGCACCCGAAGACACAGCCTTATGTATAGACGAAAATGTAGAAGTGTTCATTGTTATAATATCAGGGCCTTCACCCACCATAAGCTCAGTGGATGTCTTATTGCAATAGGCGATAAAATCCTCTCCAAAGTCGGTGACCTCTATACTTATATTATCGCTGTTTTTATTAAACTCTTCACAGGCCTCCTTAATATAATCTCCTCTCACGTCCCTGCATACATAAATCTTTAACGCCATACTGCTTACATCCTTCTGAAAACTGCTGTCTCTCTGAACCGTATCCTGCTCGGAGCAGGAGGTAAGCAGCAATAAAGCCAGCAGTACAAGCAGCCCCTTTAAAATTCCCTTTTCAACACCAGGCATCGTCTCACCCCCTCGCCTTTACTCCTCCATATACAACGCGGACTTATTGTCTATGTCCCTTGCCGTCTGGTCCGCATCCTGCCTCCCTGCAATATAGGCCTGTACCTCCTCCTTAATAATCTGGAGTATGTTGTTATCAATATATGAGCACCTATCCATATTATTCAAATATCCATCCAGCTTAAGCAAGAGCTCATCCTGCAAAGAAACAGATGTATATTGCTGGCTTCCCTCCGGGCTGAAATTCAATATACTCTTGTCATTTCCTTCCGTTCCGGCATATTTCTTTTTTGCCCTCTCATAGGCTTTTTTATTTACAGGAAGCCATGAAAATTCTTCCTCATTCTTACTCTGGGACTCCTCCGATAAAAGAAGCTTAACAAACTCGAAGGCTTCCTCCTTGTATCTGCTGGCAGCATTTACAGCCGCGAACCTATATATCTGCCCATTTATTTTTGTCCCCCCCGCCCCATATGGGAATGGGTATACCCTCATTTCAGAGCCCAGCAGCTTGTTTACCGCCGTATTATGCAGCCACAAAGACCACAAGGTCGAGCTCTGCCTTACAAAGATCAGCGATTCCTCTTTCATAAACTTAAAATACAGCTCCGGCATTTCAAGCTTGCTGTCAGGGAGAATTTTAGGATATACAGCCTTATATGCCTCCAGCATTTCCATAAAGGCACTTGAATTAAAATATGTCTTTTTATTTGAGTAATCAACAAATTCAGGCCAGCAGCCCAGAATAATAGATTCAAATCCAAAGGTTGCCCCTGCGAAGTACTTATCGTCTCTATTTTCGTTTGCAGAAGAAAACTTTCTAAAGCATTTAACAAATTCCTCCCAGGTCCAATTATCTTCATTAATATTAATACCATATTTATTTAATATGCCCTCCGTTGACCACATAAGCTGAATTGCAAAGCTTACAGGCATAAAATACCTTTTGCCGTTTATCACTCCGCCCTCCATAGGCTGGCTGTAATAATCCGAAAGCTTAAAGCCGCTGTCCTTATCTATATACTCATTTAAGTCACAGAATGCACCGTTTTGTGCCATTTTCCATAATGAAGGAAATGTTGCCGGATAATCCACAATAATATCGGGACCTTCTCCCGCCAAAATAGAGGTGGTGATTTTATTTCTGTACTCCTCCAGCTCAGCCTGACTACTTCCGTTTACAACATCGGCATTGATTTTTATACTGCTGAAATCATTAAACCTGCTGATGGCAGGCTGGATAGCTTCGTCGTAAGAATACATATACATTTTAAGTGTACCGGAGGCATTTTTGTCTGCCGGACTATCACTATTGCCGCTGCACCCGTTAATTATTAAAAATATTGACAATAAACCTGCAATGACAAAAAAATTTTTTATAATTACAGATTCTGATATTTCTTTCATTTAAGCATAACCCTCTTATTTTTAATTATTTTTTATTCGAATTCCTTGTAAGCATTTCCTTCACCATAATCCGCCTTCACTTCCGGAAGTATAATGTCACTTTTTATTTAATATTTTTAAATAAGCTAATATTTTGCAGGTTATTGTTTAGAATATACTCCATAATATCACATATGTCAAATTATTCCCCATTTCTGTATTGTCATGTAAGAGGCTTCAAAATACCTGCGAAAAGCAGACAGCACCTCCGGAATAAAAGAAGGACGCTGCCGCACTAACGCACGCAAGCGTCCTCAATAATAAAAGCAGTTTTTTGCCGGTTCAAAGACTTCGGTCCGCTTACCAGCCCAAATCCTCACGTATCTGCGCGGCAAGCTGCTCCGCCATAAGCTGGTGCGTTTTTATGCTGGGGTGCCAGTCCTCGCCGTAGCCGTTTGCCCATTCCTGCACCGGGAACTCTATATAGTAGACCTTCTGGTCACCGGACGAGTTTTTCTGCGTGACAACGGTGTTTAAATAATCTCTGACATCTATCAGCGCATTTCCGGACAGCATAGGCCCGATTGCACAGTATATATGCGCATCGGGATACTGGCCCCGAATGCTGTCCACAAAGCTTGAATATGCTCCTGTAAACTCTGCCTTATCGGGAGAACCTGTGCTGAAGTCATTGGTGCCCAGGTTTATAACAACCGCCTGAGGGGTCCACTTGCTTGCGTCCCACAGGTTGGTTTTGTCATAAGGAAGTATTTGACGGTACAGCGCAGGCATAAGGTCTCCTGCCGTATCTCCCCCGTAGTTTCTCATCAGGCCCTTGCCAGACCAGCATACGGTAACGGGATCGGCCTCCAGAAGCCTCGCAGCTATAGCGCCGTAAGCCATATAAGCATTTTCATTTTTGGTGGTGAAGGATTGATACTGGCTTTCCCCTTCGTTTCCATAGCCGCAGGTAATGGAATCGCCTATGAATTCTATACGCCTTTCAGAGGGCGCGGGAGGAGCCAGAAGGCTTCCGTCAGTAACGGTGAAGCCCAGAAATTGCGTGTCCCCCACCCATGCCTCTGTCCTCCTGACCAGCTCTACGCTGTGGTTTCCATCCGTCAGCCCGGATGCAAGCGTAATTGGCGACGAGCTTCCCGCAGGAACATTTATGGGCTCTTTAACAGTACCGTCTATTATTACGTTGAACCAGTTGTCACCTGTAGAGCTTATGGCTGCACTAATTCCCGTGCCTTTGAAATTGGCTTTAATAGTGCTGCCGCTCCATGCAAACTTTGGTCCCGCAGGGTCGCTGGTGTCAAAGCGTCCTACTAAGAGTACACCAGGCTCCGACGGATTTGTGCTGCCATAGGGCAGGGTTTCTATTATGCCCAGCAGGTATTGCTTCATAATACTGAAGTCTATCGAATTTACCTTATTATCAAGATTAAGATCCATATGGCTCTGGTATGTATCTTCCGTCTCCAGCAAATACCGTTTAAACAATGAAAAATCGGTGGAATTGACATAGCCGTCATCGTTGCAGTCTCCATATAACGGCGCGGCACCTGCAGTGGCCATCACTGCCATAAGCAGTACCGCCACAATAAAAAGCATTCCTATAATTCTCTTTTTTTGTACCCTTACCATTTAACATACATCTCCTTTTTAAATTTTACATAAAATTACATCTTCCTTTTTAAATTTTTTTTTATATAACGCAGCCACCTTTCTGTCATTAATACATTCCTTATAATTTCATCATGGTCTTTGCGCGGACAATCCATATTCTTACTATAACATATTTTGAATTATTGTAAAATATATATATATTTCCTATAACTTTATTTTTGTGAAAATATGCCCTGCGGCCCTTCCGCAGGCATAATAAAAAGCACTCATACTGCGCCACTTCCTCAGCACGAATGCTTTTTGACGTTTTTACCCCGGCGGCCTGCCGGAGACAGATTCCGTTACAGGGCACTAATCCCTGCACACATCATGGTATATGGTCACGCAGACCTCATCCTCACCTTTTTTTACAAAGTCATATTTAAGCCCCATATCTCCAAACTGCCTGTCGAACCAGGGTGGAACATGCGCGCATATAACAACAAGCTCATAAAAGGTTTCATTTTTCAGGAAAGGCAGCAAGGCTTTTTTTGAGCTTATTTCGGGCTTATGCAGCTGGAGCCTTTTAAGATCAAGATAAAAGCTCCCCTCTTGCCCGTCCGGCACGGGACTCTCCGGGATATCCTCCGTGCCCTCAGGATCACTCATGTCCTCTTCCTCCTCCTCTTCTTCGCTGTTTAATATCTCCCATATATGCTCCAAAAAATCAAGGGGCTTCCCCGGGGCTTCTATTATGCTGAGTCCGGCATTGTCAAACACGTTGAAGGATATACCGGCGACTTCTCTGCCCACAACCGCCTTAGCCCCGTCAATTAATTCAACCAGCCTCCGGAGCAAGTCCCTCATATGCTTCATTCCCTTATCCGGCTCTGCTGTGTAAGGAAGCTCCCTTATTAGCTGCCATCCTTCTGTTTCCCTTCTATATAGCCTGACAATACCCTTTTCAAGAAAAGACACCGTTTCTCCGCCTTTCCCGACCAATACAGCAACTATATCGCTCATTCCCTCCCGCCTCCTCATGTTATTTTAAAAATAGAGCCTCCCGGAAAAATTGTAATTTAATCAAAAACAAAATTCCAAGAGACCCCATGCTCTGTGTTTTAATACACTCCACTGTATACCAAACATTCACCGACATATAATAAAATTATTTACCAAATTATTATAATTATATTATAATAATTTCTTCGAAACAAGAATTTTTATTGTTTTTTATTGCTGTGCAAGCCTTTTTGCAAGCTTCACTGCATCATAGGCATCCTTAGAATACCCGTCGGCACCTATTTCTCTCGCATAGCTTTCGTCTACAACGGCCCCTCCTATCATGAACCTGCAATCAAGCCGCTCCTCCCTTGCAAGCCTTATTACCTCCTTCATTTCGACCATTGTAGTAGTCATAAGGGCAGAGAGCCCTATAATTTTCGCTCCCGTCCTTTTTGCTTCAAAAATTATCCTTTGAGCACTTACGTCCTTTCCAAGATCATATATTTTAAAGCCGTAATTTTTAAGCATAAGGCCAACTATATTTTTTCCTATGTCATGTATGTCTCCCTTTACGGTAGCAAGCACAACAGCGGTGCCTCCGGCCGCATCCCCTCCCCCGCTTTGTACTAAAAGAGGCTCAACACAATCGAACCCTGCCTTCATTGCTTCGGCGCTCTGAATTAGCTGGGGAAGAAAATATTTTTTTTGATCGAAAAGAATCCCCACCTCATTAATGGCAGGAATAAGACAGCCATTGACTATTCCGGAGGCGGGCATATCCTGCTGTACTGCAGCATTAACCAGCTCAACGGTGCCCTCCTTATTCCCTTTAAGCACAGCATCGTATATTCTGCGCTCCAACGGCCTCTCATCCTTTTCGGCCTCCCTAAGAGGCACATCTGTTGTCCGGCTTGTAAAATGTGAAATATAGCTCATGCTGTTTACATCCCTCATGGTCAGGACATCACAGGCCATTTTTACGCTCATGAGAACCTCGCTTGAAGGGTTTGCTATAGTCATAGTCAAGCCGCGGTCTATAGCCATAGCAAGAAATGCGGTATTAATCCAGCTTCTTTCAGGCAGCCCGAAGGACACATTTGACAGCCCAACAATAGTAGCACAGCCAAAATCCCTGCTGCACCACTCAATCACCTTAAGAGTCTCCATAGCCGCCTGCTGGTTTGAGGATACAGTCATAACAAGGCCGTCGACTACAATATCCTCCTTCCGGCATCCGTATCTTACAGCCTCCCTAAACACTCTTTCAACTATCCCGCACCTTTCCTCACAGCCTTCAGGAACACCGTCGTCGCTGAGCGGCAGAAGTATAAACATGGCCCCATACTTGGCAGCTACAGGCAGAAGTCTTTCCAGCTTTACCTTTTCCAGCGATATTGAATTTACCAGAGCTCTTCCCGGATAAATCCTGAGCGCCGCCTCAAGCACCTCGGGAGAGGATGAGTCAAGACACAGAGGGAGGCCCGCTGTGCCCGTTAAAAGCTCTATAAGCTTTACCATTGTTTCCTTTTCGTCAATTCCGGGCATACCTACATTTACATCAAGCACATGGGCCCCATTTTCTATCTGCTCAGCCGCCAAACGCCTTACCTCACCCGTTAAGCCCTGCTTAAGCTCTTCCTTAAGCTTCTTTTTCCCTGTCGGATTAATACGCTCTCCAACAACTGCTACAGGCAGGCCCGCACCTAAGAATGCGGTTTTTGTAGAGGATGTCAAAGCACTGTAAGGCTTGCAATCCACAGGCATGGGCTTTAAACCGCTGCACTTTTGGCGCAGCTCCTTTATATATTCAGGGGACGTTCCGCAGCAGCCCCCCAATAAGCTGGCCCCTGCTCTTATAAAGTCCTCGGCATATGTTCCGAATTCCTCCGCACCCATGTCAAAAACAGTAGAGCCGTCCACAAGCCTCGGCAAACCCGCATTTGGCTTTGCCATTAAAGGTATTCTCGCGTAAGGCTTCATCATGGATATAATCTCCAGCATCAGCTCAGGACCGGTGGAGCAATTGCAGCCTACGGCATCGGCACCCAGGCTCTGAAGGGTAATGAGGGCAGTAACGGGGTCTGTCCCTGTAAGTGTTCTTTTGCTTTCGTCAAAGCTCATGCTGACACACACGGGCAGCCCACAGCTTTCCTTTACGGCTATAAGAGCAGCCCTTGCCTCCTGTATATCCAGCATTGTCTCTATCACAAACAGATCAACCCCGCCCTCAAGCAGACCCTTAACCTGCTCCTTGTATACATTAACACACTCTTCAAAAGCCATGTCTCCAAGCGGCCTTAAAAACCTCCCGGTAGATGCCAGATCACCCGCAACGAGGCATTTCCCGCCCGCCGCCTGCCTTGATATCTCCGCAAGCCTTTTATTCATTTCAATGGTCCTGTCTCCCAGTCCGAACTCATCAAGCTTTACCCTGTTTCCTCCGAAGGTACAGGTATATATAATATCCGAGCCCGCCTCGGCATAGGCCTCCTGAATCTCGCTAAGAGCCCGCGGGTTTTCTATGGCCCACAGCTCCGGGCAAACTCCCGCAGGCATTCCCCTCTTTTGCAGCTCTGTTCCTGTAGCCCCGTCAAGAATAAAAACCTTTCGGGAGGTATTTTCCCTGAACAGCCCTCTATCCATTTTCAAATCCCCTTCCTTCAATTCCCGCAATTGCAATTACCGACTTTTCAGGCACAAGCATATGTTTTTCCGTTATGGACATATCCAGCCTCTCAAGCCGCAACACATTAAAAATCTCCTTCTGGTACAAAAGAGCCAGGTCTCCATAACCAGGACTATAACGGTGCCTGGTAAGCTTTATGCCTTCCCTTGCAAGCACAGAATTTAAAAAATTAACCATCCAGTCCAGACAGGCATCCGCTGTCTGTGAGGCAACAGAATCTATTATGACTGCCATTGCAGCATTATTATTTTCCATCTCGCGTTCAATGCTGTCACATACCTCTTTTCCCACTGTGGCAGCCATCAAAACAACCTCCCTGCTGCTATAAAGCAGCTTGGAAAGGCCGCTGCTTTGAAGCTCAATGCCTCCTTCAAGCCTCACACAAAGCTCATCCCTGTGCTGTACAGGCACGCGGGTATAAGCCCCCATAGGCTTGCATAAGGATTCTCCAAGCCTTATTCCATCCTCAAGCATTTTCATATAGTGCTCATCCAGCTCTGTTACTCCCTTTTTATAGCCTATTCTGGTCAAAATCATACTTCTTTTGGGAATTGACGGAATACTCTCAAAATATTTTACCTTTGAGTATGCAGCCCTCATTCTTCTCACCCCGCATTGCTTCAGATAGCATAAACTTAACTTCACTTAAATTATATTCATATTCATTAAAATACAGTTTAAATCAATTATATCCAATAGTCAACCGAATTTATATTATGCCTTACGGCCCTTCTATATTATATATAAATATTCAGCATAAAAAAACCCTTTACACAAGAACACATGTTTGATATAATACTCTTGAAAACAAATGTTCTTCATATAAAAGCTGGTTTGAATGAAGTCAAAGTCTTTATAAGCGTATTTTGCGGAGGTGTTGTATTTTTATGAAGGGTTTATCGAACGGCAGGAAATTCAGTGAACAGATAAGACTGGCAGTAGATATTCAGGATCTCTCTTCCATTATGGAATGTACCTTAAGGATAGCGGAGCTGCAAAAGAAAGGCTACCGGCTGGTTGATACGTATATCGACGAGCAGGAGCAAAACTATTTTCTGGAGAATGCAAAAGCAGAGGCTTAAGACGCCGCTCCCCCGGCAATGGCATTAAGCACACAAAACCAGGAAAGAAGGCTGCCGCAAAGCATAATCGGATACTTGTTTTGCGGCAGTCCTCCATATTATTTTTCCAAGGCTCCTTCCTTTTCAGATGCCGCTGCCTGAGACAAGCTTACCGCCTCCCTGCAAAAGTACTCCTGGCTGTTGATAATCTCCTTTCCACGCCTTTGAACCTTAGAGTAGCCTCCCTCTCTGTCCAGAGCTCTTGCCTTCATATTATCCTTTAAATATATATCCAGTATTTTTTTTATTTCATTAAATATCTCCTTATCCTCAACAGGAAAAAGAATTTCTATTCTTCTGTCAAGATTTCTGGTCATCCAATCCGCACTGGATAAGAACATCTGCCCATTTCCATTATTAGAGAAGTAAAAAATCCTGCTGTGCTCAAGAAATCTTCCTACAATGCTCCTTACCCTTATATTTTCGCTCAGCCCCTTTATACCCGGCTTAAGACAGCATATTCCCCTGACTATAAGGTCGATTTTTACCCCTGCATTTGACGCCTTGTACAGCTCATTTATAATCTTTTCGTCTACAAGAGAATTTATTTTTGCAATTATCCTGGCCTTGCTTCCATTTCTGGCATGCTCCGCTTCCGTCCTTATTAAGGAGGTAAACCTGCTGCGCAGAGTCATAGGGGCAACATCCAGCTTATACATGCCTGTAAGCCTGGAATAGCCCGAAAGCCTGTTGAAAACAGCCGATGCATCAGCCCCGAAATACGGGTTGGCGGTAAAAAGGCCTATATCGGTGTAAAGCCTGGCCGTGGTATCGTTATAGTTCCCGGTACCAAGGTGTACATACCTTTTAATTCCGTCATCCTCCATCCTCACCACAAGCAGTATTTTACAGTGGGTTTTCAGGCCCACAAGGCCGTAAATCACATGGCAGCCTGCCATTTCAAGCCTCTTAGCCCATATAATATTGTTCTGCTCATCAAAGCGGGCTTTGAGCTCAACTAAAACGGTAACCTGCTTGCCATTTTCAGCGGCCTGCGCAAGAGCCTCTACAATAGGTGAATTCCCGCTTACCCTATACAGCGTCTGCTTTATGGCCAGAACCTTCGGATCATTGGCAGCCTGCTTTACAAAATCAATAACAGCATCAAAGGATGTAAACGGGTGGTGAAGAAGTATATCTTTTTGCCTTATGGCATCAAATATGTCTTCATGGTCAATAAGCTCCTTTACGGGCTGAGGCTGGTAAGTGGGATAGCGCAAGTGATCATATCCCGGAAGCATACTTATTTTCATAAGAAAGGTAAGGTCAAGAGGCCCTTTTACTTCATATATGTTCTTGTCGGGCAGCTCGAACTCCTCCCTCAGTATTGTAAGCAGTCCGGGGTCCATTCCCTGCTCTATTTCCAGTCTTATGACCAAACCCCATTTCCTTTTTTTTATAAATTCCTGTATCGCCTGGAGAAGATCCTCGGCCTCCTCCTCATCCAGACCCTGATCCGTATTTCTGGTTACCCTGCAGCACGCCATTGTAACAACCCTGTGTCCGGTAAAAAGAGTGTCTATATTCATTTTTATTATATCCTCAAGGAAAACAAAGCAGTCCTTTCCACTGGCGGATGGAACTCTCACCAGCCTGTCCAGCACGGATGGCACCTGCACCATCCCAAATATAAGGCCCTCCTTCCCTTCCAATTCCTCATCCTTCAGAAGAAGCGCAATATTTACGCTCTTATTCAAAACAAGAGGAAACGGCCTGCTTTTGTCAACTACCACAGGAGTCAGGACGGGATATATTGTATTTTTATAGAGCTTTTGAAGATAGTCCTTCTGCTTCTGATCCAGCTCCTTCCTCTTTAAAAAAGCAACTCCTTCCTTTTTAAGCCGGGGTACAAGTGTTTTCGTATAATAGCCGTACTGGCTCTGCACCATCCTTTGCGTCTTAACCGCTATACTGTCTATCTGCTCGGCAGGAGTCATTCCCGCCGGGTCCGGTTCAGAAAATCCCGCATGAATCTTATCGTACAGCGACGCTACTCTCACCATGAAAAATTCATCCAGGTTTGAGCTGGAAATTGCTAAAAACTTCATTCTCTCCAGTATGGGATTACTATTATTGCCGTCGCTTGCCTCAAGCAGAACCCTCTTGTTAAACTCAAGCCAGCTTAGCTCGCGGTTAAGAAAATTTTTGCAGTCCTTATCCCTGTTGCTGTTCATAATTGCACTCTCCTTTGATTCAAGACTGGCCTGTAGCCCATAACCTCTTCGAAAAAGGCTGCGTTTCCCGCAAAATTCCATTCCTCCAGCAGCATGTCCTCAGAGGCCCATATATCAAAATTAATTGTCCTTTCACACACCTGAATCTCTATTTTTTTTACCTTTCTTTTATGTGATATGTCCAATGCCTCGGCTACTCTTAGTATAGCCGCCAGCTTTGATACTATAATTCCATCCCCGTTCTCCAGCATTCTGTAATTCTCATGAGCCTGGCTGGGTATCTCATGGCTGTGATACCTGGCAATGTTTGCTATAATATCCAGTTCCCTCTCCGAAAGCCCTAATATGTCCTGAAAGCGTATTATATTATATGAATGCACATCATGGCTGTTGGGGTTTATATATTTGCCTGCGTCATGAAGTATTGACGCAACCTGCAGGTACAGCCTCTCTCTTTGCCCAAGCCTGTGAATTTTACTCATCTGGTCAAAAATGGAGGTGGAATGCTGCTCAATATACCTGCAGTGCTCCTTATCTATAAAGTATTTTTCCCCTATGTACCACACCGAGCTGATAATATCCCCGATAGCCTCATGTCTGCCGGGCGTATCCAGCAGCTCGTCAACCATATCCACAAGAAGTCCGTGCCTTAAGGAAGACATGGGAGCATAAATTCCTTCCGCATCAGTCATATTCAGAAAATTATGAAATAAAATAACTGACGACATAAGCACCTCGGCATCGTTTTGCGTCAGCTTAAACTCTTTTGCTATCTGGGAGGTTGTCATACCGCATATTTTTAAATACAGCCTTTTCAGAGTATCGCTTTTTACAAAATTTTGCCCTGCACTGCTGTCGAAGGCTTTACTCAGCTCTATTATAGTCCTTAAGTCTCCTCCAAGGCCAATAAAGCTTTTTATGCTTGCCTGTGACAGCAAGGGGGTAAAAAAAGCTATTCTGCTGTCAATAAATTCCTCCATAACCTGTGGGAAGTCAAGAGTCTTATCTTCAAGGCCCGCAAGAATTTCGCGCAGCCTTAAGGATCCCACCTTTATGTATTCAGTGAATTTAAGATTACCCCTGCTGTATGCAGACATTTCAACCCCGCCCGAGCCTATGTCTACTATCAGGGTTCCGCTATGGCTGTCGGTTTTGGCTTTATTTATCAATTCTCTTATAGCCTTATACATAAAAAACCGTGCTTCGGTGTTGTTTATCCCTCTGACCTCAAGGCCGGAAGTTACCCTTATCTGCTCAAGCACATATTCCTTATTTTCAGCCTCTCGTATTCCGCTTGTGCTTACAGCCGTATAATGCCTTACCTTATATTGCTTCATTACCCTGGAAAAGCCGGTAAGGGTATCGCACAGGTCATGAAGGGACGCTGCCTGTATTCTCCCTGTTGCAAACGTATCCCTTCCAATACCTGTGGGCTTATAGAGGTCTTCAAGAGTTTTTACATCTCCCCGGGCATCTACCTGGGCTATTGACATTCTTATCGCATTTGACCCCACATCAATAGCTGCAATTACTTCATATCCGTTTTTGTGCATAAGCATGTGCCCCTTTTGAGTATTTGTTTATAAATTCGGCCCTTTTATGTTAAAAATTATATCACCTTATGGGACCTCATTAAATAAATGCAAAAAATTTAACATTGCCACAGAGAGTATTTTACAGGTATAGCAAAATTCCGGCAAACAAGCCTTTGAAAAATTTCACAGGCAGCTATACCCCTTAATTATAATCTCATATCACCTGTTAAATTATAATATATTATATTTTTTTAACCTTTTTCATTATATTGCATATAATATCAAAAGAATACTTACATAAGGAGAATTTTTAATGATTATACCCTTAAAACTTGCCGGCCTTGCATTGACCGGGAGCATACTTTCGCCCAAGCTTATAAAGGGTGCTTTTGGCTTTAAGGGTGGAAGCCGCCGTACTTCCCGTCCCATGCCATTGCGTATGGATATGTCGGCTTTGCCCAACTCACTTCACAGCCTTTTTAAAAATTTATCCGCATCTGTCTCAAGAATTATGCAAAAACCCGCTAAGGAAGACTACAGCAGCCTTGCCAAAAGATTCATTCATAAAAACGCTCAGATTTTGACGCCGGCATACCCGTTTGGTGTCGGGAAATTTCATCTCGCGGATATAGACGGAGATTCAAAAAATGAGCTTATTATTCCATACAGGCTTGATGATGCCGTAAAAGTACTGGTACTGAAAAAGCCGGAGCATGAGTGGTTCAGATCAGATGAAATTTCTTTTCCCGGGCACGAATCTATAAATTTTATGAATTTTGCCCATATCACAGGGGGCGCAAGCAAGCAAATGCTTGTGGGCTTCAAAATAGGAAAAGACCTTGGAAGCCTTCATGCATACTCCTTTGAGGAGGGCAAAGCAAGGGAGCTTTTCTCCAGCAGCTACAGCAGGATTGAAGTAACAGATCCCCGAAAAAGCTCGGCTCTCCCTGCAAAAGCGCAACTGGCAATATGGAACAAGCTGAGTGAAGGAGGTTATGACATCGAGCTGATGCACTGGGACGGTATTGGGCTTAGTCCTGCCAAAAGCCAGGCTTCTTATTATCACGAAAGAGTAGTCCCGTATTATATGCGGAAAATCAGGGCCCGTCCCGCTGAAGCTCTTAACTGGTACTGCTTTGCAGATGCCTTGAGTAAGTCGGGAATGCACAGGGAGGCTATGGAAGCAATTCAGTTTGCTGTCTCAAGATACACCTCACCCTTGGTAAAGCAAAGCCTTCTGGAATTAAAGGACCGGATTAGTATAGACAGACAAGGCGCATAAGGATTTTATAACAGTACCGGGGAGGTTTTTTTAAAGTACAGAATCAAATATGCCTGATTCTTAAAGATGCCTCCCCATCTAACCAATAATTAAATGCCTCTTCTAAATTAATATTATAAAAATAATTTCCAAATGAAATCTTTTCTTTTCATTGACTCAGTCCAAATATTGGTATATAATATATGCTATAGTTTCTTTTTATTAAAGAATTATTGAATAAAAAATTACACTTAAGCTAGTGTAAACAGGCTTTAGCACCTCGTCATTCCATCTTTGTTCTCATTATAGGTGCAACAAATGATATTACTGATATATCTTTATTATATTTTACATTTTTTATATATGGTATACTTCTAAAAAACATAAGATTTTTGAAGGATCTTCCATAGAAATGTAGAATATTAATAAACTGAATATATTGCGGATTGAGGTGAGGCTAAATAATGTCTGGCTTAAAACAAAAGTTAATCCAGATAAGGTCGTTAATAAAAGAATTAAACAGCAATTACCTGGGCACTACATACAAAAAATTTGAGTTTAGTCTTTGCGTGACTTTGTATTGGGTGCTTGCTATTATACAAAGGCAGTATATATTCCCTGAGAATATGAACGGTATAATTGCGCAAATGCAATCCTTCACAGCTATATATCTTTGTTTTCGATTCAGCTATTCGGGCTTTTTCGCAGCAGTTATTTTTAATCTTATCGACATAACAATGCTTGCGGTTGTATATTCAAATACTCACAGCTCAAACCTGCTTATAGGTATGACAATGAAAGTTTTTACAATTATATCTACAAGCATCGTTGCAGTTTTAGTGGGTAAGGAGAGCACTCATAAAAAGACTCTGCAAAGACTGGCAATAACAGATGAGCTAACCAGTGTTTATAACCAGAGGCACTTTCATTCACTTTTAGATAAGGAAATTGCCAGGGTTCAGAAAAGCAAGGGTTCTATCGGCCTTATTCTTGTTGATATTGACAATTTCAAGACCTTTAACGATGTCTACGGACATGACTGCGGAGATAATATATTAAAGGAGACGGCCGTACTTTTGGATTCGCTCTTTAGAAACAAATTCTTCGTATGCAGATATGGAGGCGATGAATTCGCCGTTATACTTCCCGATACCAATATAAAAGAGATAGAATCCACCGCACATTATATTAAAGAAATGTATTCTCAAAGGACTGTTCACTGCAAAAGTGAAATAAGTGCTAAAGTAACTCTGTCCATGGGGCTGTCCGAATACCCGAATATGTCCGGCAGCAAAAACGATCTCATATCCCATGCCGACATGGCTCTTTACCATGCAAAAAACCTTGGAAAGGATAAGGTCCACTTTTACCAGGACATTATTCTTCAGCTCCGAAAGAGTATAAGCTCAGATCATCAGCAGCTTATAGGAGTTTTTAAAACCTTATTAAGCATTATATCGGCTAAGGACAAATACACCCTTGCCCATTCGGAGCGTGTATCCGCTTATGCCGTAATGATAGGAAACAAGCTGTGTTTAAGCTTTAAGGATATAAGCATACTTCAGTATGCAGGGCTTCTTCACGATATAGGCAAAATTGAGATACCCAGATCAATACTTAACAAGGTAGGACGTTTGACGGATGACGAATTTGAGCTTATACGAAAGCATCCGGTATACAGTGCAAATATGCTGGAGCCTCTGGAGGGTATGGATCAGCTTATTGAATATGTAAGGCATCACCATGAAAGATTTGACGGAAAGGGATATCCCGACGGTCTTGCAGGCAAAGACATAAGCCTTGGGGCAAGAATACTGTGTGTAGCGGACTCTTTTGACGCAATGCTTTCAGAGCGTCCTTACAGCAGAAGCATGACAGCGGAGCAGGCCTTCAGAGAGCTTGAGAAAAATGCAGGAACACAGTTTGATCCTATAATAGTAAGGATTTTTATTGATGTTATGAAGGAAAAAATCGCTTAGGCATATAAAAAAAGCCGGATTTTAGAAGCTTTGCAAGGCTTCCTGAAAATCCGGCTTTTTCGTTAAATATTTATAAAAGCTGTTACCTTTTTACGTAATGAGTGTGCAGAAGATGGTGGGCCTTATGGCTTCCGGGATTATCCATATACTCCTCATACATTTCCTTTATCTCAGGGTTTTCATGAGACTTTCTCAATTCCTTGTCTCTGTCTATGCCATATATCCCTTGAATTCTCATTCTCTTTACTTCTTCAGTAGCCGACTTATCCATTATTATAGGCTGTCCGCCTCCGTTTACACATCCTCCCGGACAGGCCATAACCTCTATAAAATGATACGCTGCCTCGCCGGATCTTATTTTATCCAAAAGCTTTGCAGCATTTGCGGTTCCGTTTACAACAGCTACTCTTAAATCTATGCCGTTTATAATAACATTTGCTTCCCGTATGCCCTCCATACCCCGAACTGCTGTGTATTCAATATCATTTAAGTCTTTGCCCGTAAGTATGTCCGCAACAGTACGAAGTGCGGCCTCCATTACTCCTCCCGTATTGCCGAATATTGCGCCCGCCCCCGTGGAGGTGCCCATAAGTCTGTCAAAGCTGCTGTCAGGAAGCTGCGCAAATTGTATTCCCGATTGCTTTATCATTTTAGCCAATTCTCTTGTTGTAATTACGGCATCCACATCTCTCAGCCCGTCCACCTTCAGTTCTTCCCTGTCTGCCTCAAACTTTTTGGCTGTACAAGGCATGACCGAGACAACAAAAACTTTTTCAGGAGCAAGGCCTGCCTTTTGAGCGTAATAAGACTTGGCAACAGCACCGAACATCTGCTGAGGAGATTTGCAGCTTGAAAGGTTGTCTATGAAATCATGGTAGTTATGCTCGCAGAATTTTATCCATCCCGGAGAGCACGAGGTTATGAGAGGAAGCCTGCCTCCGTTGTTGATCCTGTTAAGCAGCTCGGTGCCCTCCTCCATTATTGTAAGATCCGCACTGAAGTTTGTGTCAAACACCCTGTCAAAGCCCAATCTTTTAAGAGCTGTCACCATTTTGCCCTCAACATCGGTTCCCGGCTGCATTCCGAATTCCTCGCCCAAAGCTACCCTTACCGCAGGAGCGGTCTGCACAACGACATGGAGCTCATTGTTTTCAATAGCATTCCACACCTTGCCGGTATCATCCCTTTCCTGAAGAGCTCCTACAGGACAGATTTTTATACACTGTCCGCAATTGATGCAGGAGTGATCCGAAAGGCTGTCTCCATATGGGGTGGTTACTGATGTATGCGCGCCTCTGTGAGCATAATTTATAACTCCTACATTTTGTATATCGGAGCATACGGCGGCACATCTTCCGCAAAGCACGCATTTCCCCGGATCCCTTACTATATAGCTGCTTTTATCAACTGCGCCCCTGTCTGCCTTCTTCTCATAAGGCACAGCATCAACTCCCATTTCATTGCAAAGCTTCTGCAGCTCGCAATTCTGATTTCTGGAGCATGACAGACATTCCCTGTCATGATTGGCCATGATAAGCTCCAATATGTTTTTTCTGGACTCCCTCACCGCTTTGCTTGAGGTTTTTACCGACAACCCTTCTGAAACCTTTGTAACACACGCGGGATGAAGACCCCTCCAGCCCTCTACCTCTACCACACATATCCTGCAGGAGCCCACCTCGTTGAGGCCCTTCATATAGCATAGCGTGGGAATCTCTATCTGAAGCTGCCTGGCAGCCTGCAATATGGTCGCACCCTTAGGTACCGAAACATCAAGCCCATCTATTTTAATATTTATCATTTCCATATTTATTCCGCCCCCTTGCCGTGCATATGGCACTTCCCGTTTTCACACTGCCCAGCAGCATGCCCCTCAAATTCCTTTTCAAAATACTTAAGCAGTGTAATAACTGCTGTCGGCGCGCTTTGCCCCAATCCGCAAAAGCTTGTGGTTTTCATTGTCTGCGAAAGGCTTTTCAATCTTGCTATATCCTCCATTGTTCCCCTTCCTGTAGTTAGCCTTTCAAGCAGCTCAACCAATCTTTGATTCCCTTCTCTGCATGGAGTGCACTTTCCGCAGGATTCCTCCTCAAAAAACTCCATAACAATTTTTGCATAATCCACCGCACAGTGACTGTCATCCACCACCAGCACAGCACCCGATCCAAGCGAAAGCCCGCTCTTCTTAAGGTCGTTATAGCATATTGCGGTATCCAGCAAGCTCTCGGGGAAACATGCTCCCGAGGAACCCCCAAGATGGACAAACTTCAGCTTTCTTCCATCAGGAATCCCTCCTCCCATGTCATATATCAGCTCTCTTAAGGTTGTTCCAAAAGGCACCTCGTATACTCCCCTGTTTACCACATTGCCTGAAAGGCACATAAGCTTCGTTCCGCCGCTGAATTCAGTCCCCATAGAGCTGAAGCTGTCTCCGCCTTCTTTAACAATCCACGGTATGCAGGAATATGTCTCTACATTGTTAAGTATTGTGGGCATCATATACAGCCCGCAGTTTTTAATATACGGAGGCTTCTGCCTTGGTCTTCCCGCCTTTCCCTCAATCGATTCGACAAGGGCGGTATTTTCTCCACAGACATACGCGCCTGCTCCCGATACCACCTTAATATCGAAATCCAGGCCCGTACCGAGTATATTTTTCCCAAGATATCCCGCCTTTTTAGCATTTTCAATGGCACTTTTGACAGTCCTCTGTATAGCGGCGTATTCTCCTCTTATATAAATATATCCCTCATTTGAGCCCATTATAAAGGCGCCTATAGTCATACCCTCAATAAGCTCCAGCGGGTCCTCCGCAAGTATATGCTTATCCTTAAACGTTCCCGGCTCCCCCTCGTCGGCGTTACAGACCATATATTTGGGGCCTTTTTTTATAGCGTACGCCTGCTCCCACTTTATTCCCGTGGGGTAAGCGGCACCTCCCCTGCCAAACAGGTTTGCCTTCTTTATTTCTTCAATTATGGACTCACGCTGCATACCCACAGCTTTTTTTAAGCCCTCATAGCCCCCTGCGGCGACATAGTCCTCCACCGAGTCAGGCTTTATAGCTCCGAATCTTGCACTTAAAACCTTAGCACTTTGCATATTTAAGCCCCTCCCTGTAGGAAATAATTATGTCCTTAAGCCTTTCTCTGGTCAGGCTGCCGTAAACGCTTTCACCGACTTTAATAGCCGGAGCGATGTCGCAAGCCCCAAAGCAGCTCGACAACTGCAAAGTAAATATTCCGTCACCAGTAGTTTCTCCGGCCTTTATTCCCAGCTCCTCCTCCAGCATCTGAAGCACATTTTCCGCGCCTGAAACGTGGCACGGCCCGCTCTTACAGACTTCAACAATAAATTTACCCTTGGGTGAGGTATTAAACATTGCATAAAAGGTTATTACGCCGTAAACCTTGCTAAGAGGCATTTGCAATGCCTCCGACACGGCAGCCACCCACTCTGCGGGAAGATAATTATTACCTGATAACTGCTGCAGCTCAAGCATAATCTGTATAAGGTTTTCTTTTTCATTGCCGTATCTGGACAAAACCTCTTTAACTTTTTCCATTCTGATCCCCCTCATATTTATAATTGTTTAATATTTAACAAATTTTTAAGCAATAATGCCAATCCTTATATTTCAGTGTTTCAGCTCCCTGAATCCTCAATTCTAACCTGAGAGCAATCAATAGTATATGATAATTGTAAGATACGGTTTTTTATATTCAAGCTTAAAACACACACAAAGCTAACTATTATATCAATCCACAGTTTCTATTTTGAAGGCATAGCTTTTTTTTGTCAAACAGCACTTTGATATTTTTTTCACATGTACGTCTTCAAGCCTTTAATTTGCTATTAAATTCACATTCTTTCTCAGTATTTTAACTGCACATTGTATACAAAGCAAGCTGCTTAAGCAGATAAATTTAAAACCTGCGTATGAATATTTGTCAGTGCCCTCACACCTTGAGATATTTCCATCTCCCCTTGCTCATCCTAAGTAAATACATAACCGACCGGGAGCTGAAATCAAAAAATATACCTATCATTACCGCCGTCAGTCCTATCTCAAGCCGGTTGTTCAGTACGAAGGACAGCAAAATCCTGCATGTCCACAGCCCTACAAAGGATGTTACCATAACATAGACTATATCTCCCGCCGCTTTAAGTGTTGAGGAGCACAGATTGAGAATTGCCATTAAAGGTTCAAGTACGCCGAATATGCGTATCATTCCTACGGCTTCCTCAACTACAACAGGGTCGTCTGAATAAAGCGACGCTAATGGACGTGCAAAAATTATCATAAGTATTCCTATGCCGATGCCAACCAGCATGGTAATTTTAAGAGCTTCATAGGAATAGTTTTCAGCCTTTTTATATTCCTTTTCCCCCAGACTTTGCCCAACCAGAGTAGTGTTTGCTATTGCAAACCCGAATATGGGGAAAAAGGCAAGGGAATTTACATTTATTCCAACCTGATACGCAGCCATTGCAACTGTTCCCATTGTTACTATAATGATCTCAAGCATAAGGAAGCCGCCCTGCATGACCGCCTGCTCCATAAAACAGGGCACCCCCACGTTTATAATCCTTTTCATCAGTGCAGGCCTGACGCTGTAGTCATCCTTAAGGCTTAAGTTAAGCTTAAGGCCCTTAAGCCTGTACAGCGCGACAAATCTTGCCACAACCCCCGCTATTCTGGAAATTGTAACAGCTATGGCAGAGCCGGCCACCCCCATTGCCGGTATTCCCAAAACAGGCATACCAAATATAAGCACAATATTCAAAGCAATATTAAGGACATTGACAAATCCCGTTATGACCATCGGTGTCTTTGTATCTCCTGCTCCTCTCATAGCGCCCGAAATAATTATATCAAGTACAAAAAAGGGAAGATTTATAAGTATTATATTAAAATACGTAAGACCTATATTGAAAACCTCTATCTCCGCTTTCCCAAAAAACACCCGCAGTATTGAGTCTGAAAACATTTTTCCCGTGACAGCCAGAAGCAGACCCACAACAATGGCCATATAGACAGACTGTATAAGCGCTCTTTTTGCCTCAGGCTTATTTCCTTCACCGCTTACTCTTGCCACAATCACCGTTGTTCCCATTGAAAGCCCGGTAAAAACAGTTTGAAGAAACCCCATCAGCATATTTACCATTCCCACTGCAGCCACAGCACTTGTGCCTATTCTTCCCATAAAAATAGTGGACACCATTCCCACCATCATTTCAAGTATCTGTTCGGTTATAGAAGGCCAGGCCAGCTTGATAATTTCCTTGTCGGCTTTTTTGTCCAACTTGAATGCAAATTTTTTCATAATAGATTAGTCCTCATTTTACATAACCCCATCAAACAGCTTTAATAACTATAATAACTCAATAACGCTTATATGTCACGCAATTTACATAAAAAAACAAGTCCCCGGCTAATATACCGGCTTTAATGAAGTTCTTAAGATTTTCTTAACAATGTTTAAACAAAGCCTTAAGCCTTTACTGGGAATCCTTCCAGACACAGCTTCCCAAGCAGCTTACGGCTATTTTATATCATCACTTGAAGCTGTATCCTCTTCCAGAAAAACCTCTGTAATTTTTAATTCTTTTGATGTATAATAACTATCTGTAATTTGTATTTAGAGGATAATTGAATCTTATTTATATACATTATTGATTAACATTTTGTTTTTAGTAAGGGGGAATCTATTTTGAATATCACGGCCCAGTCAGGCAAGGCCATATGTCCGGACCTTACAGAAAGCTCCCGGAGAATCAGTGCGGGAACTGCTTCTGCTATTGTTGTATTTTTCATATTGTTAAATTCAGTCAAGACTACAATGTTTAACTTTTTAATCATGGAATCCCAGACAGTGTGGACATTTGCCTATAAACTTTTTTTCATTCTGCTTTTTACGGTGCTTGTATTTTATACCTCTTTAAACTTAAGAAAGCCTCATGTGCTGGTAATTGCATATATAATACAGGCTGCATATATAATTACAATGCTGTGCTATTATAACTACTTTCGCAATTACCTGCATTTATTCCAGGCAACCGCACTTTTTACCGAGGGCATCAGTTCGGTAAAGCACTTTACCATACCATGGAACTATAACCTTCTGACAGTCATTTTAGATCTGCCCTTATTTTTATATGTGCTTATAAACTATAAAAAAATATCAATATTCAAGACAGTGCTGGGACCTTATCTCAAATATATCCTGATAGCTCCGGCAGTGCTGATTGCGGCCACAGAAGGCTGGAGCCTGTACAGCGGAAGCTCAATTGTAAATTTTTCAAAGGACTATTCGGCCTATGAGCCAGCCATTGTGGAAAAGTACGGTACGCTTGCCAACAGCCTGTGCGACATCATAACAAACAAGGGGGGCAGAAACCATATACAGCATTTTAAATACGGAAGCACAATAACCGGTACCTCCAAAGAGACCGAAAGCCCCAATTTTGTTATTATACAGGTTGAATCTATGGACTCCAATGTAATAAGCCGGCAATACAAGGGAGAATATATAGCGCCTTATCTCTACAGCCTTTCGCAAAACAGCGTATATTATCCTTATGCAATGAGCTACCACAAATCGGGAGGAACCTCGGACAGCGAATTTTCCATAATCAACAGCGTAGAACCGCTTGGTAATTTTCCGTCCATAAAGTTGTCCGGCTACAGCTATCCAAATTCTATGCTTAAAAGGCTTAGTGCGGGAAATTATGCCTCCTATGCCTTTCATGGCAACACAGGAAGCTTCTATAACCGCGATGTGGCTTTTGATAAAATGGGCTTTGACGCTTTTTATGATATTGAGGCTATGGGAATGGAGGATGAGGGCTGGGGCGCTCCCGATCATGAGGTTTTTGATTTTGCCCTGGGAGTGATGGAGAATGAAGAAAAGCCATTCATCTCCTATGTAATAACCATGACAAGCCATATGCCCTTTACCAATGCGGAAAACTACTATAAAAACGATTTGTACGACGGCATTGAGGATGAAACGGTCAAAAACTACTTTAATTCAATATCCTATGTGGACAGCGCAATAGAGGACTTTGTCCGGCAAATAAACGCCCGCTTTGAAAATACCTATGTCATAATATACGGCGATCATACCCCCAATATTATTACGCCGGAATACACACAGGCCTCCTTCGAAACAGACGAGTCGTATTTTGAGTTTGTGCCTCTTATTATTATGACTCCCGACCGGCAGGTGCATCATGAGCGAAGCAGAGTGGCGTGCTTTTTAGACATCGCTCCTACTATTCTTAATGCCTCGGGCATATCCTTTGAAATCCAGTCCAAAGGAATGGATCTCATCGCTCCCGGCGGCTACACCGCAGTCCCGTTTGACGGCAATGATTACAGCAGAGCTTATTTATACGGCAGAATTACAAATCCCCCCGAAGAATAAAAAAACCTCAAGCCCTACTTTTTAATGTAGGCTTGAGGTTTGCCTGAAGTTTTTATTTACCGGAAGGCGCCTTAAGAGATAAGACTTTTTCCGGCTGTCTCCCGCTCCCTTGCCAGAGGCATGGTTATACTGGCCTTGAATAAATCCCCGTCAATAACAATATCAAGCCTGCCTCCCTGTAGCTCTGCAAGGCTTTTTGCTATTGACAGCCCCAGACCGGAGCCTTCGGTGGTGCGCGACTCCTCCCCTCTTACAAAGCGTTCCAGCAGTTGATCGGGCTCAACGTCAAGAGGATTTTCCGAAATGTTTTTTATTGTTATAGCCCCATATTCGGGTGTATGCTCAATATCTATATAAACTCTGGAGTTTTTCTGAGAGTATTTCACGACATTGGAGAGTAAATTATCCATAGCTCTCCACATGAGTCTTCCATCCGCATAAATTATTACGGGCTTTTCGGTTGCTTTAATACGAACTTCCAGCCCCCTGTCAATTATTTTGTCCCGGAACTCCGCTTCAGCCTGCATGATAAGGGCGTGGAGATCAACTCCGTCAAGGCTTACAGCAATATTGCCGCTTGCGGCCTTGGATGCCTCAATCAGGTCCTCTATAAGCTGCTTCAGCCTTGATGATTTTTCGTCAAGTATTTCTATATACCTTCTAGTGTCCTCCCCGGGATTTCCCTTTTTGAGAAGATCGACATAGCTGATAATTGAAGTAAGCGGGGTTTTAAGATCGTGAGATACATTCGTAATAAGCTCTGTCTTAAGCCTTTCTCCCTTTACAGCTTCGGAAACAGCCTTTCTAAGTCCTGACTGTATATTCTGGATATCCCATGCAAAACCCGCAAAGGCTGCGGAAGCGTGAGGCTTTTCAAGGTATATCTCGAGATTCCCTCTCGATATTTCCTTTACCCAGCCCATTATGTCCGACAGAGACACCAGTGCCTTCAGCACCAGATATACCGAGATTATGTTCAGCAGTATAAGCAATACAAGCGTTAAAGGCCCGGTGTCATGTCCGTCAATTATCATGGCGGCAAACAGTATTCCGTTCATAAGTCCGTAGCCAAGGAGGAATAATATTACTACAAGCCTGAATTTCACATTAAAGCAAAAGCTTGCAAATTTTACAACCATCCTTGAAAAGGTATAAATAAAGGTATGCTTTATAAATGAATGGCTCCTTATATGCCTCGCCATGCTTAAAATATAGCTTAGCGCTATAAGCAGGTCAACAGACAGAACGCAGAACACCCCTGCAAGCTCCCAGATATCCTCCCAATCATAAAAAATCTCTTTAAGCAAAATCACTGAAATGACTGCAGCAAATATGGCAAGCACGGTATGAATATCATTGTAAAGCCTGTCAATGGGCTTAAGTCGTATCTGTCCATCCTTTTCTCCTCGTCCGGCGGAAATTATAAGGCATATAAAGCAGAACAGCCCTATGATAAAGGACAGTATTGCTATGGCAATAAAAGCCGGCATAAGCTTATGCGCCGTTGCATGTCTTTGCTGAGCTTCATAGAAGGCGTCACCCGCAGAAAGCGGCTCGCCCACCGCGGCATACAGTTCAAGCCCCGTTCCCTTCAAAGCTTCTGTGAGACCCATATCAACGATATGAATAAAATTTAACGGAACAGCCTCTTCATAGTCCCCGGCTAAATGCACGTAAATTTTCTGTGCCTTAAGTTTACTTATTGCATTTTCAACATTAAAATCTCCATCGGTGTTTACATTAGTTAAGGCAGCTCCGGTTTTAATGTCAATCACCATATACTGAAAATTAACCCAGGAATCAATCTCTGTCTTTACTTCTTTAAACCTTCCCAGATGCTCCTTAAGCATGTTTTGCCTTATAAGCTCCACCTCTTCCGGGGTTACTTCCTCGTCTGACGTATCCGGGGCAGAAGGCTGCGATCGGGACGATTCGTATGTTGGGACCTTTTCATTGCTTTGCTCCGTCTCGTCTATTGCCTCGTAGGTTTTGGCCGTCGCAGTCATAGGCTCCTCGGCCGAAGCTGCCTGTCTTAGCTCACTCCTGATTCTCTCCAGCTCTTCGTCCCTTTTTCTCTCAGCCAGCTCCCTCTTCCCCTGCTCCATCATTTCTGCGGTAATCGTATTACCACCCTTTATATATTCCTCACTCCTTAGCGTTACTCCATAGTCAAAGGCATGAAATACATTTTCTCTGAATTCCTGTATGTATTTGGAGGTTTCAAAATAATTTTCTTCCCTTATCTCATCATAATACCACACCAAAAACACCATTGAAGCAAATAACGCTGCAAAGGCCGCCCATATAAGAAATACCGACACAGTCTTCGCCGCCTTTGAGTATTTAATATTTTTCAATTTTATATCCAATTCCCCACACCACCTTAAGATATTTTGGCTCCTTAGGATTAATTTCAAGCTTTTCGCGTATGCGCCTTATATGTACCGCAACAGTATTCTCAACGGAAAATGATGGCTCGCTCCATACCCTTTCATATATCTCATTAATGGAAAATACCTTACCCATATTTTCCATAAGCAGCTTGACAATGCGGTATTCTATAGGCGTAAGCCTCACAAATTCCCCGTCAACCCTTACCTCCTTAAGCTCATCGTCCATTTCCAGCCCCGCTGTTTTCAGCGTACCGTTTTTTGGTTCCATGCTTCCAAGCTGAGTATACCTTCTTAGCTGAGATCTTACCCTTGCAAGAAGTTCAAGGTGATTAAAGGGCTTGGTTACATAGTCGTCGGCACCGAAGTTCAGTCCTGTTATTTTATCGGTGTCCTCGGATTTCGCGGATAAAAGAATAATGGGTATATTCTTTTTTTCCCTTACCCTTACAGTTGTGAAAAACCCGTCAAGTCCCGGCATCATTATATCGAGTATTATAAGATGTATCTCCTTCTCAAATGCAGTCTTTACAGCCTCCAGCCCGTCATGGCACTTATAAACCTCATAGTCCTCCTGCTTAAGATAGATTTCCAGCGCGTCGACGATTGCCCTGTCGTCATCGCACACCAAGATATTGTACATTCCTTTTCTCCCCCACTAATGTTATCGTTTTAATTATAATATAAATTCACCCGCCTTTCTAATATAGATAATACCAGCAAAAACTTACAGGCAGCATGACAAAAACCTTACGAATTCCTTACAGTCCCGCCGGAGTGTGTGAACTATTTACTTTTATTCTGCATACTATGGTTATAGATCAATATGATAAAGCAGGGGGAATGGCGGTATGCCCATTGATTCTGAGGATCTGAGCCGATTAAGCGATTTGGACAAAATGAGGCGCGACGGCGGGAACGGGAAGCTGAAAAGCTTCTTTTGCAGTACAGCCAGAAGCAGTATAAACAAGGCTATGAGCCTGATAAATAATGATAATGTTCAATTTTCTTCATTGTTTGCATTACAGCCGGAGATTAACAGGTTTAATTTATATAAACACCTCAGCGAAAAGAATAAACAGGCTTTAGATTTGTGCGAAAGGGTGCTCCATAGAAAGCCAATGGACATGAGGAGCCTACCGGAAAAATCCAGACAGTCTGTTTACTCATCGCTTAAATGGATTCTGGAAAGCTCACGGTTTGACAGAGGTTTTGACAACGAACAGGAGGAGGTGGTTGATACTGCTGCTCTGCTGCTTGTAAAATCATATAGAGATAAGACGGTATTGGATATTGTTGTGGATATGATATTCCAGAGACACAGGAGAGAGGGCTTTACATATGACCTGATATGGGCTGCATTTGAAGCGCGGGACCCCAATGTCCTGATAATGATTGCAGGAAGGCTGCTGTCGGATGAGCCCAAGGACGTAGAGCTTGCCAGGAAGCTCCTCGGCTTCATACCCTGCATAGCGTTCGGAAAGGATAAAAGCAATATCCGCCAGCATTCCGAGTGCATCAACTGGATAACGGAAAATTACCCCTTTATTTATTATACCGGAGAAAGCCTTCATCAGGGAAACAGCCCTATACCCTATACTGTGTCCATAGAGGCAAAGTATCTTTGCGAACCGGTATGCTGCGAAAGCGGAGAAATATCGGTCCAGCTAACCCCTGAGCAAAAGCAGCTCTCCGAAAGCTTCAATAAGCTGGAGCCTTCTGTAAGGGTGCTGCTTTCACATTGCTCGTCAGTATTGCACAAAAATAGAATCAGCCTGTGGAACGAGTGGATTAAATCGCCCATTAAGCATCAGATTGCGTACGCCAAAAGTATGGGAGGTGCCTACCATGATTAAAATATCCGGCAGCCCGGCAGATATTGATTCGCTTGCTCCGGAATATGCTCCAAACAGTCCGGGGAGAAAAATTTTAGACATATTTTCCTCCAGCAGCAATGTTTATAATTTCACCTCTTTGGACCAGCTTAAGTTTAAAATTAACCTGCGGGTAAAAATTATAAACGCATCAAAGGATTTAAGCAGAACCAGCTTTTCCTTCAGAGTATTCCGAAAATCCAAATGCAACCCCGATTACTGGATACGCACAGACGAGGGAGGTTTTAAGCTCAAGCCCGGAGCCAAACCGGCCTCCGCCATAAGGGATATTTACAGAAGCAGCTCAAAGTATGGCACCGAATGCGCAACGGCAATGGTTATTGTATTTTATAAGGCGCTGGCAGACATACTGGACGATAACACCTTTAATATAACATTCCCCTATATATACCTTATGGATTGGCAGAACTTAGATAAAAAACTTAATATTGTAACCTATAGATCGGTTCCGGACTACCTGCCCGGGGACTGCAGATACTTTAAAAACCCCGACGTCAACCCCGAAACTCCCGAATGGCAGGGAGAAAATGCAATAGATTTAGGAAACGGCACCTACTACGGGCACGGAATAGGAATAAGGAACGCGGACGGCATTATTAATGCGCTAAACAGGCACAGAGAGCCCGGCTCCCAGACCTCAGCATACCTGATAGACTCCGTAACCCGCCTGGATTTTATCTATTCTTAAATAATTGATATGGGGCTGCCGGCAAAACAAATGCAGCATGTAAAACATCTTAGACTTCAGAAATTGAGCCATTTAGCATACTGTGCCTGCATTGTGCTTTGCAGCAGCCTCCCTGTTTATCCTGTATTACTGAATACATATCCCCGCGGGTGTGTATTCCATTTGCATGCCCTCAGCAACTGCCTCACATGTCAATTTCCCATCATATGTGTTTAATCCTGAAAGCAGTGAAGCATCCTCAGAAAGGGCCTTCCTTACTCCCTTTTTGACTATTTGAGCCAGGTAAGGCAAGGTTACGCCCGCAAGGGCATATGTTGAGGTCCTTGGTACCGCTCCAGGCATATTCGCAACAGAATAATGCATCACTCCATACCTCTCATACCACGGGTTGTCATGAGTGGTTATCCTGTCAACTGTTTCTATGGAACCTCCCTGATCAATCGCCACATCAACTATAACAGAACCGGGCTTCATTTTTTGCACCATCTCGGCAGTAACTGTCTTAGGCGCCTTTGCGCCAACCACCAGCACTGCTCCTACCAGAAGGTCAGCCCTCTCCACCATACGCAAAGCGGTATATTCATCATATATCAGAGTTGTTATCCTCCCTGAAAACGTTTCGTCCAGCCATGACAGCCTGCTCTTGTTAAGATCCATTACCGTAACTCTGGCTCCAAGTCCCAGAGCCATTCTGGCGGCATTCGTTCCAACAACGCCCCCTCCGACTACCAGCACCTCGGCAGGAGATACTCCCGGCACACCTCCAAGCAAAATTCCAGAGCCTCCGTTATATTTTTGCAGCATATACGCTCCCACCTGCACCGACATTCTTCCCGCCACCTCACTCATAGGGGCTAAAAGAGGCAGCAGACCATTCCTAAGCTGCACAGTCTCATATGCTATCGCGGTTATTTTCTTTTTCAGCAGCATACCCGTAAGCGACGGATTGGGAGCTAAATGCAGGTACGTAAAAAGGGACTGTCCCTCCTTAAAAAGTCCGTACTCCTCTTCAATAGGCTCTTTAACCTTTACGATAATGTCCGACGCATCGAATACCTCCTTATTTGCTTTACATATAACAGCACCGGCGGAGGCATATTCTGCATCCGGGATACCGCTTCCTTCACCGGCAAGGCCTTCAACCATTACCTTATGTCCCAGCTTTACAAGGTCATGCACTCCTGACGGAGTCACAGCCACTCTTTTTTCATTATTCTTTATTTCCTTGGGAACACCTATAATCATGCTTGCTTACCTCCGTATCATCTATAGTTCTTCATCGTGTAGAGTGAGTGAAAAATTGTTTTTTACAGTAGATATTGCCACAATAGTTTTAGTCCTTTGAACCCCGCAAATACCTTTAATGTTGTTAAGCAGCTCTCCAAGCCTTCCCGTGCTCTCGGTCATGATTTTCAATATATAATCAAAATCCCCTGCTATATAGTGGCATTCAAGGATTTGATCCTCTTTCGCTACAAACTCTAAAAATCTGTCATTGAACTTGGGAGCCGCAAGTCCTATAAGCATCAAAGCCGTAAGCTCCCTTTTCAGCAGCCGTGGATTCAGCACCGCAGTGTATTGCTGGATAATCCCTGATCCCTCAAGCTTTTTGAGCCTCTCACTCACAGCGGGTATGGAAAGGCTTATTTCCCTTCCTATCTCCGACGCCGTAATTCTTGCATTTTTTTGCAGCAGTTTTAAAATTTTTATATCACTAGCGTCCATTCTAAGACCTCTTCCGGAAGACCGGCCTACAGATAAATTATACTCCCGTCCGGGTACAATTTAAATAAAATGCCTGAATTACTATTTTTTTAAAGCATATAGGTTCATCTGCTTAACTTTCTTTTGCTGCTGAACGGTATTTGCCAGACGCATGCTTTAATATTTAAGCCGGTAACGCCAAAAAAGCCTGCCCTTTTGTTTAGTACAGCTTATCCGATATTGCATGGCTGGTCTTCTTTTTATTTTGCATGGAGTCCTCCCTGTAATTATAAAAGAACTCCTCATATAGTATTTCTATTACAAACATCAGAGATATTTTTGTGGTAAACGCTCCTCCCTGCAGAGGTCCTTCCTTAGAGCCCGTGAGCAGGACTACGTCGGCAAACTTTGTAATGGGGGATCTGGCATGGTGCGTTATGCACACGGTTTTTGCCCCTGTCTCTCTGGCTATACGCAAAGCCTCCACAGTATCTCTGGTGCTTCCCGAGTGTGAAATCCCTATAACCAGATCCCTTTGTCCGGTAAGAGACGCATCCATAGCCATAGTATGCCCATCATTATAGCTGTCGGTATCAAGGCCTATTCTCATAAACCTGTACTTGGCATCCAAAGCTATAATCCCGGAAACGCCTACCCCGTAAAAATGTATTCTGCTTCCCTCTTTCATAGCCTTAACTATCTGGGTAACAGACTCATGGTTAATAAGGGATATTGTGTCCTGAAGCGCAGCAATACTGGAATTTAATGTCTTTTGTATAACAATTTCCATAGAATCTCCGCTCTGGATTTCCTCAGTATAGTCGGCAACGGTATTGCTGCTGTTAAGGGACAGCTCCTGCGCCAGAGCCATTTTAAAGCCGTGATAGCCCTTAAACCCTATATTCCTGCAAAATCTGATGACTGTCGCATCGCCCACTCCGGCCATTTCCGCCACATCGGTTATAGAGCTGTAAATAACCTGATTGGGCTGCTTTAAAACCAGTTCGGCCACCATTTTTTCCCTTTCCGTAAAGCTTCTTTTTAAGCTTTTTATCATGGGGATTATATTGCCTATAGTAATCTCCTTATTATTCAATGTCTCCATTACCTCCTGCAATTTTCTCCTAATGTTATCAAGCCGTACGCCGCACCAAGCATACCTGAAGAGTTTCCGCACCGTGCAGGCAGCAAATCGAAGCCCTCCTGGAATGAAGGCATTATACAGCTTCTGACTCTATTCCTTATTTGCTCTATAATTTCATGATTTTCTTCTGAAAAGCCTCCGCCCAATATTACAAGGGAAGGATTAAATATATGAACAAGGCTGGCTATTCCCGCCGCCAGATTGCCGCACAGCCATTCCACAGCCTCCGCGCAAAGCCCGTTGCCTTTTTTTGCCTCTTCTATTATCATTATACCATCAATGCCCGGATATATAAAATCTTTTTTTCCCCTCTCAATCACATAGTTTACAAGAGCTCCCATAGATCCGTACTGTTCAAAGCAGCCTCTTCTTCCGCAGGTGCATATACGCCCATCCTTCTCAAAAAGAATATGCCCCAATTCACCCGCGGCCCCCCGTAATCCGTGATATATTTTACCCTCCGTTACAATGGCTCCCCCTATGCCGGTGCCTACCGTAATACACAAAAAGTCCCTTGATCCACGTCCCGCACCCTGCCACTGCTCTCCAAGCGCGGCGGCATTAACATCATTTTCAACATATACAGGCAATCCAAGCCTTTCTTTTAAATAACTGCCCAGGGGAATACCTGTCCATCCGGGAATGTTACCGGTTGCATAAATTACATCTCCCGTTGCCGGGGAAATCTGTCCGGCACTGCTTACCGCAATTCCATAAATCTTCTTATGCCCGGACAGCATATTCTCTGCCGTGACTGCAATCCTTTCAAGCAGAGCCGCTCCTCCCCTGCCGGCCTCCGTAGGAATTTGATGCCTCTCTACAATAGCGCCTTTAGGAGATATTATTCCATATTTAATATTTGTTCCTCCTATATCAAAGGCTAAAATATCATTCATAGTCATCTACCCTGTCTATTTCAATATCCATCCCTATTTCAAACATCCTGCGCCACGGCAGGTATAAATTAACAGCCGTCAGCTTCCAGCCTTGAAAGCCTTGCTTCATGTATCGCTCCCATAACTCCCAAATCCCGTTTTTCACAGCAAGGCATATCTCCTTTTCCTTCCCCGCAGGATTATAGTAGGATGCTCCCAGCTCCGGAAGAACCTCTCTCTGCGCCTTTTGCCTGACTACAGACTGATACGCCCAATCCTCCAGAAAACGATAGCATATATTTTTTATCCTTGCCCTGTTATTGTTGGAAAGAAAGCCTGCAATCCCCACAGATATAGAAGTGCCTACAGTGTTGCAGGCAGTATTCCATGCCGCATATCCGTACAGCCCGGAAGAGAGCTTTTCGGCCGAAAGCATTGATACAAGCCGCAAATCCGCTCCGTTACTGAATGCCGCATCAGCCACGGTACACCTCTTTCCAAGTGATATATATTCTTTCAGCCTTTTTACAAGCTCTTGGGGTCCGCTTTCATCTTCATATTGCGCGTCTTCTTCCTCCTGCTCCCATGCTTCCCTCATCTGTCCCGAACAGCCGTTTACCATCAATACCAGATCAGCCTCATGCATACTGCCCGCAGGCAAAGCGCCTGCGGCCCTGATATGAGCCGTTACGCTTTCCCCGAGAGGTCTGTCCTCATATTTGGGAATTACCTGTTCTCCTGCCGCAGGACTGTAATAAGCCCAGATAAGAGGCCTTTTATTATAGAATTCCGCAACAGCCCTTATAAGCAAGGTTCCTCCCGTTTCATCAGCCCCCGGATATATGTGTATTACATTCTGAAGCCCGTACTGCTCCACAAGTCTGAAAATTTTCCTCTGATCCATGACGGTGAACCCATATGGGGACGAATCATCCTGTGGTATTGACATAAAGCCAACAAGCCCTTCCTTTACCATATTTACTATTTCGGCAGTTACCTTTATATTTATATCCCTTCTTCCCAAAAAATCCTGTATAACTTCTCCGGGAATCTTTTCTTCCGGCTTCTTAATACCCTCATTATCCGCCAAGCCCCTGCTTTTCTTATCGCAAAGCACTCCATATTCAAAAATTTTCTCTCCGAAATAACCGTAATAATCCGGCTCCTCCTCACTGCTGCTGTACCGGGGGGTACGCATTATAAGGCTGTATAAATAAAACCTTGTCCTTCCCCTGCACGCTAAAAGCATACTTCTTATTTTTTCAACCCTTGCCATACAATCCTCCATGCTAAAGCGGTGCAGTCTGGAAGGCAGCAATCCCCCGTATACCAGCATCTCAACAGACATGACTGCGGCATCCTGCTCCTGGAGTCCGGAATCAATCCATTCCCAGAGCCTTTCCGTATCCGCGGCAAGCTTTTTATTTCCAAGCATTTCCTTGGGAGGCGTTACCAGCTCAAGCTCCTGGAAAAACTCGGCAAGCATAAGCGGGTAATAATAATTGCACGGCCTTTCATCCAAAGGAATATACATAATTTTCAAATACATCCCCCCTGATTTACATTTAACTTCCATAGATCCTATACAACAAAAAAATACGGCTTACTTTTTAAAAGGGAAACGGTACACTCTACTACCGAGGCCGCTTGCATAATCATGGACGGTGCATTTCCTATACGTCCGTGTCTGATAATTCCCCTTTCACTGTACAGGCCTTCAATTTTATTAAAATCGGTGGCAGGTTTATCCCAGTTGTGAAGCCTGTTCAGCACTGTTATTTCTCTCCCGTCATAATCCTTTATTAATGCTTCCGTTGCCGAAGCCTGCAAATGATACGGTACACCTGCCAGCTCCTCACAGGTATGTATTGTAGTGTTTGACTCCAAATCAACTCCCACCAGAAGTATTTTCCCATTCAACACAGCATTCTTGTAATAGGGGCTCATGCAGTCGCACGGAGTATACGAAAGCTCATGTCCTTTTGTCAAAGCATATTTCTCTCTGCCCTCAGCAGCAACAGAATGAGTGGGATGAAGGGATCTCACGGCATTTTCCCTTTTTCTTACCGTCTCCGGAATAATACCCGTCCAGCAGGGTGTAAGCCCAACATCAAATACGGGAGGCGCTTCAGGACAATCCCGACGCTTACCCGTCAGTGTAGGAACCATAAGAGTGCCATCCTCCCCCAGTAACCCAAGAAGAGCTTTTATCAATGCTTCAGGTCCTTCCCTTAAATAGCCCACCCTTTTAAGCGAGGTATGAAGCAAAACGATGTCTCCTCTTTTCAATCCCACGTCTGCAAAATCTCTTGCCAGTTTTTCTTCCTCAGCCCACATTAACCTCATCCTTTTTTTTGCCGTTTTTATAAGCGTCAATAGCCCTTACAAAATCTCTGGTTATTATCTGAGGCCTGGTTATGGCCCCCCCCACTACTACGCTGTATGCACCTCTGCTAAAGCACTCAAGCATCTGCTCGGGAGTTTTTACTCTTCCTTCAGCTATAACAGGTATATTGCACTTTTTGCTCAGGCTGTATATAAGCCTGTAATCCGGCCCTTCCGTTTCAGGACTGTATAGTGTATACCCCGACATGGTTGTGGAAATTATATCCGCACCGGCCGCTTCAGCGGCGACCCCCTCTTCAAATGTAGATATATCCGCCATTGCAAGCCGTCCGGCAGCCTTAATCTCACAGATTATTTCTTTGATGCTCACGTTACCCGGTCTTTGTCTGGAGGTTGCATCAAAGGCAATTACATCTGCACCGGACTCTATAAGAGAGAAAACCTCCTTTAGAGTTGGTGTAATATATACCTCACAGCCGGGGTAATTTATTTTTTTCAAGCCTATAACAGGTAGATCAACAATTCTTTTTATTTCGCAAATATCCTCCTTTGAATTTGCTCTGATACAGGCCGCGCCGCCTATCTTTGCCGCAAGAGCCATCCTTCCCATTATAAACGGGCTGCAGAGAGGCTCGTTTTCAAGTGCCTGGCATGATACAATCAGCCTGCCCTTAATGCTTGCGAAAATTTTACATTTATCCATTGTCATTAACCCTTCTTTAAAATTATATAAATAATATTATGTGCAAACAGAACGTAATGCTACGCCGCTTCCGCCCGATAGGCAGCTCTATACGTCACCCTGCGCCACTCTGTCCTCCATAATTTTGCGGATGATCTTCCCGTCAATGCGGGATAAAGAAACTCCGCTTTTTACACAGTACGCAGCAGCAGTTCCGGCTGCTTCGCCTGTTGCCCTGCAGACAGCTTGAATCCTTATGGAGGATTGCGCGCTGAAGGTCGAGGATATGCATCTTCCCGCCACAAGCAGATTTTTTATATTTTCAGGCATAAGGCATCTGAAGGGGACCTCAAAAAATTCTCCCCTATCCATTGCTCTCATTTCAAGGCCCTTTTCATGCTTTGCATGGTGAATATCTATAGGATACGCAGACCTCGCTATTGCATCCTCAAACCTGGCTCCTTCCGCATAATGTCCGCCGGTAAGCACAAACTTCCCCTTTATTCTCCTGGACTCTCTGATACCGGGCATAGATGCGGTTGAAAGTATAAAGCTGTTTTCAAAGCCCGGTATATATGCCTTAAGAAATTTATGCAGCCTTTTTACCATCCTCCTGCCTGTAATAAGGGCCTCATTTATATCCTCGGGCCTTAAGGCATTGCATACCTCCGGTATTTCAGGACAATTAAAGGACATTACCCCCTCCATTCCGGGCACGGTAAATGCCTGAAAGTATTTGCCGTCCTCCTTTTTAAGAATGCCCTCCTCCAGGCCTTTCCTGAAAATATCGCTCAAGGCATTGGAATCCTGCCATGAAGCTGCAATCTCAATAAGAGGGTATTCAAGCAGGGTTGTCTCTCCAATATCCTTAAGGTACCTGCTCATCCTGTGCAAATCGATATTTCCCAGCATAAACCTCAGCGTTAATGCCTGATTTGCATGGTCCGGCCCGTCTCCCTTAAAGCATGGCACTCCCGAGCGAAAAGCCACATCCGCATCTCCCGTGCAATCTATAAAATATTTTGCCCCTATCGCTTTGAGTCCTCCGCGGTTGCTTACAATAATCCCGTCTATATTCCCATCCCTTACTACGGAATCTATAAATCTGGTGTCATAAAGTATATGGCCCCCATACCCCGTATACATATCCTCAAGAAAAAATTTAAGCATCTCAGGGTTGAACCACCCGTCATTTCCGTTTCTGTCTGCAGCACCATATCCTTCCCTGCCCATACCGGACTTAAGCAGAAGATTTATAACAGAGCTTTCTCGCTCTTTAACGACTCCGCTGTCCATCATAGGCATAACCTGCCCCCCCGATGCGCTTCCTCCCAGAAAGCAGGCGTTTTCCACAATCAGCGTGCCTGCTCCGCCCATAGCGGATGCTATTGCAGCGCAGCAGCCTGCCGTGCCCCCTCCGACCACCACAACATCATATCTTACGGGAGCAATTTGCAGACGCCTTATATAATCAATTTCATTATTAAATAAAGTCAACCGGAATCACCTTAACCCTTCACAGCCCCTGCTATCGTATTAACAAAATACTTCTGGAACGCAACAAAGACAGCTATTACCGGTATTACCGACAAAACCGTGCCCGCCGCTATATATCCGAACTTATAATTAAACTGCCCCATAAGATATTTTAACGCTGTCGCCACAGGGTACATGGCAGGGTCCTGAAATACTATTATGGGCCACAGAAAAGCATTCCACTTTGAAATAAAATCAAATATTATCACGGTAGATATCACAGGCATAATCTCAGGCAGCATAATGCCGTACCATATCCTCAGCTCGGAAGCTCCGTCTATCTTTGCAGCCTCTATCATCTCCTTAGGGATGCTTAAGTATGCCTGCCGTATCAGAATAATGCTGAACACCGACACGGCACCCGGCAAAACCGCGCCCATATATTTATCCAGAAGCCCGAGGCGCGATATGGTAAGGTAATTGACCACAAGACCTGCTGCACAAGGCAATATCATGGTGCTTATAAGAGCTCCGAATATTACCCTCTTTCCCCAGAATTTCATGTGTGCCAGAGGATACGCGCATAATGAGGAAAAAACAATATCTATAATTATTCCTCCTCCTGTAATAATTATAGTATTAAGCATATACCTGGGCATAGGCATAAAGCTCATTACCCCTGAATAATTCTGCAGCGTCGGCGCTTTTATAAAAAGGCTTATATCATATATATTTTGTCCCGATTTAAGAGATGTCCCCAAAAGCCATAAAAAAGGCCCGGCGCACAAAAGCCCTAACAATACCAGCAAGAAATAAACCACCAAAACCTTTACAACCGGCCTTAGCCTGCTCATATCCTTTTTACGCCTTTTAAGAAGCTCATCACTCATAGTAGCTCATGCCTCCCTTTTTTCCATATACAAACACAAAAACACTGAGCGCCGTTGTAACAACAGAAAGGAGAAGTCCTACCGCCGATGAATATCCGAAGCTGTAGTCTTTAAAGGCCTTTATATATGAATAATAATTTGTGACAAGGGTCGCATTATTAGGACCTCCTTCAGTCATGGCAAATACCACGTCAAATACTCCCACGGCTGCCAAAACAGAATTCAGAGTGCAAAACCATATATACGGCTTTAAAAGAGGAACCTTTATCCTCACAAGCACCGCAAGCTTCCCTGCTCCATCAATCCGCGCAGCCTCCTCAAGCTCTGCGGGCAGTGATTGAAGTCCTCCTAAGTACATCATCATATAATACCCCAGTCCCTGCCATATGGTTACAAACATAATAGACGGCATAGCCAGCCTCTTGTCAGCTAAAAAGTATACCGGCTCACTTATAAGCCCTGCCTCCATAAGAAGGCTGTTTATAATGCCGTCCGGATTAAACATCCACATCCATATTATGGACACGGCAATCATTGAAGTAACCACAGGTATATAAAACAGGGTCCGGAAAAAAACAACCCCGGGAAACCTTTTGTTTACGAGTATTGCAACCAGCAGTGAAATTACCTGCAGGGGAGGCACAACCAGCACAAAAATAACCGAATTTTTAATAGATATCCAAAACTCGCTGTCATTAAAGGCTCTCGTAAAATTATCCCAGCCTATAAAGCGGGTTTCTCCCACTACCGAGTAATCGTAAAAAGCCAGAGGTATACTGTAAACTATAGGATAAAATACAAATACAATAAGCACTATTAATGCAGGCGCCATAAAAATGTAAGCCTTAAGCGAGTCCTTAAGTTCCTTAGGAATCAATCCCTCCGGCCTGCTGCCGCTTGACGCTTTAACACTAGCCACTAAAATACATCCCCCTTTTACTGCCACCATTGCTCTATTTCTGCTTAAGCAGCTCATTAACCTTTTTCTCCGCTTCTGCAAGAGCATCCTCGGGCTTTTCACCGCCCTGCATTACCGCCTCATAAATCTTCTGTACGGCTAAAAGTATATCTCCCTCCTTGGCAACACCAAGAGTAAGCTCGCTTGATGTCAGCGCGACCTCGGCTGCAACAGCAGTGGCCCTGCCCTCTGCTGTTGCGGTATCTGATTTGAAGAACGGATCCTGCGCCGCCTTTATTGTGGATGGGAATACTGCAACAACCTTGCTGAAGCCCAACTGGTTCTCGTCATTTGTTATATAGTGCGCAAAATCAATAGCCTCCTTGTGGTGCTCACTGGCTTGAGGTACTGCCATATTCATTATGGGGTTCATGGAAATACCCGCTTTCCCCACCATAGGCTCGGCAATTTCAAGCTTGGCATATATGTCGGGAGCCTCATCCTTTATTCTTTTAATAGACTGCGGCCCTGAATTCATCATTGCCAGCTTTCCTGTAGAAAACTGCTGCAGCATATTGTCCCAGTTTCCCCATCCATTTTTCGGCATATACCCTTCGTCTACCGCAGACTTATACTCATTTAAAATCTTGAGTGTTTCAGGAGTATTAAAAGCCGCACTGGTCTTTTCTTCATTTAATATGGAAATCCCGTCAAGATACAGGCGGTAGTAGAAATACTCCGGTATATAGAGATAGGCCCCGGTTTTTTGCTTAACTGTTTTAGCCATTTCAAGCATTTCATCAAATGTTGCCGGAGTACCGGTAAGACCGGATTTTTCAAAAATCTCCTTATTATAAAGTGTTACAGTCGGCCCTCCGTACCATGGAAATGCATATGCGCTGCCGCCTATTTTTGTAAGGTCGTATAAAGTCTTTATGTAAACGTTCCTTTGTTCCTCCGATGCTTCCTTCTCAAGGTCTGCAAGAGCGCCCTTGCTTATAAGTGAAAGCACCATAGGAGTGTCAAGGTTGACGGCATCAGGCGAGTTCCCCCCCGCAGTGGCTGTTATGAGCTTGCTCTGTATGGTATCATACGGCATATCTATCCATTTTATTGTAATTTCCTCATGCTCCTTCTGATAATTGTCTATAAGCCCATTAAAAAAATCGTCAAATGAAGGCCTCAGTGAAATAGTCCAAAATTCCAGTTCAATAGGCTCCTTCTTTTCCTGCTGCCCGGCAGTATCTTCAGTGCTTGCTGCTTCTGAGCCCGAGCCGTCCGCATTTTGCGGTTTTCCTGCACAACCCGCCACTGCCGCCAATACCAAAACCACTGTAAGAACAATTGCCAAAATCCTTTTCTTCATAGTAAATCTCCCCCTTCTCGACATTTAAAAATTATTGTGGAAATACTAAAGCCTCCTGCAATATCTTCCTATATATCCCATACATTGCATTTCACTTCAACCAACTATCAGAATATGCGCAGTTGATTTTTGCTCGGCATATGTCGTATAATAGAGATATTGAAGATTTATTTCACCAATATTATTATATATGGAGATTTTATTCTTTGCAAGTATTATGTTGTATTCTTGCAAAAAAAAATTTATTATTAATATACCGGCTGATAAAAGGAGAGAAAAAGCATGAGCAAATGCAGTTTTGGAAGAATAATATTAAATGATATCTTTGATGCCAAATATCCATTTGGGAAGGATCTGGAGGGACGCTTCATCTATATTGAAAATGAGAGCATGCGCTGGCTGCTTGGAGTATTTGACTTTTCAGGAAGCTTCCGCCGCACATGCCTGGCGTGGCGCAATGCCGTATCCTGTGCCACCGGCATTCCGGCAGAAAACATATGGTACCATGAATTGCAGACACATGCCGCTCCAATATCCTGGGAGCTTGACGGGGAGCCTTGCCGGAGGCTTATTGATAAAACGGTGCCGGTCATTCGCGAAATGATATCTAAAGCAGAGGAAGCCGAGCTTTGCTATATTATATGTGATTTTGAAGATAAGTTTACCCTAAACAGAGAGCAGTACATACCCGAGCTGGGCACAGTCACCGTATGGTCGGGACTGAAATTTGACAATGCAGGCCTGCCCTATACACAAAATCCGGAGTTCATGCTCCTTGACGGGTATTTGCCTCCTATACCGGCATTCAAAGAACCAATATATTTTGACAGGCCTGTAGATTCTCAAGCGGTATTGATGGTATTCCGAGCAAAATCCGGAAAGGTTCTGGGAAGCATAAGCCGGTTTGCGGCACATCCTGATGTAGCAGTGCTTTTTGAGTCCAGGGGTATATATGATCAGTACCATTACAGCTCTGACTGGCCGGGATATCTTCGTGATACAATACAATCGGCTGTCGGAGGCATTAGTTTATATATAAACGGTCCATGCGCAAATTTATCGGTAAAAAAAGGGTATGACGGAATGGATACCTATATTAAATGTGAGGAGGAGGCCCGGAGAATAGGAGAGGAAATAGCGCTGGAGTTTTTACGCCAGTGGAGCTCATGCAGACATACATGGCAGGATATATCACTTAAAGGCGGCTCACATAAAAATATTAAATTGCCCATAAGAAACAGCATAGCTCTCTGCCTGAACAATCCTTTATGCCATGAGGAAAAAATAAAAGAAGCCGGCAGCAGGCTGGCTCTGGCTATTGCCTCCGGTCAGCCTCCCGCCGCAATAAAAAGGCTGATTGATGAAAAGAAGCATTTATCTGCGGCTGAGACTATAATAAAGGAATGGGCCGGCCTGGAGAGAGACGAGCTGGAAAACGGACTGGCGGAGATAGAGCTGGAGGCAGTGGCGATTAATGACCTTGTGCTTGCGGGGCTCCCTGGCGAATGCCTGACTGAGACCTGTACATGGCTGAGATCTCAAAGCCTCGGCAATAAGCTTATCGTCCTGGATCAGGTAAACGGATATATGGGCTACATGACAACCCCCGAGTCATATGATCAGGGAGGGTATACTTACTGGGGAGGCTGGGTTGCCAGAAATGCAGAGCCGGCTATGAGGAAAGGCTGCCTGGGACTGATAAGAAAGCTCACATTGTAATCCCATAAAACAGCGGAACTTTTCCCGCCTTTTTCCGTCCAAGAAATAAAACAAACAAGGTGGGATAGTATGTTAAAAAAAGCAATTATCGCCCTGCTTCTCCTGTCGGTTGTCATGCTTTCTATGATCGGCTGCGGAAGCGCCAAAAACAATTCGGGTTTTTCTACTGAAGCGGTTGTGCAAACGGAAAATGCTTCAGAATCACCTCAAAGCAGGCCTTCCGAAAGCGCCGGGGATTCAGGCGGCAGTTCCGCAGCCCTCAATGCCGCCGCTTCGCAGATAAATTCCGGGCACAAAATAATTCAGACCGGGGAAATACAAATAGAAACCCTTGAATTTGAAAAGTCGGTTTCCGCCATTACCGGATATATAGCCTCTGTAGGAGGTTATACAGAAAACTCCTCCATACGCGGCAACCGGACTTCAGTCCGGGTCGCAGGCTCTCTTCAAAGCGCGTCCTTTACGTTCAGAGTTCCCCAGGATAAGTACACAGGGCTTTTTGATGACTTCAATGAATTCGGCACCGTTGTTTTCAGGCAGTCAAGGGGAGAAGATATTACCGATAATTATTTTGACACCGAGGCACGCCTCAAATCTTTGAACATCCAGCACGAAAGATTATTATCGCTTCTCCAGAAGGCTGAAAGGATGGAGGACATACTTGCTATTGAGAAGGAGCTCCAAAACACCCTCTATGAAATAGAAAGCTATACCGGAACCATAAAAAAATGGGATTCGCTTGTCAGCTTTTCCACTGTAGAGGTCAGTATAAGGGAGGTCAGCGAAATACAACCGGCGGCAGCTTCAGGCAGAGGCCTTTTCAGCCGTATGTCCTTTGGCTTCACCAGCTCTCTTAAGGAGTTGTGGGCGCTGACTCAGGGCCTGATTGTCTTTATTGTTTCGGCCCTCCCATTTATTATTCCCCTGTCGGCAATTGCAGCGGCAGTATATTATTTTTTAAAAAGAAAGAGGGTAAAAAGAGAGGCTCCCGCCCCGGACAGCAAGGACGAATAGGCAGCCTCACTTAAAGGAAAAGCCCGGCATGAGCCCTTCGTACAAAAAACTTAAGGCCGCTTTTTTGAGAAGGGCTCATTGAATCGGTATGATTTTCAGTTTTTAAAAACAAATTTATATCACAGCTTAAGAGGAGTGCCCCCGCGCATCCGCATACTTTCTATGCAGGTAGATACTGTGGAAAAATTGTGCAACAAGGCAGAGCTTCCGGGCGATATTACTCCAAAAATCCCCAGTAAAAGCAGCATGGAATTAAATCCTACCGTGAACTGAAAATTTTTTTCTATCTTTTTTATAAGCTGCATACTTAAGATCCGGAGCTCCACAATGGCATTGAGATGGGATACTGTTAAGGTAATATCGGCAATTTCACGCACGATATCAGCTCCGTTTTTCATGGCTATGCCCACATTTGCCGATGAAAGTGCGGGAGAATCGTTTATTCCGTCACCAAGCATGATTACCTTTTTCCCCTGTGCGCGCAGCTCCTTAATATATTCCGCTTTATCCTCGGGAAGCACCTGTGAGCGGTATTCGTCGGCATGTATAGCTGCCGCAGCCGACTGGGCTGCACGCTCACTGTCCCCGGTAAGCATCACCACGCTCTTTATTCCCAGCTTCTTAAGCCTGTCCACAGCCTCAGAGGCCTCAGGGCGGATAGGGTCATTTATGCAGAGCATCCCTGCAAGCCTTCCGTCTACAGCCAGAAAAAGGAGAGAATACTTTTCAGACTTTTCGCTAATCATATCCCTTTCAGCACCGGTGCACTCCACACCCTCATCATCAAAAACAAAATGCCCGCTCCCGATTACCGCTCTTTTACCATCTACACATGAAGCAATGCCATGGGCTACAACATATTCAACGGCTGCATGGGTTTCTCTGTGGCCCAGATTTTCTTCTTTTGCCTTCTCTACCACAGCAACGGCAACCGAATGCGGAAAATGCTCTTCCAGGCATGCCGACAGTCTTAGCACCTCGTCACGGGTATTTTCCCCAAATGGAATAATATCAACCACACGCGGCCTTGCCTCCGTAAGCGTGCCTGTTTTATCAAACACTATAGTATCCGCCTCTGCAACCTCCTCCAGGAATTTACCGCCTTTAATTATAAATCCGTGACGTGCACCCTCCCTCATAGCCGTAAGAATTGAAATCGGTGTGGACATTTTCAGGGCACAGGAATAGTCCACCATTAATGCGGCAGAGGCCGAAGAAGCATTGCGGGTAAACAAGTACACCAAGCCGGCCAGCAGGAAATTATAAGGGACAATTGCGTCAGCCATATTTTCAATTCTCGACTGAACCGAGGCCTTGAACCTTTCCGATTCATCAATCATGCTGATTATTTTATTTAATTTCGTCTGACTGTCCAGAGCGGTAGCCTGTATCACAAGCTCCCCTTCCTCTATAACAGTCCCGGCATATACCGTATCCCCCTTAATACGCCTTAAGGCAGCCGATTCTCCAGTCATTGACGACTGATTTACCATTGCCTCGCCCTGGGCAACCGTTCCGTCAACGGGTATAAGGCTTCCCATTCTTGAGACAACAAGCTCTCCTTCCTTTAATTCCTGCGGGCTTATCATGGACTCCTTTCCATCACGCCTTACCCATACCGAGCTTATTTTAACCGCAAGGCCTTTTGCTAGATCATCACGGGACTTTTTGTGTGTCCATTCCTCAAGCAGGCTGCCTACCGAGAGCAGAAACATGACAGTTGCGGCGGTAGAATAATCCCGTTTAAAAATGGATAATCCTATAGCGGCGGCATCAAGAACCTCAACATTAAGCCTTCTCCTTTTGCATATGTATTTTATTCCTCTGAAAACAATGGGTATAGCCCTTGCTATGGCCAGAAAGGCCTTTACTGAAGAAGGAAGATAAATACGTCCGAGTAATCTTTTTACGACCATATAAACAATTTTTGTTACATAATGCCCTGTATAATTGGCGGGCATTGCAATACCGGCAGGAATAACAAAGCTTTCAACGTCTATCTTCTCCGGACAGTTCTCCGCCGTATCCAGCACAGCCTGCCGGCAAGACTCTTTATAGTATACCAGCAGGCTGCCCGACAGAGGATATATATTTACATCTTTCACAAAATCTTTCTCTAAAAACACACAGCAAAGAGCATCCGCCTTCTTCCCGGTAAAACCGTTTGTGCCAAACGAAAGGCGTATTCTCCCGGGTATCTCATGCTCAATCTTATATTTCATACCATATTCTCCATTTTTAGTGCCTTTATTTATACAGAGCTTTATTGTCCCGGTTCTTTGTCGTTGGTATATTTTGCTTCCGCAACGATGTCGTCTACATTGGCTTTTGCTGCCTCAACAATCCTGTCAAATTCCGCCTTCGCCTTAAGCCCTGCTGCTACGGCCTTCACACATGCCTTTTTTGCCGCCTTTCCCGTAAGAATCTTTGTTCCTGCAGTTCCAAATAATAGTCCTGCGCCGAATAACACCAATTTCCCTTTTCCTATCATTTCTATCACTCCCTAGAATATTTTAAATACAGGCTTTTTTCTAAAAGTATATCTTTATAAAAATAAGTTAAAAAGAACTAACTTTAGTTTATCAATAAGAAATGGAAATGTCAACCGAGGTAAAGTATTAAGCAAAAAGCCTCTATGCATAAGAGGCTTGCACATCCTCTTCAAGAAACTTCAAATTGCGAGTAATACAGCTCGGCATACAGTCCCTTCCTTTCCATAAGGGCTTTGTGGGTCCCCTGCTCAATAATATTTCCGTCCTTGACAACAAGTATGATGTCGGCATTCTGGATTGTGGAAAGGCGGTGAGCAATTACAAAGCATGTCTTTTGCTTCATCAATGCTTGCATCGCCGACTGTATCTTAAGCTCCGTTTTAGTGTCTACGTTTGAAGTGGCCTCGTCCAGAATCAGCATTTTAGAATCCATAAGCATTGCTCTCGCAATAGTCAGAAGCTGTTTTTGCCCCTGTGAAATATTTATCCCGTCTTCATTTAAAACAGTGTCATACCCTTTAGGAAGCTGGGTTATATAGCTGTGGATATTTGCGGCCTTTGCCGCGGCAATCACTTCATTCATTGTCGCATTGTCCTTGCCGTATGCAATGTTTTCAAAAACCGTGCCGTGAAATAGCCATGCATCCTGCAGTACCATTGCATAGGACAGTCTAAGGCTTTTTCTCGAAGCCTCTCTTATATTGATTCCGTCAAGTGTAATCCTTCCGGAGCAGGGATCATAAAACCGCATCAATAAGCTTATCAGAGTGGTTTTACCCGCGCCTGTCGGCCCAACCACTGCAATAAGGCTTCCGCTCTTTATATCCAAATTAAGATTGCGGATAATCATTCTGCCGGGGATATACCCAAAGCTTACATTTTCTATACCGACATTGCCAAGAACATCGCCAAATACCGCGGCACCAGGTGCACCATCCTCCTCGGCCCCCTCGTCAATCAGCTTGAATATGCGCTCTGCCGCCGCAATTGCAGACTGCAGCTCACTTACAATGTTGGCAGCCTCGTTTATGGGACCTGAAAACTTCCTTGAATAAAGCACGAATGATGAAACGTTTCCAAGGGTAAGCTGCCCCAACAGGTAGAGTATCGCCCCAAGTACGCTTACAAACGACAATGACAGGTTGTTTATGAAATTAATAGAGGGCCCGGCCATACTGCCATAATATTCAGCCTCATAATATGCCCCGGCAGCCTGCCTGTTCCTGCAATTAAACCTCTTAATCATTGTCTCCTCACGGTTATAGGCCTTAACAGTTTTCTGACCCGTGATAATCTCCTCTACAAATCCGTTAAGCTCTCCCAGTTTGGCTGAACGCTTTCTGAACAGCGGCCTTATCTTTCCTGTCATATATCTGGTAAATATTACCGACGCGGGAACGGTAACTGCAAAAACAAGAAGCATAACGGGAGAAATTGCCGCCATCATCACAAGAGAGCCTGCTACCGTTATTATACTGTTGCAGATTTGGAGCACATCACTTGAAAGAGAGGCGTTCACAGTATCAATATCGTACGTGATGCGGCTTATTATGTCTCCGGTCTGATACCGATCAAAATAACCTACCGGCAAATCCACCAGCCTTTCAAAAACATCCTTCCGCATCCTGAATGTAATTTTCCTGCTCAGATCTATCATAAGAGCGGAGAGAAAATAAGACAGTACCGAGGATAAGATATAAAATCCAGCCATCAGACCGCAATAAAAAAATACCTTTTGAAAAACTACCCTTCCCGCTCCGGGCTCTATTGCGTCAATGGCATAGCCTGAAAGCATAGGCCCGGCAAGTGCCAGAAGGTTGCCTGCTATTGTCAGGACTGCGGCAAGCGCCAGCAGCCATTTATATCTGTACAGATATGCCCAAAGCCGGAGCAGGGTTTTATGCTTTTCAGGCCGTCCGTCTTTTTTACTCACCTTCCCGCGCCCCCCATCTGCCACTGGTATATTTCTTTATAGCTGGAGCAGACTTTAAGAAGCTCCTCATGTGTGCCGCAGCCAATCATTTTCCCTTCGTCAAGCACTAAAATGCAGTTTGCATGCTTTATGGAGCTAATCCTTTGAGCTACAATAATTTTAGTTATATATTTAAAATTTTTCCAAAGCGATCTTCTGAGCCTGGCGTCGGTTTTATAGTCAAGCGCACTGGAGGAATCATCCAGAATCAGTATTTCAGGGTTGCCCGCCAGAGCCCTTGATATCAAAATTCTCTGCTTCTGTCCCCCGCTTAAGTTTGTTCCCTTCACCGCCAGCCCATGCTCATACCTGTCGGACAGAGAGTCAATAAACTCCTCCGCCTGGGCAAATATGGAGGACATTGCAATCTGATCTGCGCTGAGCCCTCTTCCGAAATTGATATTTTCCGCAATTGTATCGGCAAACAATATATCATTCTGAAAAACAATCCCAAACTTTCTGTGCAGCTCCTCATCGGGGATACTGTCAATATTTCTGCCGAAAATTCTTATGCGGCCCTCATCGGCTTCGTAGAAGCGCAGCAGAAGCTTAATTATGCTGGATTTTCCGCTTCCCGCCGCACCTATAATGCCCAGAGTTTCTCCCTGCTTTAAGCCGAAGCTTATATCTGAAAGATTATTTTTATTCTTAAGATAGGAAAAGGAAACATTCTCAAACGAGACGTGATACTCACTTTTTATACAGTCCTTCTCACGCAGCAGCAAATCCTTCGGAGTCTCCATTACTTCCTCAATCCTCCCAAAAGAAGCGGCGCCTTTGGAAATAAGGACAAAGATCCTTGTGATTGACATCATTGCATTTAATATAATCGTAAAATAGGTCAGAAAAGCAATTATTTTTCCGGGCTGTGTAAGGCCCATGTTTACCCTCCATGCGCCCGCCGCAACAACAAGCGTAAGCCCTAAATTCAGAAGCAGGTTCATCAATGGGTTTGTAACAGCCATTACCATTCCTGCCTTACTTTCGCTGCCGGCCGCTTCCTCATTTACCTTTGAAAAGCGCTCCTTCTCATGCTCCGTTCTGGACAGAGCCTTTATAACTCTGATACCGGCAATGTTTTCCCTTACCGTACGCACCATCTTATCAAGCACCTTTTGCGATTTGCCGTACAGAGGAATGCTTTTTTTTGATATTATCCATACTGCTGCGGCTATAAACGGCAGAACACCGATTAGTATACCTGCTAAAGCGGGGTCCAGCACAAGGGTAACCATTATTCCTCCCAAAAGCATAATAGGAGCACGAACACCCAGGCGCTGAACCATTCCAAGCATACGGTTGACATTATAGGTATCCGAGGTCAGCCTGGAAACCAGGGACGGGACAGTAAACATATCTATTTGCCTGCAGGAAAGGTAAGAAATTTTTTTGAATAAATCACGCCGTATGTTCTCTGTCACATCAGCAGCTACCTTAGATGCCGTCCTGTTTGCAATGATATTTGTAATGACTGCGACAATTGAGCAGGCAACCATCATCAGTCCCCATAGCATAATATGTGAAATATTATTCAAAGGAACAATTTCATCAATAAGGTAGGCTAAAATCCACGGGATAAATAGATCCATAACGGTTCCGATAAACTTGACGGTGAGCCCTGCAGACATTTTAGCAATATAGGGTTTTAAATAATAAAAAAGCTGCCTCATTCCTGTTCACTGTCCTGTCATTTTTCTCTCCCGCTTATTATAGCACTTCCCGTAACCCTTTTCCACTCGTCTAGAGAATTTAGGCACATAAAATCGAGTAAGTCTATTTGCCGGCAGCAACCAGAACCTTGTCCCTCATCATAAAAATACTCTCGGCAAACAGCAGCAGCCCGGTTCCCATGAGCAGCCATTCTATTTTGACGAAATCGGCTACGGGGCCAAATACAAGCATTCCCAGCGGCATCATGGAGCTTGATATCATCCCCAAAACACCGAACACCCTGCCCAGGTACTCCTCCTCCACCTTTTGCTGCAGCAAAACCATTGACGGAGTATTAAATACCGGCATAACAACCCCTATCAATCCCATAAACAATAAATATATCCAAAATACAGGGACTATTCCCAGGGCAAAGGTACAGGCTCCGGTAACAAGGTTGGACAATGCCATCGTATATACCTTGTTTTTAAAGCCTCCCCACGAAGCCATGAAAATACCTCCCACCATCATGCCTACTGAAAAAACTATTTCTGTGGCAGTCAGCCTCCAGACATCATTACCAAAGCTGCGCGATACCTGCAGCGGTGTAAGGAAAGCGACGGGCGCCGCCATCACAAAGAAAACAGCACAATATAAAAAGAATCTTCTGACATATTCATGGCTTTTTATATAGTTAAATCCTTTCCGCATATCATTAAAGTAGCTGATCGGCTGCTTTTCACTTGCCTTTGCATGTACAGGCACATGCAAAAATAAAAGCAGTACGGAAACAGCAATAGTCGCCGTAATGACATCTATAAAAAATATTGACTCAATGCTGGCCATAGACATAAGAGCACCGCTCAGCATGGGAGAAGCCAGCATTACCAGTGATTGTATGCTTCCATTCACAGCATTTACCCTCATTAGCTTATCCTCAGGAACAAGCTGGGGAATAAACGCACCCACCGCAGGCGTCTGAACCCCCGTCCCCACCGCACGTATCGCAGACATGACAAAAAACAGCCAAATATCGTCATGCCCCATAAAAAGCATTATTGCCAAGGCAAGAGTGGACAACGCAATCATAGAGTCGGATAAAGCAATCAGCAGCTTGCGGTTGTACCGGTCAGCCCACACCCCCGCAAAGGGAGAAAGAAAAAATGTAGGAACAAACCCACAGATAATAGATATTGTCATCATTACTCCAGACTGCGTTTTCAACGTGATATACCAGGCAATGGCATACTGCACAAGCGATGTTCCGAAAAGCGATATTGTCTGGCTGGCTAAAAAAAGCACTATATTTCTTTTCCAGTTGTTATTCATAGCTTAAAATATACTCTCCTATCCTTTGAATATGTAAAATCAATGTATTTTCCCAATAATTTGTATTTATTGTGAAAACGGGATTACTAATCAGGTACAGGCATAAAAAAACCCTCCAGCCTGCTGAAGGGGATGTAATATTTAAATTCCGCAAGAAAACCCTCTAGTATTCCGGATATAGTATAAACGCCAGGACAAAGGTAAACACTTTTAGCTTTAAAATCATTAATTCCTATTTATACTTTTAAGATAATGGGCAAACCTGCATTTAAGGCACTGCAGGAAACTATCCTAAAGACAGAGAAGGCATTCTATTGGGAAGGAGCATCCGCTTCAGCTTTTAAATAAAATAAGCTTGACAGCCTTGATTAAATTAAGTCCAAAGAAGATTTATTCAATCATAACTCCCAAAATACCTTCCTTTCAAAGATTACATGAGAAGTATAACACTGCTCTATTTAACTTGTCAATAAAATTTTTAACCCCGAAAGCGGCAGGAAATTGTAATGTCTAAAGACAAATATTTAACCGCGTTTTCTCTGACTCAAAATCCGTTTTAACACACCCTTGTATTTAGTATAACCTTTTTTAGGTATAAAAATTAACTTTAAGGACAATTTTTACATCATACTTTGTATTTTGCACTGATTTATCCCCTTATACTCCTATTTCTTGTCTAACTTAACTTGTTGTGCTAGCTTTTTAAATGCCAAAACTTGCGAATGAAAAACTCCAGCGTAATATTGTAACCTATCATTAACCGCAAAATTAGTGATAGGGGGTCACAATATATGCTGGAGCCCGATAGAACTTATTCTATCAAAGAAATTGGAGATTTAAAAGACTTCGTAACTGTCGCCTATGTAATAATAGACGATATTTACCAAAAAGTCACTCCAACATACATCAAGAATCGCTGTAATATCAACGATTCCATACTGAGTGATAGTGAAATAATTACCATTAGTATTGTAGGTGAACTTCTCACTATTGACTCGGAAAACGCTTGGTTTAGTTTCTGTAAGAAGAATATGAAAGACTTATTTCCTAAATTCTGTGATAGGTCGCGGTTCAACCGGACCCGAAGAAATCTACATGCAGTAATCGAGGAAATAAGAAAAGAGCTTTCTTCTTTAACAGAGCTTGCAGAGCAGCCTTACCGGGTATCTGAAAAAGGAATAGAGCTTTTGCCTGTTCAAAAGAACAATAGCAAAGTTCAGTTTCCTAAAGCAATACGGCAGCTTATCTTCAAGCTAAGAAGGCGAATAGAGACAACAGCCTCACAGCTTACCCAACAACTCAATATTGAGCAGGTTCTTGCAAAATCTTTTTGGGGATTGCAAGTAAGGATAAAAACCAAGCTTCTGGCCTACAACCTATGTTACTACATCAATAAGCTTATAGGCCGGGATATTAATATTTCAAGGATCAAACACTTAGTGTTTGGATAACTAATCCAAACTAGGGTCTGCAGCAGGGATACTTTAGCCACAACGCTTACCAGAATATTCCTGTAAACAGAAATTTATTATATAGCACAACAAGTTAAATTACAGTTTCTAATTCTTTGATAATCTAAGAAAAGCTCAAACGCGAAAATTTTTTAATAAGTTTAGATACTCATAAACTACAAAATTAGCTTATTATATTAATCTATTCCCAGAAAACAACAAAATAAATTGTAAAAAAGCCGTCTTAATATATCGATAAAGAGCAAAATAGTAAATAATTTGTAAAATAAAACATATATTGACAAATATATTATATTATAATAAATTATTCCATAGAAAATAAATATATAACTTTTATTGACAATATGTATCTGTAAAATATTAAAATAAAGGTTTTATATTTAGACTTTATTACTTAGTTTCTGCAGGACTAAGTAAATTCTAAACAGAAAGGGGAGAAGAATATGTCATGGATGTGTGGAGTTGGATGTACAGCAACATGTGTTGGCGGCTGTGTTGTTGATACTGTAAGTCCAGTTTTAGATGTAATTTCAGCCAACTTAGGAATAGCTGGTTGTTATAGCATGGAGTAAAGTACATATACTAAATATTTCTAGCTACTTTAGTTATATAAACTTATTGTAGCTAGAAATATACTAATTCAAAATATTCCTTTATAAAAAATATTATAATTTGCATTTACGTATTGTCTGATTTTTAAAAATCATAATTACGATAAATTTAGGGAGATAGTCATGACAGAGGTAAAAGTTGAACCACTAATATTTAAGACATTAAATAATAATTATTATTTTTATGATAATATGACGAGATTGATTTTTCCTCTTTCCTCTGAGGAAAGAAATATATGTGAGAAAATTAGAATAGGGGATAGTATTGAGCAAATAATATCACAAAGTAAGGACTCTGAATTCTTTCAAAATAGTGTATTAAAATATAACATGTTTCAAGCTGTACCGCAAACAAAACTTTTTACTGAAGAAGACATTAAAAATATGCTATTGCATGAAGGTATACCTATGTTGTGCTTAGTAGTTTCAGAAAATTGTAATTTTAGATGCAACTATTGCATTTTTTCTGAGCATTATTATAATACTAGACAGCATAGTAAAAATGATATGGACTTTATAACTGCCCGTAGGACAATAGATTATTTTCTTGACATGCTCAATACCAGCATCAAGTATAATCCCAGAATCGAACCATATATAGGATTTTATGGCGGCGAGCCTCTCTTAAAATGGGATTTAATCAAGAACACAGTTGCTTATATACAGCAATACCACCCTACACTTACCCCAAAAATAACATATACAATAACAACTAATGGGTATTTATTAGATCAGGAAAAAATTGATTTTATGTTAAATAATAATTTTTTTATTTCAGTGAGCTTTGATGGCCCTAGACATGAGCATGATAGAAACAGAAAAACAGTAGATGGTAATCCGACATTTAACATAGTGGCAGAAAAAATTAATTTGATTGAAGAAAGATCTAAACATGCAAAAAATTTAGTGTCTCCAGTACCATATAACCTCTTGTTGACATTTGATAATTTTACAGATTTGATTGAATTAGATAGTTTTTTTTCAGAAAATCCCTTATTGGATAAAAGAATTGGTAGAATTACTAAAGTAAATGAATTAAATACTACATTTTATAATACACAAAATAGCAAGGATTTACATGATAAAAGAATAGAATCTTTGAAACTCCTATATTCAAAGTATAAGACAGGATTGAAAACAGGTAAAATATCAAGATTTCTACAATTATTCTATAGAAACTCTACTTTAAATGCAAATAACAATGTATCTTTGGGTATAAATAGTATGAGAGGATCTTGTATCCCTGGATTACAAAAATTTGCTGTAGATCCAAGCGGTAATTATCATATGTGTGAAAAGGTTAATTATGATTTTCCAATAGGAAATTTGGCTGAGGGTTTAAGCTCTAAACTTCAAACCAAATACATTAACAATATGTTAAATATTCTTAATAATAAATGTTATAATTGTAATGTGAGCAATTTATGTAATATATGTTATGCAGCGGTAGAGTTAACTAATGAAGGTGTGTCTATTAGTGAAAAGTTTTGTAATGCTCGAAAAAAAGCTATCAAAGATGAATTAGCTCTTTATTACTCTATACTTGAGGAAGAACCAAGTGCTTTTTCAAATCTTAGATGAAAGGAAAATAATTATGTATTATAGATTAAATAGTGATTGTCTATTAATAGCTTCTGATGATAGTGGAATAGTTTACGAGCTAGCTAACGGAAAGGAGCATCATATTACAAATAAAATCGAAAAAGATATTTTATGTTTATTAGAAGAGAATGTATCAATTGAAGAATTAAAAGACAAATATACTAACAATAATGTTATTAACTTGCTTAATACCTTGAAACAAAACAAACTAGGCAGGTTTTTTGATACTAAGGTTTATATTGAAAGAATCAAACCCATAAATATGAATTTTGTTAAAATGGGGAAAACACCTTTAAATAATATAAATAGAATTGCTATTGAATTGACTGGAAAGTGTAATTTAGATTGTAAATTCTGTTCTCAAGAAAAAATAGTATATAGAAAATGCGGCTGTAAAAAATGGGATTATTCCCATGAATTTTCTGATAAAAAGTGGCAAAGCGTCTGTGAACAGATTGTAAAAATTTCCCCTAAAGAGATTATCTTTTCGGGTGGTGAGCCCCTAATAAGAAAAAATTTATTTAAAATTTTGTGTAGAAAATTTTATGAGAATAATATAAAGGTTAAGATGTTTACAAACGCCACCTTAATAAATGAGGAGATAGCTCTTTTCTTAAAGGAGTATAATGTCGATTTGGCAGTTCATATAATTAGCAATAATGAAAGTTTGTATGATTCTATTACTGGAAAACAAGGTGGGTATAACTTATTCAAAAAAGGATTAGAGTTAATTGCAAAACATAAAATTAATACTATCGGCGTTATGCTTGTTAATAAATATAATATAAATGAGTATGATAAAATAAAAGATGAAATCAGTAGCTTAAAAATAGAAATGCAATTCCAGAACGAATATAATAATGACACTTCTTCAGAACTTAATAGTAAAATATATGATAGGAATTATAGTAAAATAAGTATTAATTTGTTTAATTACCAAGTATTAACTGATTATAACAATTGTTTGTTTGGGCAGATGTTTATTTCGAATGAAGGAATTTTATATCCATGCATGATGATGCGTGATTTTCCTTTAGGAGATATAAATAATAAAAAACTATGGAAAATAATTTCGGAATCGGAATATAAAAAGTTTTGGGAGCTGTCAAAATCTAAAATCGAGAAATGCTGTAGCTGCGAAAATAGACTTTCTTGTTTTGACTGTAGGGCAATGGAATACTATGCAACAAAAAATATTACGGGATTAAAGTATTGCAGTAAACAATAAGGAGCAGATGCAAAGTGGAAGCCATATCGTTTGTTAATATAACTAAAAAGTATAAAGATTTTAAATTAGATAATATAACCTTTAGCTTGGATGAAGGCAGAATTATGGGACTGATTGGTCCAAATGGGGCAGGGAAAACGACGATTATAAAAATGTTAATGGGCCTGAATTTTCAAGATTCCGGTGTGATTAAAGTTTTTGATAAAGAAATCAGAGCTAACGAGATCTTTATAAAAAAAAGAATTGGGTATATACCGGATGAAAACATATTACCTGACTATATCACCCCTAAGACTGGGGAAAAAATGATGAAAAGTTTTTATAATACTTGGGACAACTCCATATATAAAGCCTTAATTGAAAAGTATGAATTACCAAATGAAAAGTCTGTTAAAAATTACTCCCGAGGAATGAAAGTTAAGCTAATGATCGCATTAACCTTGGCACATTGTCCAGGACTTGTAATCATGGATGAATCTACTTCAGGACTAGACCCATTAGTAAGGAGAGAAGTTCTTGACGATATTTTTTCATTTTCAAGAAATAGTGGTGTTAGCTTTTTACTGTCATCTCATATTACATCGGATATTGAACATATTGCAGATGACATTACAGTACTAAAAAGTGGAAGAATGATTTGCAGCAGTTCAAAAAATGACATTATGAGCTTAGAAAAATACAAAAAAGCTCCGTTCGATGATATTGTTATAGATTTACTAAAGGAAGGATGAAATTGTATGCTAAGAATATTCCTTATAGATGTATTTCGTCAGAAAAGACTAATTATTACATATTTTCTTTTAACAATTATATCTACGTTATTAGTTGGAGCACTGGGAGGTATTGGAATAAGTATACTTTTTTCCTACAGGGTATTACATGCTTCGTGTATGTCAGATGAATATAATAATTCTTTCATATTTTATTTAACTTTACCTATGAAAAGATATTTTTATGTTATCGAAAAACATATATTATCGGCATTCCTGGTGTTATGTGGAGTAGGCTTAACACTGTGTATTGATTCTATAATACTTAAATCTGATGTAATAGATAGACTGATAAGCTACAATATTAATTCTGTAAAGGTAATTGTAAGTATTATGATATTATTAAGTGTTTTTATGCAGTCTACATTTATAGTACCATTTTTTAAGAATGGTATGATTACAACGCTTAAGTATACCAGAGCATTTGGAATATCAATTTTTGTAGGGTTTTTATTGCTTGGACAGATTCTTAAGTATATTGGGATATCCAGAGTAGAAAGTATATTGGAAAAAACAAGTGACAATATACTTATTATAAGTATATTGCTATATATGCTTATATCTTTTATTTCTATTACAATTTCTAGTAAATTTTTTAATATGAGGCATATATAAATTGAGTAAAATATTAATAACAAGGTGAATTTTTAATGCTAAGAATATTATATAACGATATTTACACTGCCAAGACAAGTATATTCTTGTTCATCCTGATTTTGTTAGTACCATATATTAATATGCTAATTAAAATCCCAATATTTATGATTTTAGTTATTAATAGTATAAGGTTAGTAACTTATAGTGATTACAAAAACCGTACTACTATATTTTATACGACTCTGCCTATTACCAGAAAAGAATACATTATCGAAAAGGCTGTTTTCCTAATAAGTACAATGATTGTTGGAGTAATCATTTTACTTGTACCATTGTTAACAAATCAGCATGGTGATAATACTCTTTATGTTTCACTTTTAATTTATATATGTGGAATTACGTTGTTGATTTCAGGGATTTATTTATTAATATCTTATGTTTTTAATCCTATAACGGCAGACTTTTACAATGAAATAGCTGCTTTAGGGATATCTCTGGTTTTAGGGAAAATACTTATTTTTGACAGATCAGATATTTTTACTATTATTACCAAAATAAATGGCATTGCACCTTTGTTTTTGGTCTTAAGTTTTTTTATATTTTCATGTATTATTTTTTTTACATGCAAGCTATTTAAAAATAAGAATTTATAATATAATTGGCTTTTCACCGCATTAATTTTGTATAAAGCAATAATGGTAATGCGGCAACATTGAAAGGATTTGATTCTAATGGGAAAATGGAAAAGCTTATTGAAACTTTGGCCGTTCCTAAAAAAGTACCGGTTGATTCTCTTAGTCGGAATTATTGGAATTATATTTAGTTCTTTACTCTCAACTCCAATTCCATATCTGACCGGACATTTACTCGACAATGTTTTAATGGGAAATAAAAGTTACACTAATCTCTATTTGTATTCCGGTATCATATCTGTACTTTATTTGTTGGATTATATTGTATCATTAGTTTCAAAAAAACTTTTCGTAAGAATAAATAATTCTGTTGTAAATAGTATGAGGTATTCAGTAATGGATAAGGTTATGGATTTGCCTATGGGTTATCTCTCAAATACGGAGAAAGGTTATGTTCAAGGACGAATTTCCGAATGTACTTCGATTAGCAATATCTTTTCCCCCACGATAGTCAGCATGTTACTAAGCATTATCAGTGCGTTGTTTGCTGCCATGACTATGTTTGTCATAAATTATAAACTCGCACTTGTGGTTGCAGCTCTGACACCGATTTTTTTCTTTTTTACAAAGGTTTCCACAAAGGAATTCACAAAAAGCACTAAAGACATGATGGAATCCAATGCGGTCTTAAATGCTGAATGTTTTGAAATTATGAACGGCATTGAGGATATCAAAGTATTGAGAGGAAAAATGCAGCATCTTTCCAATTTTCACATCAAAATTACTGAGTTGGTTTATAGCAGTATAAAACAAAGTAAATCAATGATCCTGTTAGTTGAAAATATTAGACTGGTTAATAATGTAGGAATTCTTTTAATTCTCCTGGTTTCTGGTGTGTTGATAATAAAAGGGCAGTTTACTATAGGACTTTATACCTCTTTTTCACTATATAGTGCCAAAGTGTTTGCAAGTACACAGAGTATTGCAACATTCAGTGCCAGTCTAAAACCTGTCTGCCTTAGTATTGAACGGCTCTATGAGCTTTTAGATATGGAAGATGAAAATCATGAAAGAAGCTGTAAGTTAAATTCTATTACAACTATTGAATTCGATCAGGTAAGTTTCCGCTATAAAAATAATCTGCCTGATGTATTTAGTAAAATTAATTTTAAATTGGTAAGAGGTGATAAAGTATTATTTAAGGGTGAAAATGGTTCTGGTAAAACGACTCTAGTTAAACTATTACTTGGACTATATCAGCCAACATCAGGAGTTATACGCTTAAATGATCAAGATTCCGCAATGATAAGCCCCGAAAGCTTGAGAAAGAGAATTGGTGTCGTCTCACAAAACATCTTTTTATTCCGAGGGACAGTTCTTAGTAACATTTTGTATGGCCATGAGGATAAAAATCGGCAGGATGTACAAAGCCTCATTGAGAGCCTCAGTTTGCAGGGCTATATTGATAGAATGGCCAAAGGACTTGATACAGAGGTTAATCAGAACACTTCCGGCGTGTCTGGAGGTCAGGCTCAGATTATTGCTTTCATTCGTGCGCTTCTTTCAGAAAAGGATGTAATTATTCTTGATGAACCCATATCAAATGTCGATATCGAAACCAGTAATCTTATTATTCAAATTTTAGAAAATAAAGAATTTGATGGTATTTTAATTGTAATCTCACATCAAACCAACGGAATGAAATTCCTGAATAAAATTATTGAGATAAAATATAATGAGAGCATTCCAGAACTATGATTGTAAAACCAGTTATAACAATAATAAATGTAAGCGTCAAACAGGTTCTTTCCAAAGTTAGTTGATTTGCTAATAATTACACTTGTTTTTGAGCAGAGGGAACCGGCAGCGCCCATACATAATACGCTTAATGACCTTGATCTTGTTGACCGTTCCCTCTGCGAGACCATTGTTAAAATCAAGAGCAATTGCATTCATAACAGCATCAATATCAAGCTTTAAACCCTCAACAAACGAATCAAATTCAGCTATCCCAAGCGCAGAGGCTTTTTCTATCCAAGGTAAAAGCAATTCCGACTTTTTCGATTTTAGAACAGCCTTAAATTCACTGACGATATTCAAAATACTTTCATAAAGCGGATAAGATGATAAAACGAATTCAAGCTGTTCTTTCGATATTCCCTTGATTTGGTCAATGGGTTTATACAGGAGGCGGATCAGCCATTTTTTGTCGATAAGCTCCTCTGTTCCGACACCTGTCAAAAGTAAATCTTGATAAATCCGCCGTTCTTTTGAAACAAACCCGCGAATTGCATCTTGGGTTCCTGTGTATCCTTTTTGTTTAATAATAGCATGTATTTCCCGATATTTTAGTCCTTCTGATTTCAAGAACAAAACCTCATTGCGGAAAGGTTCCAGTTTTCCTTCACGTTGCTTGCCATAATGTTCATTCACCGATGTGAAACTATCTGAGAGATAATTTCTTACCGTATTGAATATGTTTCGCGAGTTTTTTTAATAAATTGCATATTGTGCTTTTCCTATATCTGCGACGCTTCCCCTTAGGTATTTTTCTGCTGACAATAAACTTTGCGTCAAGGACACATGTAATATTTCTTCTTGCAGCCGCTTGGTTTTGGTTGTCTTTGGTTCAAAAAATGAAAATGTCTCCGCGAAAGTTTTATGGCTACAGTCTCTGTTATTGCAAAAAGATTTTTTGTTGTCTATCAGCAATTTAACTTTCTTCCCCTGAATAGGTAAATCCTGCAACGTTAAAAAAGTAATTTAAGCATTTCCAAACGCAAGACACTCTTAACCCAACATTTCCAAACAGGGGGCGCGTTTTCTCTGACTCAAAATCTGTCTTAACACAACCTTGTATTTAGTATAACCTTTTTTAGGTATAAAAATTAACTTTAAGGACAATTTTTACATCATACTTTGTATTTTGTACTGATTTATCCCCCTATACTCCTATTTCTTGTCTAACTTACTGCACCTACCTCACATTTACTCTATCAAAGGTTGCGTTTAACTTGACCGCCTACCAGCTCCCTAATCCTTCTGCCTGTTATAGCCTTTGTCTCCGTAAGGCTTAAGCTTTTCCAGCCACCTGCGCTCCAGCTTTTTCAACTCATCCTTTTTATCAAAGAAGCCGTCTTCCTTCTCCTCCAATACCTCAAGCACCTCAAACACAAAGGCCTCCTCCCCGAACCTGTTCCATTCCTCCTGGAGCTCCGCATTTTTGTGTGTTCCGCCGCGAAGTATAGAAAGCCTCCCGTTCATCATCTTGAGATTTGGCATAGCTTCCACGTATACCTTCCGGTTCTTTGTGTTTCTTATCTGACACACTCCCGCTTGAGGCTTGGTTTCCTTATACTCCCTTATAAGCTGCTTTCTGCGATCCATTTCCTTCTCCTTTCTTCCGTCCGGCTCTTTCTTCAGCCAGTATTGGCTGCCGTCGGGCTTTCTGTCCATAAATCCATATTCAATCAGGTATCTCCTTATTGTTGCAAAGTCCTCATAAACACCTTCAAGTATTTGATTTACCTGCTTCTCACTATACTCACTGCCAGGCTTAAATCTTTTCGCTATCTCCCTCAAAACCACCAATTTACTTTTTTCTCTGATGGAAAAGGTTTTCAGTCTTCCGCCAGGTCCATGGGGAAAATATTTCTTTAATATTTCCTGATACTCGTCAGTAGTAATATTATAGCGGTCATCCGGCATTTTTGCGGTGTTATGCGGCGGAACAAGCTCAGACGTTTTTTTGACGTTTTCCTTCAGCAAATCCATTATAGCTATAAATACCCTGGCCTGACGCTCCTTTTCCCTTAACACAAACCTGTGATTCCTTATAGTTGAGCTGCTTCCTATATCCATAGCCTGCTGAATCTCAGAATCCCTTTTTCCCTGATAAAACAGCTTTAAAAGTGCCTTCTGATGCTCCGAAAGGCCCGTAAGCTTCTTGTCGAGGTTAATAAGATGTTCAAATACCGGGCCGTGCTCTGTGTCAATATGAATTCTTATATACCTTTTGGCCTCATAAAGCACTTTCCCCTGCGGATAAATAATTCCTTTTTCAAATTTTTTTCCGCATATCAAGCATATATAAAAATCCCCTTCCTCTAAATATCCCCTTGCAAGCTCCGCGGGAGCCGCACTCCAAAGCATATCCAAAGCCTTCATCTCTAAACACATCCTTAATGTGATTGTTTATATGCAAACATATTACCGTATCGTCTAGCATATGTCAAGCACAAAAATAAAAGCCCCGCCGCAAAACTATTATTTTTTGCGCAGGCTTTTTATCAGGCAATTTATGCTAAGCTCCTCCAATTCGACAGAGCTTTCCCTTTCCATTATATTTCCCAGAGAATGGGCATCGGAAGATTTGATAAGCGTGTACCGGTTTATATTATGATTCTTAAGCGTAAAATTATCGCCGGGGCAATTTGCAGACACTTCAAGATATTTAAAATCCAAATGCTCCGGTATCATTCCCAGATTTGACAATATGCTATAGGATGACCTGTCTATATGGGCGGGGATCAAAGCCCCTCCAAGCCCGTCCGCTATATCGAAGGCTTCATCCATCCCCAAATTCGCAGCAGTAATAAGCATTCTTTCCTCATGCCTTAAAACGCTGTCATTTTCATCTATTATAAGCTGCTGTCCGAAAATATCCGTGCGGTTTTTAATGGGCGGAAGGCGGGAATAAACTATTTTCTGCATTTCCATGGCGCTGTCAGCAGAGGGAAAAAGGCAAAGCATATGAACCTCTTCCTTTGTTTCCAGCTCCATTCCCGGAGCAACAAGAATTCGTCCCCCGGCAGCTTTTATGACTGCCGTGCAGTTTTCCGCAGAATTATGATCCGTAATGGCAATTATATCAAGGCCCTTTATTATAGCCATGTTTACTATATTGTTTGGAGTCATGTCGTTTTCCGCACAGGGAGATAGCGCGGAATGTATATGAAGATCCACATACGCCTTCATTTACAGCTCCATTTCCGGCGTGGTACTGAATTTGTTTAAATACCCCGCCATTTCCTATACAGTTTTTATTAAGGCTTTTAAGCTTCTTTGAAACCTATACCTCATTTTCTCCTATAAGGCTGTGAGCCTTATAGCATATCTCATAAGAGCTTAAGGAACTGCTGAGTACGGAAATTCCTTCCTCCGAAGCCTTTTTTACAGTGGCCTCCTCTATCGCGATGCCCTCCGGAACAATCACGCACGCAGCTTCAGTGAGCAGTGCCACAGCAGCTACATTCAAATGCGTATGCACAGTAATCCATCCGTCCCCCTTACTCGCATGGGCCATAACCCAACTTAAGAGATCGCATACATATATTCCTGTTATATCCCTATCCCCGCCGGCTTCACCCGTTAAAACCTTCATGTCCATGCTTCGGGCAAATTCCTTTACCTTCATAACAATCACCCCTTAAAATATAAGTCTTTTAATGTGATCCCCACGCTGACCTCCTGCCTTAAGCCTCATTATCTATTCGTCCTTTGTCCAATCCTTATCAAGCACCGGAGGCATTTTTGCCTCCAGCTCCATCATCTGTACAGCGAGCTCCCGTACCTTTTCTCTTAATTTAAAGACACAATCAGTCTCATTTGCATTGCCTCTGACTATATCCTCGGCAAGAGCCCTGCAGCTTGGAGCACCGCAAGCGCCGCAGTCAAGCCCCGGAAGCTCCTTATTGATAAGCTCGAGAGCCTCAAGCTTTTTCATAGCCTCCTGAAAATTTTCATCCAGCTTCATTACAGGCTTATGCTCTATGCTTGCCGTCCACATTAAATCATTTTCATCCTTTTCGGTATGCTCGTTTGACGTACCCTTTTGGCGCGCCTGATCTAAGAATCTTTTCAAATTGGTTCTTGCAACATAGGCATTCTCGACGGTGAGAGGTCCTCCAAGACAGCCGCCTACGCATGCCAGTGCTTCTACAAACTCAACCCTTTCCAGCCTGTCATTTTCTATTTCCTCAAGTATGGAAATAACATTGTGTATGCCATCGACAGCCAGAAACTCATCCGTTCCAAGGGCCAGGCTTTCCCCTCCCGGGCTTGCCCAGCGTATTCCCTCATAGCCCGCCTGTTCGAGCTCCTCTGTATCCTTAATCCTGTCCAGGCAATTTAAAAGTTTAAGGTAAATATCCTTTATAGAAATGACACCATCGACAAAAGACTTTTTCTTCTCGTACGGAGCCTTAACGCTTGTTACCTTGGCAGCGCACGGTGTAATAAAAAAAACCCCGACATCCTCTAAAGGTATATTTTCCGTTCTGGAAATTTTATTTTTCGCAATCTCAGCCGCTACCTCCATAGGGGATTCCAGTCTCACTATATTGTCTATAAGGTTGGGATACCTTACCTGTATCAGCCTTACAACAGCGGGACAGGCCGAAGAAATGAGCGGCTTAGCGGTACTATTCTTATTTAAGAGCCTCTTGGTTGCTTCCGTTACAATTTCAGCCGCCCTGGCCACCTCATAAACAGTATTAAAGCCGGTGTGCTTTAACGCCGTCAAAAGCATATTCCTGGATGCACTGCTCCTGAATTGCCCATAAAGTGACGGCGCAGGTATGACAATCTTATATTTGAAATTATTTATTGTATCGACAGGATCGCTTATAGCCTTTTTAGCGTGATATGGACATACTCTTATGCATTCGCCGCAGTCGATGCACCTCTCAGCTATTATTCTGGCTTTGCTTTTTCTGACTCTTATTGCTTCCGTAGGGCAATGCTTGATGCAATTGGTACACCCCCTGCACTTGGTCTCATCCAGCGTAACCGAATGAAAATACCTTTCCAAAGCACCTCACCTCACTTAACAAGCTCATTTGATATACACTGTTATCGTAACGGTAGTACCCTTTCCAACCTGGGTATCTATGTCCAGACTGTCTGCATATCTTTTCATATTGGGAAGTCCCATACCCGCTCCAAAACCCATTTCCCTTACACTGTCGGATGCCGTGGAATATCCCTCCCGCATTGCCATTTCAAGGTCCGGTATCCCCGGCCCCTGATCCTTAAGCTGTATGGTTATCTTTTCGGCATCTATTGATATATCCGCCTCTCCGCCTCCGGCATGAATCACAATATTTATTTCAGCCTCATACATTGCAATTGCTGCCTTTTTAATAATTCCGGGAAGTATGCCGAGATGGGTAAGAGTCTTCTTCACACTGCTTGACGCCTCTCCCGCCGCCGAGAAATCATCTCCGGGTATAATATAATGAAGCGTAATACGGTTATCCATCAATCCCAAACACCTCTCCCCGTGATACCTGCACTATAAAGCTTTCCGCATGAAATAAACATGGGATCCCGGGTTGCCAGAACAATAATCCCCTTCTCCCTGGCAAGCTCCAGCATGGCCTGATCGGGTCTTTTCCCCCTTACAAAGGCTACCGCCTTTATGTCCATCATTTCAGCCGTTCTTATAACCTGTATATTAACCAGCCCTGTAAGCAAAAGCACGTTCTCTTTCACATATGCCATAACATCGCTCATGAGATCGGAGCCGCATACGGAGGACACTTCCATCTCCATATTTTCCGCTCCTGTGAGGACATCCGCCTCCAGAATTTTCACAACCTCAAATATTTTCATGTAAACACTCCTACAATTATAGATAAACATATTTGAAATTTATAATTAGATTATAACACATTAAAAGCTTTTAGGCACTAATTTGAAACAAGCGGTGCACTTAAATCGCTTATTTCTGCCTCCGCCTTTATGTAACCGGTTTACTGCTTTCTTGATACATGAGCCGGGATATTCATCGTAATTTTCGTCCCCATTTCAAGCTCTGAAAATATATCCATGCTAAAATCCTTCTGATAAATGTAACCGAGTCTTTCTCTGATATTGCGGATGCCAATATTTCTTCCGCGGGGCATTTTGACGGTTTCTATTTCCATTAACTTTTCTTTTTCAATTCCTACACCATTGTCATAAACATATATTCGTATTCTATCCTCCGTTTTTTTAATGCCCACCTCTATTAATCCTCCAAGATGTTCACCGTTTTCGTCCTTGTTCTTCATAATTCCATGCAGCAACGAATTTTCCACCAGAGGCTGGATAATATTTTTAGGGATTTTTTCATTTAAAACATCTTCGTCGATGGACCACTTTGTTTTAAAGATTTTTTCATACCTATAACTTTGAATTACCAGATATTTCTTAACAACATTGATTTCCTGCTCTATGCTGTCAAAAACATCATTGAGTTCAATTCGCAAGCGATCCCTCAATATTTCAATCATGGCCTTGTTGACTTCCACCACATCATCGCTCCGGCCCTTGGAAGCCAGGTAGGTAATTGTGTTCATTGTGTTGTATATAAAGTGAGGGTCAATCTGGGATACCAGCAGGCTGTATTTCATTGTCTGTTCGTCTTTCTCCTTCTGCACCAGCTTTTTTATGTGGTTTTCCAGTTCCCCGGACATGTAATTGAAGGTCTCCCCCAGTATGCCTACTTCATCGTTGGCAGTGACCTTTACTTTAACCTTCAGGTTGCCTTTTGAGATCTCTTTCATTTTAAAAGTCAATGCTTCAAGAGGTTTAATAAATTGATTGACCGTGGGAAAGCTGGTTGCAAGAAACAGCATGATAAATACTGTAATAATACCTACAATTACCACCATCAGGGGTTGGTTTGAACTTATAATTGACTCTTTGCTCTCCTTTGTAATCAGTTTCCATCCGCCGTACATGGAATATTTTATGGTGGTTATGCCCTTGGAATCAAAAGAGTATCCCTCCATGTAAGAGGGCCCCAGGCTGGTCTTTTCTATGGCCTCATCAACAGCAATTCCGCTGTTTTCACTGCCGGGATAAACTTCAACATTATTGGAAGTAAGCAATAGAAATTTCTTATCATTGCGGACAAGATCCGAAAATATATTGGATATTTCATCATACATGGAAATGATGGTAATGCTCCCTTTGGTACAGTTATCCAGCTTGTAAGGGAAAACATAGCCGTAGGCCCATTCGGAAGTATCGGTAAAATATTCTGTTTCAACAACCTTTTTTATGTAAAAGGGTTCCAGGAATATGGAGCTGCCGGCATTCCCTTTAAATTGGCGCTCCCCTTCGGTCTGGAGGTGCGTTTTAATATTTTCGTTAAGACCCACGGATTCAAAATCCATCCCGTTGTCTAATTTTATATATACCCCAAGGACCTGATAGGAATCCATGTTATTCATTCTTCCTATGTTGGACAGATAATTTTTAATGTAGGCATAGGTTGATAGGGACTCCTCATTTTTGGCTCTGTTTATCAGTGTTCTTAGCTGCGTATCCTTGCCGATAATGGAGCTAAGCCTTTCAATATCCTTAAACTTAATTTCCAGCCTGGACATCATCTGCTGGTTTAACGACATGGTATCCTGCAGCTTCATTTCCCAGTTTGTATAGTAGACCACTTCCGGTAAAACTACTACAACAATAATCACCATAAACAGTGCAATAAACAGTTGTGTCAACATAATCTTCTTTTTTAGCTTCATGGTAGTATCACACCTTGCCTTGCATTATTTTATTGTCCTCTGTTGCGGTACTGGTTGGGGGTGCTGCCTGTAAACTTGTGAAATACCTTGCTAAAATACTGACTGGAGGTAAAACCTGTTTTTTCAGATACCTCATAGATCATGTAATCACCATGATCAAACAGCTCCATGGCTTTTTTTATACGGAATTCATTCAGATATTCATTCAGATTGATGCCAACCTCTTCCTTAAACTTGAGAGCCGCCCAGGTAGGGCTGAGGTCTGCAAAGCCTGCTATGCTGTTAACAGTTATGTCCGGGCTGCTATAATGCTTCTGAATATATTGCAGCATTTTCCCCACCGGTTTGGAGTATTCCTTTTCTTTCTCCTCATTAATAATGGAAATAAGCTCCTCCGTTTTATATGACAGAAACTCTATCAAGCCTGAGGGATTAAAAAAATTATAATTGGCATGTGAGGTTTGCAGCAGAAACAGCCTTCCGCTGGTTTTTCCCACCTGGTTATTATAGCTGTATAGCAGGCCGAACAGCTTCCGGCACCACCAGGTAAATGATATTATATCTCTTTCATTTACAAAAGTTGACATAAGTGTCCAGAGCTCTCTGAAAATCTCCTGTTCTCCTTCTCTTAAGGCTTTTACCAGATCATTGTAATTTATAACGTTGTCATTTTCAGTTTTTCCTTTTAGAACCCCACATTTGTCCAGTTCACCGCATATTGGCTTACCGGATATATATTTTATTGAAAGATTATTGCTGTTTTCAAAGTAATAAGTCCTGAATTTGCGGACCGTGATATTCAGGCTGGAAAAGTAAACATTATAAACGGCACCGTTTATATTCATCAGATCATATAAACGTGTTCCATAATTGTACACTGTCTGATATATCTCCTGCTGGGATACCGTAGGCCTTTTAATGCTGATTACGACAGCATACTGACTTTTATTTATCTGGAAAATGGTCTCACAGCTCACATTTGCGTCATTCAGGTCATTTTTGCATATGCTCTTTAGCATATCCTCATCAAACATGATACCTATTCCGATATCGGGAAGATACTGCGAGATGAATTCCATCGGCCGCATCTGATCTACCAGAATATAATAGTAGCTCTTCAATATCCTGATATAAGTAGCACTGTCAACAATATCCCTGTAGCTCTCATCACGGACATTTTTTATAAATATGTCCTCTACAATCTTATTAAAGGTAAAGGATCTGGCCAGCGCCTCTTTTTCAATCTGTTCTCTGATAGCCAAAAGCTTGGTTGTCAGAAAGGCCTCGTCCAGATCACTTTTCAAAATATAATCGTCAATACCCAGCCGTAAGGCTTGCTTTATATAATTGAACTCCTTATAGCCCGATAAAAACAGGATATGTACATTTTTATCGCTTTCACGGATAATCATGGACATATCAATACCCGACATACCGGGCATATTTACATCGGTAATTATAAGCTCCGGCTTGTATTTCCGGTAAAGAAATATGGCGCGTTCACCGTCACTTGCCGTACCAATGACATTAAATCCGAAATCCTGCCAGGCCACCAGATGTTCGATATAGTTTAAAGCCAGCTTTTCATCATCCACCAATAATACATTAATCATAATGCTTTATCCCCCGGAGCTTTTAGAGGTGGGGTATCTGCCGCCTCGTTATATTTTCATCTGTCCCAAAACTCCAACAAGGGTTACCATAATTCAGTAACCCCCATCAGTTTATATATTCATTTTGACTACTCTTTGCCGTTCTTTTCTCTCGGATATAAAATCCATTACCCGCTGATTGTTATAAGTGAATACCATGATAACCATCAACACCACTCCTGAAGCCGTATCCTGCAGCGAAGCCGACAAGCCCATGCTTAGCAGTCCTGAAGCCATCATATTCATTATTATATTACCAATCAAAATACCGATTGTCAAATTGCAATATTTCTCTAGCGCAATTCCGATGTAGATACCCAGCATGCAGTTGAATATTATATTTGTACTTGACATAAATACCGGCGTATCGATGGAACCCTGTATGGATATTTTTAACAGCGCTGCCACGCCAAGAATCACACCGGATATAACATAGCACAGGAAGGCATTCTTTTTTATATCTATACCGCTGTTTCCGGCGATATGCTGGCTGTTTGCAATTGCCCTGACGTGATAGCCGAATTTCGAATGGTTAAGCAATACATAAAATGCCGCAAAAATAACTGCAAAGATAATGAAGTTATATGGCTGCTTCCCCAATATGGTAACATTCCCTTTTACTGCCGTCACCCAGGATATGCTGGACAGATTGGACAGGGTCTCGTAAATCATGCATATGCCAAGTGCCGTTACAATTGCAGGAACTCTCATTTTAAGATACAGATAGCCTGATATTGCCCCCAGAATTGTTGCGGACACTATGCACACAAAAGCAAAGGGAACAAGCCCTATGTCTGCAGTATTTACCAGTCTCGCACTGAACATGGCCGCAAGCATTACTATGCTGCCGGCACTTAAGTCCATGCGCCCGCTGAGCATGTTTGGTGCCATAGCCAGCGATATGAGCGTAGGTGCCAGCGACTGCTGTGCAATCATCAGTAAGCTGGCTTTACTGCCAAATCTCCCGTCCGATGCAATATAAAAGAACAGATATACAAGCACCGGCAGCATAATTACTTTTATGATATTAATTAGAGATTTTTTCATGTTTATGCCCATGCCCAGCCTTTCGCACAAAATAATCATGGCAGAAATGGCTGGGCTCGGTACCTCCTTATTGATTTAATGCTTCAATTTATTTGAACAAATCGGCATGTCTGGTTTTAACTTCTTCGACGCTGTAGTTTTTACCCATATTTATGAGGTCATCAATAGTTGCGTCAGGGTTGAATTTCTTTACCAACTGTTTTAATTCATCAGCCGTCCAGGGGAATACATCACCATGTACGTATTTCATGTAATCATTAAACTCAGCTGCGGTTTTACAGGTGATAAAGTTAACCGGTATTTCAACCGCCTTATCTGAAAGCGGAGTTCCAGCCAGCTTGTTGTACATCAAAATGAACGGGAACATGGAGTCTATAAACTGGCCGCCTACGGTTATGGCAAGTTCTCCGCTTTCAAGACCCTCCGCCGACGTATCGGAGAAGTCTACACATGCAATGGTCACTTGGCCGGTTCTGCCCGCAGATGCAATTGGCTCACGGCAGTATTCAATACCTAACAGTGTAATTGCTATACCATCCATGGTAGGATCCATTGCCAGGAAGTTTTCTACGGCTGATGTAAATTCAAGTCCTCTGTATTCTCCAACCTTCTTTACTTCAGGATGATCTTCAAAAGCTGCCATCATACCTTCCCAACGACGGTCATGGCATAACAGGCCCGGTTCGTATCCGATTGCCGCAATATTCTTTTTGCCTCCGGCAGCAAGAGTTTCTATCAATGAGTACCCGGCATTGTAGTCATCTTCATAGGACGAACCCACATAGTATTTGCTCTTCATAGCCTGTTCCGCTATCTCAGAGTCAACCTGTGAGAAACCGATTCCAAGCAGCACTCCGTTTTCCTCACAGATCTTTAAGCCCTGAAGAATGGCCGTTCCGCTGAAGTTGGTAGCTATGATTCCATCTACCCCCTTTGAACACAGGTTTTCTATACCTGTCAGGTACTGGTCATCAGCAAAGCTCTCAAGTATGTAGTACTCAAAGTCTACATTGAAATTTTCACCGATATAGGCCATGTATGACGCCAGCTTTGAGGTAAGGAAATCTGTTGTGGTGTGGATGATTATACCAATGGTGTAATGATCCATCTCTGATGAATCTGACCCACTGTTCGCTGCGGTCTTTACTGCTGATCCTGCTGAAGGTGACGTTGATGCTTCGTTTGACGACTGAGACCCACAGCCTGCAATCATTGACAATGACAATACCATCACCATCATGAGTGCTGCAATTTTTCTGATTTTCATTACAACTCCTCCTTTAATTTAAAACATTGTCTTTATTTTTAACATATGTCAAAAATACAATTAACAGTAAAACCAACCCCTGTACACCTTCAATGATTCTTTCATTTATACCCAGAATTATCAAACCGTTTCTCAAGATTACCACGCTGAAACTTCCCAGTATTGCGCCGTATATCTTTACCTTGGAGCCTCCGGACAGAGAAACCCCGCCAAGCACAAGCGCCGTGACAATGTTCATCTCTAAACCCTGTCCTGTAGTTGTGCTGACACTTCCTGCACGTATCATCATGAAAAAGCTGGCTATTCCCACAGTTACGGCACTGATCATATATGCAGCCATTTTCATTGATTTTACGTTAATGCCAACCTGCCGGGATGCTGCCGGATTGCCGCCGATTGCTTTATTGGACTTTCCAATAGACGTTTTTTCAAAAAGAAGGTAAGTTGCTGCTATAACCAGAATCAGTACAACAGACTTCAGCACCCAGTTGTCAAAATCATAGAGGGTTACCGGCACACTGTATTTTTTCTTTGCACATACCGTATTTAGAATGCCACGGCAGATATATAAAATACAGAGGGAGGTTATAAACGGCGATACTTTGAAATAAACCGATACCAGACCGTTAACTGCATACCAGGCCACAGCGGTTAAAACACCTGCAAGTATTAGAACTGCAATCGGTGCACCTTCCTTTGCCATAAGTGTCGTTGTAAGTACGCTTACACCCAGCACACCTCCGTAGGACAGATCCATGCCGCCGTGTGCAAATACAAACACTGCGCCCAAAGCTATAATGACGATGGAATAGGTCTGATTTAGAACGCTTATGATGTTTCCCCTAATAAGCAGCTTACCGCCGCTGAATATCTGAAATACCAATATCATCAGTATCAGGCCAAGAAAGGGGATAAAACGTTTTATGTAATCCTGTGATTTCATTTTTAATTCCATAGCTATACCCCTCCCTTTTAAACCATCTCATGAACAATCTGACTTTCTGTCAAATCTTCACTTCTCTTAAAGGTCTTTTTGTATTTTCCGTCCTTCAAAATCATTATCTGATCACTCATACCAATCAGCTCGGTCAATTCTTCAGAAATCATAATAATGGCTTTTCCCTGTTTCTTAAGACGGTACATCAGCTGATACATGGCAGCCTTTACACCAATATCCACCCCTCGTGTAGGGCAATCCAGTATGAATATCTCCGATTCATTTCCCAGCCACTTTCCAAAAACCACCTTCTGCTTGTTGCCGCCGCTCAAATCCCCCACATCCTGCAGTATGGTCCTGCATTTTATACTCAGTACCTCTACTTGCTTTTGTGTAAATGACTTTTCGTCCCTGCTGCGGATGAAGCCTTTTTTTGAGATCATGTTCATTGAAGGCAGCGTAGTGTTGTCCATGATACTTGCAGACAGGATAAGCGCTTCCTGATCCCGGTTTTTGGATACGTATGCTATTTTGTTCCTTATTGCTGTTTTGGCAGAAGCAATTCTGTCGCCATCCTTATGCATAACCTCCCCGTAAAGGGGTTTCGTCATTCCAAAAAGCACTGACCCCAATTCATGCATCCCGCATTCCGTAAGACCGCCGATACCAAGAATTTCTCCCCTGTGCAGTTCCAGCGACACACCATGGAGAGCTCCCTTTACATGAATGTTTTCGGCTCTTAATACCACTTCATCGCCATAGCTGCCATCATAATCTTTTCTGTAATAGTCGCCGGTCAGCCGTCTTCCAACCATTAATTCCTTTATTCTTTCTGCTTCGAATTCTTCTTTTGGAATTGTTGTTATATAGGAACCGTCACGAAGGATGGTAAGTATATTGCATACTTCCATAAGCTCCTCCAGATCATGGGATATAAATATAACCGCCTTGTTCTCCTTCTGAAATCTTTTGATCAGATCGTATATTATTGATCTCCCTCTTTGAGAAAGCGCAGTTGTAGTTTCATCGATAATGAAAATATCCGGATTGCAGCACAAAGCTCTGACAACCTCGATAAGTTTTCTGTCCTCCAGGCTGTATTGCGTTATTGGTGCCGCGGGGTCAATATCGGTTATCCCGATTTTGGCCATCTCCTGCCTGGCCTTTTCATACATTTGCTTTCGGTTTATTATGCCGCCCTTTGAAAAACTGCTCTCCTTGCCAAGGAAAATATTATCGGCTACCTTGATACCCGGAATGGTCCCTATCTCCTGTACAATCATGCTTATGCCCCTGTCCTGTGCGTCCAGGGCTGACTGAGGTTCATAAGGCGCACCTTTAAGCTCCAGCGTGCCTGATGTGGCTTTATTTGCACCTGATATTATTGATGAAAAGGTGGATTTACCTGAGCCATTTTCACCAATAAGTCCCATGATATCTCCCCTCGCTATAGAAATGGTAACATCTTTGAGAGCTTTTGTTAAACCAAATTCCTTGGATATATCCAGGGCAGTAAGCAATATCTCTTTACTCAACGTTCCTCTCTCCTTTTGTTGAATTTCTACAGCGTTATTTTAAAACAAGTACATTCCAGGACATTTTGGGAAGAATGGAAGTTGTTCCGCCATAGCCCGATACGTCTGTTTCCTTTATAGTAACTTTATCAGGATTCTCAAAGGTATTGCAAGCCTCAAGGTTATCACCGTTCAATACAAAATGCCTTGCAATTCTCCGATGGCCATAGCCGTTAAGCTCCAGTGTAAACTCTACATCCTCCTGCTGATCGCAGTTCAATACAAAGGCACATATCTCATCCTTTTCTTTATTGTAAACTACAGCAGGTTCAACAATTGCAAGCTCTCCAAATTCGCAGTCATATGTGGGAGCCTCAACAAACCCCTTCATTACTTCGCCTCTGGCATAGTTGCTTACCATTTCAAACGGATAATAAATCGTCTGCTTCAATACGCCGCCATTTTTCTGTGTTGTGATGGGCGCTATTACATTGACAAGCTGGGCAAGGCATGCAATTTTTACCCGGTCGGCGTTATTAAGCAGTGTTATGGCAAGGCCGCCTACTGTCAATGCGTCCAGCAGGCTGTACTTCTCCTGCAGAATAGGGGGGGCTTCTTCCCATCTGCCTGCAGAGGTCATTTCAAAAGTGGTCAGGTTCTGCAGTTCGTCAAGGCTGTTCAGTTTTATGTCCTGGAAATTCCAGACATTCCATTCGTCCAGACAAATCTGCACATCCTTTTTTGAGTTTAGTTTTGCCTTTGTGTAATCAAGAACCTTTACACTGTTCTTAATATGCCTGTCCAGCTGTTTGTACGCTGCCAGGAAGTTGGTTATACCCTGGCCGGCATTCATGGTATAGTTATGCGTTGAAAGATAGTCAACATGCTGGTAGAGGTCCTTCAGCATTATTCTGTCCCATTCCAGATATGTCGGAAGCATTTCGTAGCTGCTGCCGCAGGCAACCAGCTTAATGTCCGGGTCAACCCACTTCATTATCTTGGCTGCTTCCAATGCCTTTTTTGTGTAGTCCTCCGGCGACAGGTGACCGGCCTGCCAGCTGCCTTCCATCTCATTGCCCAGACACCAGTATTTTATTTTATAGGGCTCCTTGCTGCCGTTTTTTATCCTTAAATCGCTCCAGTAGGTGCCTGACGGATGGTTGCAGTATTCCACCAGATCCCCGGCATCTTTAATACTCCCTGTTCCCAGATTAACTGCTATCATAGGCTCAATGCCGGCTTTTTTCGCCCATCGGCAGAACTCATCAATACCAAATTGGTTTGTTTCTACACTGGACCAGGCGTACTCCAGCCTTTTAGGCCTGTTTTCCTTTGGCCCGATTCCGTCTTTCCAGTCATAACAGGAAACAAAATTCCCTCCGGGATATCGTATCATCGGCACCTTTAAATTCCGGACAGCCTCGATTACATCCTCTCTAAACCCGTTTTTATCAGCCTTTTCATGTCCAGGTTCATAGATACCGGTGTACACTGCACGTCCTAAGTGTTCTATAAAGGAAGCATAAAGGTTTTCATCAATTTCGCCAACTTTATAATGACTGTCACTATAATACTTAGCCCGTTTCATGCTCATCCTCCTCAAAAGATATTTATTTTATACCTATATTTTATTTGTTTTATCAGCTATTTTTAATGGAAAATAAACCTTATTTGTGTACAATTACAGCTAATCAGAATTTTATGCGGGATTTTTCTTAAGTTCAAGGTGTGAAAAAATGCACAATGACAGACTTGTTTTTACACTTTTCTTCAGTTATAGCTATACATGAACAAGGAATATTGCAAAGATATTTAAAAACGGACCTATACCCGGACGATATACAGTTCAGCTATTTAATGCACTTGAAATAAGCTATTGATTTGTGATTGTCTATCTCAACAATACTTTAGGGGACGCTCCTGCTTTTTTGCTGCTTGAATTAACTCGTGTATATTGGAATAAACCATTAGTTACACATGTATATGTATGTAGCGAAAGTTCACCGCCTATAGACATATTTAAAAAAAGCAGGAGTGTTCCCTGCCTTTATGTTATTTTGCTTTAGAAAAATACAGAATTACCTGCACAAGCCCTAACAAGATAAAAATACAATCAACTATGATGATGCGCAGGGACGGTTCTTCTGCCTCATCGGGATGAGGCAGAAGAACCGTCCCTGCGCATCACGCATTACAGCACTATAAATTCTCCCGGATTTAAGATGCTCACCTTGCTTTTATCCCCTACAAGGGCCTTAAACTCGTCAGGTGAAGACTTTATTGAGTCAAAGGTGTTATAGTGTATCGGTACAACCCAGGGAACCTTCAGAAGCTTAACAGCCTTTGCCGCAAGCCTCGGCGTCATGTTGTAGCGCCCGTCAATAGGAAGGAATGCAATATCCGGCCTGTACATCTCTCCAATCAGCTGCATTTCCAGTGTCAGCCCCGTATCTCCGGCATGGTATATGCTTTTTCCGTCTATTTCTATAACAGCCCCTACCGCAGTGCCCCCCAGGGTCCCCGTATGGAACGCCGGAACCAGCGAAACCGATACCCCGTTAGCCGAAACCGTCCCTCCTACATTCATTCCCTCCGACCTTACCCCTTGCTTTCCGGCATATTCGGCTATCTCTGCAAAAGAAAACAGCACCGCCCCGGTATTTTTGCAAATTTCTATTGAGTCCCCCAAATGGTCTCCATGGTCATGTGTAACTACCACCGCATCCGCCTCTTTAACGTCCTCCGCTCTCATGCTTGCAACCGGGTTATGAGTTAAAAAAGGATCAATAAGTATTTTCTTCTGTGCCTCAATATAAACTGCTGCATGGCCTACCCACGTAATTTTCAAAGCAGCCCCCTCCAATCTTATGATATTTGCTTTATAATAGCAATGCTGTTAATTATTATATACTAATAACACTCTGTTTTAAAGCAGACAGCAAAAAGATATGGAGGGCCTTACTGCTTTCTATTCAAGCATGCTCAAAGCAGTGCCAACAAAAATACGCCCCGTCTCAGGCGTCAAAAGCGAAGTGTCCGTTTCATAGCCTCCTTCGCGAAAAGCCTCTTCGGTGCATACATATCCCGGAAGGCAGCCATTGGCAAGCTCAATCACAAAGGTTTTGGGCCTGGGTGATTTTTGCGCTATTTCCAGCCCGAATTCCACAAATATTTCTCCGGGTACACACACAATGCGGGCATCCCCGATGGATATGACCTGAATCTCGGCGGGAAGCTCATCCTCAAGCAAATCTATCCTTTCACCCTTTTCCTTCATCAGCACATACCCCAGCAAATCCTCCGCTCCAAGCAGCACAAGGCTTGCATTCTGTTCCTCAAGGTATGAGCCTTTCCGCGCTGCAACCTCGTCAAGGGCCTTTTTTGCAGCCTCCACGCTCTTCTGAGCCTCCTCCTTTGAAGGCAGAGTCCTCAGCTCTACTTCAACCTGACGGGATTTTACGCTGATATCCACATCTGAAGACAATTGCATTGAGTTCAGCACTCTGTCAACCTCGGCTCCTATCATACTTCCTATTCTGGCGGCCTCGTCAAAGGACTGACCCTTTCTGAAATACCTAGTGCTCTGATCCCCTGACGTTCCCTGTGCAAAGGCAAACACCATTCCGGGCTTCGTCCGTACCAGATACTCTCTTATATAGCACGGGTAATCTGCCGTGACCACTGTGCTTTCAGCATGTATAACGGTGGGATGAAGGGAATACTTCACAAGACATCCCCTCCAGTTTCCATCCATGTCCTGCAATCCTATAATCCATACAAGAGGATCATACGGGCCTTCAGGATTCCTGCGGTTTCCTCCGACGCCCTGCTCTTTACCGCAGCAGCCCTTTTCAATTGCTATTTTTGCCTCAAAGGTATTTGCAGCACAATTGGCGGCAAGCTCCACAAGCTTGCCGCCAAGCTCTTCAACATAGCCCTCATCAGGCTTAAGGCCCATTTCCAGCGCCTCCAAGTCAAGCCTTCCCGATGCCCACGGTCCGGAATGGGTATGGGAGCAGCAAAGCATTATATTTTCTTCATTTACCCCCGTCCTCTCCCATATCCTTTTTCTAACTGATGACACATATTTTTTTGAGTAAAACAAAATGTCCATTGCAATCATAATAAGCTTTTTCCCGCCGCTCTCAAGATAAATGCAGCTTGCATAAAGAGGGTCATGAACCCCTGTATTGTGCCTCAAATAATGCGGGTATCCCCCAAGCTCAATGCCCTCCCGGGGAGAAATGTCAACACTTCCCACACCCGCCTTAAGAACTTTTTTCATAATCTATGCCACCTCACAAAATTTTTATAAAAACACCGTCATACTCTTACCTTAACAACCACCTTTTTAACATTCTGGGGCTTATCTGCGGCCATACTCGGCATATGCGCATCATGAGGCCAGAATATTGCAAAGGTTCCTTCCCCTGCTACAAAAAAATCTCCCGTCCCCTCATAAAGCATAAAATCATTTGCTTCATCATATTCCTTTGCCTCTTTTAAAAGCCCGATATGAGCTGCTCCAATCCTTTCACAGCCACTGGCTATATACTGTATGTCAATATAATTCCTGTGAGCTTCAAACAAAGCCTTTTCATCAATTTTGCTATCATATGAGGACACAACCGCATAAACCTCACAGCCCTCAATTTCATACCTTCCGCATGCCATTTCGGCCACATTGCCCTGCTGCAGAAATTTGAGCCCCGCAGCAATTCTCTCTCCTATGCCATAGTACAGATGCGCATTCTCTATTTTATCTATGACCATTTCTAATTCCTCCCCGTTATCTATATCTATTGATCCGGCACCCGGACGGCCGGGATTGTAACCCTTACTCTTGTAAATATATTTTCTGCACTGTCAATTTCAATTCCATATTTTTCTCCGAAAAAGAGCTTTATCCTTTCATTTGTGTTGCTTACTCCAAAGCCCTCGGTTCTTATTTTCTCAAGACTTTCTCTCACACTTAAAAGCCTTTCGGGACTCATACCCTTGCCGTTATCCCATACCTCAAAAATAACATTGTCTGCCTCAAGCCTTCCGTCTATACGTATTATTCCATTCTCAAGCATGTCCTTAATGCCATGATAGATGGCATTTTCAACTATGGGCTGCAGGGTAAGCTTAATGATATGCAAATCAAGTATTTCTTCGCTTACATTTATTTCATAATTTAAGTACTTGTCATACCGTATTTTCTGTATGGTAAGATAATTTTTAACCTGGCTGACCTCATCGGCAATCCTTATCACCTCAGCTCCTCTGCTAAGGCTCAATCTGTAATAGTTGGCAAGGGCAATGGATATTTCGCTTATAGCATCCGCATCAATAGACTGTGCCATCCAATTTATGGTGTCAATTGTGTTGTATAGAAAATGCGGATTAATCTGGGCCTGCAAGGCCTTTAATTCCTGTATCCGCAGTCTTTTCTGCTTTTCGGTATTTTCCTCCAGGAGCATTTTTGTCTTTTCTATCATAGAATTAAAATTATGTCCCAGCCGGCCTATTTCATCCTTATAGCTGTTCTCAAAGCGTATCTCCAAATCCCCCTCCTCTACCCTGCCCATCAATATGCTGAGCTTTGTTATGGGCTTGGTAAGAAGGTTTGTAAGAAGTATCGAAAAGGCTACCACCAGCAAAAGGCAGATGCCCATTATTATAATTGTAATCTGTTTAATAGACCCGACCTTTGAAAACAGGACATCTAATGGTATTAGCGTGTCCAGCCTCCAATCGCAAAAATCGGAAATATAATATATATTCAAGTATTTTTTATCATTGTGGTTTATAGTCCCATACCCTGAGCTTTGGGAATAGGCTCCCCCCCCCTCAGGCACATATTCTTCTCCTGTGCTTGAGTATATAATGCCTCCGCTTTGCTCTGAAATAATAAACTGCTCACCGTCTTCAGAGTCAATATCCTGAATCTGCTTACGCAGACTGTCCTCATCTACGTTTATTACAATAGTTCCAATCTGATTCTGGCCTCCCATCTCATTTACAACCCTTATCATGGAAACCTGCCCCACATCCTCAAACAGCTTTGTCCATATCCTTCTCCCCATCAGCCTTTGTGCCTCGGGATAGATACTGCTTGAGGAGATATTCTCTGATGCCTTGCTTCTCAAAGCTATGTCATTGCTTGTATTGGTCTCAAAAAGACACATGTTTCCATCCCTATCGTAAAGAATAATCGACTGCATATTAGTCTTGGAGGATACGGTAGATGAAAGCGTGCTCTTTAGCTGGTTTCTGTACACATACCTTTTAGTCATATCCTGCTCTGTCAGAAAGCGTTGAAGGGTATAGCTCGATATAAGCATAAGCGAGGTATCATCAATATCCGATAAATACTTTTCCAGCCTGGAATTAACCGCCTCGGATTTCATTATAGCAGACTTTGTAACGCTTTCCTTAAGGTACTCCTGAGATACCTTATATGAAAATATGCCTATGAAGGCCACCGGTATGATAGAAACTAAAATTGTAAATATAAAAAATTTCCATCTAAGCTGCATTCCAAAAAAAAACCTTTTTATATAATTAATCATTATTTACCTTCTATGCACCTTATAATATGTATATCTACATATTATCACCCATATTGCTTACGTCAAGCACCCTTTTGTGCCTTTTTATTTGTAAATAAAGGCTATCCCTTAACCGCTCCCATTGTTATCCCCCTTGTGAAATACTTCTGGAAGCTCAGAAAGACAGCTATCATAGGTATTGATGCCAGTGTGCTTCCCGCCATCATAAGACCGTAGTTTGTGGCGTATTCCTCCTGCATTCCCGCTATACCCAGAGGAATCGTTTTCATAGGAGTACTCTTTATCATAATAAGCTGCCAGAAATAATCATTCCAGCTCGACATAAATGTAAATATTGCAAGTGCTCCTATGCCCGGCTTTACCAATGGCAGCACAATCCTGCAAAAGGTCTGCAGCTCGGTGCACCCGTCTATCTTGGCGGCCTGCAGAAGCTCTGACGGAAGAGTCTGGGTAAACTGCTTCATAAGAAAAATTCCGAACGGCCATCCTACAGCCGGAAGTATAAGCCCTGCAAACGAATCAAACAGATCCATTCTTCTCATCATAACAAACAAGGGAACAAGTATAACCTGCTTTGGCAGCGTCATAACAGCCACAAATATCCAGAATATTATATTCCTGCCCGGAAACTCCTTCTTTGATAATGAATAGCCTGCCATAGCGCTGGTTATACAGACCAAAAAGGTGGTAGCTCCGGAAATGAAAAGACTATTTAAAAACCATCTTCCCGAGGGAACCCTAGATAATAATTTTATGTTATCAAGCGTGGGGGCTTTAGGAAACCATTCCGGCGGTATGGATATGGCTACCATCTGGATTTTAAAGGCGCCCGTAACCATCCAGTAGAAAGGAAACAGAAACATAAGCGCAAACAAAAGCACCACACCCACCAATACACTGTCTATAAATATTTTTTTACTGCTTGCGGAAATATTATTCCCTTTCGGAATATTATTTCGTTTAGGAATATTAATAGAATTGCCCTTCACCTTAATTTACACCCCCTGTAACTAATATTCAACGTCATTCGAAAGAAATTTATACTGCACAACAGATATAATTACTACAATGACAGACAATATCATCCCCATTGCGGATGCAAGTCCGTATTCATCATTCCAGAACGCACTCTGGTAAAGCTGGTACACAATTGTCGACGTCCTGTAGGACGGACCCCCGCTGGTCAGAAGCTGCACAATGGCAAAGGTCTGAAATGAGTTTATGGTAGTAATCACAATTATATACAGCGATGTGGGCTTTATCAGCGGCCAGACAATTCTGGTTATCCTGACCCACGCAGAAGCACCGTCAATATCGGCTGCTTCAATATAAGTAGATGGTATATTGCCCAGCGCGGCAATATAAAGTATAATAGGCTGTCCTACGGATAGTGTGAAAAGCACTACAGACAGAGCTAATAAGGCAAAATTTTTATCCCCCAGCCAATTCACCGGCTCTATTCCGAATATGCCCACAATATAGTTTAAAATTCCGAACATGGGGTTATATATCCATTTCCATACAATACTTATAGTAACTATGCTTGAAACGGCAGGTAAATAAAACGCAGCTCTTGTAAAGGATCTTATAAATTCATTTTTATTAAACACAATGAGTGAAATTACAAGAGAAATTACAAGCGTCGCAGGAACGTTAATAAGCACCATAAGCACCGTATTTAAAAGGGATCTCCTGAATACATCATCCTTAATTAAGGTTATATAATTAGATATCCCTGTAAACGTTTTTGTGACACCGTTATATTTATACATACTTAAAATTACCGCATCAAAAATAGGATATAAAACAAACATCAGGAAGAACAGCATTGCAGGCAGTAAAAAAAGATATCCCGGTAAAACCTTTTTAAATTTAAGTATTCTATTTTGGCTTTGCATTAACCTTCTCCCTTCTTTATTTTAAAACAAAGTCTTTATGATATTGATTGTGCATGTGCCCGTGAGAGGATTCCTTCCACGGGCACATGCGGTAAAAATCAATACCTACTTCTCTGCAATAGCGGCTGTTGCCTTGGCTGCAAAATCATCCAATGCCTCCTTGGCTGTCTTGTCACCCGTCAATGCTGCCTGAAGCGCCGGGAACCAGAAGGATCTTACCTTTGCGTAATTGTTTATGGTATATCCCGTATCGGCAACCTTACTGTTCAATGTACCAAGGAATTTCAATTCGGGATCATCGTATAAGTCTCCCATTGATTCCCTTACAGGATAGGCACCTATTGTTTTTACAATATCCTTGTTATTGCACAGGTAGTCAATAAACTTTTTGGATGCGGCAGCCCTGCCGTCATCCTTGTTGTCAAACACACAATACCCGAAAACCTGCGCCTCAACCTTTTGCGAAACTCCATCGGCAGTGGGCTGAGGTAAATATGCCAGCTCAAAGTCTGCCGGAGCCTTGCCCTCGTCAATCATTGTCTGAAGTATATTCTTGTTTGCGGCGCCATACAGCAGGCAGAAGGCAGCCTTACCCTGCTGGAACAAATCCTGTGCGTCAGGAGCAGTTGCAGACTCTGCGCCTGGAGCAAACAAGCCCTTCTTATAAGAATCTACCATCCACTGTACACCCTTTACTCCTGTATCACTGTTTATTACAACCTTTGTATGATCCTCACTTATAAAGTCAGCCCCAAAATTCTGCACAAGCATTCTTATAGAAGCGTCTCCCTGCTCGTTTCCAGCAAACAATACGACAGGCTGTATTCCTTTGAGCTTTTTAACAGCCTCGAGAGCCTTCTCAAAGTCACTTATGCTCCATGCCCTGTCAGGCTTGTCCAAAGGAAGCAGGTCAAGTGCCCCGGCATCCTTGAAAATTTTCTTATTCACAGCTATTGCTATTGGTGACACTGCCGTAGGATACATGTACATTTTTCCATTATCAATACAGTGGGAAAGTATATTTTCAGAAATATCCTTCCTGTCCTCTTCTGTCAGCATATCGGACAAATCATTCAGAACACCCTTTTGTCCATAGCCTATTATTCTTCCCGGAAAATCGAAAACGCTGTCAGGCATTGCATTTGAAGATATAGCTATATTTACTTTTTCGGGTCCTCCGTTCCATGGTATCGATTCTACCTCTACGGTAACGTCCTCATTTGATTTCATAAAATCCGCGGCAAGCTCTTTTTCATAAACCCCATTCTCCTTGCCTGACACATTGTATCTGGGATAAAACCAGAAGGTTATTTTAGTCTTTTCCTTAAGGCCGGCCTCCTGCTGTGTAGATGCAGCCTGAGCATCTCCGCCTGAGCTCTGATCGCTGCTTGAAGCCCCTCCGCATCCGGTAAGCACGGATGCTGCCATTACGGCCGAAAGAGTTAGGGCTGATATAGTTTTAAAAACCGCTTTCATAACAAAATCCTCCTCATAGATAAATATTTTATATTTTTTTGAATCCTTGCATAGCCAGGCCGCATTTTTTTGTCTTGGACCTGTTTTGACAGTGCTTAAGCCATTTTTAAGTAGTTTTGTATAATTCTAATTTAAAATACCCGGATATTAAATTTGAACCAATTTTACAGGTCCCCGGTAAAAATTATTTTACCGCTATTTTTTTACAGGCCAAAAATGTACTTTCTGCATCGAAACTAAATGTGTATTCATCATTGAAGACTTAAGATAATTTGAAATGATAGCGTTTCATTCATGGAAACCGCCCAGACTATTGTTTTAACAATTTAATATTGTTTTACAATATACATCACTGTATTTAGAATTATAGCACATAGTAAAATCTCACTGTTTTAAAATAATAATGTACCGGTAAAAATTTTAAGATAACTTTATTTTATCTAAGATTTCTGTATTCCGACGGAGTTATGCCTACAATATTTTTAAAGCATGTTGTAAAATAGTGAGCATCATTAAAGCCGACCTCATATGCAATGTCGTACACCTTAAACTGATCAGCCTTTAAAATAAGCCCCTCAGCTATTTTTACCCTATATCTGCATATATAAGAGGTAAGGCTTTCACCCTTTTCCTTTTTAAACAGATGGCTGACATAATTGGGATGCATACCCGCATAGTCTGCTATTTTTTCAAGGTTTAAGCCCTCATCGGAATAATTATCCTCAATGAACGCTATTATTTTCCTTACTGTAGACGTATGCTTTAAGTATCTTTTGTTTAAAATATATTCACATAATTTCTCTGCAAAGCCTCTGAGAAACTTCTGATATTGATCTATGTGATAAAAATTCTCAACCTGTCCCAGAACATTAGTGCTGCTGTATAAATCAGATATATCCCCTCCGAATTCATATACAAGCTGAACCATATAATATACAAGCTGCTTTAAGTGGGCTTTTATTAAAGTCCCGGGATACCTGTCCTTTTGAGCCTTCAAAAAAAGAACAATGCCGTCCACCGTATCTGCAGCCTTTACCGTCGCTCCTGTCTTTAAGTATCCTAAGAGCTTTTTTTCCTCCTCATATGGATATCTGCTGAGGCTGCTGTTATACAGCATAACATCCTCCACAAAATAAACCCTGCTCTCCTCCCCTGTAAACCTGTCCTCAAGTGCCGCCATAGCACCGCTGTAAGAGTCCTTTATGTTTTTTATGCCCTTGCTTACATTCCCTATTCCTATATCAAGGCTTACAGGGATTTTATCCGAGGCCTCGGCAATAATGCTGTCAACCACCGAAAAGCAGGTTCTTTTCAATTCGTCTCCATATTCCCCGGACATTAAAAGCAATATTCTGTCCGACATGGAGCTGTCAATTAATGCAATGTCGGCATAGACAATTTCCTTTATCATCTGGCACAGCTCTACCTTGTTAATCAACTGCTCCTCAAGGCTGAGCTCTTCCTCTCCCCTGCTCTCAATCAGTATAACCGCCACAATGTAATACTCACTTGAAAGGTTTAGCCCGAAATACTCAGAAAGATTTATAAATTCATGCTCATCGGCAATATCTCCGGTAATAAGTGTATTTATAAATCCCGTTCTAAAGAAAGGAAGCATATCGCGCAGCTTTTTCTTCATCTCCTCATATTTTTTTCTTTTCTCATAGCTGGCACTGATATTTGCGGATACCTTTAAAAGAATTTCTTCAATACTGCTCGTGGAGCAAGGCTTCAGAAGGTAATTATCTACTCCGTATTTTATAGCCTGCCGGGCATAGTCAAAGTTGTCATGTCCGCTTAAAATTATCACCCTTGCCTGAATATTCTCATGCCTCAGCCTCTTCAAAAGCTCTATGCCATTGAGCTTCGGTATGTTTATATCAAGAATAATAATTTCAGGGTCCTCCTTCACGACTATATCATATGCCTCTTCCCCATTATCCGCCTCAAGCACCCGATATATTCCGAACTTCTCCCAGTGGACCTTCTTCACTATACCCGAGCGTATTATTGCTTCATCTTCAACTATCAGTACCTTCACAAGTATCACTCCAATAAATCCATATATAAATACATTTTCCGCTAACTATAATATTACTCTAATTATTCAATATAATAAACCATAAACAATTATTGTCAACTCATGGGCCTGCCTGCTTATCATATTCGTATGCACTCCATTTGCACCTGCCCTGACATACGCCATCAGAATCATGCTCTATGCTCCAGAGCATTTTTATGCCGTATTTCTCCGCAATAGGCGCATACAAAGCCATGCAGTGATCGCAGTAGCCCGGTTCTCCCTTGCATATTTCCCTGTTTCTTTCCACAAGCTCTCCCACCGAAGGACATTTATACATTACGCCGGTAAAAAGGCCATTTTCCAGCTTAATCTGGTACTGGGCCTGCTCTCTTCCCAGCGTACCGTCGTCTCCGTCCCAGTATTCCACCATGCCGTCAAGCCCCTTTTCCTTCACAAGCCCGTCAAGATGGGTGCACCATTCATCAGAAATTGTACTCCATAGATCCCTTAAGGCCTCTGCGCCGTATTTATTCTTTATATACTTAAAGCTCTCATTGTATATTACAATAAAATCATGAACCGTCACCTTAAAAATCCCTCCTCGTAAAATCAATAAGTACTTTCCTAACTGTCATAGTACTATCAATGCGCCTGTTTTTGGAACATCCACCGGCATTGCCCTTTTCCGCTGCACTCCAGCATGCGGAATGTAAACCCGGCTCTTTGCGCAATAACTGAATTTATTATATCGTGATGCCCGCAGTAATCCTCTATCGGCTTGAAGCAAGGGTTGTCCGAGGATTTCATAAAATCATGGTCAGGACATTTCTTAATTTCACATAAAAGAATATTCTCCGAAAAGCTCGATACATATTCTCCTCCGTCTATTTCAAACGTCTCTCTGAAATAGTTATCTATTTCGTCAAGACCGCCCTTTTTAAACCTTTCAACTGTTTCCTGAAAGCAGTTCTCCGCTAAAAACTTCCAATATTCCGTCAGGGCTTCCTTATCATAGTTTTTTTCAAACCAGCGGAATATTACATTGTATGCTCCAAACCACTCTTTAATAGGTGCCATATAAAATCCCCCCTTTTATTCTATAATTTTTTCATGCACTCCCGCACTTTTTCAAAATTCTCCTCGTCATACCTGTACATATAATCCGGAGAGAAAATCCCTTCATACCCCAAAATATTCATAGCATATGTAAAGCCTGAAAATATTCCCACCCCGGCCATACAATTTCTCAAAGCAAGTATGCTGTCCAAGTGCCTCCCCGCCTGCTCCGCATCACCATTTTCCAGGCACCGGTACATCCTGCCTGTAACAAAGGGAGTGCAGCTGAACATCCCGTCAAGGTTCATTTTTATTCCATATGCATAGGCGGCATCAAATACATCCAGGCCGCTGAATATTACGCTGAAATCCTCTCTTTTTTCTTCACATCTCATAAGCTCCCTTGCCAGAACTATATCTCCCGTCTTTATACCCTTTATATTATCAAGCTTCATTAAATACCTTGCCGTATCCGCAGAGATCTTTGTTTTTGTAACCACCGGCAAATCATAAAGGTACAATGGGTATGGTGAAGAGAGGGCTATTTTTTTGAAAAACTCCTTAAGCTCCTCCTGTCCGGTTGAATAGTAAAAAGGCGTAGTGGCCACTACCCCGTCGATTTTAAGCCCTTTAAGCAAATCTATTCTGTCGTTAACCCTTGAAATGGAATTGTCCATAACCCCCGCCAGCACAGGACATCTTCCTGCGGCGGCTTCTGCCGCCGAGGCCGCAATCTTTCTGTACTCAGATTGCCTGATATACGGCTCAATTCCCATGGAGCCCATTACCAGCAGCCCCGCAGCTCCCTGCGAAATCTGATCCTCAATATGCCTTTCAAAGCTTCCGGAAATAAAATTGCCCATTTCGTCAACCGGTGTCCCCAATGCGGGGTAAAATCCTGCTTTCATTATATCGTCCCCTTAAAATAAATATTATTTACCGGCTACCATGCCGTCCATCCGCCGTCCACAACAATATTTGATCCCGTCATAAAGCTTGAGGCGTCCGAAGCCAGAAACACAACGGCTCCTACAATCTCCTCTGGCCTCCCTACTCTTCCGAGAATTGTCTTGCTGCTTAAATTATCCAGAAATTCTCCGGGTACAGATCCGTTGACATTTGGAAACGGCCCGGGAGTGACACTGTTTACTCTTATGTTTTTATTTGCCATGTGAGCGGCGCAATACCTTGTCATCTGCAGGACAGCCGCCTTTCCCGCCCCGTAATTCACAGGATTGTTCTGCCCGCTTAAGCCATATATGCCGGGGTCTGGAGATACCATTCCGTACATGGAGCCGAAATTTATAATATTCCCGCCAGGATTTTTATCAAAATATTTCATAACCTCTCTTGTGCACCTGAAGGCAGTGCCTACAGCTCCATCCAGCCCCTTTTGCCAGTCGGCGTCGGACATGTCCTCAAGCCCTGACGCCGCGCCATACCCCGCGCCGTATGTCGCACAGTTTATAAGCACATCTATCCTTCCCCATTTTTCATACGTCTCTTTGAACATTTCTCTTATTGAAGAGGTGCTTGAGACATCGCAGGGCATGCTGCATAACTTATCATAGGACTTGTCGCTTCCAACAATTTCCTCGAAGCTTTTTATATTCATATCCGCAACCATTACATATGCACCGAATTCCAGAAGGCCCTTAACTACCGCTGATCCAAGGTATCCCGCACCCCCTGTGACAACTATGACCTTTCCGTCCAGCGAAAATAAATTTTTCATATCTGCTTTAACCTCCTATTTTGACCACATTGACGGATTACAAATGTGCCTGGGAATGCCGCAAAAGGCATTGTGTATTTCACTGCGGTTTTTTTCCGAAATTGCCGGCCCCTCCATCATGTGTATGTTTTCCGAAAGCTGGGCGAGCGTATCCACTCCTATGACCAGACTTGTTATTTCCTCAATATCCCGTATATACGACAAGGCAAGCTGGGCAATGCTCATCCCTTCACTGTCTGATAGCCTCGAAAGCCTTCTTAAAGGCTCCTCCGCATCCTTAAGGTTTCCCTTAAGCATACCAGGCTCCATAAGAAACAGTCCTTGAAGGAATATGCTCCTCGCAAAAATTATCTTTCCCCTTTTGTGCAGCTCCCCCACCAGGCCGCTGTCCATAAAGCTTCTGTCAAAAATATTTATGGGTATCTGAATAGCCTCATAAATATCATATTTAAGCATTTCGGAAGCCTCCTCACATGTATATACCGATACGGCAGCCTTTTTTATCATGCCCTCGCCAGCCAGTCTTTTAAACGCACTAGAAATGGCGGGGCCGTGCCTTATTATATCCTGTGCGTTATGGATCATATATATGGGTATGCAGCTAATCTTCAGCTTTTCAAGAGACTTTTCAACATACCCGTAAATCTCTTTTTCAATTTCCGATGATTTAATGGATCCGTCACCGGAAATTTTAAACTTGGTAGTAATTACCGGACTGTTTAATTTACATAAATCCGAGGCAAAAAACTCTCCCAGCACCTCCTCTGAGTCTCCATACTGCATTGCGGTATCAAAGGAGCTTATTCCTCCCGCCACAGCTGCCCCAAGTATTTCCATACTCTTTGCCCTGTCAGGCTTTCCTGTGCTGTTGGCTATACCATAATTCATTCCCAGCTGCACAGTACCCAATGTGAATTTGGATATATTAAGTCCGCTTATATTTGAATACCTCATTTAATCCCCCTCCCGGCAACACCAATATAAGTGTCTATGTGTGTTATACGCATAAGGAAAGCTGTCCCTTCATCACAGGCAAAAGCTTATGCGCTCCCCCTGCTTATCATTTCAGTTTCAAAAATTTTGCTTATATCATCTCTCCTGCCCGTTTCCAGCCTGCTGATAATCGCCTTTATCGCCGCGGTGCCTATTTCATGGGAAGGAAAAGGAACAGAGGTAAGAGGAGGCCTCATAAACCGTGAATATACCGTATCATTTATCCCTACTATAGCCACATCCTCAGGTATACTTTTTCCGCTTTCATAAAGAACCTTTCTAAGCCTGTAAATAATCACATCGCTTCCCACCAGGCCGTCTATACTGCTTAAAATTGTCCTAAGCGCCTCCTCTGCGGCATCTATTCCTCTATGCCATTCAATAAACCATTTGTCACTGAAGCCAAGTCCGGCCTCCTTATATGCTCTTTCATATCCATTGTACATTAGCTGTGAATGACTTGGGCTGTCCGACTTTATCAATGCGACGCTCTTTCTTCCCATCTCAAGCAAATGCCTTGTAGCCTTATAATCCGCCGCTTCAAAATCCATAGTGAAAAAATCGGCCTTAATCGAAGGAATTCTCCTGTTTATAAAAACCATTGGAATATCCTCACCGACAATTTCTCTAACTATGCCTGGATCATAATCCTCAGAAGAAGGCGGAACAAGTATCATCCCGTCAACCCCCAGCTCCTTAAGCCCCTTTAAGCCCTTATAAAATAAATCCAGCTTGTTATAGAAATTATACGGTATAACGTAATATCCCTCTGCAAGACCTTCATTTATGGCGTTAAACATTCCCGCCTCAACATTGTTTTCCATGCTGAAGTCAAAGAACATTACCCCTATCATCCTTCTGCCCTTGCTCCTGCCCTGCCTTCTGTGGGCGACAAACGTCCCCCTTCCCTGCTCTACATACAGCAGCCCTTCATTCACAAGGTTTGATATAACCGAATTTACAGTGATGCTGCTTATTCCGTGCTGAGCCGACAAATCCCTTATCGAAGGGAATTTGTCGTCAGCCTTATATTCACCTGACAGTATTTCATTTTTTAAAAAATCGTAGAACTGCTTTGACTTTCCTATAGTTACAAACTTGGCCATTCCTTCACCCCGAATATCTTTGTTTTACGTAATGTGGTTACCTTAAGCCGGAACAATACAAATTAATTCCAATGTATATTATAATACACAAGTAACCGTATTACCAGAGACCGTGGGACAGGAAAACTTAAGACATCCCATTCCCCGTACTTTTAATACTGTGCATCCCACAGAGGCTCTACATTTGCCGCTATTGTTTCTGTGACATAGACGTCGGTCGGAACAGTCTGCAGTATGGATGAAGGAACCTGCGGAGTAACGGTGCCGTGGAGCACAAGCTTGGAAATCATTCTCTGCCATGATACAAAGGTCCCTGCCGTAGTAAGTCCGTGCGTTTCCATCCTGAACTTTGCGGCAAGCAAATCTCTTGGCCCTATGGTGGCCGCCTTGGGAGGTACAAAAGCCATATCCCCGCTCATTCCAAAGCTTCCATGCAGAGAATTCTGCGCTATTGTAAACGGATTTAAGGTTACTACCCTCGCTCCCATGCTCTTCCATTCCTCAAGTGACTGTGCCGCAAACTCAGGCACATCCGGATCAATAAAAGCGCAGTGCCCTGTCCAGCCCGGCCCGCTGTAGCAGGCGTCGGCCTCCCCCATATCGGCTATCATTTTACTGTAATCCTTAATGTTCTCAGTAGTCGGCCCCTGAATTTGACTTCTGTCCGGCCTCAGCTCAGGGTCAATCTGGCTGTAGAAAAAGCGCATAGTGGCATTCTTAAATCCCTGAGGGTAGGCTTCTGGTGCTATGTTTCCGTTTTCGTCGGCCCATTCGTCCATATTGAAGGTATACACATTCCTGCAGTTTACCCTGAACTTGTTTATAAGATACGCAACCTTTTTATAGGTGGGAGCAGGATTCGGCAAAATAAGAACAACCTTTTTATCCTCATCATCGGACTGCTTAATCCTTGCAAACATGTCGGTCATCCATATCAGCTCCAGCTCATCATCCGGGACAACCCTTATTTTAAAATCAGGGTTGGGATGCTTTTCTATATCCTCCCTTTTTATACTCCTTACCCTTTCCAAAACCTCAGTATCACGAAAGGGCACCCATTTTGAGGGCTTAAATTTAAATGTTTCCATACTCTTTTCCTCCCCGTATATTAAAGTATTTTATCTGGAAAACCTGCATACGCCGCCTACCCAGCATTTCAGTACATTCAACTCTTCATCCAGCATAACAAGATCAGCGTCATAGCCTTCCGCAACAAGGCCCTTCCGGTCATGCATCCCCAATACACGCGCCGGATTGCAGGACGCCATTTTAACTGCCAGAGGTATGTCCGCACCCAGAAACCGGACGGCATTTTTTACCGCCATATTCATTGTAAGCCCGCTGCACGCAAGGCTTCCCGGATATTTGCATTTATCGGTGCATCTCGCCGGCCCGCCCTCATAAAAAACTTCCACCTCAAGCCCGAGAGCCCCCTCGTATACCCCCGGCGGAAGTCCCGCGCTCATATTTGCGTCTGTAATCAGGCACACCCTGTCGCTGCCCTTGCATGCCAGTGCCATCTTTACGGCTATGGGATCTACATGCTCCCCGTCAAGAATAAAATCAACACTCACATGAGGATGAGCCATTACGGCCTCCACGGCCCCACAGCCCCTTACTCCCGGCTCCTTTTCTCCCTGGTATGGGAATACATCGTAGAAATGAGTTGCGTGACATGCCCCCAGCTCTATTGCTTTTTCCGTTTGCCGTGCGTCGGCAGCGGTATGAGTTATAAAAACAGGTGTGTTATCCCTTGCCATATAGGGAATCAGCTCTTCTATTCCTTCGAGCTCCGGCGATATCGAAAAGATAGCCTTATACGGCTTTGACGCCTCCAAAAGCCTTTTTGCCCTTTGTACCCTGTCCCCGTGCTTTGGAATAACAGGTATTGCCCCTGTCAGCGCCAGAAAGTGCCCCTCAAAAAAAATCCCCAAAATAGATGCCCCAATAGATTTTGCTTCCGCCAGTGAGCTTATAAACCCCACATCCTCATCGTCGGAATTTAAGGGACACACCGTAGGCAAAAAGCCTGTAACACCAAACCTTGGAAGTATGCCGGAAAGCTCCTCCATCTGGCTTTTCCCCTTGTCCACAAGGTAATTGCAGGCGCCGTGTATATGCATATCAATAAATCCCGGAGCTATATAATTTTCATTGGCGTCAACCTCTTCGTCAGCCCTTATACCGTCAAAAGCTCTCTCATTTCCTATAAGCCTTATCACATTATCCTCACACAACACCCAATGCTTTAAAAGCAGGCTGTCCTGCAAAACCACAGAAGCGTTTTTTATTAGCAGTGTGCTCAATGCTCCCACCTCCTCCCACGTATATCGGAAATTTATTTCGCCGTATAGCCTCCGTCAACAGGAATATTAGCACCTGTTATATAAAGTGACGCATCGGATGCCAAAAATACTATTATCCCCATCAGATCGGTGTTATTGCCCATTCTTCCCAAAAACGTCCTTTCACTGTACCTGCGTACAAACTCCTCAGGCGTTTTCTCAGTCCTGAGCCCTCCCGGGCTTATGCAGTTGCACCTGACATTTTGAGATCCATAATAGCTCGCAGTGAATTTAGTAAAATTAACCATACCGCCCTTGTGGAAAAAATAGTCGGGTATATATCCTGTAAAGCCCACATCCGTGTACAGGCTTGCGTCAGGCCCGATCATTCCCTGGATGGAGCCCACATTGACAATTGAGCCTCCTCCGTTTTTCGCCATTACATCTCCGAAGGCTCTTGTAATCATAAAAATCCCTGTGGCATTTATCTGCATGCTTTTTGCAAAATTCTCCGCATCATCCTGCCATCCCGACATTGTGCGCAGCACGGCGTTATTTATGAGAATATCCACCTTCTGCTCTCTGCCGAGAATCTCATCCCTCAAACCAAGTATAGACTTTTCGTCCCCCTGATCCAGCGGGAGTGCAAAAACCGCATGTCCCTCTTCCCTTTGCTTTTTTGCCGTAATTTCCAATTGCTCAAGATTTCGGGACGCAATATATGTTCTGGCCCCTGCCTGGGCCAGAGCCGAAACAATCTGCGTTCCGTACAGCCCTGCGCCTCCTGTCATAAGCGCCACCTTGCCTTTAAGAGAAAAACAATCCATTATACTCATGACTAACCTCCATAAAATCTACCTGTCTGCGTAAATACTTTTTATATCACATCCCGCCTGCTTTAAAAAACCTCTTGCCAGCCCCCCGCAATACTCTGCCAGGCCTACTACATCCGCACCGACACTTATAAATCTGTAGCCCTCGGAAATCAACTCTCCCATGTTGGCTGCAGAGCCAACTGTTCCTGCAAATTTACCATGCGCGGCTGCCACCGCCGCAATTCTCCTTCTGGCTGCTATAATCCCGGGATTGTCAAACTGCCCCGGCGTGCCTATACCCTGGCTGAAATCCCCGGGACCGAAAAACAGCATATCTATACCATCAAGACAGGCTATTTCCTCCAGCTCTTCAAGAGGCTCAGGGTCTTCTATCTGAATTACAACAAATCTCTCACGGTTCGCCTGGCTTATATAGTCGGAAAAACCTACATTGCAGTATTTTGCATCGGCATTGCCCCCGTCCACCGGCCTTCGCCCTACAGGGTGAAACCTCGTCATTCTCACTACATTGCGGGCATCCTCAAGGCTCATTATATGGGGAACCATTATCCCCGAGGCATCAAGCTCAAGAGGCCTTATATAGTCACTGTAGCTTCCTCTTGAGACCCTCACCATAACATCGGTATTATACGCCTTTGCTGCCAGAACCTGCTTTTCCACCTCAGAAATACAGTTAGGAACATGCTCCATATCGGTCCACACACAGTCAAAGCCCATCATTGCGGCAATTTCAACCACTCTGGAATCTGAAAAATTTACCTTAAAGCAGCTTACAACCTTTCCCCTTCTAAGCTTGCCAAGCACCCTGCTGGGCCTCATATCCACTAATATCCCTCCTTATAAATAACACCCGCTGTCAAATTTTTATTTCATCAAGCCTTATTTCACGGCCTTCCTGTTCCCGGCTTGCAATTCCTGCGATTATTATTTCCATAAGCTCCTCTGTCTCGGAAAACGGAAAAGGCCTTATGCCGGTTCTTAAATATTGTATAAATGCCTCAAGCTGCGCTTTAAACGAGTAAAAGGTATCGGAAAGAGCCGTCTGCACATAGCCTGCCGTACCTAAAAGCTCCATAACTCCAAATGCGCCGTACATGTTGTTTATGGCTATAACATTAACATCCGCGCCACAGGAATGCTTTAAATGTACGATATTCCTATCAATCGTTCCGGTATTTCTTACAGAAATAAAGCCCGGACCCATTATGGGATATATTCCCTCCACCGCATGAATTCCATACCTCTCCCACGTCTTGCAGGTGCTTATGCTGGCATAGCAAAGCTTGCCCAGGTTATTTGCAGACATCCTGTACGGCATAAACTCCTTACAATAGCGCATACAGCTGGACGACATTATTTGGGCCCCGTTTTTTACCCAATTGCTGAATACCCTCAAATCCTCTATATTGTCGGCCAGGGGCTTATCCACGAATATGGGAAGTCCTGCCTCCACAAAGGGCCTGCACCTTTCTACATGCTCATTTCCCTTGTCTGTGGCAATTATAACGGCATCTACTTTTCCTATAACATCCTGCGGGCTTTCAACCACATTAGGTATAAGAGATGCCTTGGACACCTTTACTGCATCCTCAGGATCATCCGTCCATATATGCGTCACACTCGCCCCCTTTATCCTCAGCGTTTCCCGGGGCTCCTTTTCAAGGTACGCAGGAATCGCGCCATAAGGGCATTTTGACATTTCCTCACTGTTAAAACCGTTAAACATAGCACTCCATGAATAGGGATGTCCATTGCCGTCCACCATTCCCAGCATTGCCAGCCGTATTTCACCCCTATCGGCTATTGGTCTTGGGGCTTGTATCATATCACCCATTTCTACCACCTCATGTGTATTTGTGTCATAGTGTCTTATACACTTAATTATAAATAAAAAAAAATAAAAGTCAATAGCTTTTTATGCCCATACGGCCTTCCCTCTAAAGAGAAAGCTGTACGGCTTTATTATTTATAGCTCGTGTCCCTGTGGAGCATTTGAAACCTGGCGTATAAACGGCTTTTTTGAAATTACCGACCAAAGCACCAGGCTTACAAACGCAATTACTATATATCCAATTCCCATTACTGTTATTTTATCCTGCCAGTCCAGCGAAATAACAGCCATGCCTATACTTCCCATAAGCGTAAATACACATCCCATAAGAGACGAAGCCGCTCCCGTATCCTGCTGCTGCTGCTCAAGCATAAGATTAGTGCTCGGAGGACGTATTACACTCCCTGCCAGCGTAGCCGGAATTATAGATATGGCAAACATCCACGGCCTCATGCTCCCTACAGTGCATATCAGAAGTCCGCTCACTAACGCGACAACATAGCTCACTGTAATTATAAGACTGCTCTTAAAACGTTTAGAAAGCTTCATATACAGAATTGGCCCTATAACTGAAAATGCTGCGTTTGCAGCAAAATAATAACTGTAAGCCTGCTCAGTCAGACCGAACGTATCAATATAAATATATGAGGACGCAGATATAAAAGCCATCATTGGAATTGATATAATAGAAAATGTGGCTAGAAGGGCTATAAATCCGGGGTTTCCTGCAACTACTCCCAGCCTGCTGAGCGATTTGATGATACCTCCATTATATAGCTGTACCGCCGTCTCCTGAAATGCGAGGGCTGCAGCCACGGCTACCATTCCTATTCCTGCCAGTACAAGGAAAACTCCCCTCCATGTCGTAAAGCCTAATATAAAAGCCCCCAAAACGGGCGCAACAATAGGCGATATCATTGCCATAGACTGCACAAGCGCCAGGACGCCTTCACGCCTTCTTCCGCTGTATACATCCTTGACTATTGCCGTAGCCACGGCAGTAGCAGCCCCACTCGCCACCGCCTGAAGAACTCTGAATGCAATAAGCTGATAAACATTTCCTGCCACAGCACAGAGTATGCTTGCAACGGTATATCCAATAAGGCCGGCAAGCAATATGGGCTTTCGCCCGTACTTGTCGCTCAATGGTCCCCAGAATAACGTACCCGCGGCATAAAAAACAAAAAACAATATTAATGTCAGGCTTATAAGCCCCTCTGCAACATTAAAGCTCCCTGCCATGCCAGGCAGTGCAGGGAGATAAATATCGGTAGATAACGGTATAAACGCACTCAAGAGCGCTATTAACGCTATCAGGCCCCTATTTCCCAGATATTTCTGCTCCTTTTGTCCATCCTCAACTGTTGCTTTTCTCACCTTTAACCTCCTATTAAATCACACTGATGCAGGTTCATTTTTAAAGCCTGCAAAAATTATTCTTATAAAGAATAGTAGCACTTTAGGCGCAGTCTGTCTATGCCTTAAGCAGGATATGTCAATCATTCCGTCTATGAAAAATGCTCTTTCTGTCCAAATCAAAATTATTTGAAATTATATGGATGGCACACTCCTCAACCGCAGACAGCACACAAGCAATGCATACAACGGCGATAATTGATATTTTTCCCGTCATGGCGTATAAAACAGGAGCAATAAACACCAGTATTCCCGAAGCCTTGTTTCCCCAGGTATGGAGCATTGCAAAGCAGCGGTACTTATATGCCGCAATAATCAAGCCTGCAATACGGATTAGAGCAATGGCGGCTATGCATGGCAGCAGACCCTTCAGCTCAGGTCCAATCCATACAATAAAGCTTGCAGTAATAATCCCGAACATCACCATGTCGGCTACAGAATCCAGCCTGGCCCCCGCTTGACTTTTAGTATGGGTTCTTCGGGCAACCATGCCGTCTAAAACGTCACTTATTCCGCATATTAAATAAATTGAAACAAATATGGCCTTATTATCCAAAAAAAGAAGCAGGGACAGGGAAAGAAAAATCCTGCATATTGTTATAATGTTTGCTGCATACTTCATACCGCACCTCCTCCACATATTATAACAGATGCACGGACCGATGCAAAGGGACGGTTCTGTTGCCTCAACCAATCTTTTATGATATAATTTATGAAAAGCTACAAGCGCGGGGTGGTTAAAATGCCAAGGACAGCACGAAAAAAAAGTGAAAGCGGCATATATCACATAATGCTGAGAGGTACTAACAGACAAGAAATATTTCACGACGATGAGGATAACATAAAATTTCTTGAGATCCTCGACAGGTATAAGGAAAAAAGCGGATTAAGGGTATACGGCTGGTGCCTTATGGTGAATCATGTCCACCTGCTCCTTGGGGAAGGCCATGAGGATATATCAGTTACCGTAAAAAGGATAGGAGTGAGCTTTGCCTGGTTCTATAACCACAAGTATAAGGCTACAGGACATCTTTTTCAGGACAGGTATAGAAGTGAAGGGATTGAAAAGGAGAAGTACCTTATGGCGGCAGTACGGTACATACACCACAATCCCGTGAAGGCAGGAATTGCGAAAAGCTGCATTCAATGGATATGGAGCAGTTGTCATGGGTATTATGGAAAGGAGTATTATCCTCCTGCCCTTTTAGACAGTGAATTTATACTTGATATGCTTTCTACCGACAGGGCCGCCGCTGCCGAAATGTTCAGGGAATATAATGAAACAGAGGGCGAAGAAAAATTTATGGATGATACTCAGGCACTCCGCCTGACGGATGAAGAAGCAAGGGCGGAAATAATTAAGCTTATACCTGAATATACCATTCCGCAAATCAAAAGCCTTCCCAAAGTGCAAAGGGACAAAGCACTGAAAAGCATAAAGAGAGTGCCGGGATTATCCCAAAGGCAGGCTGCACGGATTCTCGGGATTTCCCCCAACCTGGTATTCAGGGCATGAATGAGGCAAACGAACCGTCACTATGCCTCAAAAGTAAAAATAAAACAGCTTCCCTTTTAGAAGCTGCTTTGTTTGGCTGCGGGTTAAGGATTCGAACCCTAACAGACTGAGCCAGAGTCAGTAGTGCTACCATTACACAAACCCGCAATATATTTTTGACAAAAGTTATTATAGCACCCTTTAGGTATTAATGCAAGAGTTATATGAAAGTAATTTATAATTTTTTTTAAGGGCTCAGTTTTTTTAAGTATTTTTTACTCTATGTTATAAAACTATTCCTTACGGGTATAAAATGTATAATGAATCAGAATATGCTGTCAATTTTAAGGGGGTATAATTTATGAATCTAAGGGATTTGCTGGTTTCCAACCTGAGCATAACAGAGGATGAATACAGCTTCAAAGGAAGCTTCGTACTATCCGGCAGAGGGCTGTCGTTAAATGTTGATGTCACAGAGCTTGAGGACGAAGAAAAACTGGAGTCCTTAAAGGCTCAATTTGGCCTGCCTGAAAGCAAAAGCGAAATAAGGGGCTTCATCATGGACAGGGTGGTAGAAAAAGCAGCCATAGGCTCAAGAATTAAAGAAGGTGAGGAATACAGCGAGGAAGCAAAAAAAGACATGCTTAACAGTCTTGCAGATTCTTTTGATCTTTCATAGCTAAAAGCTCTAACATATTATGATCATAACCGCCGGCCGAGTCGACAGTTTGCTCCAGGGCTTACTGCGCCCTGGACCGCTGCCGACAAAACAGACCGATTGTCATTTTTTACATTATGGAACACTTTTTGAATTCATAATTTTATATCTGCACGGTACATATTATCTAATGAGCAGATACAATTTTCAGACCTGTAATTCCTATAACTATAAATCCTATAAAAATTAACCTTATCAGATCAACAGGCTCTTTGAATAATATTATTCCCAAAATCACAGTACCAACTGTACCTATTCCTGTCCAAATTGCATATGCCGTTCCTAACGGAATATTTTTTAATGCTAATGATAAAAAATAGAAGCTTGCTATCATCCCAATTATAGTAAATACACTCGGAACAAGTTTTGTAAAGCCCTGTGAATACTTCAGGCCCACGGCCCAACCCATTTCCAGCAGTCCTGCTATAACTAACAATAACCATTTCATGCCACTCACTCCTCATAATAATATTGTAAATAAAAAAAGTCCGGAAGATGCTTGTAATAATATCATCTCCCAGGCTTTTATCCTTCCGTGAACACAGATAAACTGTGCGTTTTATCTCGGTCCAGTCCAGCTCTTTTCAGAAAGCTGCGGAACCCTATAAAACTTTAAAATATAAAATTTTCTTTTAATATATAGTACCATAAAACATTAACTCTTTCAATCTTTATTTCTGCCCCAGATTTGCTCCAGAACCTACTGCTGCCTGAGCCGCTGTTAGCAAAATAGGCCAATCTCCGTTTTTTCATATTATGGAGCACTTTTAGTGATGCTGATTAATAAATTGGAATTTGTTTTACATAGTCTGCATATCAGGCATACACGCTAATCTATTTTTTCGCCTATTTTTATACTGCCAACATTGAGAAGTTCAACTGTGATATACTGCAAACCTTCGAGCGATTTGTCATCCTCCTTCACAATTTGCCAATAATAATGCATACCGTAATAACGGTCTTCCATAGGTGTCGAGGGGTCCCCATCCGCGTCAAATATAGTATTTATGTACGGTATTTCCGGAAAAACATCCCAGCTGATGTGTTTACCCGATTCTATTGATTCTCCGCCGCCGGCACTAGTATCAATATTTGAGTTAATGTAACCATCGCACACGAAAAATTCAAATGCTTTATCAATCTCGTCGTCAAAATCCGGCCGGTTCCGTATCTGTTCGCAAAACAAATTTTTCAAGGCTTCTTTATCTTTCTCTGTAAAGCACTTGATGATATCGTTCGACATTTGTTGAATTTTTGTTCCTTCTTCATTCATAAGCGCAGTAAGTTGTTCACTCCTGATTTTTGAAAGGTCAATACTGCAAGCCGTGATCAACAAAACGATTGCCAAGAGCAATATTAATAATTTTTTCATCTTAGAACCGCCTTTCTAAGGAGTATTATATAACAATTGGTAATAGCTAGACAGGACTAATTTAAATTCAGAATAATAGCTGACAGCAAAATAGAGAAATCTCATATATAATTGCCAAAAGTATTTCATAATTCAACCCAAAAAAGTGTCGCATAATGCATATTTTTTTAGTTCTGAATCGCCCAAAAACATAGTTTTTATAAAAAAACAAGGTGCTGGTACGCATAATTCCGGCTACCAGCACCCTGTATTTTACACTTGTAAAATCGCCTTAAACCTTTATGATACAAGGGCACTGAAAAAGCCACTACTTTTAAAGCAGCGGCTTTTTCAGTGCATATATATTCCTTTAAAAATTAATCTGAACATCAAAATAGTATTGAAAATAAAATAATCGGCAACATTATACCACTTTTAGTTCGTTTAATTTCACGATTCTTTTTACATTCACAACAAAGGCCGTGAAGTAGGTTTGTAATCGCATAGCGACAAGACCTACGGTATCAGCTCTATCAAGACCGTGTGCCACTTTCATTTCACCGTTCTTTTCTTCAATACGGTGCCGAATTTTCAGCCGTTCCCAGAATGCTTCACTAGATTCAAATTCAAGTCTTAGGCGGTTTTTCTCGTTCGGCTGGGTGATGCTGTAACTCCGTTCTTTTGCTTTCGACTTTCCAACACGGCACTGCTCACTTTGCGAACATTTTCGGCACTTGATTTTACTAAACACATATTTCAAATAGGTATTCCCATTCTCTGCATCCCTTTTTTCAACACGCGTAGCTAATTCCCCTGCCGGACATTGCAACAGTCCGGCGTCTTTGTTGAAAGAAAAACCTTCATCCAGTGGCGAGCCTGCTGCGGCAACCACAGCAGAGTTCGTTTTAGCAAAAAGTGTCACGCCGTTTTCTTTGCATATATCAAGGTTATCTTCGCTGACATACGCCATATCGCCGATAACTTCTTTAATTTCAACGCCGTTGTTTATGGACTTCTCAAGTAATGTTGGTAGTTGATTGCAATCTGATTCTCCCCCGTGGGTGACTTTGATTCCTGTTATGATCCGTTCTTCGGTCATAGCCAGATGACTTTTGTAGCCAAAAAATGTACTGTTTGCTGTTTTGTGCCCAAAGTGAGCATCTTCATCGTTCTTCGAACGGATTTCACGGATTTTATCGGTGTCTAAAAGTTCTTTTATGCGCTCATAGCTCGCAACGAGCTTGCTGTTATTGCTTTTTAACACTTCGGCTCCGATATTTTCAAGCAGTCGGTACGTGTATTCGATCTCTTCGGAAAGTTCGGCAGTCTGGCTTGGTTTCTCCGGGAACTTTTCAGCAAGGTCATACATTTCCTTATAGATTTCCTTACGCAACTGCTTGCTCAAATCCCGCAAAACCTGCGTTACGGTTTTGGGCCGTACCGCTGCGTTTGTATGCGTAGAATCCACGATTATCGCCGTGGATTTAATCAACCCATTTTCGATTGCTTGACGGATGGTTTCTTTCAACATATCCTCCAAATTATCTTCCGTAATTCGTGTTTTTCGGAATTTCGTCATCAAGCTTGGGTTAATCATTGGATCTTCCGGGTCTAAATCAAGAAAATATTTCACAGCCATATCCGTAGTCGCCTGTGAAATAAGGCGTTCATCGGATAGGTCGTTGAGCTTCTTCAGAAACATCAGCTTGAACATCATTTCCGGTTCTTTAGCAGGACGCCCAAAAGTTTCGCAATATTGTTTCTTGAGCATTGGGTTAACAAAACTAAAATCAATATTTTCTTTAACTTTCCGGAGAAAGTGGTTCTCAGGAACTACAATATCGTATAGGCTACGGTACTGCGAAAGTTTCATTTGTGTATTTTCAATCAGCATTTTTAATTCCTCCGCTCAACTTCTTTCATGAATAATTATACCATTTTTGGGCACTGAAAAAGTCCATCTGCATTGCTGCAAACAGACTTTTTCAATGCCCTTATGATACAAGGTTTTCATGCCATCTTTCTTATTTTTGTCCCATTGCCCCGCCGCCTACAGCCGCCTGAGCGGCAGCTATCAAAATAGACCAATCGCCATTTTTACGCATTATATTACACTTCTTGTGAACCCGACGTAAGCCTCATGAATCACGTAAACGTTTGGCTATATCGCTGGCACTGTACAAAACGTTTGTAATAATTACCCGCTCTTCTCTGACATGAAAGAATACAGAAAAGTTATCTACAGGCATTTGCCTCAGTCCCAGCCCACGTTCTTCTTCTGTCTCCATTAACTTCACACGTTCTGGGAAGGTATCAAGCGTTTCAATTGCGTCAGCTATTCTATTATACTGTTCCATGGCTGCTTTCGATGCCTGTAGCTGCTCTGCGATATAATTATAAATCTCCTCCATATCAGAAAGTGCCTTGTCCGTAATCTGGATATTATACTGCTTCATGAGTGTGTCTTCCGAAACCTCTGAAAGGCAGCAGATGCGTCCTGCACGTTACCTTTTTCGATATCTTTGTATCCTTCCTTTAACTTCCCGCGAATTTCATCTGTTGTCATCAAATCGGCGTTTACGGAAGCTGGTGCTTTCGGCAGTGTTACAGCAAAAGGTATTCCGCCAATCATTGAAATCTGCTTCAGATAAATATCTATCGCTGTAGACATAGGCATACCCAGTTGTGAAAGGACTTCCTCAGCCCTTCTTTTTACGTCAGGATTAACTCTTAAATTTAAGGTCGTAGTCTTTTCCATGTTAATCATCTCCCTCTATCAATATTGTAACGTTTTTGTCGTTACATTTCAATAGATATTTTAACTATTGTATATAACAAAATAGACCTTCACATTATGGCACACTTTTGTTATTTATATGAGCACTTTGATTTTATAATATTTATATTTTCAATATTCATCATATTGCACGAAGCAAGTAATTTTTTTATATCATTTTCATCTGCTTCACACTTTGGCCCAATATATATTTCTTTAATAAAATCAACAAAGCCGCAATTTTCCCAATTAAATTCCGTATAAAAAATAATTTTATTGTTCTGAACATAAGATTTAAGTTCTGAAAATGGTGACTTTTTTAAACATGTTTGTTTGAAAATTTGATAAAATTCTTTTACTAAATTCTCATTGGTATTGGGTCCGGAAGGATATGGATAGCAAATACATACCCTCCATTCATTCTCTTCACTAAATGCAATATTCTTATACATGGGAGCTAAGGTTGAAACCGAAAATAAAAATTCCACTATTAGAGCATGCAACTCATCTTCATTTGCATTTTTTAATTTTTTTAAAAACCCATCCACCAAATTAACAACACTCTCATTTTGACTAACGTTAAAATCCTCTTCTTCACTCGAATATATCACTTTTTTAAAGTTAATCAGACTATCTTTTTCATTCACAGAAGGGATTTTAAATGCCTTTTCAAGTTTATCTTTATCTATTCCTATTGATAACCCCTGTGCATTATCTGCATAACCTCTCCATTAGCTGAGCAAGTCTCCATATTCTGAAAAACAACAAGCCAATGAAAAAGACTCAAACATTTTATCTTTGTGTTCTCTATCCGCGAACCACTCAATCATTTTAATGATACCTTCTACTCCTCTATATGTAAGCCCTTCGAGCGTGAAAGCTACTGGAGATTCATCAAATATTTTTTCGAATCGCCGGCTGATAATTCGAGGTATAACCTTGTTTTTTAGCCACAGCATTTCCATATAATCATTACTTTTCCCAACCTCAGATAAGCGCAATGTTTTTGTTTCAATAATCTTTAAAAAAGTGTTTAAACTACAATAATGATATAGTGTATCCGACATACCCAAACCTCCCAGATATTACATAAATGAATTTTCTGCGTTTAAAAATTTGGACATCTATGTATTATTAAAATATTTTCTTAAGAGTATTATATAAAAATGGGAACAACAATGTATAACTAAATGAACTACAGGATAATGACTGCCAGCAGAGCAATCTTATTTTTTATACCGGAAAGAATTCATTATTAAACCGTAGCAATTCCTGTAAATAGGCTAATTCTCATTTTTCCATGTAAAAATGTGTTCCATAATGCATGTTTTTTCAGTTATGAATCCACTTGGGAACACTGTTTTATTAAAAAAACAAGGTGCCGACATCCAAAATTCGAACTGACAGCACCCTATTTATGTTATATTAATTTTTTCTTAAACCTTTATGATACAAGGTTTTCATGCCATCTTTCTTATTTTTGTCCCATTCCGCCGCCACCGATTGCCGCCTGGGCTGCTGCCAGCCTTGCTATCGGCACGCGGAACGGCGAGCAGGATACATAGTTCAATCCAAGACTGTGGCAGAACTCAATTGAAGATGGGTCTCCTCCATGCTCTCCGCAAATTCCCAGCTTGATGTCCGGCCTTGTCTGCCTTCCCAGCTCGGAAGCAATTTTTATGAGCTTTCCGACCCCTGTCTGGTCAAGCCTGGCAAACGGGTCTGACTCATAGATTTTCTTATTGTAATACTCGTCAAGGAAACGGCCTGCGTCATCACGGCTGAAGCCAAAGGTCATCTGCGTAAGGTCGTTTGTACCGAATGAGAAAAATTCCGCTTCCTTTGCTACCTCATCTGCAGTTATGGCGGCTCTTGGAATTTCTATCATTGTCCCAACCTTATACTGAAGCTGAACTCCCGCTTCTTTTATAATGCTGTCCGCTGTCCTCACAACGACATCCTTGACATATTTGAGCTCCTTGGTTTCTCCTACGAGAGGAATCATTATCTCAGGTATTACGCTCATGCCCTTTTCGTTTACATTAATGGCAGCCTCTATAACCGCCCTTGTCTGCATTTCAGCTATTTCAGGATATGTCACCGCAAGGCGGCAGCCCCTGTGCCCCATCATGGGGTTGAATTCATGCAAATCCGATACTATTCCCTTCAATTCACCGTAGTCCAGTCCCATTTCCTTTGCAAGAGACTGTATATCCTCGTCGGCCTGGGGAAGGAATTCATGGAGAGGAGGATCTAAGAACCTTATGGTTACAGGATATCCCTTCATCTCCGTAAACAGCCCCTCAAAATCGCTCCTCTGCATGGGAAGAAGCTTTTCCAGTGCCTTTACCCTCTGCTGCTCCGTTCTGGCAACAATCATCTCACGCATGGCAGGAAGCCTGTCAGGCTCAAAAAACATATGCTCGGTACGGCACAGGCCTATACCCTCCGCACCGAAGCTCATTGCCTGAGCAGCATCCTTGGGAGTATCTGCGTTAGTCCTTATTTTGAGAACTCTTATCTCATCCGCCCACTGCATCAGAGTAGCAAAATCTCCCGTCATCTCAGGCTCTACCGTAGGAAGCCTGTCCCCATATACATTTCCGGTTGAGCCATCTAAGGAGATCCAATCTCCTTCAGCGTATTTTTTGCCGTTTTTATCAATAAAGTATTTTTCTTCCTCATTTATTTTTATATCCCCGCATCCGGCTACACAGCACGTACCCATACCCCTTGCAACCACAGCCGCGTGAGAGGTCATGCCTCCGCGGCCTGTCAGTATACCCTGCGATACATGCATTCCCTCTATGTCCTCGGGCGAAGTCTCAAGCCTTACAAGTATAACCTTGTCTTCCCCTCCCTTTGATGCCTCTACCGCATCGTCCGCCTCAAAGAAAATTCTCCCCGTCGCAGCTCCCGGCGATGCGGGAAGTCCCTTTGCAATGGGCTGGGCCGCCTTTAATGCCTTTGGCTCAAAATTGGGGTGCAGCAATGCATCCAACTGCTTGGGATCGACCTTCATTATAGCTTCCTGTTTAGTCGCCATACCCTCGGCAACAAGATCAACCGCTATCTTTAATGCAGCAGCGGCTGTTCTCTTTCCGTTTCTGGTCTGAAGCATAAAGAGCTTGCCTTTTTCAATAGTAAACTCCATGTCCTGCATATCCCTGTAGTGCTTCTCAAGCTTCTCCGCAATATCCGCAAACTGATTGTATACCTCCGCATTAATTTCCCTCAACTGCTCTATTGACTGGGGTGTCCTGATTCCTGCAACAACGTCCTCCCCCTGCGCATTCATCAGGAACTCTCCATACAGCTTCTTCTCTCCTGTAGACGGATTCCTGGTAAAAGCAACGCCCGTACCCGAATCATTTCCCATATTTCCATAAACCATTTCCTGTACATTGACCGCGGTTCCCCAGTCACCCGGAATATCGTTAAGCCTCCTGTATATAATGGCTCTGGGGTTATCCCATGAGCGGAACACCGCCTTTACCGCCTCCATAAGCTGAGCCTTGGGCTCCTGAGGAAAGTCGAAGCCCTTTTCCTGTTTAAAGAGATCCTTATACCTTTTAACTACCTCCCTTAAATTAAGGGCAGTGAGATCTGTATCAAACTCAGCGCCGTTTTCTTCTTTTACTTCATGGAGTATTTTTTCAAATTTTGATTTCTCTACCTCCATAACAACATCGCTGAACATCTGAATAAACCGTCTGTAGCTGTCAAAAGCAAATCTCTCGTTGCTTGTGAGCCCCGCAAGTCCTTCCACAACAGTATCGTTAAGCCCAAGGTTCAATATCGTGTCCATCATACCCGGCATCGAAGCCCTTGCACCGGAACGCACCGATACAAGAAAAGGGTTTTCCGGATCTCCGAACTTCTTCCCCACCAACTGCTCTGTTTTTTCCATCATTTCCGATATTTCTCTCTCTATTTCGCCGGCAATCACTTTTCCGTCATTGTAATATCTTGTACAAGCCTCAGTAGTAACGGTAAATCCCCTCGGCACAGGAAGCCCCAGCCCCGTCATCTCGGCCAGATTAGCGCCCTTGCCCCCAAGCAAATTTTTCATTGAAGCGTTACCCTCACTGAACAGATAAACATACTTCGCCATTAAGTAAACCTCCTATGTATTTTATAATTGTATAATTATATATGGGAGTGCATACAGCTTTGCACTTTCCATCTTATACCTCTCAAAATTCCAAGGAATAATATTCCATTTAACAGCCGTATTAATTATATCACAATTATATTATGCTTAAATTAGCTGATTTTTAAATATACTATTTCTTTAAGTACACAATAAGCAGTAATTAATTCTGTCCATAATCATGGGTATATATACTTTTAACGACTACTTTAATACTCCAGCTTTTCTTCAAAATATTTGCTCAGGTCATCAATTTTTATCCTTACCTGCTGCATTGAATCCCTGTCCCTTATGGTTACGCTTCCATCGCTGACTGAATCAAAATCAAATGTAACGCAGTAAGGTGTGCCTGTCTCATCCTGCCTTCTGTATCTCTTTCCTATGCTTCCTGTCTCATCGTATTCACACACATATTTTTTTGTTAAGGTTTCATATACCTTATAGGCATCCTCTCCAAGCTTTTTGGAAAGCGGAAGAACTGCAATTTTTATAGGGGCAATTGCCGGGTGGAAGTGAAGAACAGTTCTTACATCTCCTTCAGCAACCTCCTCCTCATCGTATGCGTCACATAAAAATGCAAGGGTTACCCTGTCCGCTCCAAGAGAAGGCTCTATACAGTATGGTATATATTTTTGATTTGTTACAGGATCAAAATATGACAGGTCATCTTTAGAGTGCTCCATATGCTGCTTTAAATCAAAATCCGTCCTGTCGGCAATTCCCCACAGCTCACCCCATCCAAACGGAAATTTAAATTCAATGTCGGTGGTTGCATTGCTGTAATGAGAAAGCTCTTCCTTAGCATGATCACGCAGCTTCAGGCTTTCCTTCCTAATGCCCATGCTAAGGAGCCAATTATAGCAAAAATCCTTCCAGTACTTAAACCACTCAAGATCCTTCCCCGGCTCACAGAAAAACTCAAGCTCCATTTGCTCAAATTCACGGGTTCTGAAGGTAAAATTACCTGGGGTTATTTCGTTTCTGAAGGATTTTCCAATCTGCCCTATTCCGAAAGGAATCTTCTTCCTTGAGGTTCTCTGTACATTTTTAAAATTCACAAAAATCCCCTGAGCGGTTTCCGGCCTTAAGAATATTTCTGCCTTTGAGTCCTCCGTAACACCCTGAAAGGTTTTAAACATAAGATTAAACTTTCTTATATCGGTGAAATTGGCAGAACCGCACTCGGGACACTTTACTCCCTTTTCCTTTATATATGCCGTAAGCTGCTCGTTTGTCCATCCGTCAACAGCCGTCTCCATTTGATTTTCCTTATTCCAGTCCTCTATAAGCTTGTCTGCCCTGTGTCTTGTTTTGCAATCCTTGCAATCTATGAGTGGATCGCTGAAGCCCCCTACATGCCCTGATGCCACCCATACCTGAGGATTCATAAGTATTGCACAGTCTACTCCGACATTATACGGGCTTTCCTGTACGAATTTTTTCCACCACGCCTTCTTTACATTATTTTTCAGTTCTACCCCCAGCGGGCCATAGTCCCACGCATTAGCAAGACCTCCATATATATCGGACCCCGGGTACACGAAGCCTCTGTTTTTTGCCAGAGCCACTATCTTTTCCATTGTTTTATCCACTGCCATCCGTAATGTCCTCCTCGTTCCATTTTATATTTATTCTTTAATTTCTTTTTCAAATAATATAAGCGCCTCATCAAGTATTTTATGAGCAACGTCCTTTTTACTCATCTTAGGCAATTCAACCAGGCATCCGTCCCTTTTTACAAGCTTTACTATGTTTGTATCGGAATCAAATCCCGCATCCTCGGCAGACACATCATTTGCAGCTATCATGTCCATATTTTTATCCTTAAGCTTGCTTTTTGCGTTGGAAAGCAAATTTTCCGTCTCCGCACTGAAGCCCACAAGGAGCCTCCTGCCCTTTACCTTTCCAAGGTCTCTTGCTATATCAGGGTTTTTTACAAGCCTTATCGTCATATCGTCTCCGGTTTTTTTTATCTTGTCCGGAGATATTTCAGCACATCTGTAATCGGCAACTGCCGCCACCATTATAAGCATGTCGAAGCCGGCATATGCCTTCATTACCTCACTGTGCATTTCCTGTGCCGAAACAACTCTTATAAGCTCCGCACCATGAGGACACGGTATGCTTACCGGCCCTGAAACAAGTGTTACCCGAGCACCTCTTTTTAATGCAGCTTCTGCAAGTGAATAGCCCATTTTACCCGACGAACGGTTAGAGATGTACCTGACAGGATCAATAGCTTCGCGTGTAGGACCTGCCGTTACCAGCACCTTAATGCCTTCCATATCCCTGTCCGGAAGCAGAATGTCCAGAAGCCTTTCTACTATATGCCCGGGCTCCGGAAGCCTCCCCTTGCCGTGTTCTCCTTCAGCCGCCATAGCCCCGGTACCGGGCTCCATAAACATGTATCCCAGTTTCTCCAGCTTTGAAATATTAGACTTTAATATGGGGTTAGCGTACATAGCGTGGTTCATCGCAGGAACAAAAAGCACCGGCACCTGCGCAGCCATTATAGTGGTGGTAAGCATGTCATCGGCAATTCCTCCCGCCACCTTACCTATGACATTTCCCGTGGCAGGAGCAACAACAATCAAATCCGCCTTTCTGGCAAGAGAAATATGCTCAACCTCCCAGTTTTTAGGTTCTGAAAACATATCCCTGACCACATAATTATTGGACAGCGACTGAAAGGTCAGCGGAGCAACAAAGCTTTCGGCACTCTTGGTCATAATGACGTGCACCTCCGCCTTCAGCTTTTTCAGCCTGCTTACCACCTCAACAACCTTATATGCCGCTATTCCTCCGCACACACCCACAACAACCGTTTTCCCTTTAAGCATAATCTTCTCCTGTAAAAAATACCAATTAACAATGGACAACGGACAATTAATAACTTAATTACTAATCGCCTATTGCCCATTGCTGTCCTGCAAAACCTAAGTTTACCGACGGATTTTATTTTATTCCGCTTCTGGTACGCACATACGTAATTTTATCTTCATTAATCTCATTAATTGCAATTGTCACAGGCTTGTCGGAATTGCATTTAGTAAGCTTATGAGCTCCATCAGCAAGCTGGCGGGCTCTTTTTGCGGCAGCTACCACCAGAGTATATCTGCTGTCAACCTTAGTCATCAATGAATTAATTGGCGGTTCAATCATTAAAATAACCTCCCGGATATTAATTTGGGAAAGGGTAAGAAATACTTCTTAGACACCTATTTCTCCCAATATATGTTTGTTTCTTTCTACCTTGAGCTTTTCTGCCTGCAAGATGCAGTTTAATTTATCCGCAGCCTCGTCAATATCGTCATTAATAATTATATAATCATATTTACTGGCATATCTTATTTCCTGTCTGGCCCTTTCGAGGCGCTTTTCAATAACCCCGGAGTCCTCAGTTCCTCTTCCTGCAAGCCTTGCTCTCAATTCCTCAAAGGTTGGAGGCAGAACAAACACCAAAACCGTCTCGGGGTACTTATTCTTTATGCTGGCAGCTCCCTCTACCTCTATTTCCAGTACAACGTCATATCCGTGATTTAACAAATCCTCAATATGCCTTTTAGGTGTGCCATAGTAATTTCCACAATACTCCACCCATTCAACCAATTCATCTTTTTCTATCATTTTTTTAAAATCGCAAATGGATTTAAAATAATAATTGACGGCTTCCTCTTCGCCGTTTCTTGGGCTCCTGGTGGTTGCAGAAACGGATAGCCTTATATTGTCATTTTTATATTTTGCTTTATTTAATATGGTCCCCTTGCCAACTCCTGACGGACCGCAAAGGATAACCAGCAACCCTTTATCTGACATTTCAGCTCCTCTATTCATCGGCCTCTTCTGAATCTGCCTCTGCGTCCGTATCTACATCCTTAACATTGAGCCTGTGTGCAACTGTTTCAGGCTGAACAGCGGAAAGTATTATGTGGTCGCTGTCGGTAATTATAACAGCTCTGGTTCTTCTGCCATATGTAGCATCTATAAGCATTCCCCTGTCCCTGGCCTCCTGTATGATTCTCTTTATAGGAGCCGATTCAGGACTTACTATAGCCACAAGCCTGTTTGCCGACACAATATTCCCGAAGCCTATGTTTATAAGTTTCATTAACTTACCTCCCGATTTTTAATTTTTATATTGTGCTATTCTATGTTCTGCACCTGTTCACGAATTTTTTCCAGCTCACTCTTCAGCTCAACAACATGCCTTGTTGTTGCCAGATCATTGGCCTTAGAGCCTATGGTATTTACCTCTCTGTTCATTTCCTGCATAATAAAATCAAGCTTTCTTCCCACCGGCTGCTTAATATCCAAGGCTTCTCTAAGCTGGCTTATGTGACTTCCAAGGCGCACTATCTCTTCATCAATACTGCATCTGTCAGCAAACAGAGCAATCTCCACAGCTATTCTGCTTTCATCCACAGTTTGCTGATCCAAAAGCTCCTTTATCCTTGTTTCCAGTTTTTGCTTATACTCCGTTACAACATCAGGTGCACGCAGAGCTATTCCCTTTAGAAGCTCTTCTATATACTCAGTCTTTTCCATAAGGCTTCTCCGGAGCTGCCGCCCCTCCTTTTCCCTCATGGAAACCAGCGCATTCAAAGCATTTTCAACAGCTTCACTAAGCACAGCCCATAGCTTATCGGCATCCTCCTCGGTTTTTTCAACCCTCAGAACATCGGGGAAACGGGCTATAAGTGAAACAGATATATCATCATGAAGCCCACTGCTATCCCTAAGAGACTTGAGGGCATCTATATAAGCCTTAGACAACGCCTGATCAAATACTACGGTTTTGGCATTCTCCCCCAAATCCTCATATGATATATATACATCGGCCTTTCCTCTGGCTATGCTTCTGCTCACCAGATCCCTTACCTTATCCTCAAGGAAGGATATATGCCGCGGCATTTTTATAAAAACATCACTGTACCTGTGATTTACGGTTTTTATCTCAACGAAGAACTCTTTCCCGTCATTCTGACTTTCACCTCTGCCAAAGCCTGTCATACTCCTGATCATAACCTATTATCATCCTCTTTTTGGATTTTATACTATTATAACATAACTTTTAATAAATTAAACTTTATTTTGTTATAATCATAATTTTTTTATGATTTTCAGATATTTTTTCCGGTTTTCTTCCATTTGCTCCGTTTTTTTAAGCCTTATTTCCTGAGCTTTTATTTTAAATATGCCTTCCCGCGTACATTTGAAATAAAAAAAAGAATACATTGTATTCCCAAAATCATGCCCTATGAAGAAATGACATTTTGAATAGCCGCAAAAACCCTTGATTTATCGAAAGGCTTCACTACAAAATCTCTGGCACCCAGCTTTATAGCCTCAATAACCATCGCCTGCTGCCCCATAGCTGAAACCATAATAATTTTAGTGTGAGGACTGACCTTTAATATCTCCTTTATGGCATTTATTCCATCCATATCCGGCATGGTTATATCAAGAGTCATAATATCAGGTTTCTTAAGTTGTGCCTGATGAATTGCCTCATGTCCGTCCCCGGCCTCACCTACAACAGTATACCCTTCTTCTTCCTCAATCATCCTCTTTAATAATGTCCTCATAAATATGGCATCATCTACTACAACAAATGTGAGGTTCCCCATCTCCTACATCTCCTAATTCATACATTAGTATTGATATTACAGCTATTCCTGCAGTCTCTGTCCTTAAAATTCTTGGACCTAATGTTACGGCCCTTATATTAAAGTCCAGAGCTCTACGTACTTCATTTTCCGTAAATCCACCCTCCGGACCCACAAAAACAGCTATTCTTTTCGTTTTAGAGTCTTTAATAACGGGCTTTAAAAAGCCCCCTTTTTCCTTCTCATACGGTATGATGCACAATTCGGCAGTTTTTGAAGCCTGCTTTAACGCATCCTCAAAGCTCACGGGCATACCTATATGCGGGATTATGCCCCTGTTGCACTGCTTTGACGCCTCCAGTGCAATTTTCTGCCATCTGCCGGTCTTGCCTCTCGCGTCCTTTTCATTAGCTATTTTGACGACCGTTCTGTCGGTAGACACCGGAATAATGCTTCTGACACCCAACTCAACACTTTTCTGGATAATGAAATCCATTTTATCCGACTTAGGAATTCCCTGAAATAAAATAATATCTATAGGCGGCTCAGCATTATTTTCCCCGGAGCTTATAACGCCTGCGATTATGCAATCCTTTTCAAAATTCTCAATCCGCACGGTGTAATCCGTGCCCATGCCGTCGCACACCTGGAGGGTATCGCCGCACTTAAGCCTCAAAACACGCTTAATGTGGCTTACGTCCTCACCCGTTATTGTAACTGCATTATTGCAAATATCCTCTTTGCTTACAAAGAACTTAGGCATTTAAACACCATCGCCACCCATTCGCCTGATTCCAGCCGCTCTATGCAGGAAAATCCCCGGGCCGCGCAAGCCTCCATAACTTCCCGGCTTCTCTCCTTTATAATACCGGAGGCTATAAAATATCCACCTGCTTTTAAATAATACGGCATAATTTTTGAAATGTCAATTATGATATTGGCAATAATATTTGCAACCACAATATCAGCCTTCTGTGCAGGAACCTCCTCCAGAACGCCTCTTAAAGCATGCACCCTGTCCTGAACGCTGTTAATTATACAGTTCTCTCCGGCAACTCTTACGGCAACCTCATCAATATCCACTGCCGTTATATGGACTGCTCCCAGCTTTGCCGCAATTATAGACAGTATTCCCGTGCCGCAGCCCACATCTATAACCCCGTCCCCCTGCTTCAGATACCTTTCAAGCAGCCCGGCACACATTGCAGTTGTCTCATGTGTGCCTGTACCGAAGGCCATACCGGGATCAAGCTCTATTACAATCTCTCCGTCCTTCATATTATAATCTTCCCATGAAGGCTTAATCACTATGCCGCTTGAGATGTGTACAGGCTTATAGTATTTTTTCCATGCCGTGGACCAGTCCTCATCATCGACCTCGGCATAACCGCTGTAGCCATGCCCGGTGTTTAGAAAGTTTGAAATAAACCTTATTTTCTCCTTAACAAGCTGCTCCAGCTCGGTAATATTAATATCGCCCTGAAAATAAGCCTTAATAATAACATCCTTCCCAAGGCTGTTTAAGAACTCTTCATCGGCATAATCAAGAGAATCGGATCTTAAAACTTCCCTTCTTATATCATTAGGGTCTTCTATTGCCACACCGCCCGCACCTATAGAGGTAAGCATTTCCGATACGGCATCCGAAGCCTCGTCTGTAGTCGTTATTTTAATTTCATGCCACTTCACGCCCTGCTCCTTTCAGCTTTAGTAACAGCAGCATCCTGCAGCTACATTCCCAATGCATTCTTCATTTTATCAAAAAAGCTTTTCCTCTGCTCATGGCAATCATCACCGCTTAATTCCGCAAATTCCTTTAAAAGGGCTTTTTGCTTTTCATTAAGCTTTTTGGGCACCTCCACATTCACCTTAACATACTGATCGCCTCTGCCGTTTCCTCTTAAGAAGGGTATTCCCTTTGCCTTAAGCCTGAAGACCGAGCCCGTCTGCGTCCCCTCAGGTATGGAGTACTTCACCTTGCCATCCAGAGTCGGAACCTCAAGCTCACAGCCCAGAACAGCGTGCACAAAGGTTATGGGCATCTCACATACGACATCATTCCCCTGCCTCTGAAACAGGGCGTGAGGCTTGACTCTCATTGTTATAAACAGGTCTCCTGACGGCCCTCCCTTTGTGCCGGGCTCTCCCTCTCCTCTTAAGGATATGGTCTGGCCGTCATCAATCCCCGCAGGTACATTTATTTTTATTTTTACGCTTTTTCTTATACGTCCCTTGCCATTGCATTTAGGACACGGATCTGTAATTATTTTGCCCTCTCCATGACAAACATCGCAGGTTTTAACGTTTACAAACTGCCCGAAGGGCGTGCTCTGCTTATATTGTATCTGCCCCGTACCGTTGCAGTGCTTGCAGGTTGAGCTTGTTGATCCGGGCTTTGAGCCTGAGCCTGAGCATGTGCCGCAGTTCTCCATCCTGTTTATGCTTATTTCCCTTTCCACTCCGAAGGCCGCCTCCTCAAAAGCAATTTCCATTGCATATTTAAGATCAGCACCCTTCTGAGGTCCTCCCTTGCTCCTTGCAGACCTTCCTCCAAAGCCTGCGCCTCCGAAAAAGGACTCAAAAATATCTCCAATGCCCCCGAAATCAAAATCGGAACTGAAGCCTCCCCCGAAGCCGTTGGGATCAGTGCCTGCATGTCCAAACTGGTCATACTGCGCCCTCTTCTGGGAATCGCTGAGGATTTCATAAGCCTCATTGGCCTCCTTAAACTTCGCCTCAGCAGCCTTATCGCCGGGATTCATATCGGGATGATACTGCTTCGCCAGCTTTCTGTACGCTTTTTTTATATCAGCATCGGAGGCACCCCTTTCAACACCAAGGACTTCATAATAATCCCTTTTGTTTGCCATCCAATCAACTCCTTCTCTAATTAAAGAGCCTTGAGGGGCAGCATGTATCCCCCTTCAAGCCTCCCAAAATTTCTATGACACCTGCGAAATATTATAGCATATGGATAATAAGCTTTACAAACAAATTTATCTCACAGACGGTTTTATATATGCTTAAACAGGCCAAAGCCATTTGCAGAGAAGGCTGATCCCAAAATCCGGGCATTGTCCGTCAGCTTTCTCATGAAGAAACCCGAGAGCCCTGCGGACAAACCGTAAGAGCTTCTTGCTTCTAAATGACTTTGGCCTGTTGTTCCACTTTACATTTTAAATTTACAAATTATGCTTTATTTCTTATCGTCATCAACCACCTTATAGTCGGCATCATAAACATTATCCTGCGTGCCCTGACCGGGATTTGCTCCTGCATTTGGATCAAAGCCTGCTCCGGGATCTGCTCCCGCACCGGGGTTCTGCTGGTAGATTTTTGCCGATATCTCATAGAAGGCCTGTGTCAGAGCCTCGGTAGCACTCTTGATTTGATCGTTATCAGTGCCCTTAAGGGCCTCCTTAACCTTATTTATTTCAGCCTCAACCTTTGATTTATCATCCTCCCCAAGCTTATCTCCCAGCTCCTTTAAGGTCTTTTCGGACTGATATACCATAGAGTCCGCGTTATTCCTTACCTCAATCTCTTCCTTCTTTTTCTTATCCTCCGAAGCAAACTTCTCAGCTTCCTTTACAGCCTTATCTATATCATCGTCCGATAAATTGGTGGATGCCGTAATAGTAACCTTCTGCTCATTTCCAGTACCAAGATCCTTGGCCGATACATGCACAATTCCGTTGGCATCTATATCAAAGGTAACCTCTATCTGGGGCACGCCCCTCGGAGCCGGCGGTATTCCTGTAAGCTGGAATCTTCCCAGTGTTTTATTATATGCAGCCATTTCTCTTTCTCCCTGCAGCACATGGATCTCAACGCTTGTCTGTCCGTCGGCGGCGGTTGAAAATACCTGGCTCTTTTTGCTGGGAATGGTGGTGTTTCTTTCAATCAGCTTTGTAAATACCCCTCCCAGAGTTTCTATTCCGAGAGACAGAGGAGTTACATCCAGCAAAAGAAGATCCTTAACCTCTCCCGTCAGCACTCCGGCCTGTATGGCAGCCCCCACAGCAACGCACTCGTCGGGATTTATTCCCTTGAAGGGCTCCTTGCCGAGATATTTTTTAACGGCCTCCTGTACGGCAGGAATTCTGGTTGAGCCGCCTACCAGCAAAATTTTGTCAATCTTATCCGGTGACAGACCCGCATCCTTCATGGCCTGTCTGGTGGGGCCCATTGTATTCTCAACAAGACCGGCCGTCAGCTCATCAAATTTTGCCCTCGTCATTGTAACGTCAAGATGCTTGGGGCCGGTAGCATCAGCAGTAATAAACGGAAGATTTATATTTGTAGTGGTAACGCCCGAAAGCTCTATTTTAGCTTTCTCTGCAGCTTCCTTAAGCCTCTGCATAGCCATTTTGTCGTTCCTTAAATCTATTCCGTTTTCCTTTTTGAAGGTATCGGCCAGATAGTCCATCACCTTCTGGTCAAAATCATCTCCCCCGAGCCTGTTGTTTCCGTTTGTGGCAAGAACCTCAAACACTCCGTCTCCGATCTCAAGTATAGATACGTCAAATGTACCTCCTCCAAGGTCGTACACCATTATTTTCTGGTCGTGCTCCTTGTCAAGCCCATATGCAAGGGCCGCGGCGGTAGGCTCATTCACTATTCTCAGCACCTCAAGGCCGGCAATCTTTCCGGCATCCTTGGTAGCCTGCCTCTGAGAATCGCTGAAATATGCGGGCACGGTAATTACCGCCTGGCTCACCGACTCACCGAGAAAGGCTTCGGCATCAGACTTAAGCTTCTGAAGTATCATTGCCGATATCTCCTGGGGAGTGTACTGCTTGTCGTCTATTTTGACCTTTCTGTCCGTCCCCATATCTCTCTTTATCGATATAACCGTTCTTTCAGGATTAGTTATTGCCTGTCTCTTAGCCACCTGCCCTACCAGTCTTTCGGCCGTTTTTGAAAATGCCACAACCGAAGGTGTGGTCCTATTGCCTTCGGGATTAGGGATAACTACCGGCTCTCCGCCTTCCATTACCGCCACACAGGAATTTGTAGTTCCTAAATCTATGCCAATTACCTTTGCCATATAAAAAACCTCCTAAAAATAAAAATTAATTATATTTTTATACTTTCTTATTCCCATAATAAAATTTATGTAGAACTAAAAAATCATATGCCCCTCACGCCACTAATTGGCGACCTTTACCATGCTGTGCCTTATCACCTTATCCCGGATTTTATACCCCTTTTGAAATTCCTCAACAACAGTATTCTCTCCGGCATCCTCATCCTCTATATGCATTACCGCGTTATGCAGAATGGGATCAAACTTTTCACCTACACTTTTAATTTCCTCAACATTCAGTCCCTTCATTACATCCTTCAACTGTCTGAACATAAGCAGAATCCCGTCCTTTAGAGAACCTGTCTCACCGGTCTCTCCCACTTTGACGGATGCATCCAGGGCACGCTCCATATTGTCGGCTACAGGCAAAAATGCACTTACTACCTCTGCCACCGCTTCAACATATTGAGTCTCCTTTTCCTTTGACGTTCTTTTCTTGTAATTGTCAAATTCCGCGGCCATTCTCTGCAGCGCAGACATATACTCCTCACACTTGGCGGACTTTTCCTCAAGCTGGCTTTTTAACGCCTCCAGTTCCTTTTCGGTGCAGCTCTCCTCCGCCCCTTCGGACTCACAGCAGCCGTTATCCACGCACTCAGTATCTTTTAACTCATTATTATTTTCAGGGCATTCATTCTTACATGCCTCATATGAAGCATTCTCATCATTGGACCTTTGTAAATTGCCTTCTTCTCTTTTCATTGTATTTTAATCCAACCTCCTATACCTCTAAAATTTTAGCTTGCAAACAGATATTTCTTTCCTGAACGCCAAAACAGCGTTACTCTGCCGGTTTCCCGTCAGACTGTGAGCCTATGAGCTTATTCAGCTCCTGATTGATCTTCTCCCTTATATAATTCATAGTAGATATAACCCTTGAATATTCCATTCGGGTAGGGCCTATTATCCCAATAGATCCTATGATTATATTCCCAAGGGAATATGTTGTGGTAACCAGGCTGCAGTCCTTTATTTCCTTTAATTCATTTTCGGCACCGATTTGAATGGTGACTCCTTTTGAGGAAGAAGCTCCCTCTAAAATCCTGCAAAGTATTTCCTTTTCATCCAGCGTGTCGAGAAACTCCTTAGCCTTCATTACATCCCTGAACTCAGGGTAATTTAAAATATTTGTAGTACCGTCAAGGTAGACCTCTGAGGTATCTGTCTGGTTTATACAGTCTGCCACCCCATCCAGAATAGGAAGCAGTATCTCCTTTGCCATGCCCATTTCATATTCTATTTCCTTTATAAGAGGAAAATTTATCTGCTCCAAGGTAAGGCCGCTTAATTTGTCATTAAACACATTGGATACCTTTATAAGCAGATCGGGAGTAATGCTTTCCGATATCCTTATAAGACCGTTTCTGACAATCCCTGTGTTGGTGACTACAATTATCAAAGCCTTCCCCGCCTCAACAGGCACAACCTGAACAGCCTTCAGAGCAATCTTATTCGTTTGGGGTATCATAGCCATAGATGTATATTTAGTGATTTTTGACATGACTAATGAAGCCTGCTTCATAAGCTGTCCCAATTCATTTATCTTTATCTCCATAGACCTTCTTATGCTTTCTATGTCTTCCATACTCAGATCACGGGCCTGCATAAGCTGATCCACATAGAGCCTGTAGCCCTTATCGGAAGGAATTCTTCCGGCAGAGGTATGCGGCTGAGCCAGGTATCCCATATCCTCAAGATCCGCCATTTCATTTCTTATTGTGGCGGAGCTTAAGCCAAGCTCGTGCTTTCTGGCAATAGTCCTTGAGCCTATGGGCTCGGCAGTATTAATGTAGTCGTCGATAATAGCCCTAAGTATTCTCATTTTTCTATCATCTAAAAACATCATCAGCACCCCTTTGTTAGCACTCACTGATATCGAGTGCTAATTCTATTCTAAAAATACCACCGTATTTTTTGTTTGTCAAGTAATTTTTTAGGGGACATTCCTCGACGAAGGAGAGGTATGTCCCCTTACATTGCACGGAGAGGTATGTCCCCTTACATTAAAAATTCTACAAAAACGCTGTTTGCCAAATCCAGTCCCTTTGAAGACAGAGCCAGCCTGCTCCCTCTGCATTCTAACAGGCCCCTGTCCGTCAATTCCTTAATTTGAATGCCGTAGATGTCAAAAATCCCCCGGCCGAACCTGTGCCGGAATTCCTCAGTATCTATTCCTTCAGTCAGTCTAAGGCCCAGAATTATAAACTCCGATATTTCATCCTTCTTATATACAGGCTCTATATTTTCAGCAGTATTTTGCCCATTACTAACGCATTTTATATAATTTTCAATATCACATATATTGCCGTATCTTTTCCCGTCAAAATACGAATGGGCTCCCGGCCCAACCCCTATATACCTGCAAGCCTTCCAGTATTTAATATTGTGGCGGCATTCATATCCCGGCCTTGCAAAGTTGGATATTTCATAATGCCGTATTCCTGCCTCTCGTAACCTATTTACGGCGAGATAATACATTTCCCTGTCCTGCTCATCATCAAGAGGAGAAAGCTCCCCCCTTTCAAGCATTTGCCCGAAGATCGTGCCGTCTTCTATCTTAAGACTGTAGCACGATAAATGCTCCGGCTCCCACTGCAGAATTCCCGCAATTGTCTTCTCCCAATCCCTCAGTGTTTGTCCCGGCAGGCCGAAAATCAAATCGGCATTTATATTTTTAAATCCGGCTTTTCTGGCATCCTCAAAATTGGACATAAAATCCTCGGCAGTGTGAATTCTGCCCATCAGCCGGAGCAAATTTTTCTGGTATGCCTGAAGTCCCATGCTCAGCCTGTTTATGCCTGCTTCCCTGTAAAGCCTGAGCTTTTCAACGCTAAGAGTCCCGGGGTTTGCTTCAATAGTGATTTCCGCATCGCCGCATATTTCAAATGTTTTTGAGCACAGCTCCATTAACTCATATATATATACGGGATCTACAAAAGAAGGCGTTCCTCCGCCTATGAAAACAGTATCTACCGTAAGCCCGCTCAATTTACCGCCATATTGCGCAACCTCTTTTGCCGCCGCATTAAAATAGGCCGGGATAAGCTGATCCCTGCCCGAAAATGAATTAAAATCGCAATAGCGGCATTTGGATTTGCAAAACGGTACGTGAATATATATCCCTATACCTTCAATCTCCGAATCCATAATTTCGTCCCTCAACGTAGGGGCAGACCTGTGTGTCTGCCCTGAATTTGCGTCTGCCCCTGAATTTCTGCGTGTTCCGTATTTCCGGGTAATTTAAGGGCAGACACGCAGGTCTGCCCCTACTATAATACAATGTTCATGGAGAATATCAAAAAAATCTACGAGATTCTAAACAGGTTTTTAGAGATTCGCAGGGTGCTCCTTGTCCCAGGGCAAATACACATGCTTGAAGCCTATTCCAAGAAGAAGCTCTCTCACCGTGTCAAAGCCCCTTGCGGTATGAAGCACATCATGAGCATCGCTGCTCATGCAAACCCGCCTTCCCCCGTAATTAAAATATGCCTTCAGTATGGGAAGGCGGGGAAGAATTGAATTACCGGCTGAAAAAAGCCCGGAGGAATTGACCTCCACAATTTTATCCGAATCCGCACACAGCCTGGCAACCTCATGGTCCAGCTCATCCAGCCACCTGTCCAAACTTCTCTCTCTATAAAAATCCTCGGTAAGATACCTCCTGAAAACTCCTATATGGCCTATTGCGTCAAACACCTCTACCTTAATGCTGCTTTTCAGCTCCTTATAGTAGCTTTCAATTGTATTAAAAAATATGTCCCTGTCGTAAAAATGCTCCGTCTTTCTGTCCGATACCGGCCTTCCCCCCGCGTTGTGTATGGAGCATATGGTAAATTCATAGCTCTCCTCCTTCAGCCTTTTTAAAATATCCTCCTGAACACTGAAGGCGTAATCGACCTCTGCACCGGCATGAACATCATAGCCCATATTCCTGTATTCTTTTACAGAGGATATGTACCCTCCGTAGTCCAAAAAACCATAAGCCCCGCACTCAGGCAAAAAGTCCAGATGCTCCGCAAAGCCTATGCCTTTTAATCCACCCTGTCCGACAAGGGCTGCGTATTCCGAAACACAGGATCTCCCATCAGGGGAGAATGTTGAATGTATATGACAATCGTACAGCTCCATCACCCCCACATCCAACAGTTATGTATCCAGCTTAAGCACGCTCATAAAGGCCTCCTGTGGCACCTCCACGCTGCCTACCTGACGCATGCGCTTTTTGCCCTCCTTTTGCTTCTCAAGAAGCTTCTTTTTACGGGTTATATCTCCCCCGTAGCACTTTGCAAGGACATCCTTTCTATAGGCCTTAACCGTTTCCCTTGCTATTATCTTTCCTCCTATACAGGCCTGAATGGGAATTTCAAACTGCTGGCGGTGAATTGATTCTTTCAGTTTCTCAGCCATTCTTCTTCCCCTCGAGTACGCCTTTTCCCTGTGCACAATAAATGACAGGGCATCAACAATCTCGTTGTTCAAAACTATGTCAAGCTTTACAAGGTCCGATTCCTTGTACCCCAAAAGCTCATAGTCAAGAGAAGCATACCCCTTGGTCCTGGATTTCAAGGCATCGAAGAAATCGTATATTATCTCATTCAAAGGCATTTCGTAGGTGAGAATGGCTCTTCCCTCATCAATATAGGACATGTCCTTATATACTCCCCTTCTCTCCTGAGACAGCTCCATTATGTTCCCTACATACTCTACGGGAGTCATAATGGTTGCCTTCACTACCGGCTCCTCCATTTTATCTATCTCAGATACCGGCGGCAGATTGGATGGGTTGTCTATATTGAGTACCTGACCGTCTGTGGCAGTAACTCTGTAAATAACGCTTGGCGCTGTAGTCACCAAATCAAGGTTATACTCCCGTTCCAGACGCTCCTGCATTATTTCCATGTGAAGCAGCCCAAGAAATCCGCACCTGAAGCCAAAGCCCAATGCAATAGAGGACTCGGGCTCAAATGTCAGAGCGGCGTCATTTAGCTGAAGCTTTTCCAACGCATCTCTCAAGTCTCCGTACTTGGCGCCGTCAGCGGGGTATATTCCGCAAAACACCATGGAATTAACCTTTTTATATCCCGGAAGCGGCTCCTTTGCGGAATTTCCGGAAAGAGTAATGGTGTCTCCCACCCTGGTATCCCTTACATTCTTAATGCTTGCCGCTATATACCCAACATCCCCTGCAATAAGCCCGTCATACGGAAGCAGTGTGCCCGGCCTGAAATATCCGGTCTCGGTGACCACAAATTCCTTTCCGGTGTACATCATTTTTATGCTGTCGCCTACCTTTACGCTTCCCTCCATAATTCTTATATACACTATGACGCCTTTATAGCTGTCATAATAGGAGTCAAATATGAGCGCTCTGAGCGGTGCGGCTTCATCCCCTTCAGGGCATGGAATCTTCAATACAATACTTTCAAGCACCTGTTCGATATTTATTCCGTTTTTAGCGGAAACCATAGGAGCATCTCCTGCATAAAGGCCTATAACATCCTCTATTTCCTTCTTTACATGATCAGGCTGGGCACCCGGCAAATCAATCTTATTGATTACAGGCATGATTTCCAGGTTATGCTCTAAGGCAAGGTATACATTTGCCAGCGTCTGAGCTTCTATTCCCTGCGCGGCGTCAACCACCAGTATCGCGCCTTCACATGCCGCAATGCTTCTCGATACCTCATAATTGAAATCCACATGCCCCGGGGTGTCTATAAGATTATATATATGCTCCTGGCCGTCGCAAGCCTTATAAATCATACGGACAGGCTGTGATTTTATAGTTATCCCCCTCTCACGCTCAATATCCATGTTATCAAGCACCTGCTCCTCCATCTCTCTGGCTGTAAGTACGCCGGTCTTTTCCAGCAGCCTGTCTGCCAGAGTGGATTTGCCGTGATCTATGTGGGCTATTATACAAAAATTGCGTATATTTTTCTGTCTTCCGCTTGCCATCAATATATTCCTTTCATTAAAATAGCATTTAGAGGGACATCCCCCGGTGGATAAGAGGAATGTCCCCCTTGCATTATAACATATGTATTAAAAAGTGAACAGGGCAATTTAAATCTCTGATAAAGATACTTTTTAGAATTTATCAGGCAATCTCTTCCCGGGGAAGCAGTCATTTCCCCAGAAAGTCTTGTATTCCCGCCTTCAGCCTCTCAATGTCCTCCTTGATGTATAAGGTATTAAAATAAAGCTTCAGATTCATAAAATCAACCATAATATAGCTGTCATCCTTTTTCTCAAGCTTTATTATTTCTATTTGGCTCTGGTTCTTCATGATCATGTTTACAGAATAATCCGACAGGCATATCCCCGCAAAAACCAATGTAAAAAACAAAAGCAGCGTCATTATGCATTTTGTTTTATACCTTCTTGCCAGCTTAAATTTTTCAACCCTGCTCATTTTCAGCATACCGCCCCCAAATAACAAAATCACGGAGTTTCAAAAGCATTCCGTGATTTTATTATTTCCATTTTGGGGATTATTTATTTTCTTTCAGCACTTCATCTATGGCCTCCGCAAGATATTTTACACTCTCCAAGCTCTCCTCAACGGTATTTCCGTCCGCCCCCACCTCTACAATCAGTGCTCCGTCGGTTACATGCTGGTTATACCTGTTCATGCTCAAGTTCAAAGGCCTTGTAAGTCCTGGATACTTAGAATCCAGTTTTTGCTGAAGCTTCAGTGCAAGCTTAAAGTTTTCCCTCCAGTTGGGGTGCTTAAGCCTGCTTGACGTTCCCACAACAAACATTATCTTCGCGGTATTTTTATTATTTATCTGAGAAACGACCCTCAGCTTGGGCTGATCCAAACTCAGCCCGTCCCTGTGTATATCCAGAACTACTTTAATTGAAGGATTGCCCTTTAATATGCTGGTAACTGTTCTGTACCCGGTAGTATAAGAGTTGTTATAGTCATAGTCGTTAACAGTTCCGTTATGGACAACGCTGAGGCCCTTTTTTTCCAACGCCTGCGCAAGCTCCTCTCCTATCCTTACAACATTGTACCGGTTATCGCTGCTCCTGTTGGAAATTCCGCTTTTACCCAGCTCCTTTTCGTTCTTAAGATATGCCTCGGTGGTATGTGTGTGGTAAATAAGCACCTGGGGGCCTTTTTTATCAAAATTGATTTTTAATGGCTCCTTAATAAGCTTATCTATAACAGCATCATCTACTTTAAACTTTGTCTCATTCTGAACGGTAATTTTACCGTTATATGTCGTCTGTGAATCGGGGCTTCCGTTCTCATCCTCATATACTATGCTGCTTGCATCCTCTTTAAGCTGAGGCTTCGCTCCCTCCTGTCCCTGATTATGAGCGGTATTGTCATATGTGCCGTGCTCTCCGGCCCTATTTGCCGTTTTCCCCTCCTTGCGGTTTAAAAGAGCCTGGTATTCATTATTATAATAGCTTGCTATAAACGGAGACTGGGCATTAATTATGGTAAGAGGATTGCTTAAGTCAACCGTGAACACAGCCTTTATAACACCTTTAAGCTCATTTGCAAAGGAAAAATCCACATTGCCGCTGTTATATATAGTATCAATTATGGGCAGAGATTTATTCAGCGTAGACTTGAAGCTCTCAACATCAATTCTGTTAATAATACTGCTATGCGTATCGGACAGGAATCTTCCTCCAAACATTCCCGCCGCCATAATCAAAAATGACATTCCTATAAATAAAACTGTCTTAAGAGTCTTGTACAAAATATTGCATCTGTGCTTTCCGTAAATTTTGCCCATTTTGTCCTCCGTTTACAGGTAGTGGGGAATTATCATAAGCAATTCTCTTTATCATGACCTTGATATGTATATATTTGCTTTTAAAGAATTATATTCTTTAAGGGAGGATACTATTACTTTTTTAGGCGTAACTTATATGGCAAATAATAATCCTTGATTTACGCTATACTAGGCTATATAATATTTGTTTGTAGATATGTGTCGCAAAATGAGAATACTTTGTGAATTCGGAAATACAAGCTAATGCTTCCAAAAATAACATTACAGGGAGATTGATATGCTGACAAAAATTTTAATTATTACAGGTACCTTGCTGGTATTCGGGCTCCTCGCCTTTATGATGAACAGATCGATAAATAGGCATAATTCCCGTCCCAAGGGCAAGGTAAAAAAAGGAAGAATGAAGTATATGCAGGAATCAAAAAGACCGGGGAAATAGCAGGCGGCATTTCTTTTCTTAAAGAAATGCCGCCCTTGCGGTTAAATGCTCACGCTGCTTCCCCCGCTCTCTACGGCGGTGTTTATTCCCTTGAAAAGTGTCTTGGTTTCATAGTGTGCGTCACTGCTGTGAAGATTCTTAAATGCCACGGAAAGCATTAGCTTTATTCTGTTGAGCTGGTTGACTTCACTCGCTCCCGGATCATAATCCACGGCAACTATGTTGGCCTCCGGGTACCTCCTCCTGAGCTCCTTTATCATTCCCTTACCTGTCACATGGTTTGGCAGGCAAGCGAAGGGCTGCATGCAAACTATATTTTTGGCTCCGCCATTTATAAGCTCAACCATTTCAGCCGTCAGAAACCAGCCCTCCCCGGTCTGGTTCCCTATTGACAATATATCCTCCGCACCTTTTGCAAGCTCATATATACTGCAAGGAGGCTCAAACCTCTTGCTTTTCTTCAATGCCTTTTTCATTGTTCTTCTGTAATATTCCATGCCTGCTATGGCAGAATTATTAATGATTACGCTTTTTAAGCCCTCCGAAAGCTTTTTATGCTTAAAATTCAGGTTATAGGCCGAATACATGAAAAAGTCTATTAAATCCGGCATTACCGCCTCAGCACCCTCTTTTTCAATTACATCAACCACACTGTTGTTGGCTGTCGGGTGGAATTTAACCAGTATCTCACCTACCAGTCCAACTCTCGGCTTTAACTCATCAGTTATTTCAATATTATCGAAATCGCCGACTATTTTATAAATGTTTTTCCTAAAGGTCTTATGGCTGCCGCTCCTGACCGAAGCCTTACACCTGTCCGTCCATGATTCATACAGCATATTTGCAGAACCGGGCACCTTTTCATAAGGCCTCACCCTGTACAGAACTCTCATCAGCAGGTCTCCGTATACCAGAGCCATGAGGCTTTTGTTTATAAGGCTTCTGCTTATTTTAAAGCCGGGGTTCTTTTCCAGCCCAACCGTATTAAGCGAAATAACGGGGATGTTTTCAAAGCCGGCATCCGTCAAAGCCTTCTTAAGAAAGCCTATATAATTTGTGGCCCTGCAGCCTCCGCCGGTCTGCGATATTATTACCGATGTGCTGTCCAAATCATACCGCCCGGACTTCAGGGCCTCTATAAGCTGTCCTATAACCAGTATTGACGGATAGCACGCGTCATTGTTCACCCATTTTAAGCCCTCGTCTACCGCCTTTTTGTCAACAGACGGAAGGATTTCCACCTTATATCCCGAAGCGTTAAACGCCTCCTCGACAAATTGAAAATGAATAGGAGACATCTGAGGCGCCAGAATAGTATGCTTTTTTCTCATTTCTTCGGTAAATACCGGCCTTTGCGGCAATGGGCGAACCCGGGACGGGCTCATCCCGCTTCTGTCCCTTTCATCCATTGCGGCCTTAAGAGAACGCATTCTGATTCTTGCCGCGCCTAAATTATTACCTTCATCAATTTTCAGAACGGTGTATATTTTATCATAGTCATTCAGTATTTCCTGAACCTGATCGGCAGTTACGGCATCTAAGCCGCATCCGAAGGAATTAAGCTGTACCAGCTCAACATTTGACTGTCTCTTTACAAAGTCCGCGGCAGCATACAGTCGTGAGTGATATACCCACTGATCAACCACTCTTAAAGGCCTCTGTATATTCCCAAGATGCGCAACTGAATCCTCAGTCAATACCGCCATACCCAGCTCTGTAATTATGTTGGGTATGCCATGGTGTATCTCAGGGTCTACATGGTAGGGTCTTCCGGCAAGGACAACGCCCTTTCTTCCGGTAGCCTCAAGGTATTTAAGTACCTCCTCTCCCTTATCCCTTATATCCCGCTTTGCACGCTCCTCCTCCATCCACGCTTCTTCAACCGCGGCAAATACTTCGTTTTTAGGGATGCCAAAGGCCCTCAGTTCCTCATAAAGCCTTTCGGACAGCCTTTTTCTATCATGGTAAGGAAGGAAAGGATTCATAAAGCTTATGCTTTTTTCCTTAAGCACATCCATGTTGTTCTTAATAACCTCAGAATAGGATGTAACAATGGGGCAATTATAGTGGTTGTCGGAGGCCTCCTGCTCCTTTTTTTCATAGGGCAGGCTGGGATAAAAAATGAAATCCGCACCGCTGCCGATAAGGCTCATTATATGACCGTGCACTAATTTTGCAGGATAGCACACAGACTCCGAGGGTATCGTCTCAATGCCCAGCTCGTAAACGCTCTTGGAGGATCTGGGAGAAAGCAGCACCCTGAATTTAAGCCGGTTAAAGAAGGTAAACCAAAACGGGTAGTTCTCGTACATATTCAGCACTCTGGGTATGCCTACCGTCCCCCTTACGGCATCCTCTTTTTTCAAAGGCTTATAACTAAAAATTCTTTTATACTTATAGTCATAGAGATTGGGAAGGCCATCTGTCCTCGCCTCTATTCCCGCTCCCCTTTCACACCTGTTTCCCGATATGAATTTTCTATCCTCTTCAAAGCTGTTTACAGTCAGGAGGCAATTGTTGCCGCAGAGTCCGCACCTTCTCATTTCAGTGCTGCAGCTAAAGGACTCCAGCCTGCCTTCTTTAAGCAGGGTGCTCTCGTACCCTTCCTCAAAGCCGTCCCTCGCCAGCAGCGCGGCACCGAAGGCTCCCATGAGCCCGGCTATGTCGGGCCTTATGACCTCTCTTTCGGAGATTATTTCAAAGCTCCTTAATACTGCATTGTTATAAAATGTCCCCCCCTGAACTATAATTTTATTTCCAAGCTCTTTGGGGTTCCTTATTTTTATTACCTTAAAGAGAGCATTCTTTATAACGGCATATGACAATCCCGCCGAAATATCCCCTACCGTGGCGCCCTCCTTCTGGGCCTGCTTTACCCTTGAATTCATAAACACCGTGCACCTTGAGCCTAAGTCAACCGGCCTTTCGGACTTCAACGCCTCCGCCGCAAACTCCTCCGCACTCATATTAAGGGAATGGGCAAAGGTTTCTATAAATGAACCACATCCCGACGAGCAAGCCTCATTGAGCATAATGCTGTCGATTACACCGCTTTTTACCTTAAGGCACTTCATATCCTGTCCGCCGATATCGAGAATAAAATCCACTCCCGGAAGGAAGAACTCGGCAGCCTTATAATGGGCCACGGTTTCTATTTCTCCAATATCAACATAAAGAGCACTTTTTAGGAGGCTTTCCCCGTATCCCGTAACAGCGGAGCTGGCAATGCGGGCACCGGCAGGCATTGCGGCATAAAGCTCCTTTAAAATTTTTATCGCGGACTTCAAAGGGCTTCCCTCGTTGCTTCCATAGTAGGAGTATAAAATAGCCCCTTCACTGTCAATAAGCGCCGCCTTTGTTGTGGTTGATCCGGCATCTATCCCCAGAAAGCAGTCTCCCTTAAAATCCTCAAGCTTCTTTCTTGCTGCAACACTCCTGCTATGCCTTTCGCTAAAATCCTTCAGCTCACTGTCATTCTGAAACAGCAGCCTTAGCCTCTCAACCTCATTTGAGGAAGCATTATTTATGGCAGGCAGCCTGGCGCTTAACTGCTCAAAAGACATTGGCGCCTCGCCTCTTGAGGCCAGGGCGGCACCGATAGCCACAAAAAGCTGGGAATTTTCAGGAAATATAACCTGGTGCTGCTCCATACCAAGTGTTTCAATAAACCTTTTTCTAAGCTCGGATAAATAATACAGAGGACCTCCAAGAAACGCCACATTCCCCCGGATTGGCTTTCCGCACGCCAAACCGCTTATCGTCTGGTTTACGACAGACTGAAAAATGGAGGCTGCGATATCCTCTCTTGCCGCCCCCTCATTTAAAAGAGGCTGTATATCGGTTTTTGCAAAAACCCCGCAGCGGGCGGCTATAGGGTAAATCATCCTGTAATCCTTTGCAAGCCGGTTTAAGCCCGCGCCATCGGTTTGAAGAAGGGATGCCATCTGGTCTATAAACGCGCCTGTCCCCCCTGCACATGTGCCGTTCATCCTCTGCTCCACACCGTTGTCAAAATACGTTATTTTTGCATCCTCCCCGCCAAGCTCTATAACCACGTCGGTCTTTGGGATATACCGTTCTATGGCGGTTGTCCCTGCAATTACCTCCTGTATAAACGGCAGGCCAAGCCACTGGGCCACCGAAATGCCCCCTGAGCCGGTAAGAGTCACCGTTATTTTGTCATTTGCAAAGCTTTCATATGCTTCGCTCACTATTGTAAATATTGTTTTTCTTATATCGGAAAAATGTCTCTGATACTTGCTGTAAACAACGTTTTCGTCAGCATCCAGTATTACGAGCTTAACTGTGGTTGAACCTACGTCCAGACCTAAATGCAATAGTCTATCCATATACATATGCAGACCTTCCCGGGGAATACAAAAAATCCCCTCCGGGCTCTGCATTCTGCGCCCCCTTTGATTTACTTTTAAACAAAGCCTCACTATATAATATAAAAAGCCCTTCGGCAAAGATTTTTCTAAAGTCCGCACAGCATATATAAATACAGAAATTCTTATTTTATACATGCTTTCTTCTTATATTAACATATATGCCGGTAATAATAAAGATATCAAATTTTCCAAGCCACGGGCGCACATATAAATTTTATTATTTCTTAAGATGCAAAAAAGACAGAACACAATAATGTCCTGTCCTTTTGCATTTGTTATTTATTAAATGTTTGTTAACATTTAATAAATATTTAACTTGCTGCTTGTTCCACAATGGCCCGGCGTTTTTAAACGGCAGGAATCTGAACACAGCCTTGCCCGATATGTCCTTTATCTCCAAATATTTAAAATAGTTTATTCCTTATCCTTAGAAAAATAGATATATAATCCAAGTAAAAATACCAATAACACTCCTATATACTGCACTACAGGAATATGGCTGGTTAAATTAGGAGAGAAATGTTTGTCAAGCTTATCTAAATGCAGCGATATCTGAGCCAGCATAATATTGATGGTAAATGTTAAAATCGAAAAGCTCACGAGGACAATACCGAGAACCTTTTTTGTCTTCATTTCATAACCCCTGCCTTTGCTATAATCTTTACTTTGGAATGTCTTAAGCTTAATCTAAATAATAGACACAATGTATGCTCACTACTAAAATTACGCAAGCAGCCGCTTTAAAGTGATGTAACATTTATGAGCTGCCAGTTACTATCTTGGAATTCCTTAACAAAACTATCATAACATATATTACCATAGAATAAAATGTAAGTCAACTAGCATTAATGTCTTAAATTGTTTCTGTATAAAGAAACTTATTTATTCTTTTTTGAGGGGTATTTGACAGTTGAATAGAGAAAAAGAACAGTAAAAAAGGCAGAACTCAATAGCAGTCCTGTCCTTTTTTAATTATTAAATGTTTATTAATGTTTAATTTGCTACTTATTCCACAACGGCCCGGCATTTTTAAACGGCAGGAACCTGAACACAGCCTTGCCCGATATATCCTTTATCTCCACGGGCCCTATCACCCTGCTGTCTATGCTGTTCATCCTGTTGTCTCCCATTACATATATATACCCCTCGGGAACAGTGAGCTTTGCATAAAGGGGATCATTCGCAACGGTGGTATTTCCGAGAATATAATCCTCCTTCAGTTCCTCTCCGTTAAGCAGCACCTTTCCGAACTTTATTTCTATGCTGTCTCCCGCAACTGCTATCACCCTTTTTATAAGAGGACTTCTTTCGGCACCAACCTTATCCTCAACATCCACAGTAACTATATCCCCGTACTTAAGCCTGCCCAGCTTAGGTGAAATCTTCTCCACCCACAGATTATCATTATTGTGGAGCGTAGGCTCCATAGATTCCCCGTCAACAATAGTCCTCTGCACAACAAAATTTACAATGAGCAGTCCTATAGCCACCGCAAGGGCAATATGGAAAGCCCAGCTCAGTACTTCCTTCAAAGCAGGATTTTTAGCCGTATCTATCCCTCCTTAGAGTCAATGCACAGCCTCTGTCAAATATTATCCCCGGCTATGGCATTGAATAAATCCTTTATTAATTAATTTTAACCGTTAGTCATTTTAATATGCAGCTCCTTAAGCTGTTTAGCCTCGACAGTATCCGGCGCATTGGTCATGGGACATGAAGAATTCTGCACCTTCGGGAATGCAATGACATCCCTTATGCTGCTTTTCCCGGCCATAAGCATTACAAGCCTGTCAAGTCCATAGGCCATGCCCCCATGAGGAGGAGTCCCATACTTAAAGGCCTCAAGCAGAAATCCGAACCTCTCGCTTACCTGCTCGTCAGTCAGGCCTATAAGCTTAAACAGCTTCTGCTGCAGCTCATGGATATGAATTCTTATGCTGCCGCCGCCTATTTCAACCCCGTTTAATACAATATCATAAGCCTTTGAGCGTACCCTTCCCAAGTCCGAATCAAGGTACTGTATATCTTCATCCATCGGAGACGTAAACGGGTGGTGCTTTGCGGCCCAGCCCTTTTCATCCTCATCATATTCGAACAGGGGAAACTCGGTAACCCATAAAAACTTAAACTCGTCCTTTTTAAGGAGATCAAGCCTTCTCGCAAGCTCAAGCCTCAGTTGTCCGAGTGCATCATATACTATACTGTTTTTATCCGCGATAAAGCAAATTAAATCCCCCGGCTCGGCTTTTGTCTCTTTTAATATGGCATCAATTTCGTCCTGGCTTAAAAACTTGGTAATTGCAGACTTAAGCTCATTCTCCTCAACCGCAATCCACGCCATACCTTTTGCCTTATATATTTTTACAAACTCTACAAGGCTGTCTATCTCACGCCTTGAAAATTTGGCCCCGCAGCCCTTTGCGTTTACCGCCCTTACGCTTCCCCCATTTTTGACGGCATCGGCAAACACCTTAAAGCCGCAATTCTCCACAATATGAGACAAATTCACAAGCTCTAAGCCAAATCTTATGTCGGGCTTATCCGATCCGAACCTGTCCATAGCCTCCTTATAAGGCATCCGTATAAACGGCGTTTCCAAATCTATGTCCAGTGCCTCCTTGAAAGCCTTCTTTATAAAGCCCTCATTTACCGTAAGGACATCCTCAACATCTACAAACGACATTTCAACATCTATCTGTGTGAATTCAGGCTGCCTGTCGGCCCTCAAATCCTCATCTCTGAAGCATCTTACCACCTGAAAATACCTGTCAAAGCCCGATACCATGAGAAGCTGCTTGAACAGCTGCGGGGACTGTGGCAGTACAAAAAACTTTCCGGGCTGAACCCTGCTTGGCACAATATATTCCCGCGCCCCCTCAGGAGTGCTTTTGGTAAGCATGGGAGTTTCAATTTCAAGAAAACCGTTTGCGTCATAGTAGTCCCTGGCAATTTTAGCAACCCTGTGCCTGAGCATTATGGTTCTCTGCATATCCGGCCTTCTCAGGTCTATATACCTGTACTTGAGCCTTACATTTTCATTCACATCGGAGTCTTCCTCAATATAAACCGGAGGAGTCTCGGCCTTATTTAATATCCTGAGCTCTTTTGCGGCAATCTCAATTTCACCGGTGGGTATTTTAGGGTTTACAGTCTCGGGATCCCTTTTCACAACCTGTCCCACTATTGCAAGCACATACTCATTTCTGATGGTTTCGGCCTTTTGAAACAGCTCGGTGCTTATGGCACTGTTGAAAACCACTTGGAGCAAGCCTGTCCTGTCTCTCAAATCGATAAAGACCACTCCCCCAAGATCTCTTCTTTTATGCGCCCAGCCCATAACGGTAACAGACTCACGCACATTGGCAAGCCCAAGCTCGGAACATTTGTGGGTTCTTTTCAAACCATATATTGATTCTCCCATTTTCTCTCCTCCATAATGACTTTATTAAAAAGCTTTATTTTTTATTTTGCTTATGACTCCATCCAGATCCACAGCCTCCTGCAGTCCTGTCGACATGTCCTTCAGCTTAAAAAGGCCTGCTTTCACCTCATCCTCGCCTATAACAACGGCATACGGAATTCCAAGCCTGTCTGCATAGCCGAACTTTTTGCCGGTTTTACCTTCGTTAAAATAAACCTCCGCAGCAATTCCGGCCTCTCTTATTTTAGTGGCAAAATCCAGGGCCGGGCCCATGGTATCCTGCATTGGTATAATCAGCAGCACTGTCGGCGTAGCTCTTTTTGACTGCTCCAATATCCCGGCCTCCCTAAGCTGGTAAAAAAGCCGGGTCAAGCCTATTGAAATACCCACGCCGGGCAGCTTCTTCTCGGTATAATTCTGGGCAAGGCTGTCGTACCTTCCTCCGGAGCAGACGCTTCCTATGGAGGGATAATTGTCAAGTATGGTCTCGTATACCGTGCCGGTATAGTAATCAAGCCCTCTGGCAATGGTCAGGTCTATCGCATAATTTTTTTCCGGTATATTGAAATAGCTTATATGCTCCAATACCCCCTCAAGCTCCTCAAGTCCCCGCAAAAACAGAGACGATCCGGCATTCATTCCTTTAAGCCCGCCTATTACTTCAGCGGCACCTCCCTTTATCTCTATAAACCTCATGACGCTGTCCACCGCACTATCGCAAAGGCCCAGCGACCGCAGCTCCCGCGCAGTATTTTCCCGTCCTATTTTCCCCAGCTTGTCAATCGTCCTCAGCACCTGCGCCCTGTCCTCAATACCCAATGTCTCGAAAAAGCCGTTTAAAACCTTTCTGTTGTTTATCCTTATCGTAAAATCCTCAAACCCAAGAGCTTTAAAGGTAGAGTATATTACACTTAATATTTCGGCGTCGTTTATAACGCTGAGCGTGTCATTGCCCACAATGTCTATGTCGCACTGGTAAAACTCCCTGAAACGCCCCTTTTGCGGTCTTTCTCCCCTGAATACCTTCCCTATGTGATATCTTCTGAAGGGAAAAACCAGATCATTATAATGCTGTGCCACATACCTTGCAAGAGGCACCGTAAGATCAAACCTCAGAGACAGGTCATTGTCTCCCTTATTAAAACGGTATATCTGCTTCTCGGTATCACCCCCGCTTTTTGCCAGCAGTATTTCCGATTTTTCAATAGTGGGAGTATCCAGCGGCAAAAAGCCGTATTTTTCATAAGTACTCTTTATAATGCTGATCATTTTGTCGAACAGCATCTGATCAGCCGGCAAAAGCTCCATAAAGCCCGGAAGAATCGACGGCACTGTTATATTCCTGCTCAAAATAGCCTTCCTCCATTTCAAAAAAACTGGTCATTATTTAGTATTGCCATATGTTTTAAAGCAAATAAAAAAGCCTCCCGCCCTTAAAACATGAAATGTCAAGGGACGAGACGCCTTAAGCTCCCGCGGTACCACCCTATTAAGCCCTGCTGCCCGCTCTAAAGAAACCGCGTGCTGTATTGCTCCGCTTCTTTACAGGCTAAGCCGGCCCACTTTAAATCCTTAACGCCGGATAAGCGTATCTGCCTAATAACTTAAACCACATATAAGCTAAGCTTTCGGGAGATCGACTCCAGGAGGTTCTTTCACCAACCTTTTCCTGAAAGAGCTCCCAGTCACGGCACTTTCTCCCTGTAGGCAGCATTGGCTACTTTTTCCGTTCACAGTCTTTCACACTATAGCCTATATTTTATATTTTTCGTCATGACGTTGTCAAGACACAATTTTATAAAAATGCTCTCCGAGGCGCAACTGTAAAAGCCTCGTCTGTCTGTCACCCGTATACATAGGGGTTGTTGGCCCGCTCATACCCTATGGTAGTAGCGGTGCCGTGCCCCGGGTACACCTCCACCTCATCCTCCAGCACCATCAGCTTGGTTTTTATTGAATTGATAAGCTCATCGTAATCCCCGTTGCCAAGGTCCGTCCTGCCTATCGACATTCTGAAAAGAGTATCCCCCGAAAACAAACGGTTTTCCGCCTTTATGCAGATTCCTCCTGCCGAATGCCCCGGAGTATGTATTATTTGGAGCTCCATTTCTCCCACCTTGAGAATATCCCCGTCCTTAACGGTAATATCCGCATCGCCAAATGCTTTTGCCAGCCCGAACAGTGCGGAGCCATTAAGCCGTGGGTTGGAAAGATACACCGCATCATCGGCATGAGCCGCCACACTAGCCCCTGTCTTCTCCCTGAGCTCGTCCATATGGCATACGTGATCAATGTGTACGTGGGTCAGTATTATATACTTTATATTCAACCCAAGCTCCGCCACCGCGGCCATAATTTCACCGCATTCAACACCCGGGTCTATTACCGCGCCCTCTCCTTTATCTCCTATTATATAGCAGTTGGACGAAAACATTCCTGTCATCAAACGTTTATAAACCATAGCAAACTCCTTTAAAGCTTAATTTTAAAATTCCTTCCTGCTGTCCAGCATAATTGTAACAGGCCCGTCATTGCATATGTCCACCTCCATATGGGCCTGAAATTTTCCGGTTTCAAGCTTAACGGGAAACCTCCGGCAATACTTGACGAAGCTCTCATAGATCTCATTAGCCGCCTGTGGGGCAGCCGCCCTATCATAGCTCGGCCTTTTTCCCTTTCTGCAGTCTCCGTAAAGAGTAAACTGGGAAACAATAAGCAGCTCTCCTCCAACATCGAGCAGTGAAAGATTCATCCTGCCGTTTTCATCCTCAAATACTCTAAGTCCGGCTATCTTGTCGGCTATGTAGCATATGTCCCTCCCGGAATCCTCCTTCTCCACTCCCAAAAACACCAGCAGCCCCTTCCCAATCTCACCCTCTGTCACACTCTCCACAGACACCCTGGCCCGGCTGACTCTCTGCACAACCGCTCTCATAGAAGTCTCTCCTTGTTCTATTGCTTATTTCTTGTAACCTCAAAAACACTGTCAATCTTTTTAAGCCTCTTAATTATCCTGTCAAGCTGCTCTGTGTCTGTGATCTCAAGAGTAAGGTTCATTATGGCTATCTGATCCTTTGTAGTTCTGGCATTTATGGCCTTTAAGGGAATTTTCGACTCTCCTATCGAATTGGTTACCTCCATAAGCAGCGCCGTCCTGTCATTTGCCATCACCGTAATATCCGCCTTATACGCCAGTCTGTTGCTGGCATTGAACCAGCTTACCTCAATGAGCCTGTTGTCACCGTCGATATTATTTACGTTTACACAGTCCTTGCGGTGCACCGATACCCCTCTTCCCCTGGTGATATATCCCATTATATCGTCCCCCGGCACCGGATTGCAGCACCTCGACAGCCTCACAAGACAGTTCTCTATCCCCTTTACCACAACCCCGTTTTCAGGGACTGATTTTTTCTTTTTGTCCCTGTCGGCCTTGCTGCCTGAAGAAGCCTCAACGGCCTGCTCCTGCAGCTCCTCAGGCTTCAAGGTTTTCCTGTATTCCTCCTTAAGCCTTGAAATAACCTTATTGGCAGTAATAGCGCCGTACCCTATGCCCGCATAAAGATCATCCATAGTAACAAAGGTATACTTTTTCAGTACTATGTCCACCCATTCCTGCCTGAAAAGCTGATTGAAGGTAAAGCCCGCCTTTTTTATCTCCCTCTCAACCAGCTCTTTGCCTCTTACTATATTTTCGTCCCTTTTTTCTTTTTTAAACCACTGGTTTATCTTATTCCTTGCCTGCGAGCTTTTCACTATCTTCAGCCAATCACGGCTGGGCCCGTGGATATTGGGGGATGTAAGTATCTCTATAATGTCTCCGTTCTTCAGCTCATAGCCAAGCGTAACAATTTTTCCGTTAATTCTGGCCCCCATCATTTTGTTTCCTATGGCACTGTGGATAGAGTACGCAAAATCAATAGGGGTTGAACCGGCAGGAAGGTTTATTACATCTCCCTTAGGAGTAAATACAAACACCTCATCGGTAAAAAGGTCAATTTTAAGTGTCTCGACAAACTCTCTGGCATCACGCATGTCCTTCTGCCACTCAAGGAGCTGTCTCAGCCATGAAAGCTTACTGTCAACGTCGCTGGCCCCGGTGTTTCCCTCCTTATACCTCCAGTGAGCCGCAATACCCACCTCGGCAACCCTGTGCATGTCCCATGTCCTTATCTGCACCTCAAAGGGCTGCCCCTCGGGCCCGATAAGCGTTGTATGCAGAGACTGGTACATATTGGGCTTGGGCATGGCTATATAATCCTTAAATCTTCCGGGCATAGGCTTATACAGCTCATGAACCAGTCCCAGCACCGCATAGCAGTCCTTTACGGAATTGACTATTATTCTCACCGCAAAGAGGTCATATATCTGCTCCAAGGTTTTATTTTGCTCATGCATTTTCCTGTATATGCTGTGAAAGTGTTTGGGGCGCCCGTCAATGTGAGGCTGCTCAATTCCCAGCTCATTTGTCTTCTCCCTCAGGGTGTCTATTATCTGGGATATATATGCCTCTCTTTCCTTTCTCTTTGTGGCAATTTTGTTTACCAGGTCATAGTATCCTTTAGGGTCTATATATCTTAAACATATATCCTCCAGCTCCCACTTTATCTTGGATATTCCCAGCCGGTGGGCAAGAGGCGCGTATATCTCCAGGGTCTCCTTCGCCTTCTCCGTCTGCTTCTCGGGAGACATGTATTTGAGAGTTCTCATATTGTGAAGCCTGTCGGCCAGCTTTATCAAAATAACTCTTATGTCCTTGGACATTGCAAGGAACATTTTTCTCAAATTCTCAGCCTGCTGCTCCTCCTTTGTGGTATAAGGTATCTTACCCAGCTTGGTAACACCGTCCACAAGAAGCGCGGCCTCCTCCCCGAACTCCTCCTTAATCTCCTCTACAGTATATGTAGTATCCTCAACAGTGTCATGCAGAATTGCCGCAATAATGGATGTACAGTCAAGCTCAAGATCAGCCAGTATGCATGCCACCTCTATGGGGTGAATTATGTAAGGGTCTCCTGAAACTCTTTGCTGCCCGTCATGCGCGCCCTTAGAAACCTTATATGCCTTTTCAAGCATTGTAAAGTCACAATTGGAATTATATTTTTTAATTTTTTCAACCAAGCGTTTATAACCATCAGTCATCAAAAATTCCCCCACAATAACGGCAGCAAATAAACATACCCCGCTAGAACTCTACTATTGAATCCACATTGAAGCCCTTAAGCTTCTCTCTTCCGCCAAGGAAGCCCAGCTCGATAAAATAAACTATTCCGGCAACCCTTCCTCCCAGCATTTCAATTAATTGAATATTTGATATCGTAGTACCTCCGGTTGCCAGAAGGTCATCCACAATTACCACCCTTTGCCCGGGCTTCACGGCATCCTCATGCATTTCAAGCACATCGGTCCCGTACTCCAGTTCATATTCCGCCTTCACGGTTTTATACGGCAGCTTGCCCTTTTTTCTGATCGGTATGAATCCCTTGCCGGTCACATATGCCAGAGGAGCCCCAAACACAAAGCCTCTGGATTCGGGACCTACAATAAGATCAAATTCACCAAGCCTGTCAAGCCTTTCCCTCATAAGATCCAATGCCTCTTTAAATGCCTCCGCGTCCTGAAGCACGGTAGTAATATCAATAAAATCAATTCCCTGCTTCGGAAAATCCATAACATGTCTAAGCTTAGCCTTTAAATCCATTTTAAAAACCCCCCTTAAAAATATGAAAGTCATTTAGGCTGCTGCCATCTCCTTTTTAAGCTCTGCAGCATGCAGTACAATTTTGAATCCTCAAGCCTTTTTTTATCCTTTCCCGCATAGATTACAGTTAAAGCCACGCTTCCGTCTTTCCTCATATCCTTTTTAATAAGCCTCAGCTCTTCAAATATTTCCACACATCTTTTAATTTTAAAATAATTTATGTTTATATTATAGCAATATGCCACTTTCTCTGCCAGCCGTGAAAAGCTGCCAAATACTTTACCTTCCGAAGCCCCCGCTTTTAAATACTGATAAACAGCCGCAAGCTCTTCCCTCTCGGGAACAATTTGCTCTATATTAAATTCGGGAGTCTCACCACTCCTTACCAGGCGAAGCTTATCCTCTCCCCCCTTTTCAATAACAGCCCTTAAATAGCCTTCATCAATCCAGCTTCCATATATGGCGGCATTGCCGCACCATGACAATTCAAGCCTGCCCGGATCAGGATTGATGAGTATAAAATTGCTGTTTGAAGTAAAATTATTACAATCAACACTAGTATAACAAATAATACGGTTTTTTTTAATAGCAGTTTCATGGTTTATTAAAAATTTAATCAGGCACTCGGCGTCGGGCAGAGAATTAACCATAATTACAGTACTGTTTTCCATTTGCAGCATGTCCCGAAGAGCCTCCACACCATTATAAGCGGAATTAAGTGTCCCCGGCCGGCCGCATCCGGACAAGCTCCAAAATCTCATACATTCATCCAGGCTTATAAAATAGCTTTCCTCTTCAAATGTCCGTGAACCTTGCTTTATACCCTTAATATTCATCTGGACACGCTCTACGGAATTCCATGAATTTACATCAAGGCTGCACGCCACGTCAATCTTAGAGGTATTATTAACCTTTTCAAGCAGGTCTCCCATGTTAAAGCCTATTGCATCAATAAAACCTCCGCCATCCTCAAGCTTAAGCTTAAGATGCCTGTTTTCTCCAACCGCTCTGGCCTCTGCAATACCCAGCCCGTCATACTCGAAAACGGGGCCCGGATTCCCCGCACCAAAGGGTGCAAGCACTTCAAGCTCCCTCACATGGGCAAGGCTCAGGTCATCCCTTTTAATAACAGCGTCTATTGTTATTTTGGGTATAAGGTCCCTTTCCTCCATTGCTTCATCAGCATAAATGTTTATCTCTCTCCTGAGAGCAGGTATATTTTCTGCTCTTAAGGAAAGTCCTGCCGCCATTTCATGCCCCCCGTACTTTTCCAGCAAATGCTCACAGCAGCCCAACGCCCGAAACAGATCAAAGCCCTGTATGCTTCTTCCGGAGCCCTTCGCAGCTCCGTCCTCATCACATGAAATCAAAATGCACGGCCTGTAATACCTATCGGTAATTCTTGACGCAACTATCCCTATTACGCCGTGGTGCCATCCTTTCCCGCATATTACGATGACCTTTTCCGTTTTAAGATTTATTTCTCTTTCAATTATATCTATTGCCTGCTGCAGTATACCTGTCTCGGTTTCCTGCCTCAGCCTGTTCTCCTCATTTAATTGCAGAACTATGCTCAATGCTTCCTTTTCACAGGCAGTAGTAAAAAGCCGCACTGCACGGCATGCTTTTCCCACCCTGCCCGCCGCATTTATTCTGGGAGCAAGTACAAAGCTGATTACCCACGAGGTTACAGGCCTGCCCTGCAGCCCGCAGTTATCCAGCAGCGCTTTTAAACCCGTACGGGATGTGCTTTGTATGACATCTATCCCATTTTTCACAATAATCCTGTTCTCCCCTGTAAGGCTTACCACATCCGCTACCGTACCTAACGCCGCGAGATCGAGAAAATTGCTGCAATCGGTATCAAGCCCCATTTTTGCAGCTATCGCACAAGCAAGCTTATACGCAACCCCAACTCCCGCCAGTTCCTTAAAGGGATATCGTGAGCCCGGAATGCCCGAGCTTATAATTGCAAAGGCTTCCGGAAGAATCTCCTTGCATTCGTGGTGGTCGGTTATGATTATCTCCATTCCATTTTCATTGATGTATTTTACCTCGTTCACTGCGGTAATGCCGCAATCCACCGTAATAATGAGGCAGCTCCCCACAAGCCTTATCCTGTGCAGGGAGTTTATAGAAAGGCCATATCCATCCTCAATGCGATCCGGTATGTAATACTCTACATTTGAGCCTAGTTCCGATAAAAAGCTGTACAGCAGTGCTGTGCTTGTAATACCGTCCACATCGTAATCTCCGTATATTACGATCCTCTCATGGGCTTTCACTGCCTTTATTATGCGCTCCGCCGCCCTATCCATATCATTAAACAAAAAGGGATCGTTAAGGCCGTCCATCCGTGGATCTATAAACTCTTTTATTCTTTCAGGATCACTCATTCCCCTTCCCACAAGAATTGCGGCCAGAAGCCTCGATATTCCCGCTTCCCCCGCCGCCCTGTCTATGTCTTCATCAGAAGCACTGCGGCAAAGCCATAGTTTATCCAAGCGATGAATTTTATCTAAGTGATTACTTCTATCACCGTGGTGCAATGTATCATGCAGCATCTTTTCTCCTATAAGCAAATTATGATTTTAGTCCTTGTTACGTGTACAATACATTATAGATTATTTACAGTAAATGTTCAATTTTTTTTGCCTGCTAAAAATGGCATAAAAAAATAGCATAAAAATAATTATGCCATTTTAAATCTGCCGCATTCTAAAAGCATGCTTAAGGGCTATACCTTCAAAAGAAGAATTATTATTGATGTCAGGCTGAAGCAAAGGCTTATAAGGCACAGAAATGCCAGCGCCTGCTTGGGATTTAAGCCAGCCGAAAGCAGCCTGTAATGTGCCTGACTTCTGTCCGCCTTATATATCGGCTTTCCCTCCTTCAGTCTTTTAAAAACGACAAAAACATTGTCAAATATGGGAACACCCAGAGCAAGTATGGGAATAAGCACCGATAAAACCGTCGCCTGCTTAAAGGCTCCGTCAAGAGCTATTATTCCAAGAATAAAGCCCATAAAGGTAGCTCCCGCATCACCCATATATATTCTTGCAGGGGGACTGTTGTATCTGAGATATCCCAATGCAACCCCTACCAGTATAATAGCCATATAAGCCGGCGCAGTCCGGCCCATGGCCAGAGCAACAATAAAAAGGGTGGCCGAGGATATGGCGGAAAGCCCTCCTGCAAGCCCGTCAATACCGTCGGAAAAGTTGATAACCGTCGTAACTCCAAAAATCCATGTCACCGTCAATATAAACTGAATCCATACAGGGAGCAGTACATACTGCCCTGTAAACGGATTATTAAAGCCCGTAAATACAATCCCCGAAAAATAAACTATAACCGCAGCTCCCACCTGAACAATGAGCTTGGGCAAAGCCGGGAATTCCTTTCCATGAGTTTTATACCAGTCATCCACAATGCCTATTGACAAAACCATTAAGCTTCCCGCAAGGATACCGAGAGTTTCTCTGTCCCATTCCCTTACAAATGCCAGGTATACCGATATAAAGCCTGCAAATATACCGACGCTTGCCAGGTGCGGCACCGGCTCCTTATGAATTTTTCTCTCAGTCGGCCTGTCCACAAAGCCAATTCTTACTGCAAGCCCTCTTAAAGGGGGTATAATTAAATATACTATTATAAAGGCCATAAAAAAGGCCAAAAAATATCTGATAGCTATCCCTCCCTATGCTAATCCGCTTGTCAGGTAGGCATTTATAAAGCCGTCCAGCCTTCCGTCCATAACGGAATCTACATTACCCTCCTCAAAATTTGTACGGTGATCCTTTACAAGGGTATACGGACAAAATACATAAGACCTTATCTGGCTGCCCCATGCAATCTCCATCTGAACCCCCTTTAAGTCCTCTATTTTTTCCTTCTGCTCCCTCTCCTTAAGCTCAAACAGCTTAGACCTCAGCATTTTCATAGCCGTATCCCTGTTCTGGAACTGAGACCTTTCAGTCTGGCAGGAAACAACCACGCCTGTGGGAATATGGGTTATTCTTACAGCCGATTCAGTCTTATTTATATGCTGTCCCCCGGCACCGCTTGCCCTATATGTGTCAACACGCAAATCCTCGGGATTTATATCTATTACAATATCATCGTCAAGCTCCGGCATTACGTCCATTGACGCAAAGGAGGTATGCCTTCTCCCGGATGAATCAAAGGGAGAAATCCTTACAAGCCTGTGCACCCCCTTTTCAGATTTCAGATACCCATAAGCATTCTCTCCGATAACATGTATCGCAACGCTTTTAATTCCCGCCTCATCTCCGTCCAGAAAATCCAGTGTCTTTACGGTATATCCCTTGTCCTCACACCACCTGGTATACATTCTTAAAAGCATTTGCACCCAATCCTGGGCCTCAGTTCCGCCCGCGCCCGCATGCAGGGTCAGTATGGCGTTGTTTTTATCGTATTTACCCACAAGCAGAGTCTCAATCCTGAGCTTCTCAAAATCCGCTCTAAGTGCTTCCAAACCCTCTCCGACCTCCGGGATAACACTTTCATCCTTCTCCTCAAGCCCAAGCTCACTCAGTGTAATAAGATCCTCCCACCTGCCGGTCAGGCTTTTAAATTTCTCAACCTTTGTTTTTAATGCCTTTGTCCTCTGCAGCACCTTCTGGGAATTCTCCATGTCCTCCCAGAATGACGGCTCAGCCGCCTTCTGCTCAAGCTCATCCACCTCGTCGTTTATACTGGCGACGTCAAAGTGAAGCCCCCATTTCGTCCAAGTCTGCTTTCATAGCCTCCAGAACAAGCTTATATTGTTCTAATTCCAGCATTCCACTATCATTCCCTTCAGCACCTTCTTAAGATTTAAGAGGTATATTTTATTTATTTGTTATTTCATGTGTAAAAATTATAGCTTCCGCTATGGATCTCATTGACATTCTGCTGTCCATGCTTTTTTTGCGCATCTTTTCATAGGCCTCGTTCTCACTCAGCGAATTCCTCTCCATAAGTATCCATTTTGCCCTTTCAACAAGCTTTCTTGTCTCATAGTTGTCGGTCATCTCTTTAAGCTTTTTACTCAATTCGTAAACTCTTTTATAGTTCATGTTAGCCATCGCCGCAACCTGAATAAAAACCTCTCTGTTCAACGGCTTAGGGCAAAAGGACAAAACCTTTGACTTTTCCATAAGATTCATGATTTCACCATCGTTATAATCACCAATCAGAATGCATGCGCACAGCATTTCATCCTCCAAAGTTTCGAGTACATTTCTGAGTTCTCTTAACTGCATGCTCAGGTCCACTACTATAAAGTCAGGATGATAACTTCTTATTAATCTTATAAGAGACACAGCATCACTGCAGTTCCCAAGAAAAAAATACCCTTCGGGATTAAGAATATTACGAACCGCTATTTGCAAGGGATTTTCAACCGCAGCAACTATATATTTTTCTCCTGCCACTGTCAGACCCGCCTTTCAGCCTATTTTCTACAATATTATGACGCATCTCCCCCTACCGGCTATCAAGCCGGAAGCCTTTTTAAAATAAGCCGCAGGCTTTAAGCACGTCATAAAAACTTATTTACTTAAAATATAATTACAAATTCACTGCATGTCAATACATTATTATAAAGTATGCAACTAAAAAAGCTATAGAAATCAAAATATCCGCACATATTATATTATACCAACCAAAGCCGGTTTTCTTTCATAGCCTTTATCATTGCCAGCATTATAACAATCAGGCTTCCTCTGTAACAGCCATTAAAATTTTAGCATAAACAGCCCCGTTATGCAAGTTCGTTTTTGCAAACCTTCATATTGATCCGGATTTTTATTTTGTATAATATTTTATATCACAACTAGGCCCTCGCATCCATATCAGCTTGCTCAGTTTACGTAAATATATCAAGGATATCCTTTATGAAATATAAAAATATTAATGTTGCATTTTTAAAGATGCGATGCTATAATTTTATTAGAATACGATGATAGTATTAATAAAAGCGTTTAATTCAAAATGTACCTTTGTTATTAAGTAAGATATATTTTGAAATGATACGCTATTTTATTGCACAAATTACACTGAAGTGCTTATGTGCTAAAGGAGCTCCGGAAAGTAAATGTTTTGAGGGTGCTTTTATTATAGCCTCTTAAAAGCTTATTATCAAAGCTGATAATTTTTAGAAAGTCGACTGTATAAAGGTATAATATGGCATTATTTCTTTGTGCGGGAGAAGTTAAAAATCAAAATCTTTTACTTTTATAAAAGGACATAACTTAAAAACCAATGGTTTATGTCTTTTTGAATCAAAAAATAAGGAGTCGGAGTTATGAAAAAGAAAATTTATTCGATACTATCATTTTTGTTTATTATCTGTATGCCCGTAATTGCTTTTGCCGAGGGTGAAGCCGTAATCGACACGGGCGATACTGCTTTCTCCGTGCTTTGCACTGCATTAGTGTTTTTAATGACACCCGGTCTTGCGCTGTTTTATGGAGGAATGGTAAGAAAAAAAAATGTTTTGAATACTATGATGAATTCGTTTGTTACAATAGGGCTGATATCAATACAGTGGGTATTAATAGGCTATACGATAGCGTTCGGCTCGGATGCCTTTAACGGTCTGTTCGGAGGCTTGGACTTTATTGGCTTCAGAGGGGTAGGCGAGGCTCCTTCCGCATATGCGGGGACTATCCCCCACGGTGCCTTTGCAGCATATCAAATGATGTTTGCAATAATAACACCTGCATTAATAACAGGTGCGTTTGCAGAAAGAATGCGTTTCCCGGCATTTGTGGCATTCATACTTCTATGGGCAACCTTTGTTTATGACCCTCTTGCCCACTGGGTATGGGGTTCGGGAGGATGGCTGGGAAAAATGGGAGCTCTTGATTTCGCAGGGGGAAATGTCGTTCACATAAGCTCCGGTATCGCCGGCCTGATAGCGGCATTGGTGCTGGGAAAGAGAAAGGGACACGGAACCACGCCCATGCTCCCTCACAATATTCCCTTTGTTTTAGTAGGCGCAGCTCTTCTTTGGTTCGGATGGTTCGGATTTAACGGAGGCAGCGCGCTGTCGGCAGGGGGACTTGCAATAAACGCTCTGATAACTACCAATACTGCTGCAGCCGCAGCCTTGCTGTCATGGGTCATTGTAGAATGGGTACACCGCGGCAAGCCCACCCTCTTGGGCGCAGCTACGGGAGCAGTGGTGGGTCTGGTTGCGATAACCCCCGGAGCAGGCTTTGTGGGAGTTCTTTCCTCTATAGTTATAGGACTTCTTGTAAGCCCTATATGCTACTTTGGAATAAGCTATGTAAAGGCAAAGCTTGGATACGACGATTCGCTTGATGCGTTTGGATGCCACGGTATAGGAGGTATATGGGGAGCTCTTGCCACAGGGCTTTTTGCAGACAAGTCCATAAACTCATACGTTCAGCACAACGGCCTTTTTATAGGAGGAGACGGTGCAACCCAGCTTCTCATACAGGCAACTTCAGTTGTGGCTACAATAGCTTTCTCGGCAGTGCTTACATTCCTTATACTTAAGGTTATATCCTTATTTACCAAGCTGCGCGTGCCCGAAAGTGAGGAAGAAGAAGGACTTGATACCGCACAGCATGGAGAGGATGCATACCCGGACTTTACGGGAGCTCAGGTTTAAGGTTATTTATAAGACCTCTAAAGAGCCAAGCCTGCAAAATGTTTGAATTTGAAAGTAAAAGTTTAGAGTTTGGAATAATGCTCCGGTAACTCTAAAAGCTTGAAATAAATTTTTGCGGATTAGGTATCCGGAGTATAAACAGGCGGAAGGTATAGGCAAGCCAGTATTTTAATTTCCCGGAAAGCCTCTTGCCTGTGAAAATCTGAACTTTAATCATAAACAAGAGAGAGGTGAAGGTTAATGAAAAAAATTGAAGCAATAATAAGGCCTGCAAAATTGGAGGAAATCAAGGAAGCCCTTAACAAATTCAACATTCATGGTCTTACCATAAGTCAGGTTATGGGCTGTGGTCTTCAAAAGGGCCGCAAGGAATTTTACAGGGGTACCGAAATAACACTGAATCTGCTTCCAAAAATTAAAGTTGAAATTGTTGTCAAGGATAATCAGGTAGAAAACATAATAAAGCTTGTTTCTGATGAGGCAAAGACAGGCGAAGTAGGAGACGGCAAAATATTTGTATATAATGTGGAAGATGTTATAAGAATAAGGACCGGAGAACGGGGAGAATCAGCAATTTAAGCATTTGCATTATATTTTTAATGAGAATCATGCTGTTTCCATAAAACCCGGAACTTTAAAAAAACAAGGTATGGTAAAATTAATATCCATACCTTGTTTTTTTATCCCTTTATTTATATTACATTTTTATGAAGTTATTCCATGTTTTTTTATGTTTAATATTGACAAAAATATATTATTGTTCTAACATTAAAATAAAGGTAAATTTTATAAAATATTGTATTATATATAACCGCTACATAATATATTTATTTTTGTAATATTACATAGATTGATATTTTGGAGGATATTTCGTGAGTCATTTGGAGCACGTAAGACAAGAGCTGTATAAATCGATTGAGTCAGGAAATGCGGAAGAGATACTTGAAATAAGCCGGGAGCTGGATAAAATAATCCTTATCTATATGGATATTGAAGGAAGCGGGCATAAAATGCCGGCATAATATAAAGAGACTTGTATTTAAAGCCTTTATAATATGAATTCCTTTACCGCTTCCGCTACCCCGTTCCGGTCGTTGTCAAGAGTTACATAATCAGCAATCCGCTTTATGTATTCCTCAGCATTTCCCATTGCTATTCCAAGCCCTGCATTTTTTATCATGGAGGAATCATTTTCATTGTCTCCTATGGCAATAACCTCTCCGGGCTGTATTTTCATTCTTTCTATAAGGTATTTAAGTGCGTTCCATTTGCTTACTCCATAATTTATTACCTCAAAATTATCGTAATTAGAACTGGTAATGTCAACGGTCTTTACAATTTCCATACTGCTTCGCGCTTTTGAAAGCTTTTCGCCGTCTCTTGAAATAACCACCACCTTAGCTATGGGATCGGTATTGCCCTCCACTACCTTTCTAATATCTCCCGCCAATCTTATATCAACCTTGTTTTCCTCTGAAAGCTCTGCATTTTTATTCCAATAGAAAAGAGATGAAAATTCAAGTCTTTCGGTATACATTGTGTCACCTATATAAACATGAAAGTATATGTCCTCCTTATGGCATACATCTATTATTTCGCAGCAGGCTTGCACGCTTAATGAATTGCTGTAAATTACCTTACGCGATGACATCTCTTTAATAACAGCCCCATTACAGGCTATTACAGGCTCACTGGTATCTATTTGCCCGGCAAAGATCCTTGCACCGGCAAAGATCCTTCCCGAGCATACTACAACCTTTACGCCCTTATCCATAGCACATTTTAATGCATGTCTGTTTTCCCGGGAAACATATTTCTGTGAATTGAGCAGCGTACCGTCAAGATCAACTGCAATTAATTTGTACATTTTTTCCCCTTTCTATCTGACCCCTTCAACAAAGCTCCTTATCCTTTTTAAAGCTTCATAAATGTTTTCCAGAGACGCCGCATAGCATGCCCTTATAAAGCCCTCTCCACATTCTCCGAAGGTGCTGCCGGGCACAACCAGAACCTTCTCCTGCATGAGAAGCTTTTCGCAGAACTCATCCGATTTCATTCCCGTAGACCTAATGCTTGGAAACACATAAAAAGCACCCTTAGGCTCAAAGCACTCTAAGCCTGCCTTCTTAAAACCGTCAACCATTACTCTTCTTCTGCGGTTGTACTCTCTCCTCATCATTTCAACGTCTCCGTCACTGTTTTTAAGTGCCTCTATGGCAGCATCCTGTGCCACTGTAGGAGCACACATAATGCCGTACTGGTGGACCTTTTTCATTGCACCTATTATCTCAGGATGCCCGCAGGCATACCCCAACCTCCAGCCAGTCATTGCAAAGGCCTTTGAAAAACCGTTTATAACAACAGTCTTTTCCCTCATTCCCGGGAAAGAGGCTATTGATACATGCGTACCCTCATAAGTCAGTTCGGAATATATCTCGTCAGATATTACTATAATATTTTTGTTCCTGAGCACCGAGGCGATTTTCTCAAGCTCCTCCTTCTCCATTATACCTCCCGTAGGGTTGTTGGGAAAGGGCAGTATAATAACCTTGGTCCTGTCTGTTATAGCATTTTCAAGCTCCCCGGCGGTCAGCCTGAATTTGTTTTTCGATTCCAAATTTATAGTCACCGGGGTAGCCCTTGAAAAGTAAGTACAGCCCTTATATGCAACAAAGCTGGGCTCGGGAATTATTACCTCGTCCCCCGGACCCGCAAGCACACGCAAAGCCGCATCAATGGCTTCGCTGCCTCCCACTGTAACCAATACCTCATCCTTCCAGCTATATTCCAGGCCATATTTCCGCTTCTGGTATGCTGCTATCTCAGATCTCAGCTCAATAAAGCCGGCATTTGAGGAATACTGCGTGTGCCCCCTTTCAAGGGAATAAATGCCCGCTTCCCTTATATTCCACGGCGTTATAAAGTCAGGCTCTCCAACTCCAAGGGATATAACCCCCTGCATTTCATTAATAAGATCGAAATATTTTCTTATGCCGGACGGGGGGGTATTCTTTATATTTTCACATATCATATCTTCTATAATCATAGAAAAATTGCCTCCCTGTCATCCTTTAATTTTTCTTTAAAGACAGTTCCCTTATCCTTATATTTTTTGAGTACAAAATGAGTAGCCGTACTCAATACAGACTCAAGAGGGGCCAGCTTCTCAGCCACAAACAGCGCCACCCCCTTCATGGTCTTGCCTTCAACTATGACTGTCAGGTCAAATCCGCCAGACATAAGATAACATGCCTTAACCTCGGGAAAGAGGTATATTCTCTCAGCGACCTTATCGAAGCCCTCTCCTCTTTGAGGAGTTACCTTTACCTCAATTAAAGCTGTTACAGTTTCATTACTGGTGTTTTCCCAATTTATCAGTGTGTTGTATCCAAGTATTACATTGTCTTCCTCATATTTTTTTATTGCCTGTCTTACCTGTTCGACAGGCTTGTCAACCATCACCGCTATCTGCTCCTCATTGAGCCTGCTGTTTTTCTCCAATATTTCCAATATCTCTTCCATCTCTCTACATCCTCCTTTTCAAAGCCACAAATTTTAAAAGCAATAAAAAAACTCCTTTATCCCAAAAACTCATCCAATAGTCAAAGTTAAAGGGACGAAGAAGTAATCCGCGGTACCACCCTAATTAGCACAAACAAAGTGCTCTCTCCCGGTACAACTCCATTATACCGTGCCTCTGTAACGTGAGGTTACGTTCTCCTCTATTGTTGGGGCATACCGTGACAGACCAAGCTTGCGCCCGCAATTTCTCAAGGATAAACTCAAAGGCTGCGTTCAATATAGTCCTCTGCCGGATTCCCACCATAGCTTCCGGCTCTCTGAAAGATTTATATATTTACTCTTCCTCATCATCGCTTTTATTATTATACATTTATATAATTATACTATCTTCAAAGTATTTTTTCAATATGTTTGTAAAAGCTTTTGTAAGAATACACCTTATGCTATATGATCTCCTTGCTTTTCCAGCATATTGTTCAACTGGCTTTCATATTTTTTAAGTGTGCTGGTAAGCTCCGACTTGAGAAATCTGATTTCTCCTTTTAAGTCTACCAGTTTTTCCCGCTCCTGCTCTATAACGACCTCAATTCTTCTCTTCTCCTCCATGGCCTTGTTTCTGGCATCCTCAATAATTAAATCGGCTTTTTCCTGAGCTTTAATAAGTACGTCACCTATCTTCACCCTGTCGTCATTTACCTGATCCGCTTTTTGGGCAAGCTCTCCATACCTTAGCTTCATATCCTTTACTTGGTTTACCAAAGCTGAAATCTGCTCATCCTTTTCCTGCAATTTATCATCAAACTCCTTGAGTATTTTTTCAATATATGTATTTACATCCGTCCTTTTAAATCCTAATATTGAAGTTCTAAAACGCTTTTCTCCCGCCACCGTGCCCCCCCCCTTTACGTAAAAATCCGTCAAAAACATATATTCATAATATTCAATGCCCTGCTTGGAAATCCTCTTTTCCCAAAAAAAATAAAGCTAATCCTGTCGGATAGCTTTATTTCCCTGAACTATTTCCCCATAACATTGATATATAGTATATATAAAGATTATAAAACGCAAGGAACTATATGCTCTTTTTAATTATCTCCGCAAATTCATTTTTCGTCCTCGATCCTATAACCTTATCTGTCATATTGCCATTATTAAACAGCATTACCGTAGGTATGCTCATAACCCTATACGTTGCCGCAAGCTCGCCCTGCTCGTCAACATTTATTTTCCCTACTTTTGCCTTTCCGTCAAATTCCTCTGCGAGCTCATCCATTAAAGGCCCGACTGCTCTGCACGGACCACACCACGGAGCCCAGAAATCCACTAAAATAGGCTTATCGGATTTAATAACCTCCTGTTCAAAATTGTCCTTTGTCAGTGTTATTATTTTTTCACTAGCCATAACGAATCCTCCCAAACATATTTTCACCATTCTTAAGCTTTTATAAACAAAAGCACGGGTGTTTTTATAGATCTGCAATTTTTTATAAATAGATTTACTGAATTATTATTACCCTCCATAAGCTTCTATGAAACATAAAAAGTAAATAATTTCCCAATGCTATGTATATAAGGCATATATCTTCAGATAATTATCTTCTGCAGCAGCCATATATTTACCCGTAATCCCGCACAGAGTCCCCTTGTATACCTGCTCGGTGTTATCAGTAAGATTACGCACAATGCCCCCCGGGGCATCTATCTCATATATTGCTCCATCATGGGTAATATATATGCAGGAAGAATCTGCCGGGTTCCTTAATTCAACCTCCCCCTCCCGCTCAAGCACGTACCCGTTAGCAGTCCCCCAGTAGACTTTTACTATTCTCCCGGCCTCATTATATTCTCCCATATAAATGCTGTCTCCGGCAGCCACATTCAGCAGCACAGCCTTTTTCTCAAGAAATACCTCCCTGGCGTTTTCCCCTTTTCCGTGCCGTATGCCTATATGCCCCGTGTTCCTCTGATACACCATACCGTCCATGTATCTGAACACCTTAATGACTGTTGCTGCTTTCTCCTGTGCAACAAGCTCGAGTTCATCTATTATATTATATTTAAAAATCCTTTTTTCCATGTCATTTATAGCTACTTCAACATACACCATGTTTGTGAGTGAAGACAATTCTATATTGACAGCCCTGCTGCCTGCCGGGAGGTCTTCTATAAGCGGATAGCTCCTTAATACTCCCGTCACGGCGTCATATGTATCTACTCTGATATCACATTTATTCTTCCCTTCAATAGCCGAGGAATATATAACCATATTTCTGTCATAAAGCCACCTGAAAAAAGAGATATTATCAAGATCAACGGCTGTTTTTTCCGCCGTTTTATCAATGCATTCTACGTTAAGCCTTTCCTTATAAACATAGCCTACAAAACTTCCGTCAAAGGATATTTGAATATTTTGCGCATTCTCAGGGAGAGTAATTTCCTCCCTACTGCCGTCCACCGTATCGGCATACCTTGTAACCTCCACGTATTTCCCGCGGCCGGGCAAGTAAACATTGTTTAAAATCCAAAGAAGCATAAGCTGGGCTATAATAGAAAAGCAGGCCCACTTAAGCAGCCTTAACACAATCTTCACCTGTCATCCCCCTCCCCTGACGTCACTATGAAGGCAGAAGGTACTGCTCTTTCCCCCAGCCTGTCCGAGGGAATGTTTATTACCCTGCCGTTAAAAAACATAGTGGTTGATGATCCCCCGTCGAGATTCACCGCATTTACAGCCCCATACCTAAGTAAAATGTCCTGTATATCTCTCAGAGTAGCTCCAAAGGTGCTCGCACTCCTTCCATCTACCGTGAGCAGCAGCACCTCTCCCGTCTCCCTTTGCCCAATGGCAGTCCGCGGCGCAATTCCCCATCCCCCGTCTCCTTCCGAAATGGAGGGCTTTCCATTTACTATAAGGGGGGGGCCAAAGCTTACGGCCTCCTTTACGCCATATTCCCTCAACTGTTCCAGAGAATGCTTACCCACTATAAGCATTCCGTCTTCAGTAAATGCGGCAGTATCTATCCTTTCCTTTTCGCTCTCCAATTGACTGTATATCACCCTCCCGCCGCTTATGATGAATCCCATAGGACTGCCCCCCGTACCAGTCAAAGAGCTGTCCTGAAAGCCCCCTGCATTTATGGCTCCCACAGCATTATTCGCTTTAGCCAGGGAACTGACGGTTCGGCCCGCCTCAGGCAGCTTGTCTGAGTATGCGGCAGCAATCCTGGTGGGATCGTGCACAACCATTAATTTTCCTTCAAAGTCTATTCCCTTTATATTATATACCTCAATTTTATCCGAACGCCCGGCATCAAAATGCAGCACCTGTATTTTTTCTTCTCCAAAGCCGTAGTCCCATACGGTATTTTCCCTAAGTATTTCATTAATTGCCTCGTCAGACAAAAAAAGCCTTGCAATATACTGATGGCTGAGGGTCCTGTATGAAGCCCCGACAGCAATGCTTTTAATATTGTCAAAAGGCCCCAGAAAAATAATGGCAGGAAGCGTCAGCGATGCAAAAAGCATCTGAAACAAAAAAAACAGCGCAAGCGTTTTCCAAAACCCCTTTTTTGCAATGCACCTGTCCGCCATACCGGTTACAAGTTTGAACATATTCCACATCCCTTATAATTGCCTTTTACATATATAATAATAAATTTTAAGGCTGATTTAAACCCCCATGTGGTATCTTATGCATTATTCAGTTGCTTTCTTGCCGCCTGATACATGTCCATGGTATAATGTATTCTCTCAAAAACAAGCCCCGCCACAAGCCATGCAGGCGCAAAATCCAGTCTTACAAGTCCGTCTACGGCAAAAGGGCCGGTATACGCCCAGGGGTATATCCCCAATATGTTTCCAATAAGAAATCCGCTGGTATATTCCATACCCCATATTATTACCACCCATATTAATCCTCTGTATATCCACCTCCATCCCCGGATAATATCATGCAGGGGCTCTAAAAAAACCGCAGAACCGTAAATAAAAAACATCCACAGGTTTGTAAAGCCCTCCAGCTGTTTATCTCCGCTTATAAGAGAGCCCATTCCCGTCCATATTATTTCCATACACCAACCCATAAGTCCATATATAAAAAATCTTTTTATCATATTAGTATTTTTGCAAAAATTTAATAATTTAATGTTAAGGAAATTATGGATAAAGTCTAAACTCATATATCGGGTTAAAATATAGCCGTTATTTCTTCTAAATTTCTTCTAAAATGTGTAAAAATTTCGCTTAATATCTACCATAGTAAGGATATATATGTTATTATTTAAAAAAAGATATCAGGCATATTAATTCACTGGAGGTTATTTATGTATATTTTAGGTAAAATAACAGTGACGGCAGTCTTGCCGGACAGGTTAAAAAAGCTGAGGGATATGGCTTATAATTTATGGTGGACATGGAACCCGGATGCTATTGATTTATACAGGGAAATCGATATTGAGCTATGGGAGAGGCTTAACAAAAATCCTGTCAGCTTTCTGCAGGAGGTAAGCCAGAAAAAGCTTGAGCAAAAGCTTCTGGATGAGGGCTTTTTAGCCCGTTATGATAAAACATCTGCAAAATTTGATGCGTACATATCAAGCAAAAACACATGGTTCAGTCAAACCTATCCCGGCAAGAATGATTTTTCAATGGCATACTTTTCAGCAGAATATGGATTAAATGAAGTTCTTCCCATTTATTCAGGCGGTCTTGGCGTGCTTTCAGGCGATCACTGCAAATCGGCAAGTGATCTTGGGCTGCCCTTCACAGCAGTGGGGCTTTTCTACAAGCAGGGCTATTTCAGCCAGCATATAAATCGTGACGGGTGGCAGGAAACAAAATTTACCGACCTGAATGTATCCCAGCTTCCCATCCGTCCGGCACTTGACTCGGAAGACCGGCAGGTGACGGTAAGCGTTGAGCTTCCGGGCAGGCTTATATATGTTAAGGTCTGGGAGGTCAAGGTGGGAAGAATATCCCTTTTCCTTATGGACAGTGACGTAGAGCAAAACAGCTCCTCGGACAGAATGCTGACGGCAAGGCTGTACGGAGGAGATCAGGAGACAAGAATACAGCAGGAAATAATCCTTGGAATAGGAGGCTTTAGGGTACTTCAAGCCCTTGGAGTAAATCCCCGGATTTACCACATGAATGAGGGACACTCATCCTTCTTGGGCCTTGAAATCATTCGGAGGCTTGTTCAGGAAAAAGGCCTTTCCTTTAATGAGGCCAAGGAGCTGGCCCTTTCCTCTCTGGTTTTCACCACGCACACACCTGTGCCCGCAGGAAATGACGTATTCCCTCTTCATATGATCGATAAATATTTTGGGAATTATTGGGGGTCCCTGGGCATAAGCAGACATGAGTTTCTGGACCTGGGAATGAAGATTAATGACAACCACAACTTTAATATGACAGTCCTGGCGCTGACCCTTGCGGGACGCAAGAATGGTGTAAGCGAGCTTCACGGTGCGGTATCGAGAAATATATTCGGCAACGTATGGCCCGGAGTTCCCGAAGCTGAAGTACCCATAGGACATATAACAAACGGTGTCCATACAATGACATGGCTCTCTCCCTCTATCAAGGATCTTTATGACAAGTATCTGGCCCCCGACTGGGAGGAAAATTCATTCCGCAAGGAAATATGGAGTAAAATAGATGATATACCCGATGAGCTTTTGTGGCAGACCCATTACCGGCTTAAGGCAAAAATGATAGACTTTGTCCGCAGCAAGCTGAAGCGGCAGAGACTGGAGAATGGAGAATCATCCGAAAGCATCCGCGAGGTAGACACTCTTTTAGACCCCGATGCGCTGACCCTTGGTTTTGCGCGGAGATTTGCCACATATAAGAGGGCCAACCTTATATTCAGAGATGCGACACGCATACAGAAAATCATGAATGATCCCAAAAGGCCCGTTCAGATTATATTTGCCGGGAAGGCTCACCCTGCTGACTCGCCCGCCCACGAGGTGATTAAAAACATAAATGATATTGCGCGGCAGGAGGGCTTTAACGGAAAAGTAATACTGGTTGAAAATTACAACATGACACTGGCGCGAAATCTTGTTCAGGGGGTTGACATATGGCTCAACAACCCGAGGCGCCCTCTTGAGGCAAGCGGAACCAGCGGACAAAAGGTTTGTATAAACGGAATTGTTAACTTCAGCATATTGGACGGATGGTGGTGCGAAGGATACAATGGAAAAAACGGCTGGGTAATAGGAGACGACAGCTTCTATGATAATGAGCACTATCAGGACAATGCGGACAGCCAGTCCATATATGAAATACTGGGAAATGAGATACTTCCCCTGTTCTATGACAGGGATGAGAAGGGCGTACCTGTTAAATGGGTGCAGGTAATGAAGGAGTCCATAAAATCACTGGTACATAATTACGGTACCCATAGAATGGTTCAGGATTACACAAATAAAATGTATATCCCGTCGTTTGAGAGACTTACAGCCATGTCCTCCGACAATTATGCAAGGGCAAAAGACCTTGCTCATTGGAAGCTCTATATGGCTCAAAACTGGCCCCAGCTCAATATTACGGCAGAAAAGGACATGAATAGCCTCAAGGAGCAAAAGGCAATATCGGGAGAAACGATATCCATATCTGCATCAGTATATTTAGGAAGCGTTGACCCCTCAAATATAGATGTCGAGCTTTACTATGGATGCATAGGCAAAAATGGCATGATTGAAAATCCCGAAGTAAAGTCAATGCATTCCCTGGCAGACCCAGGCCAGGCTTCTTGCAGGTATTCCTGTGATATAAGCATTACAGAGGGAGGACAATACGGCTATACTGTTCGTATTGTTCCCCGCCATAAGGACCTTATAAGCAAGTTCGACATCGGGCTTATAAAATGGGTGGTTGAATAAGGGATCAGAAAAGGGGCTGTACACAGCGGCAGCCCCTTTTTTATAATTCCTTAATTTCCCTCTACAAAATCATATGCCTTTCTGGATATATTAGCAATGACATCGTTCCCTTCAGCCTCATTTATATTCTTAGACATGACAGCTATTATATAGGGCCTGTCTGCAAAAACCAGCCCTACGTCATGCAGGGCCCCTACCTGATTCCCCATCTTATGAGCCACCTTAACCTCTTTGGGAAGAAGCTTTGGTATACGGTCGTTAAATATGGTGTTTTGCAGAGAGTCTATCAGCTCTCCCCCTACATCTGGGTTTTCATTATAAAAATCATATATTCCCTTCATATATAAAGCCATATCGCTTGGACAGGATACGTTTTTTTCTGTAACAACAACGCCTCCCGACTGTTTCATGAAGTCCTTGTAGTTTTGCCTCCCAAGCTTTCGTATAAGCATATTTACAGCCACATTGTCGCTTTCTTTTATGGACAGCGCGGACAATTCTCTTATCGTATATTCCGTCCCGTCCTTGTTATACTGTATGCTTCCCGTGCCGCCCTCATAGTCAGTGCTTTTAGTATATACAAGCTTCTCCTCAGGGTCTATTTCACCGTCTTTTATTTTATTGAACAAATATAAATTGATAGGAATTTTAACGGTGCTTGCAGCCAAATACTCGTCATTTTCATTTATGCCAAAGCTTACATCGGTGTTTAAATCCCAATAATATATCCCGTATTGCCCTTTAAAGGCGCTGATATACTCCTCAAGCTCAGATTTAAATTCCTCCACTCTGGATCTCTCAAGACTCCTATAAACCTCCCTGCCCTGCCTGACTCCCTGTCTTACGCCTCCCATAAAGGCAGCCTCTCCGATATCCTCCTTAAAGGCGGTAAGTGCGGCCTGATCGGTAGTATCCTGTGTTTTATCCGCGGACGTTGCAGGCATAAAAACCTCATTTTCCGCTTTTTTGAAAATTTTATTACGATTAAGTACAAAAGTAACAGTACCTGCAATAATAACAATAACTCCGATTACTGTAAAAAATCTTTTAAAGTTCAGCCGCCTTCTTCTTCCAGACACCCTGATATCTATAGGTATATTGCCCCTAAAGCCCATTTTTCACTCCCCCACAAAAGCTTTTAAAAAACCTAGAACAATTCTATCATCCTGCAATCAAAATTGTCAAGCGAGGAACAAAGCATAGGGACGGTTCTTCTGCCTCAACAAGTTGAGGCAGAAGAACCGTCCCTATGCTTCGTCATTCCAATATTCTCTCCGCACAGAGCATACCGTCCACCGCAGCGGAAATAATCCCCCCCGCATACCCCGCCCCCTCTCCGCACGGGTAAAGCCCCTTTATGCCTATGGCCTCAAGGCTCTCCCCTCTTGTAATGCGTACAGGAGAAGAGCTTCTGGTTTCAGCTCCTGTAATAACGGCATCCGGGTAGGCAAAGCCCGGCATCCACTCCTCCATTTCATATATTGCCTGACGCAGGGAATCGGTTATATAATCAGGCAAATAAAAATCTGCACAGCAAAAGCTCGTTCCCGGCAGATATGTCGGCCGCACCTCCCCAAAGCAGGATGAATTCCGTCTATTAAGAAAATCCTCCAGCCTTTGAACAGGTGCCCTGTAGCCTCCGCCTCCTGCAGCAAATGCCTTCATCTCTATACGGCGCTGAAAAGCGACGCCTGCAAGAGTATGGCTGCTTCCCAGATCCTTGCCTCCAAGTGTTACCAAAAGTGCGCTGTTGGCATTCCCGCCATTACGGGCAAACTCGCTCATTCCGTTTGTCGCAACGGCATTTTCCTCCGATGCCGCGGCAATAACGCTTCCCCCGGGACACATGCAAAAGGTATATACCCCTCTGCCGTTCTTCAAATGCACCACCATTCTATAATCCGCCGCTCCCAGTGCAGGGTGCCGGGCAAAGTTGCCGTACCGGATTTTATCTATCATTGCCTGTGGGTGTTCAATGCGGACTCCCACGGCAAACGGCTTCTGCTCTATGTAAACTCCGCTGTCCATGAGATTTTTAAAGGTATCTCTTGCGCTGTGGCCTATTGCAATAATAACATTGTCGGTATAAAGCTCCTGATATTTGTCGTTCTTTATAAATCCTATTCCCTCTATCACGCCATCCTTATGCAGTATTTTTGTCAATACCGCTTCAAAATGTACTTCTCCTCCCATATGTGTTATTTTTCTCCTGATGCCTTTAACCGTTTCATTCAAGCGGTCAGTACCTATATGAGGCTTGTCCAGGTACATAATTTCCGGAGGGGCACCTGCCTCCACAAGCTCACTCAGTATTTTCATCTTGCGGGGATCTCTGCTTCCGATTTTAAGCTTTCCGTCGGAAAAAGCCCCTGCTCCTCCCTCCCCAAACTGCACATTGCTCCGTGTATCAAGAATTCCTGTCTGCCAGAACTTAAATACACTTTGCTTTCTGCTGTCCACGTCAAGACCTCTTTCCAGAAGGATGGGCCTTGCCCCTGACTGTGCCAGAAGCAGTGCCGCAAACAGGCCCGCAGGCCCGCAACCTACAACCACCGGACGCCTTTTTAACAGTTTTTTTTCGGAAATGATATAAGGAGATTCCGTTTCCACCGATATATGCTTATCCTTAATTCCTAAAACAATTTCCTTTTCATCCCCTGAAACACATGCGTCAACGCTCGCCTTAAAATGAACATTATGCTTGTCGGAAGCATCCACCGACAGCCTTGAAATTTTTATATTCCCAATACGGCAGCTCTCTATCCGCAGCGTATCAGCCACAATATCCGCAAGCAGCTTAAGGTCATACTCAAGCGGTATTGCCAATCCCGTTATTTTAATCATCATTTGCCTCTTATATTTAAAGCGTAACAAACATTTATATTTTATCACACTGAGGCAATTATTCAAATGATGCATCAATTACCATAAATTCCAAACTCAGATTCTCCGAAATTAATAAATAAACCGTCATTAATTCCATATACCTCCAAATAGGGTTCTGTCACTTTATCTCCAAATCGTGTCTGTCATTTAATCCTTTAATCGTGTTCAGACAATAGTTGCAGCTTTTCACACACTCTGCCGTCCCTGCGCATCAAATTATATCACATGCTCCTCAGGCACCCCGCTTGACCACTTTCCGCACTTATCCCCCCACCGGGCCATTGTCTTTCCGTTGGACATTATTTCTATAATTTCACACATGTTGGGACAATCATTGCACTCTATGCTTCTGGCCCTGTAATCCTTTCCTGCCGCCTCAAATCCATAGAAATTACTGTCTGAGACCGCTTCCTTCATCTTCTCCTTTGCCATCAGCGCAGCCCCGAAGGCACCCATTACATTGTAGTATCTGGGGATGATGACCTTTTTCTCAAGTGCCCTTTCAAAGGCTGCGGCTATGCCTACATTGGCAGCAACTCCGCCCTGAAAAACTATGGGCCCCTCAATCTCCTTTCCCTTGGCAAGGTTATTCATATAGTTTCTCACAAGAGCCTCACACAGTCCGTTAATAATATCCTCCACGCTCTGCCCCATCTGCTGCTTGTGTATCATGTCCGATTCGGCAAACACCGCACACCGGCCCGCTATTCTTACTGCCGAGGTAGACTTTAAGGCGTAGCGTCCGAATTCCTCAATAGGTATGTCCAGCCTGGCTGCCTGCCTGTCCAGAAAAGAACCCGTACCTGCCGCGCATACGGTATTCATCGCAAAATCATATACCACACCGTTTTTTAATATTATTATTTTGGAGTCCTGGCCGCCTATCTCCAAAATAGTCCTCACTCCCGGCACCAGCTTTTGGGCGGCAACGGCATGACATGTGATTTCATTTTTGACCACATCAGCTCCCGCAATAACACTGGCCAGCTTTCTCCCGCTTCCGGTAGCTCCCCCGCCCTTTATTCCGGCATCGCCTCCCATAGCCTCGGAAAGCATCCTAAGTCCCTTCCGGAGTGCATTTATGGGCTGCCCTCCCGTTCTTAAATAAAGCTTTTCGACCACTGTCTCAGTCTCATCAATTACAACCAGATTGGTACTTACAGAGCCAACATCAATTCCCAGGTAATATCCAGCCTGCTTCACCAAAAAATCTCTCCCTTCTCTTTGAAAGCAAATCGACAAATGCCTCCAGTCTTGTTAAATATCCCGCTTCCCCTGTCATTTCGTCTATAATAAGCGTAAGCACAGGAATATCATAGTCTCTTTCCACAGAAGGCAGTATGCTCTCCGCAACAATTTCAGGCATACATGTGAGAGGATATATTTGAATTACGCCGCTGTACCCATTCCGGGCATACAAAACAGCATTCCCTATCGTTTCCTGTGCGTGGCCTCCTATCATTGTACCCAGATAAGGCCTGGCCGCCTCCGCGTATCTTAAATCCCTCGGCAGGCGCAGCGCCTTTTTTATCATATGCTCAAAAATCCACTGGCTGACAGTAACCTGACGGTCAACCTCTATGCCCATATTCCCCAGCCTTGAGTCTATATAAAAGCTGGTATAGGAATCTATAGTGGTGTAAATCTCCCCTACTATGCCCACCCTCATAGGGACAAAGCTTTTGTCCGTCTCTATTTCCGCAAGCTCCGCTTCAGTTTCCCTTATGAGCCTTTTTATTGCAGATGCCCCTCCAGCCAGTCCCGCTTTGCTCTGAAAATTTTTATATACCCTGTCGGTAGTCCCCTTTTTGATCTCTCTGGGTCTCACCTTATAGCTTAATTTCTCAAGCTTATCCACCTGCCTGGATATCTGGGCAGCGTCTTTTACAGCCCTTAATATTTTTACGCCGTCAAGATGCCCCGCAATTTTTCTGATTCTTTTTAAGAGCTCCTTTATCCCCTCATCAGGCATTTCAAGCGTAATTATATCCATGTCGTAGCCTGCGTCCCTTAAAATCTCCCTGTGCATTTCACAGTAATACCCAAACCTGCACGGCCCGCAGCCTCCGGTAATCATGACGGTGTCGGCGCCCTTTTCATATGCCTGGATAAAGTTGCCTATATTAATTTTAAGGGGAAGGCAGGCTTGCTCGGGAGCATACCTTGTGCCTATTTCCAGGGCCTTTTTATTATTGAACGGAGGGATTACATAATCCACCTCCAGATCATCTAAAAGTGCTTTTGCCACAATAAAAGTATTACCCATGTGCGGAAAAGTCAGTTTCATGCTTATACCTCCACCCGACCATATCTATAAATGCTTCCAGTCTTGTGTCCATTCCCGCCTCTCCCGAATGCTCATCCAGCGTGAGAACCATAAACGGTACATCCCTAACTCTCCTGATCTTTCTCTCTATGAGGTCCGAAACAAAAGAATCTACCCCACACCCAAAGGACATGACATATATGATTCCGTCAATATTTCTATCCTCCGCCATGTAAAGAGCTCCTCCCATGGCTTTTCTCCCGAAATTCCAGAACATCCTCTTTTCAAGAGTTCCGCAGCACCGGTCCACCGCACTGCTGTCAAGCATATCAAGTGTTATAATATTTATGCCGCTGTTCTCAAGCTTGCACAGCATATTCATATTTACATATTCGTCGTACAGGTTGTAGACATGGCCTATGACAGCAATGTTTAATTTCTCGCCCTGCGGGCCCTTACTTTGCGCCCGGTGTACAGGCCTGAAGGGGATATCTCCCGCTTTTACCTGTGCTCTGAAGCACCTATAGCTCTCCAGGGCTTTGTCATAAGCTTTTCTTATATCCGGAATATTGTCCGAAAAATAGCCTCCCACTTGCAGGGCTGCCTTAAGGGCTCCCTTTGGAGATTCCCTTACGTTTACCTCGACATCAATAACGGCGGGAAGGTCCTTTATACTATTCCTTACCATGTCGGGCAGGCCGCCGAACTTGGGGCAGATATATTCCTTTGCCGATATGCTTGTGAACCGCGGTATAAAAATATAATCGACCCTGCCCTTAAGATTCAGCACATGCCCGTGAAAAAGCTTTACCGGGAGGCAAGCCTGATCAACGCAAGTGCTTGTTCCGTCATTAAGAATTTTTTTCGTTGTATTGTCGGACACAATTATCTCAACGCCCAGCTCTTCAAAAAATTTCTTCCATAGAGGATAGAACTGATAATAAAAAAGGCCTCTAGGAATTCCTACTTTCTTTGCCAAATATCAACACCTCAAAGGATATTATTAACTTTTAGAAGGCTGTTTATACCCCGTATTATCGACTAAGGCGTTAAGAGCATAGGCACGGCAATTTTAGAATAAAAAAATACCTTTACAAACCCTTCCCGTTTCTCAAGCTTGAAGGGTTCGTAAAGGCATTTCTGACTTCAGTTTCAGCAGCACTGCTTGTAAATTATACTGTAAACTACTCATTCAAAAGAATTTGTATTAGGCTTAAGGTATTTATATAACTGTCTTTTAAATTCTATACCAGCTTATTAATATAATCATTTGCTTCTTTTAATCCGGCACCAGTAATTTCTCTGTATCTTTTAATAGCTTCAATCCTTTTGCCCTCTTGAATAAAAGTTTTTATTTTGTTATCTTCCGATGGTTCAGGTATGCCAATTTTTTCTGAAATTTGCTTCAAAATAAAATTAGTATATTTAATATCGTTTCTCAGCCGAATAACAGCACTAAATATAATTAGTAGTAACGCAGCGCCCAAAACTACTAAAATAATTTTCTCGTCCATAAGCATTAGCCCCCCGGCTTAGTGTGATAAACCATAACCGGCCGCCGCTCCTCCAGCTCCGGCTAAAGCAACACTGGCACCTGCAAGTGCGATTTCCCCTGCAGTTCCGGCACCCACAATTACGGCAACAGGTACAGTCGCCAACCCTGCTGTGCCAACTATAGCAACTGCCAAACCAACAGCGGCAATTCCGACTCCAATAGCAGCCCAATCAACTCCACCATCAGTGCTCATTAATTCTTGCTCCGTCAACTCAATAAACATTTTAATCAGTCCTCCTAATAAAATTTATTATTTTATTATTTTAGCATATATGGATTTAATTGTAAATATAAGATTTAATAGCAAGCTAATATCCAGTGATTTTTGGGAAATATTAGTTTATAATGACTTTATATAAACTATTGAGAGGAGTATTTATAATGAACAACAGCCAAAAATATGTAATTCTATTTGTTTCAGGGGTTCTTCTACAACTGGGATGTATAATTGCAGTATGTATATCAAGTTTAAGTGACTTTTATATTAATAATATCCTATCTAAAGACTTGCTTCTGCCGAATATTTTAAGCTATGGCTTTATGATTTTCGGAGCTTTGGGCTTGTTCGGCATATTCGATTTACTAAAAAAAATAACCTCATCACATCCGCAAACAGCGAAAAAGTACGGGCCTGCATACAGCTTTTCGCCGCATACAGGCCCGTACCCTCGCCGCCGTGCTACTTGCCCTTCAGCGCCTTGGGCACCTTGGGCTGATATACCCATATCGTGCAGGCAGATTTCGTGCTTGCACATGCCGCCCCCGTTATCCCTCTGGCAACTGCTCTGGCCAGCAGGCCCCGGTTCTTGGCAGACTCAGAACTGAGCTTTGTCATATCCTTCTCACCTCCATTATTTACTCCTGCTTCCTGTTCCCATATCACACTCATTTTCGCCTATATGTCTTTTAATAAAGCCTATGGCCTTATCGACATCCCTTTCTCTCTCCAGCATACCGCACAGGCTTTGAAGCTCAAGATTGCTCTTATCCTTTGCCTTTTTCAGCATAACCGCCGTATGCCTCTTATGCCTCTCACCCAGTGCAGCCGCACCCTTTAAAAGGTCTTTTACCATTATATAAATAAAACCAAATATCGCAGTATAGAAAGAAAGCATTATAATTAATAGACCCAAAGAATATGCCATTTGTAGCTTAAAAGAAAGCTTATCAAAACCTGCAATATATATATATGAAAAAAAAGTATGTGCCATTACCATCAAAAGGCTGCTTGCAGTAAAAATTATACTATACTTTCTATCCTCAAGAACAGTCTTAAAGCATACGTCATGTTTATAAAACATCACAATTCCCAGCAATTGAAATCCTCTTACCGGTATGGCAGAAAGGAACATTGTAATATTGCTTGCGTAAAAATTGGTTATGCCTTCACAAAGATAGGTTATTACAAACGGTATAAAGGCATTCTCAAAGGTAAATGTATATAAAAGAGTGAGTGTAACAGATAAAACTGCAGCGTTAGCATGCATTTTATATATAGCCTTTAAAGCACCTATATATACAATTGCATGAACTATAACACTCACAACAGCGTTAGAAGCCAATGGCCGTAAAATGCATGTCGCCGCCACCATGAGGCCAATTGCTATGATAAGCTTCGAAGCATTTTCCACATCCGGCTTGAGCCTATCCTTATTTCCCGAGATAACAAGCATCAGCACAATACTCAGAAAAAACTCCGGGATAGATAAAAAAACCACCATGAACAGATTTATAAACACTCAGTATTTCCCTCCTTTTTTAAACACCATTGGTATTTATTTTTATATTATTTTACAATAAAATTCATATAATGTAAATAATATATATACATTAATTTATATTTTTTTGAATTATGTAGCAAATTAGAGCTATTCTGAGCTGGATAAGCTATTTACTTCGTTTCATAACAAAAAAACCAGGACGGCTGCACTTAAAAAAGTACTGCCGCCCTGATTTTATTTAAAATATCCGATTTGTATTTCTGTTGATTACGCCTTGTTGTCGCAGCCCAATACATTAACAATTTTCTTCTTAACAAGATCCTTTATTGCGGCCCTTGCAGGACTCAAATACTGCCTTGGGTCAAAATGAGACGGGTTTTCAGCAAAATACTTCCTCACTGTACCTGTCAATGCAAGCCTTAAGTCGGAATCTATGTTGATCTTGCAGACAGCCATAGAAGCAGCCTTTCTCAGCATTTCTTCGGGCACGCCCTGAGCTCCGGGCATGTTTCCGCCGAACTTGTTTATCATTTCAACATACTCGGGGATAACAGAGGAAGCACCGTGCAATACTATCGGGAATCCGGGAAGTCTCTTTGAAACCTCCTCAAGTATGTCAAACCTTAATTTGGGCTCACCCTTAAATTTGAACGCTCCGTGGCTTGTGCCTATAGCTATGGCCAGAGAGTCGACTCCCGTAGTCTTTACAAACTCCTCAACCTCATCGGGGTCTGTGAAGGCAGCGTCCTTTTCCGATACGTTGACAGCGTCCTCAATACCCGCAAGCTTGCCAAGCTCCGCCTCTACAACAACACCCTTGTCATGGGCGTAATCAACAACCTGCTTTGTCAGCTTCATATTTTCCTTAAAAGGATGGTGAGAGCCATCAATCATAACAGAGGTAAATCCTCCGTCTATGCATGATTTGCAAAGCTCAAAGGTATCGCCATGGTCAAGGTGAAGACAGATGGGAAGTCCTGTCTCAATAATAGCAGCCTCAACAAGCTTCATAAGATAAGTATGGTTTGCATATTTCCTTGCACCCGAGGATACCTGAAGGATCAGAGGGGCGTTTACCTCCTTGGCGGCTTCGGTAATACCCTGTACTATTTCCATGTTGTTAACATTGAAAGCACCTATAGCATAGCCGCCTTCATAAGCCTTTTTAAACATATCCTTTGTAGTTACCAATGGCATTTCAAATACACTCCTTTTATAATTTTATATTTAGTATATAACAAACCTTGTTAAGTTTTTATCATTTTAATTTTACCAGATTTATGTTTAAAAGCAAGGTACTTTTAAAGATTTATATTTAAAATCATAGCAATTTTAAAAATGTTTTTACTTAGCTTTGCTGTTAAAAAGCCTTATTATACCTCAATGCCGTTCTCTTTAAAAAAGGTGGCATATTTTCTGTCTGAAAATATAATATGACTGCTGATCCATTCAGCCAGAAAGTCCAGTATTTCCAGAATAGCCTTTTGCTGATCATCATCAATATCTCTTTCAGAAAGGCTTCTTATCTTATCAATATAAAACCTGTGCTCCTTCTTCTGCTCGTCAAAGCCGTTATAGCCGTGCTTTTCCATAAGCTCCTCTTCATACCCGAAATGATACTCTGTGTAGTCGAGAAGGCTGTTAATCACCTTCAGTATTTCATCATACCGGTCATAGGAGCTTTTCAGCATGGCAATGTCATAGGCCTCGTTCCCAATCTCAAACAGCCTCTTATGCTGCCCGTCAATTTCCTCAATGCCGAGCCTGTACCTGTCTTTCCATTGAAAGGACATTCAATCATCCCCCTTTTGAATATAATATATACATTATAATCTTTTTGCCCGGCAAAAATCAACATTATCATACATCCGCCGGCAGGAGGCGCTCAATTAACGCTTCCGGGATATTCTAAAAACAGACCTTACAAGCAAATCTATATCCTCCATGCTGTTATATACCCCCAGAGATGCACGTATACAGCTATTTAAGCCGTATGCGGCCAGAGTGGGCTGAGCGCAGTGATGCCCCGCACGCACTGCTATCCCCTCCTGGTTTAGGTATTTTGCTGCATTTTCGGGCGAAACCCCTTCAATTACAAAAGAAATTACACTGGTCTTGTTGGCGGCGGTTCCTATAACCCGCACGCCGGGTATGCGGGAAAGAGAATGCATTGCATATGCCGTGAGCGTCTTTTCGTGCTTTTCAATGTTGTCCATGCCTATTTTTTCAATGTACCCCAAGGCGGAGCCAAGGCCCACGGCATCCGCAATATTCCCCGTGCCGGCCTCAAATTTGTACGGAAGGCCGCCATATGTGGTTTTATCGAGGCTGACATCCTTTATCATTCCCCCGCCCGACTGCCATGGAGGCATTTTGTCCAGCAGCGCCCTTTTACCGTATAACACGCCTATTCCTGTGGGACCATAGGCCTTATGTCCGGAAAACGCATAGAAATCCGCATTTATTCTTCCGACATCAACCCTCATATGGGGCACAGACTGAGCTCCGTCAATCATAACATGTGCCCCGTGCTCATGCGCCATCTCTGTCATTATGTCCACAGGATTTACCGTACCGAGAACATTTGACACATGAGTCATGGATACCAGACGGGTGCGCGGGCTTAAAAGCCTCCTGTATTCCTCAAGAATAACCTCTCCGCGCGCATTAATCGGTATAGCCTTTATAACTGCCTGTCTTGCACTCTTAAGCATCTGCCACGGTACAATATTTGAGTGATGCTCCATTGTTGTCAAAAGTATTTCATCTCCCGGGTGTATATTTATGCTTCCCCAGCTCGATGCGACAAGATTGATTGCTTCGGTGGTGCCTCTGACAAAAATTATCTCCTCCTGCGATGAGGCGCCTATAAACTGTCTTACCCTTTCTCTGGCCGCTTCATATGCATCTGTGGAAAGCTTGGCAAGGGTATGCGCTCCCCGGTGCACATTTGAGTTGTACCCGGTATAATATTGGCTTAAAGCACTTATTACTGCAAAGGGTTTTTGAGTGGTTGCGGCGTTATCAAGCCAGATCAGCGGCTTTCCGTTAATTCTCTTTTTTAAGATTGGAAAATCCCCGCGTATAGCTTCTATTGAGGAGAATTTTTCATAGGCAGCCTGCGCCTGATTTTTCCGGTCCGCCGCTTTGAAGCCCGGCATAAAATAATAGATGTCCCCGCCATTATCCGCGCCGATGCATTCAATATTCATAGTAGCTTTCCACCTCTACATTTTCCATCATTCCCAATGCATCCTCCATCATAACCGCAACTGAAAAATACAGGCTCATTATGTAGGCCGCCACTCCCCTTCCGTCTATACCCGCAAACCTCATGGACAGGCTCGGAACACACGTCTCATCAGGTATACCGGGCTGATGAAGTCCTATAACACCCTGCTCCTTTTCTCCTATCCGCATGAGTAAAATATTTGTACTTGAGTCCTTGTTAAACATCAGCTTGTCACTGGGAACAAGGGGAACTCCCCTCCATGTCATAAACGGGCACCCGTAAAAATTAACAACGGCGGGAGGAACCCCCCTGTGCGTACACTCCCTTCCGAATGCCGCAATGGCCTTGGGATGTGCTAAAAAAAATGCCGGCTTCTTCCATACCCTTGCAAGCAGCTCATCCATATCGTCAGGCGTCGGCACGCCGTTTCTGGGCTGTATTCTCATGGATGGCGCAACAGAATTAGTAAGACCGAAGCTTTTATTGTTAAGTATTTCCCATTCCTGTCTTTCTCTCATTGCTTCAATAGCAAGCCTTGTTTGCTCCTGCATCTGGTTGATGGGATGGTTAAAAATATCAGTGACATGAGTATTTACCTTTAAAATAGTCTGAATCAGATTTAATACATACTCGGAAGGGCTCTCCTCATAGTCAAGGAAGGTTTGTGTCATGTCATATTCTCCTAGATTTCCGGAGCACAGCTTAACATGCTTTCCGCAATCCCCGCTTTCATTATCATCCATTTCATAGAATTTTCTTACCTTGTTTATCCTGTAAGAGCCTGCTTCGACTGACACCCATGGCATAAAGGCAAGGAGCCACCGCGGAGTGATTGATTCCATAACCGGAAGTGATTTTGTGGTGTGTGACAGATTTCTGGCTATGTCGGGCCTCAGGCTGTGAAAATTGGCAGAATTCTCAGGCAATTTCATTTTATATAACACCTCTCATATAAAAAATTTCACATTATTCCTTAAGTCATATGATGAATAAACTTATTGTCTATACAATAATATGCTTCAAGGGTTTTGAAGGTGATTTACGAAAGCCTGCCGCAATTGCTGTTAATTTATTTTTATGCCCTTGCTCTCTAAAAATTTAAGCACGCTTAAATACCGCAAAAATAATGCTGCTCGTTTAGCATAGATTTTTAAAATTCATGGTTTTATATACATTTTTTCCCTCTATTATGGTACAAAGTTATCTAAAAATGTAAATAATTATATAAAAATACTTTACTTTACGTTCAACATGCACTAAAATATATATATAGGAAGCTGCTATAATAAAGGAGGAACCCTTGAAATGGTAATGAATTTATATATATTATTTTTTGTTTCACTGCCAGATGCAGTCTTGAATTCTTTTATATTGCTGCTTTTTATAGGTGAGAAGGACAAGCTTAAAATAAATGCCAAAAATATACTGCGCTTTACCGGAGCCATAGCACTTATGATAACAGCTTCATGGTTTATTCGTCCTATTTCCGGCAATGTCGCAATCAATATGACACTGCATAACATTGCATACGTAATTATATTTTTTGGAATATACAGGCTAAATATAGTATATTCAGCTCTGGGAGTTGTTTTTTCCTCTCTGGTCCATTCTGCGCTTGAAAATCTTTATATTCCCTACATCATAGCTTATGCTTATAAAGGGATGGAAGCGTTTTCTCAGGACTATCACATGTATGTTCTTTACTCGCTTCCCAAGCAGATTGTTCAGGTATTAATTATCAAATTCCTATGGAACAATGAAATTTTGCTTATAACAAAAATAAATAAATATATGCATAAAATTTTCGTTGCCTTTTCATTTGTTCTAATTTTTATTGAATGGTTTTTTGTATATATTTTTTATACCTATTCCAATAGAATGATACTGTATCACCAAATCATTTTTTCCTTATGCCTCCTATGCATGGTAATATTATTCAATTTACTGACATTTAAGCTTATATATATTTCAATCAAGGGAGTTGTAACTAAAGGATATATAAAGTATACAGAGCTGGAGGAAAACACAAAATTTATGCTTGAGGAATTAAATCAAATGCTTAAAGCCAATAGAGTGGACAAAGCACTAAAGCTTATTAATGAGCTAAAGGGCAACGACAGCTAGCACTGCGTTTCATAAATTTGTTGCTGTACTTTATTGGTATTTATATCGACCTAATAATTTAAATAATTCCAGATACAGGAGGTGAGGAAAATGAAAAACACAAACGTTAAGCTGTTGTCCGTAGTTTCCGGCATGCTGCAACTAATAGCCGAAAAAAACATCAGTACGGCCTCTGCAGGAACAATGTACCAGCCAAAGGCACCTGCATCGCTAAAAGCAGGTAAATAAAAGCTAAGTACAGGCAAAAGCACCCTTTTGAAGGGTGCTTTTGTTCTGCGATAACAAATTTCTCCGTTTTGATGTAATGGGACACACCTCCCGTCCCATTTATTTCACCGAATACTCCTGGAGCAATCTTTCCCTCATCTCCCACAATGGCTTTGACAAATCCACGTAGTACTTATGCGGGTTTTCAAATCTTTTTACCTCATCCCACAATGTATCGGTTTGCTTTTTGCAGTAACTTTTTATTTCCCTTAGCTTTGGACTTTCATATATACAAACACCATTCTCAAAGATTTTAACTAAAAGCCTTTTTGCAATAAAATTGGTTACAGTCTTCCTTTTCCACGTATATTCAGGGTCAAATAGTTCATAAGGCTTGCCTTCATTTATAACCTCATCATTAGCTGTAAGCACATCTGCAATTGCTTTTCCGCTTTCCTTGTCAAAAAGCCTCCAAACCTGTTTAAATCCCGGATTGGTTATTTTCCCCACATTTTCACTAAGCTTTATTTTAGGAGTCATTTCGCCGTTTTCCTGAGCTGCCACCAGCTTGTAAACTCCCCCAAATATCGGTTCGGACTTTGATGTAATAAGGCGTTCCCCAACACCAAACAGGTCTACCTGTGCTCCCTGTATAAGTATGTCTCTTATAATAAACTCATCCAGTGAATTTGACGCAACTATCCTGCAGTCACTAAATCCGGCCTCATCCAGCATTTTTCTGGCTTCCCTTGAAAGATACGTTATATCACCGCTGTCAATCCTGATTCCCTTGGATCTGAATCCCCTCGGAACTATTTCCTCGTTAAATACCTTTATTGCGTTAGGCACACCGGATTTCAACACATTGTAGGTATCTACCAGAAATGTGCAATTACCGGGATAGGTTCTTGCATAAGCACGGAAAGCCTCTAATTCGGTTGAAAACATCTGAATCCAGCTGTGTGCCATCGTACCGATAACTGGAATGCCAAACTCCTTATCTGCTATTGTACATGCAGTTCCGACGCACCCGCCTATATATGCCGCCCTTGCACCGAAAATTGCTCCGTCATAGCCTTGTGCCCTTCTTGAACCAAACTCCATAACATCCCTTCCACGGGCAGCCCTGACAATACGGTTTGCCTTTGTTGCTATCAGGCTTTGATGATTTATTGTCAGCAAAATCATCGTTTCAACAAACTGTGCTTCAATAACAGGCCCTCTAACCGTTACTACAGGCTCATTGGGAAATATCGGAGTTCCCTCGGGTATAGCCCAGACATCACAGCTAAACTTAAAATTTTTAAGATATTGCAAAAATTCCTCACTGAATAGATTTTTACTGCGCAGGTATTCTATATCTTCATCATCAAACTTAAGGTTTTTAAGATACTGTATGAGCTGCTCAACCCCGGCCATTATTGCAAAACCTCCGTTATCGGGCACCTTTCTGAAAAACATATCGAAATATGCCTGCTTTTCTTTCAAGCCATTCTGAAAATACCCGTTCGCCATGGTCAATTCATAAAAATCCGTCAACATGGTTAAATTCATCCTATCCACACATTCCATCCCCTTTAACCACTTCTATTCCATTAATCATCATATTGTACAATGCCGTTACATTCATCAGGTCACCGTCATGCAAGCCGGAATCATAAGTTTCAACTGTATCTAACGGAACAATCACCCTTATCTTTTTGTTCTGCATGTTGAACCAGGTCTTTAGTGTTATTGCAAATTGCTGAACGCAGATATCGGTACAGTCACCGGTAATTATGAAGTTGCTTATGCGCTCATTTTCTTTAAGCCATTTCTGAAATTCTTCTTCAAGAAAGCCATTTGTAGAATTTTTAAAAACTCATTTTTATTTATAATTCTCATACAATTTCTCCCTTCAAAATTTATAGTGGAAGCGTCAGAAGCAAGAAGTACAAGCAAGATAAGACTTATGGAGCGGAGTTTATTAACATAAATGAGCGCCGCAGACTCGGAACCCCACGCTTATCACGCTTCCAGCCAGTTCGGGTTAAACCTGAACAGCTTTGAAGGCCTATGACCCGCGTCCTTGGTATACTCATTCGTTTCCACTACCATCCCGGCGGTCTTCCTTCTGAAATTTGCTTTTAGCAGCCCGGTATCAAGGATAACTTCGTACACCTGCTGAAGCTCTGTAAGAGTAAACAGCTCCGGCATTAAATTAAATGCTATATCGGTGTACTCAATTTTGCTGCGTAATCTTTCAATCGCATATTCTATGATCTTAGCATGGTCAAAAGCTATTCCATTTGACCGCTCTACTTCTCTTTCAACTTTTGTCACCTTGCCCTCGACAGTCCTGGTAATCTTTATCACTGCCGAAAGGCTCTTTTCATCATTGGATAAACCCAATTTAAACAATCTTTGCAGTATATATCCTTTTTCAGTTACCGTCCTTTGTTCCTGATACAATCCGCAGGAAACTGTAAACCACTTTGCATCATCTGCATCATCGCTGGCCTTGATATCAAGCGTCGAGCTGTCAACCAAAGACATATAGGAGGCGCTTATTACCCTTGTACGCGGATCTCTGCCTACATCTCCCCATGTATAAAGCTGCTCCATATATATATTATCAATGTTGGTTTCCTCTTTTAATTCCCTTAAGGCTCCTTCATCCAAGCTTTCATCCATTTGTACAAATCCGCCCGGAAGAGCCCATTGTCCAATGTATGGGTGGTCCCCTCTTTTAATCATCAGCAGCCTTAGGGCTTTTTCAGGAAGTTTCCTATAGCTTTTCTTTTCTTCATCAGTTACTGTAAAAATCAGCATATCCACCGTCACTGAGGGCCTCTCAAATCTGCTTGCATCATATGTTGATAGGAATTGCTCCTCCGTAAGACCACGTTTATTTTTTAATACATTGCCGGGCACTACATCACCTCAATTTGTTGTTTATTAATTGATATTATCATTTTGTTAATATCATTATATTGCTATTTATGCTTTCTTGTCAATATATTTTTATTATTTTATAATTGCTGGATAAGATTATAAGCTCTGGATAAGATTATAAGCTTAAGAAAAGCTCCTTCTGCTTGAGTAAGCAATTGGGTAAAGCAATTTATAAAATCCATTGAAATCATCAATTTGATATGTTATAATTGCTGGAAGTTATGACTACTAAGAGAGCTGGTAAACAAATGAAATTACGCACAAATTTCCATATCGAACGGGACTTTAATTTGTTTTTGCTTGCGGGGCTATTCTCCGGAATTGGCTCAGGCATCAATATATCAATATTCAACAACTACTTAAGCGATATATTCAAGCTATCGGAGGATATCAGGGGTTTTCTTGAGGTGCCCAGAGAAGCGCCGGGCTTCTTTATTATGTTAATTCTGGCGGCATTAAGCTCTTTCGGTGATGTACGGATCGCGATGCTCGGTATGGCAGCAGCAGGTTTGGGTATGCTTGGACTCGGTATGCTGTCACCCACCTTTACGCTCATGATCATCTGGATGATGATGTACAGCCTTGGTACGCACATGGCCATGCCCGTCACGCCATCCATCGGCATGTCCCTGTCCAATCAGGAATCTTTCGGAGCCAGGCTTGGAACAGTCAGTGCCTTCAGCTTATCAGGAAGTATCATTGCTTATGCTTATATCTTTCTGGGCTTTAATTTCATGCATATGACCTATCGGACCGCGTTTATTACCGGCACCGTTTTCTATATGTTCGCTGCTTTTGCAGTAGGAATGATGAAGAAGGGCGGAACGGAAGCTAGACAAGTAAAATTTGTTTTTAGAAAACGTTATTTGCTCTATTATATACTAGCCGTTGTCAGTGGTGCAAGGAATCAAATTTTTCTGACGTTTGCGCCATGGGTACTGATTAAGGTGTTTGACGTAAAGCCTCAGATGTTTGCTATCCTGGGCATGGTGGTCGCTCTTATCAGCATAGGCTCACGCAAACTAATCGGTAAATTGATTGACAGCCGTGGTGAGCGGTTCGTCCTGACTTTGGAAGCTATTCTGCTGTTAGCCATCTGTCTCGGATATGCATTCTCGGACAGAATTTTCTCTACCGGAGTCGCCGTGGTAGTCATTGCCGGCTGTTATGTCATTGACAACTCCATGGCTGCGGTTGAAATGGCACGATCAACATATGTACGGAAGATCGCCATTGATCTTGCCGATGTGACCCCGACGCTGTCGGCCGGCGTAAGCCTGCAGCACATCGCTTCAATGGTCATTCCTATTTTCGGAGGTCTTTTATGGCTGCAAGTCGGATATCAGGCCGTATTTATGGCAGCAGCCGTTATCGCGCTCCTCAACCTGGTTCTTTCGCTAAGAATTAAGATTGCGTCGTAGTGGAAATATCCCATATTCAAGTTGAGCCTCTATAGCTGAAAAGTTGCTCCTCTCGGTCTTTTATCAGCACAATCTGAAGCACCCTTTTTTTATCCCTGAATAAAATCCGACAGACAGATGTGTAACTGGTAAACTAAAATGGATTCTTTCCAGAGTTAGTTGAATTTTCGCATTTTTTCAGGCCGAAGAGTCTTAATTCTTAACATTTCAAAGCTGCAAGGCATTCATTAATCTCTTTTATATATGGTATTAGTTTCCGTTGATTTGGTAAACCGCCGGTTATCTACATGTTTTTATTTTCCGCAGCACTTTTTATATTTCTTCCCGCTGCCGCAAGGGCAAGGATCATTTCTTCCAACAAAGCTTTCCCGTTTGAAAGGTGTATTCAACAGAATTTCATTATCATCCTCAAAGCTCTCTCCAAAATCAACTCCAACCCATCCCTGTAGCGAATATACGTCACTTTCAGAAATCATAGAATATGATTTATCTTCTTTCAGTTCATCCAGAACCTCTTTGACGGACCTGTCCAGTTGACGCTCCATATAGTCCAAACCAGCTATGATTCCCATCACCTTTTCGTCTGCTACAGCCCTTCTTATTTCAACCTCCAGACCTTTAGGATGTATCAATGAACATATAATCCGCAACGAAGAGCACTCCAAGCTTCATTATGCGGTGGACAAGCTGCCTGTTGATCAGCGCGAACTCATAAAAACTTTCACGTGCTTTAAAAAATCTGAAAAAACTTCTCTCCTGACCCATTAACTTTTGTCTTTCCCACGGCTATACCACGAGCGGCAGATGAACAGCCGACGGAAAGACGAGGTGAAGTGTATGAAGCACGATTTAAAAATCAGCATTCGCAGGGAACCCTCCGGCAACGGAATTGCATATTGCCGTAAAGTATCCCTTCGAGAACGGGTGCTGGATTGGCTTCTCGGCGAGAAAAAACGGGTGACGGTTATTATTCCCGGAGGCTCCGTCGAGTGTATGTCAATTCGAGAATTGCGGGAGGGAGGAAAATCGGATGAGCAAGATGAGTGAACTGTCTCTCGCTGTCACAGAACTGAAGCACTGATCGGCGTATCGGAAACGCTGGGTGCCCTATTTAGCGGCGGTAACAATGCCGGAAGTCCGGATCAGCCAAAGGCGGAAACACCCGCGCCCGTGGAAAAGCCTATTACTCTTGAAACCGTAAGGGCCGTGCTTGCTGAAAAGAGCCGTGCCGGTCATACCGCCGAGGTTAGGACTTTGCTTGAAAAGCACGGTGCCGCTAAGCTGTCAGAAATCGGCTCCGCAGAATATCCGGCGCTTCTCGCGGAAGCCGAGGTGTTAGGAAATGGGTAACCACGCTCTCCTCTCAGCCTCCTCTTCACACAGGTGGTTGAACTGCCCGCCTTCCGCCAGGCTCTGTGAGCAATACGAGGATAAAGGCAGCGGCTATGCAGCCGAAGGTACCGATGCCCACTCGCTCTGCGAGTATAAGCTGAAAACAGCAATCGGCATCGATGACAAAGACCCCACCCCAGATCTTTCCTATTACAACGAGGAAATGGCGGAATGCGCCAACGGCTATGCCGCTTATATCCTTGAACTGGTGGAAACCGCTAATATGTTCTGATCCAGTTGTCCTTATCGAACAGCGGCTCGACTTCTCCTGATAAGCGCAACGGTCAGGTGATCTTCAGCTATAAGCCCCTGCCGGATGCCGAGAAGCGAATTTACAGTCGAATTGCCGACATCACCATTTCCATGAAATCCACCGACCACTTAAAAATGCCGCAACTGGTATCCGCCGAATACCCAGTGCGGCTTTCGGAGCCGGAGTATGAGCGTTACGAGGAACTGAAGCGGGATCTTGTTTTGACGTTGAAGGACGGCGAAATTACCGCCGCCAATGCCACCGCCCTTTCAAATAAACTATGTCAAATGGCAAACGGTGCGGTTTACGGAGACGACGGAGGGATATTCCACATCCATGACCGCAAGCTGGATGCGCTGGAGGATTTAATCGAAGCGGCAAACGGCAAGCTTGAGCAGGTGCAGTCCCTGCGCTCTCTGGCTGAGAAGGCCACCGCAACGCTGTCGGACACGCCGTCCGGCGGTACCCGCAACATCCACCGCATGGAAGATGTTATCGCCAAGATGATAGATTTGGAATCGGAAATCAGCACCGACCTCTGCAGCCTGATTGACACCAAGCATGAAATCGTCACGATGGTCAAATGCGTGGAGTGTCCGGAATTACAGACACTTCTGGAACTCCGCTACCTATGCTTTAAAACATGGGAGGAAATTGCGGTGGAGCTGCATTATGATATCCGGCATGTCCACCGGTTGCACAGCAAGGCACTGGGCGCAATAGACGCAATTCGTCACACAGGTCATGAAATGTCATAGAATGCTATGTCGCCCATTTGATATAGTTATGATAGCGAAAAATGAAGGACGTTCCCACACGGAGCGTCCTTTTACTTTACCCAAACGGAGGTGGCAGGCAATGCCATACAAACCGAAGAAGCCCTGCGCCTACCACGGATGTCCAAACCTGACAAGCGGCCGCTATTGCATGGAGCATGCGAAACAGGAAGCCAAACGGTATAACTACATAGACCGCGATCCCCAAGCCAATAAACGCTACGGCAGGTCATGGGCAAAAATACGGGCGGCGTTCCTGTCAGCCCATCCGCTTTGTGAGCTGTGCAAGGCTGAAGGTAAACTCACCCCCGCCATGCTGGTGCACCACAAGCGCAAGCTGACCGACGGCGGCACAAACGACTGGTCAAACCTGCAGGCGTTATGTCAGGAATGTCACAGCCGCTTACATGCAAAACAGGGCGACTACTTTTTATAGTGCCGCCCGGTCATTGTAACAATTATATAAATCTGAGCCAATCGCGCCTGCCGTACAGGATTCTTTCGATGTCAACCACCTTGTTTCTCTCGTCAATCGAAAAGAAAACAATGTAGCTCTTTACAATGAGTTTCCTGTATCCCATTTGGGATAGACGCTCGTCTGCGACAAGCGGACAGCGCTGCGGCATATCGGTCAGACCTGTCATAGCCTCTTCAAGTAGCTCCATCATATGGAGTGCTGATACGGGAGCGGACAACTGAGAAGCGATATACCGAACAATATCCCTAAGATCGTTTTCGGCCGGTTCAGATACATCCACCCTATATTTCGCCATTGGAGATGCCCCGTTTAATATCGCTCATAACCTCTTGCATCGGACGTTTCTTACCCGCTTTGACAGCCGCCCTTCCTTCGTCAAGCAGATGATAAAGCTCCAGCTTACCGCTGAGTGCTTCATAGGCTTCGATACTCATGACAGCCAGATCTCCCTGTCCGTTTTTTGTGATAAAAACAGGTTCGCGGCTTTCATGGCAGAAGGTAGAAATATCGTTATAGTTATTACGCAGGTCGGTACTGGATTTTATATTTGGCATAGCATTTACCTCCTTGATAAATCTAAAGATATTATACCCAGATTTCTTTAGATTGTCAATTGTGTTTGGCCATCAGCGATGGTTGTCAAATGAATAAATACTTTCTTTGATTTTTTGAAAGAAATCAAAGCTTTGAATTCTGAGGGAGGGGCGGTCTGAATCTCTACGGCTTTTATGCCGGGCAGCGCGCTTGGCTTTTCGTGTGAATTTTCGCAAAATCAAAAACTGTTTTTAATAAAGACGAAGAAGGTGACGGCTTATGCCCAGAGGTGGTGCCCGCCCCGGTGCGGGGAGACCGATTCTGCATCTTCGCTAATACTACAGTACTTGACTTTATGAATTGTGACGATTATTTCAAATTAACATAGCCAATCGGAATGCACTCCTTCCGTCACAGCCTGGCAACCACGATGTTAAAAAACGGGGCCAAGTATACCGACATTGCCCAAGCTCTGGGGCAGGCCTCGCCGGAAAGTGCGCAGACATATCTCAGCCTGGATGAAGGTCAACTTCGCCAGTGCGCACTGGAGGTGAACTTCTAATGGGAAAAGCATATTTTGACGGGCCATTTGCTCCACTGTGCGAGTTGTTTGTTGCGCAGAAGCGGGCGGCAGGGCTGCAATACAAGCAACAAGCCATGCTGCTGCGCATGTTTGATAACTTCTGCAAAGGATATGATATTCAGAACTATACCATCACCGAACAAATCGCCTTAGCCTGGTGCTGTCTGCGGCCCAACGAAAAAGAGATTACCCGGCACGGCAGGGTCGGAGAAATGCAGCGGTTTTCCGTATTCCTCATCAAACAGGGGTACCCGTCATATCTCCTGTCGGGCTTGCCCAAGAAAGGGGAGCTACACACACCGTACATTTTTTCAAAAGAAGAAATTGGGCGCATATTCCAGCGGCTTGACTCGCTGGAACGTACAAATTTGGCTCCCATCAGACATTTGGTATTCCCGTTGCTGATCCGGGTTTTGTATGGCTGCGGACTGCGCATTTCCGAGGTGCTGGCCCTGCTGAAAAGCGATGTGGATACTGAACGGGGGATTCTCCACATCCGGCATGGAAAAAATGATCGGGAACGTATCGTGCCGATGGCAGAATCCCTCACTGCTGCCTGCCGGTGCTATATGTCCGAAGTACACGCCGCCACCGCTCCTGATACGCCTTTCTTTTACACAAAGGCGCAGACCGCGTATGAGCAGTCGACGGTTACCAAGCAGTTCAAAGGTTTTCTTTGGGATGTGGGGATACCCTATCGCGGGAAGCATTTCGGGCCGAGGGTGCATGATCTCCGGCACACATTCATTTGCCACAATATCCAACGGTGGGCAGAGCAAGGAATACCGATTCAGCACATGCTCCCGATTCTATCCAAATATGTTGGACATACCTCCATCAGTGCGACGCAGTGGTATCTGCGGTTGACACCCGAAATCTATCCGCACCTGCGCGATATCTGTGAGCGCGAGCTCAGTGGAATGTATGCGGGCATCGCGCGATTCACTATGGGAGGTGCCGATGATGAATAGGACAAAACCCACCGACTTTGCAAAGTCGCTGGCCAAATACCTGTTTGAATACCTGCCGGAGCAAAAGGGCCTCAGTATGCATACCGTTCAGTCCTACAGCGACTCCATGTCCTTGTTTTTGGATTTTTGTGAAATGGATTTGCGGGTGAAACGTGAGAAATTGGAGATTAAGAGCATCAGTCTCGATTTGGTGGAGCGGTTCTATCTGTGGCTGGAAAACGGGAAGGGCAATTCAGTTGCGACGCGAAATCAACGCCGGGTAGTCATCAACGCCTTTTTGAAATATTTGCAGCACCAAAACCCAGGTTATGTTCTGCTCTGTCAACAGATCTGTTCCATCCCCAGCAAGCCCGACAGACGGCAAACCATTCAACATCTGCCCGTAAAAGCAGTGGAGGAAATATTGTGTCAGCCGGATTTGCAGTGCAGAAGCGGGCGGCGCGACCTCGCTTTGTTGAGTCTCTTGTACGAAACGGCGGCGCGGGTATCGGAAATTGCAGCGCTTAAAGTGGGCAATGTACGCTTTGAGAAAAATGGTGCTACGGTTCGTCTTTTGGGAAAAGGCAGAAAAACCCGCGAAGTGCCCATTATGATGGATGTGACCAATTTTTTGTGCAGCTACCTTGATGAAGAAAAGCATCATCGCTCTTGTCAGAAAACCGATCCCCTGTTTTGCAACCGAAACAAGGTAAGCCTTACCCGTGCAGGTGTTTCCTACATCCTGGACAAATACGCCGATGCTGCTCGCCATGCTAACCCCGACCTGATACCAGAGCAGATGTATCCGCATATCCTGCGACACAGCCGCGCCATGCACTGGCTGGAAGCTGGATTTGATTTGCAGTACATTAAGGATTTATTGGGGCATGCCGATCTGTCCACCACGGAAATCTATGCTCGCCTCAGCGTGGAGATGAAGCGCAAGCTGCTTGAACAGGCCCATCCGCCTGACCCGCAATTACCGCAATACCCATCTTGGACAGAGAACAAGAACATGATGACCTGGCTCCAGAGCTTCTACGACACTCGTTCGTAAAGCAATTGCACAGCAAGAATTATGTAAAGCCAGCAGAGTGATTTTGCTGGCTTTACTGCTATTTTCGGAGGTGACTTAACACCGGAAAACGGCGGCAACGGACTCGGCTGTCAGCCGGACATCAGCTACACCATTACGACCTCTGACCGGCACGCAGTTTGTGAGCCGTACCAAGAGGTGGTGGGAGCACTTTGCCGCGGGGACGAGAAAGGCATTGACAGCCAGTATGTCAGCCAGAACAAATGTATTGTGGAAAAGCGCAACCTCATCCGCAGACTAACACCTCTGGAATGTGAACGGCTGCAAGGCTTTCCCGATGGCTGGACACTGATTCCCGGCGCATCTGATTCCGCACGATACAAAGCCCTTGGCAACAGCGTAGCGATACCCTGTGTGGACTTTGTCCTCCGAGGCATCGCCTATTTTTTGCGAAAAATCCATGAGGAACAGGAGGAATAACCCATGTATCTATACCCCGACAATCTGCGTTCAAAGGCGACCTTATGGCTGTGGGAGCTGCGGGACATCGGCATTATCGGTGTCGGCCTTTTAATTTCCGTCTTCGCACTCTCCCGGCTCGGCTGGCTGCCGCCCATTGTCTTGACGGCGGTCTATGCCTTTTTATCCATCCGCTTCGAGGATGTGAGCATCCTTGATTTTATCCGCTACGCCGCCGCTTTCTTCTTTGGAAAGCAGCAGACCTATGAATGGAGGGCGTGAATATGAACAGAAAAAAGAAACAGGAGGCCAGAGAAAAAGCCTCCACCCGCCAGCTCATGGGCATTGAGAGCATCACAGGGCACAGCCTTGCGACACCTCATGGCGAGCTGGTGTTTTTTATGATCAAGCCCACCAATATCAGTGTCCTGTCCGATGCCAGCATTGGAGCAAGGATTTATGCCTTTATGAATGTCCTAAAAGGCATCTCGGATATCGAAATGTTGTGCCTGAACAGTCGGGAAAACTTTGAGGACAACAAAAGCTATCTCAAGGCCAGAATGGAAGCCGAACAGAACCCCGTCATCCGAAAGCTGCTGGCACAGGATCAGACTGCCCTTGACCGTATACAGGTGCAGATGGCGACGGCAAGGGAATTTTTAATCATCATCCGGCTGAAGAATGAAAAGGAAAGCGATGTTCAACCCTACCTTTCCCGCATCGAAAAGAGCCTCAAGGATCAGGGCTTCACGGTGCGCAAGGCAAGTGAATCGGACATCAAGCGCCTGCTGGGTGTCTACTATGAGCAGAATGTCACGACGGAACAATATGAGGATTTCGACGGAGAACGCTGGGTGATTTTGAATGAGTGAGCAGATATAAAGGGAAGCCAAGAACTGATTCTCGGCTTCCCTTTGACACTATTTAATTTCCTTGATTTTAGTAAGATCTCCGCTGCATAGGATTTCAAGGTGATCAAATATCTTTTTCGCAGGCCAATCCCACCATTTGATTGTGAGAAGATGTTCGATGAGGTCATCATCAAACCGCTTTTTTATGATTTTGCATGGATTGCCGCCTGCAATGTGGTACGCAGGAACATCCTTGGTTACAACAGCATTTGCGGCAATGATGGCTCCGTCTCCAATGTGGACACCGGGCATGACGGTAACGTTTTGCCCGATCCACACATCATTGCCAATTACAGTATCACCTTTTAGTGGCAAGTCTGCAAGTGTTGGCGTTGCTTTTTCCCAACCGTTTCCCATGATGTTAAAGGGATAGGTGGTAACGCTGTGCATTCTGTGATTTGCGCCGTTCATGACAAATTCAATTCCTTTTGCTATGGCACAGAATTTCCCGATGATGAGCTTGTCTCCGATAAATTCATAGTGGTGTGTCACGTGCTGTTCAAATGTTTCAGCACCGTTTATATCATCATAATACGTGTATTCGCCAATGATGATATTGGGGCGTGTAACAACATTCTTAATATAGCACACACTTTTAATGGACTCATTGGGATATATGGCGTTGGGGTCTGGTCCGTATTGCATAATAGTTTTTGCTCCCTTCGTGAGTATGACAATGACTGCCTTATGCCCATTGTTTAGGATTTGCGGCCATGCTGCGCAAGGCTTCTACAAACTTTCCAACATGATAACCGTCGCAAGCTGTATGGTGGCATTGGATAGCAAGGGGCAACATTGTTATTAGCCTCCTAAAATATTGAGTGTTCCGTTTTAGGAGGCGACATTACTCGTTTCTATGATAGTAACACCGCCTTGATTATTGCTCTGAACGTGTTATAAGTTGGGGTTTATCCGTAGATTCTTCCGTATTCCATGATTGCCTTGTCAGTATATTCACGCACAAATGCTGCCTTGCTTTCCGTATATCCGTCACGATTATGCTCGAATTGCTTCCAGAGGGAGAGCTTTAATTTTTCATACTTTTGTGCAATCTCAGGATGCCCGTTCAGGTAATCCCTGAAATACAACTCATCATTGTCGCCAAATTCTCTTAGATGTAGATGAAATACTTTTTCAGCAAAACCATTCGGCGTGTACCCTTTATTAAAATCGATGCAGGTTTCAGCTTGTGCCATGCATAGATAATCATTGTATAAAAGTATGTTTTTGATTGTGTCGTGGTCATTTATATTGGCCTCAATCAAGATATCGATAATTGGTTTAGCCCATATATCTTGGATAGATGTGCTGCCTATGTGATGAATTTTAATTGCTTTCGGCAGAATAAGTTCAAGTTTCCTTTTTTCTATTTGATACCAGTCTGACCAATATAATTGATGTTCCGTTAATTGAATGGGAAACAACGTCCACAGCTCTTCCAGCGACATTGCTGACAATGGTTTATTCGTAAAAACACCTCCTGTTTTTCTTCAAGATTATATAGAATTGAAGAATATGTATAAGCAAAAATGCTATTTTATTATACCTCATTTCTTTATTAAAGTGAACTATTTCACCGCAAGCCGTCACAAACGTGGCGGCTTTTCTTATATCCAAAATCAAAAATCAGAAAGGAAAAAAGGACGATGGCAAGAAAAAGAACCCTCCAATCTCCGCCGCGGGAGGATGTGAAAATCAAGGATTTCCTTGACATGATTGCACCGGGCATCATCAAATTCAACACCGATCACTTCCTTTGCGGCAACACCTACCGCTGTGTGTGGGTGCTGCGGGAGTATCCCACCGCCACCGAGGAACAGGCCATCCTGCGCCATTTGGGAGAAAAGGACGGCGTGACCCTGCGCATCTACACCAGACAGGTAACGGCGGCCGAGGAAAAGAAAATCATCCACAACGCCGCCAACAAGAACCGTATGGATAAGCGCAGCACCAACGATCTCCAGCAGACCGTCACCGCCGAAAGCAATCTGCAGGATGTGGTCACGCTGGTGTCCTCCATGCGCCGGAACCGGGAGCCGCTTCTGCACTACGCTGTTTTTCTTGAGCTGACCGCCCACAATTCCGACGCGCTGAAACTCCTCCAGACCGATGTACTCACCGAGCTGGTGCGCAGCAAGCTCAATGTGGACCGGCTCATGCTGCGCCAGCGGGAGGGCTTTCTCGCCGTAGGCCCCGCCGGATGGAATGTGTTCGGCAGCCAGTTTGAACGGGTACTCCCTGCAAGCTCGGTGGCAAACCTCTATCCCTTCAATTACAGTGGCAAGACCGATCCCCGCGGATTTTACCTCGGCAGGGACAAGTTCGGCTCCAATATCATCGCGGATTTTGATAAGCGTGACGATGACAAAACAAACGCCAATGTCCTGATACTCGGCAACTCCGGTCAGGGCAAGAGCTATCTGTTAAAGCTCATCCTCTGCAACATTCTCGAATCGGGCAAGGCTGTCCTCTGCCTTGATCCAGAGCACGAATATGTGGAGCTGGCGGAAAACCTCGGCGGCTGTTTTATTGACCTCATGTCAGGCCGGTACCGGATCAACCCGCTGGAGCCCAAAACATGGGACGAGGGCGGCAGCCCGGAGGACACCGATGCGCCCTAGGCATTCCGCCAGTCTACCAAGCGCAGTCAGCACATCAGCTTTCTGAAGGATTTCTTTCGGTGCTATAAAGACTTTTCAGACCGTCATATCGACGCCATTGAAATCATGCTGGGAAAGCTGTACGAACAGTTTGGCATCAGTGACCGCACCGATTTCAGGAGTCTGGCCGCCACGGACTACCCCATTTTGTCCAATCTGTATGCCCTGATCGAAGCCGAGTACAAGGGCTACGACAAAACCAAATACCAGCTCTACCCGCCGGAACTGTTACAGGAAATCCCGCTGGGGCTCCACTCCATGTGCATGGGCGCGGAAAGCCAATTTTTCAACGGTCACACCAACGTAACCTCCGACCGCTTTATCGTGTTCGGCGTCAAGGGGCTTTTGCAGGCCAGCAAGAACGTGAAAAATGCCCTGCTGTTTAATGTGCTGTCCTTCATGAGCGACAAGCTGCTGACCGAGGGGAACACCGCCGCCTCCATTGACGAGCTGTATCTGTTCCTCACCAACCTGACAGCCATCGAATACATCCGCAATTTCATGAAGCGTGTGCGCAAAAAGGAATCGTCGGTGATTCTCGCATCGCAGAACTTAGAGGACTTCAACATCGAGCATATCCGGGAACTAACCAAGCCGCTGTTTTCCATCCCAACTCACGCTTTTCTGTTCAATGCAGGAAACATCGACAAGCGGTTCTATATCGATTCCCTCCAGCTGGAGGAATCCGAATACAACCTCATCCGCTTTCCCCAGCGCGACGTGTGCCTCTATAAATGCGGCATTGAGCGGTATAACCTTGCGGTCCACGCTCCGGCGTATAAGGAGAAATTGTTCGGAACGGCTGGCGGCAGATAACAAAGAAGGGAGAAAAAAATCATGAACAGACTTCAACAGCAGAAAGAAAACAAGGCGGGGCTCCTCGAAGATATGCTGTCTTTCATCCGCTATACTCCCAACCGGGAGGCGGATCTGTTAGCTTTTATGGAGAAGTACCAGAAAGCGGACTGTGACGAGCGCCCCGTCATTTTGGAGCAGCTCCGGTGCTGCATGGACGGCAAGGAATACCCCGATCCCTATGCCGGGAGCTACCACTATACCCAGGAGGATGTGTCCCTCATGGGAACAATTCTTGATGAATACATTGATGACCTCATGGCGGCACAGGGCGATCCCGCCGCCGCTTCCGAGTGTGTGCGGGATACAGTGCTGAAAATCAATGCCCTCAACGAGGAATGCGGACGGTATCTCATTGATACCTGGCGCCGGGAACGGCTGTGCGGCTTCATCGATTCCGCGGCGGAGCTTGCCGGGCTGTCTAAGGAAAAAGACCTGACTCAGCAGCACCGAATGTGGTAAAGGCGGTGAGTAAATGGAGCTACAGGCTCAGGATTTTGGAATCGAAATTGAAATGACCGGGCTTACCAGAAGCCGTGCCGCCGAGGTGATTGCCGCGCATTTCGGCACCACCAGAGAGTATGAGGGCAGCTTTTACGATGCCTATTTTGCAAGGGATACGACCGGCCGCAAATGGAAGGTTATGAGCGACGGCAGTCTGGACTGTCAGCGGAAGGAGGGGCGCAGGAAGGTCAGCGCCGACCGGAACTACAGCGTGGAGCTGGTCAGCCCCATCTGTCAGTACGGGGATATCGAAACGGTGCAGGAGCTGATCCGCAAGCTCCGGGAATCCGGGGCTTTTGTGAATTCCTCCTGCGGCATTCACATTCACATCAACGCCGCGCCCTTTGACGCACCGCACCTTCGCAATCTGGTCAACATTATGGCGGCCAAGGAGGATATGATTTACAAGGCGCTGAAAGTCTCGCGGGGGCGGGAAAGCCACTACTGCCAGAAGATTGACCCCGCTTTTTTAGAGCGGCTCAACCGGCAGAAGCCCGCTACCCTTGACCGGCTGAAAAGCCTCTGGTACAACGGTGGCGACGGCAGCCGGGAGCATTATCACCACAGCCGCTACCACTGCCTGAATCTGCACAGCGTGTTCCAGAAAGGCACGGTGGAATTCCGAGCCTTTAACGGAGATTTACACGCCGGAAAAATCAAGGCATACATCCAGTTCTGCCTTGCCATGACCGCGCAGGTGCTCAACCAGCGGTCGGCAAGCCCCACCAAGACCCAGTCCAGCAACGAAAAATATACCTTTCGTGTCTGGCTTCTGCATCTTGGCATGATCGGGGATGAGTTTAAAACGGCCCGCAAGCATCTGCTGGATCATCTGGAGGGCTGTATCGCATGGAAAGACCCGGCGCAGGCCCAACGGCAAAAGGAACGGCTACGTCAAAAGCGTGAATTGGAGTGTTCACAGGCGCAGGCACCGCCGGAGGAAGCGGCATCGGAACCCCAAATGGAAGCGGATGACGAACAGTCCCCCGCTTTTACTATGTCCATGTAGAAGGGAGAATGTATGAAAAACAAACTGTATATTGCCTACGGCAGCAATCTCAATCTGCCGCAGATGGCGCACCGCTGCCCCGCCGCCAAGGTGGTGGGCGCATCCGAAATCAAGGATTATGCCCTTGTGTTCCGGGGCGGTAGGCACGGAGCCGTGGCGACCATTGAGCCTTGCGAGGGTTCTTCTGTTCCTGTTTTGCTGTGGAAGATCACGCCAAGAGATGAGCAGGCGCTGGATGTTTATGAGGGCTATCCCAGTTTTTATGAGAAACAGTCTATGGAACTGCCTCTGGATGACCGGACTGTTTCAGCCATGGTCTATGTGATGACGCCGGGGCATCGGCTGGGCTATCCTTCCGACTATTATTACAATACCATCCGTGAGGGCTACAAAACCGCAGGGTTTGACACGGCTGTTCTGGAGCATGCGGTGGATTACACTGAGCAACTCATAGAAAGCGAGCCGGAGCCGGAACAGCAAAGCATCTTCGGTTTTGGCGAAATGGAATGGTGGTGATGGCATGGCTGATCCCGCTACCATTACAGCGATTGCAAAAGCCGCTGTCACCGCACTCACCGATGAGTGCACCCGAAAGGCTATCGGTTGGATCATTGCCGCTGTTTTGTCGCCGCTCATTTTAATCATCGTGCTGGTCTGTTCTTTGCTCTCGGGCACCACCAACCACAACAACACCGCCGTGGAACTGTGCTTCCACGGCGGTGTGATTCCGGGGAGTATGCCCGCGGATTACAAAGAATACATCGGGGATATGCGCCAAAGCTTCACCCTCATAGACAGTGCTATCGCGACAGTGAACGCTGAAATGGAAGGCGGCGACAGCCTTGACGATTACCGGGCCAAGGCTATTTTTTATTCTCTGTTTTTCGGCGCAGAGTCTCCCTCACGGCTGGAACACCGGAAATATGTGGACTGCTTTGTGACCTACGAGGAACGCACCCGCACCGTAGAAAATGAGGACGGCACGACCTCGGAGGAAACCTACATCGTGGCGGTTCCCATTGATTCTCTGCCCACCGTCTACAACAACATCCGCACACTGTTCGGCAGAGCAATTACCTATGAGGATCAGGCCAACGCCAACGAAATTTATTACCGCGCCCGGTACGGCACCGGCGCACCCATGGAGGGGGACGGCTCCGGGCTGTGGCAGGACTGGACGCCGGATCAGATGGACGGCTTTTACTCTGATTTGCCTGTCGGAGAAACAGGCGCGGAGGCTGTCCGGCTGGGGATTTCCCGCCTTGGAGACCCGTATTCGCAGGAGCTGCGTGGACAGGGAGATTATACCGACTGCAGCTATCTTGTGCAGTGGGTGTATAAAAAGCTGGGGGTAAATCTCCCCGGCACCGCTGCGGCGCAGGGCAAATACTGCGTGGACAACGGGCTGACCATTCCGAAATCCAGCCTTGCCTCCGGTGATTTGGTGTTCTGGAGCCACGAGTCCAACGGTCGCTTCATGAACATTACCCACGTCGGCATCTACGCTGAGGACGGCAAGGTAGTGGATGCCTCCTCCTCGAAAGGACAGGTCGTCTACCGGGATTTATTCGATTCCGGCAAGCAGGTGCTGTACGCAAGACCCTATGCCGAAGCACCGGAAGCCTCCGCCTCCGGCTTTATTTCGCCCCTCGGTAAAAGTTGGCGCTCCATGGTGACCTCCGAGTTCGGCGGCAGGACGGACCCCATCACCGGGCAGCAGGCGAGGCATTCCGGGATTGACCTCGGCGCCTCCAAGGGTACCTCCATCCGCGCGGCCAAGGCAGGAACGGTGAAAACCGTGGTCTATGGCAGCACCGGCTACGGCTATTACCTGACCATTGACCACGGCAGCGGGCTGGTCACCTTATACGGACACTGCTCGGAGATTCTCGTCCGGGAGGGGCAGACCGTGAAAGCCGGAGAAACCGTTGCCAAGGTAGGTTCCACCGGGCGCAGCACCGGAAACCATCTGCACTTTGAGGTGCTGGTGAACGGTGTGAAGCAGAATCCGAGAAATTATCTGCCATAAAAAAGAGAAAGAAGGATGATTTTATGCGTGAAAACAAAATCAAGGTACTCAAAATTGAGCCGGGGCAGGCGCCCCAAGTCAAGGAAATCCAAAATGACCTTTCATCAATCAATTTTTGATGAAGGACACACACCGAATACGGTTATCCATTATCACGCAGTCATCCGCAGAGCCTTGCAGAATGCGGTGAAAAAAGAGATCATCAACAGTAACCCTGCTGACAGAGTGGACAGGCCCAAGAAGAACGTGTATCAAGCTCAGTTTTATTCCGCATAGGAAATGATGGCACTGTTCGATGCGATATCAGATGATCCCTTGGAAATTTGTGTGAAACTGGCAGCTTACTATGGCTTGCGCCGAAGTGAAGTCCTCGGATTAAAATGGGATGCGATAAACCTTGAGCAAAAGACAATCTCCATCAAGCACAAGGTGATTGAGGACACGGTAGATGGCAAATCCGTAGCGGTCGGGGAAGATGTACTGAAAACTAAATCCAGCTTCCGCACCCTACCGTTACTACCATCGGTGGAAAAGCTACTGCTTGCAGAAAAGGAAAAGCAGGAAATGTACCGCAGGCTATTCAAACGCTCTTATTGCCGGGAATATCTCGATTACATTTGCCTCGACCAAACCGGAAAGCTCATGCGCCCTAATTATGTCACAGAGCATTTCAGTTGGCTGCTTGAAAAAGCCGACCTCAAAAAAATCCATTTCCACGATTTAAGACATTCCTGCGCCAGCTTACTGCTTGCAAATGGGATATCAATGAAGCAAATCCAGATATGGATGGGGCACAGCACCTTTTCGACCACAGCGGATATTTACTCTCATCTGGACTTCCACGCACAGATCGAATCCGGCTTGGTTATGGATGGGATGTTTGAAAGAAACCGAGTGGCGGAACCTACTGGACTTGCAGTGGCCAACTGATTTTCTACGGACTGCTTTATGGAAATACGGAAAAGCCTTACGGGGCAAGGACTCAGGTACATCCGTTTTCTACAGAAACAGAAAAAACGCTCTCAAAAGAGAGCGTAGAAAAGACAAAAAAATGGAGGGCCTGCTGCGGACATTGACCGCAAACAGGCTCATGGCGGAGACGGTGAGATTCGAACTCACGTGCCCGTGAGGACAACCTGATTTCGAGCGGTTACCTAGAACTGTAAATCGACGGAAAACAGAAGAATTTAATGGTAGATAAAGGCACTGCAAAGGCTCTGAAATTCAGGGTTTTTGCAGTGCTTTTCCTTACAGTTCAAGTAACCGTGCAGGTTTGCTAAAAATACCCCATTTTGCCCCTTTTTTTGCACGTTGGAGAGATGTAGGAGAGATGTAAAACCCTGTTGTCATCAATGTTTGCTGCCTACTGCTGAAATTTTGGAGAGATATTGAGGCTAAAAAATGAATTATGAGAAAATTTGTGCCGACATCAAAGCAACACGAAAAAAGTATTTGACCCAACAAGAAGCAGCTGAACTTTGCCACCTGAGCAAAAAGACAATTTACAAGCTGGAACGCTCCGGGGTGCTCCGTTACGAGGAGAACGTTGACCAGCTGATTCACACCCATAAAATCAAAACCACTGATGTTCTGATTATGCTGAGGAATCGATATTGCCAGCAAAGCAGCCGAAGTCAGTACATTAAAACCATGACAAGCTATTATAAGAAACTCCTGCGAAAAGAACCAGATACTCTGGAACTTTCGGATATCATACGTTTAACTGGATTTTCCAAATCAGGAGTGCTGAACTGGTTGCTTTGCGGTAAGTTAAAATCAATTCGCAGCGGGCGCTTCTACCTTGTACCCAAGAGATACTTGTTTGATTTTCTGTTATCACCATATTACCGCACAATTAAGAATAAATCCAGCAGACAAAAAGAGGATATGGCTGAAATTGAACGGTGTTACCATAGCACAGATCAGGCAGGTGATGGAGATGAATGATTTTAAACATCTGCTCAAGCAATATCCAGAATATATCACTAAGGAGCAATTTCGTATCATCGCCCATATCAGTAAAAAAACCGCATGGTTTCTGTTGACCTGTGGATTAATTCCATGCCAGCATAGCGGAAAGAAAACCCGCTGCTATAAAATTAAGCTGACAGATGTAATTGATTATTTAGAGAGCCGCGAGAGGTGTCCGGCACTGTACAGTCCGTCCAACTATCCACTTTTCAAAGAAGTAACGACTGGCAGACGTCTTGCTGTTAATCCAGAGGAATACCCTCTGCTTCGAGAATACCTGCTCACTACCTTGGCAGATTATCCGGATGCTATGTTCCCAGAAGATGTGGCAAGGTATACTGGCTTTCAATCTGCCAGCGTTCGTTCTTGGGCAAATAATGGCAAGCTGAAGTATATACCCTTTCCACCGATGATTATTGTCCCCAAGGAGTATCTGCTGGATTTTCTTGCATCCAAGGATGGGCTAAATCGAAGAAGTCGAACGGTAGTTTTTAATGACCTTATCAATGGATTTTTAGTTTGGAAACTGAAACATAGAAAGTGAGGCATGAATGTGAACATTTTAGAGGAATTTTATTTTGGAAATATTGACCCTAATACACAGAGTTTTGACAGCAGTTCTAGTTATGGTCAAGCAATGCAGGTAATTGCTGACCGTGAGGAAAAGCTATCTTCATTACTGGAAGGGAAAGAAAAGCAGCTGTTTCTGGATTTTTGTAATGCATGGTCTGAAATCAACGGAGCAACAGCAGTCAGCAAGTTTATTATCGGGTTTAAGCTGGGATCACAATTTACAGCAGAAGCATTAAAGGAGGATTGAGACAATGACTTTTGATTACATAGAGCGTAATGGATTATTGTATCCGCATATCGTGATTGAAGATGCAGATCGGATTGAGGCATTGGGTAAATACGGTAAACTGAGATTGGAATATTTGCACAGCCAGAAGCCGCAGATGTATCGAGAATTGCTGATTACAGGAAAACTAGCTGAACATTGTGAGTACATAGAGACTTTGGCTTTCCAGCTTTCAGAGCAAATACATCATTTTTATATTTCGCAGTATTCTTTACCGGAAGATGATTTTTGGACACGGGCTTCCGCTTATTCAACAGCACAGATGATAGCTGACGAAGTGGTTTGCCATAAGCTTATTTACGTTTGATAAGGAGGTGTTGCAAATGAAGAAAATACTTGAGCAGTTATATTATGGAAATTTATACCCAAGTGAAAATATACATCCGTCGATAGATGGATACGCTGAGGCAAATCAGTTGGCTACACAAGCCTATGAGGAACTTGAAAACAAACTGTGCCCGGAGATGAAGGCGTTGCTGGAGGATTTCATTTCTGAAAACATGCATCTGTGTTCTCTTGATGAAACCCAGGCGTTTATAGAAGGCTTTAAGCTGGCGAGCAAGTTGTTTGCGGAGATTTATTTACAAGGATAAAATGTCTGACCAACCGAAATAGAGAAAGGGGCTCTCAGCATCGAAATGCTGGGAACTCCTTTTTCAATGGTATATATCCTCATGATTTCGTCTAAAATATAATTAGTATAAACAATAGCCGAAAACACATTGACTATGTAGAGTGTATCGGCTATAATGTAATAAATAACAATTTTAGACGAAGGGGTGATTTTATGAATTATATACATAGAGCAATGGAGGATACATTTCTCCGTCTTTCCAAAGAATTTCCTGCTTTGCTGCTTACCGGTCCGAGGCAGGTCGGAAAAACTACCATGCTGCAAAAGTTGGCTGCAGAGGAGAATATAGGACGGGAGTATGTTACGCTGGATGATTTGACAGAGCGCCAAATGGCAAAGAATGACCCAAAGATGTTCCTACAAATTCATAAGCCACCAGTGTTTATCGATGAAGTGCAGTATGCACCGGAACTGTTTTCCTATATAAAAATACATGTTGACCAAAACCATCGTGCCGGTGATTTTTGGCTGACAGGTTCACAGGTGTTCAAATTAATGGAGGGAATACAGGAATCTCTGGCTGGGCGCGTTTGCCTGCTCCATATGGCTCCTATGTCACAGGCTGAAATCTACGGTGCTGCTTCAGCACCTTTTGTGCTGGATTTGGAGCAGCTGTCACAGAGGATAAAAGAGCGGACTCCTGTTGATACTCCTGCACTTTATGAACGTATTTTCAGAGGTGGGATGCCTGCTCTCATCAGCGGGCAGTACAGCGATTACCGGGCAGTTTATTCCAGCTATATCAGCACCTATATTGACCGGGATGTAAAAGAGATATCTGGTGCCATTGATTCACTTAAATTTATGGACTTTATCACATCAACCGCCGCCCTGTGTGGGCAGATGGTGAATTATAAGACTATCTCTGATGCTGCCAGTATTGACCAGGTTACCGCTAAAAACTGGCTTGGGATTTTGGAGAGGCTGGGAATTGTATTTTATCTCCACCCATATTCCAACAATATGCTCAAGCGTATGGTGACGAAACCAAAACTTTATTTCTACGACTGTGGCTTGGTTGCATACCTGACCAAATGGAGCGACAGCGACACGCTGATGAATGGTGCAATGAGCGGTGCAATTCTTGAAAATTTTGTGGTGTCCGAGATTGTCAAGAGTTATCAGAATTGCGGTCGAGAAGCTTTTATTTATTACTATCGTGACAAGGATACCAAGGAGATAGATATTCTGCTGGAAGACAGCGGTAAGCTGTACCCTATGGAAATCAAGAAAACTGCTACGCCCCATAGCCAACTCACCCGAGTATTCGGGGTGATTGATAAGGCTTCTTTGGAGCGTGGCATAGGGGCAGTACTTTGCACAACGGATAGGCTGTCAGCGTTTGACAGCCAAAATTTAATAGTTCCCATTTGGGGGATATAATAAAACAGTACATCCTAAGAGCTTCACGTATTATTCCACTTAGGATGTACTGTTTTTATTCTTCTTCTATTGAAGTTGGAATATAAACATTCTTTAAAGGAAGCATAGCTTTATATTTAGAATCTAATGCTTCATAATTTGCAAGTATTAAAACTATTAATTCATCTCCGTCAATTAGTCTTAAGTTAGATTTACTCTTGGCAAATGCAATGGCTTTGGCCGTGAAATTGCTTAAAGTAATAAATAAACCGTACTCTCCAGATTCAACATTGCCATATAGAGCCTGAACTTTATCAGGTGAAATATTCCCATCATTGCTTTTTACTTGAACTTTAATAATTGGAGGTTCAATTCCCAAAGCATCTTTATGTGCAATAATGTCGATTCCACCATCGCTTCCTTGTGGTGATATACGGGTTTTATATCCAATAACATTTAATAAATGAGCAATAAACTGTTCGAAAGGAAAACCTTTTAACTCTTGAGATAAACGTTTCCGTATGAAGGTCGCCGTTTGCTCCTCTATATTTTCAGCAACAACTGTAACAGTTATATCTTCATTGTCATCTTGTATTAATATATTGTTATTTAAAGCGGCTATGAATTCATCGGCATAGTTCTTAACTTGAAAAAATGATTGTGCCGCTCCAATTTCATATAATGCGCCCTGGGTGAAAATAGTTCTTGGAATACATTTCAACCATTTTACGGCTCTGGTGTTTGGATATGCAGATGAGATATTAGGCTGATAAGCATATTCTCCAACTACTTGACCAATATGAACTTGTTTGTCAATTTTAGATGGATAAATGATATAATCACTAGTATTCATTTCACAAACAAAGCGATACAACATTCCCGCACTGCCGGGAATAGCTCCGCTTTTAATATCTGGGTAACACTCAGCTACCTTTTGTTTATATGCCTCTCTATCTTTAGCAATAAAAGATAAATCTCCAATCTTATCCCATCCAATCGCAACTAAAGGCGTGTTTTTTGACAAAAACACCTTATCTACTTCACCATTTCTACCTGCGTGAATTCCCCATACTGTAGACATAATAATCCTCCCCTTAAACCAATTTTTTTAAAACAGCAGTAAGAATATAGTAAGCATATTTATATACATCCATTGCCAACGCATTCGGTTCTATATCTCCATGCATAAGTGAGCATCGTAGTAAGTATAGAACATCTATAATTCCTCTGCTTACTTTTGTTGTATCTTCTATAAATTTTATTCCACTGCAATCTATGAATGGATCTGTGTTCATTAGCACACTCTCTATTAGATAAGGAGATACTGAGCGGTATTTCTCAATACATCTTCTTTGACAATCACTGTGTAAGGATGTGAATTGTGGATTAATGCTCAATTCGTCTATATCATAACGTTTCTGTGTGAAATCGAATATTATTTTCCCTGATTTTGTCCTCTTTATTTTTGTGTTAATATTTGTTCTTGTGCGTTCAATATATATTTGGTTATACCATATTTTTACTCCTGAGATTTTATTATTGGGATTTACTACTGCATACAGTTCCTCCCAGCAATACCATTGCATTATCTTCACCTTGTTCAATGGCAACCTCCACGGCAGTTTTGGCAAGTTCAAGCAGTTCTATGGATTTTTTGCGAAGAGCAAAAGATTCTTTTATTTTTTTGGCAATTTCAAGCTGAATATCTGTATCTACTGTTGGAATCGGCAGCGACAAGAATTCATCCTTGTTTATAGCTGTCAAGATAGTACCGGAACAGCGTTTTTTCATTAATGCTTGAATGGCGCTGGACTTAAATATAGTAAGCAGCGTTTCAGAATTTATTTTATCAGAACTTACAATATAAAAGCCTGTTGAACATACGGCACCGTCATATTCATCATAGATTAGCGCACAACTTCCAAGAGAACCTTCGATTGAAGAAACAATCACTTGCCCCTTTTTAACAAGGCGTCTTGCTCTTGTAGGCAAATCCTCACCTACCGCAATTTTCACATCAGATATTTCACCGTTTTTTCCGATGTTTGATAATTCGATATACCGATACTCTACTTTGTCATCCGGCACAAAGTTGGTGTCATGTAAAATACAGGAGGATGCAACAGTCCCTTCCGCACTAATACGTGTCTCTATCTCCTCATACTTAGGCTGGTAATACTCGCTATCAAACCGTCCGCTTATCCCAAAAGAAGATTTAAATGATTTAATAGCTATTCCGCTAGTATTTAATGTATAGTTTTCAAAACCTAAGTTCGAAAGAAGTAAAGATTCGGCATTAAAATATAGTTGTTTAGATTTCTCTAATTTTTCATGAAATGAATTAACTATGTACTCAACCATATTTTGAAATTGAGGGCTGAATATTGGTATTTTAAATTGTTCAATTTGTGACAAAAACACATGTTGCTGTACACTGCCCCTTGCTTCGCGCAGCAAATAATTTTGGCCATATTTTGTACCAAGAAAAGCAAAAACAAAATATGGATTAAATCCTTTTTTCAATTCTATTTTTGCGATGTCTTGATTGGAGTTGATAGGATAAGGTAAAAAGTCATTTGCAAGAGCTACGTCACCTATGGTTCCTGACATGGAAAGCAATATTGTTTTTGGATAAACTTCTGACTTCCATAGTAACTTGTGGGATTTCTCAGAAATGAATACCATATTTGAAAAATCAACAGTTCCTGCTTTTAAATTGACACCTCTAATTAATGGTACCCCTTTTTCGATATATTCTACTTCATTATTAAGAGAGTAAGCACCAAAACTTCTTAAAGATTTCATCATTTGCTTAAGCGGTAAATGATGAATAGTGTTGATTATATTTTCTTCTTGTAGAAATGCCTTTGAAAAATAAAAACTATCTAATCTTAAGATATCATTTGCTGAAATTATATAAGAAAAAGATATTTCAGTTGCCTCTAGCCCATCCATTAAAGTCCTATACTTAGACTCATTAAAAGGTTCAACAGATGGGCTCATTGAAAAAAACTTAAACCTTCTTTTTTTGCGAATTCAATAAATGCTTCTGCAATGCCATCTTTAGTGAGTCCATCATGGTTAAATAAATCATGTTTTACAATTAAATGACCATGTGTATCTAGTAAATTTTCTTTGAAGGTATTAACCCACTTGACTAACCTAAAGTTTTCCTTTTCCGCATTAGGAAGTTCTTTATATGCTGATCCATTGATTGTTTTTGAATAAATGGAAGAATAATAAAGTGTAGCATCATCTTCAGATATAAATTTTTTTAAAAATTCGTCTTTGGTCAGCTTGGTTACAGTATGAGGTGTTACAGTATAATCATGGACCTCAGCATACTCTTGAGTAACATAAATTTTATCACCGGAGTTATCTTTTCCGGGTTCTTGCATAGTGGCAAAGAAAATATTGTAATCATCTACTTTAGGGCACAACTCATCATCCCACTTCTGAACAAAAAGAACGCTGGTTTTTGTTCCGGTGTGGGGTTTAAATGTATTTCCGTGCAAGCCGACAACTGCTAGGATACGACAGCGCTCTGCAATAAAATCACGAATAATTTTATCGCTAGAGTTATTAAATCGACCCTGGGGCAAAACAATCGCCATTCTTCCACCTGGCTTTAAAAAATTCAAGTTTCTCTCAATAAACAGGATATCTCTCCCTACTTTGGTTTGCCATTTGCCTGCAGCGTTTTTACCCAATTCATATCGTGAAATAATCTGGTTTTCTTTAATATCCCCGGCAAAAGGCGGATTGGCCATGAGCAAATCAAAACTAAATTCCTTAAAATCCTTAGCTCCATGTGGGCGAAGAGCCTTTAATTTCTTAAAACCTTGGTTATAAGTATCATTCCAAATCTCTTGTTTTGTTACTTCATCCCATCGAGAGTAGTCAAGAGTATTCAGATGTAACACGTTGGTTTGTCCGTCGCCGGCGATCAGATTAAGGGTTCTTGCCACTCTCACAGCTTTCTCATCAAAATCAATGGCAAACACTTTAGTTTGGACGTAGTTAATTTCGTCGTTGCTGCGTTCCTCTGCAGTAAAGTTGTCACCCGCAGGCAATCCCTTCCTTCTGCGAATTTCACGCCACACATGAAAGATTGAGTGTACAGTAAATCCAGCACTACCGGCGGCAGTGTCAATAACGTATTCACTTTCTTTAGGATTCATCATTTTAACACACATATCAATGACGTATCGAGGGGTAAAATACTGACCTTTTTCCCCTTTGCTGGATTTACTCATCAAATATTCAAATGCATCATCTACCACGTCAAGATTAGAATTAAACAGTTTTACATTTTGTAGAGAAGCAACACAAACAGAAAGATGAGAAGGGGACAACATAATTTTGCTGTCCAAGCTGAATACGCCATCCCATCTACGTTTTGCATCCTCAAACAACTCTGAAATTTTTTGTTTCAATTCATAATCTGTACATCCATTATTACGAAAACGTAAATAGGCAGTCTTATCTCTTGCTGCCATAAGTTCGTCATATAGCTTTGCATATATTAGTTTAAAAACTTCTTCAAATACATCAACACCGGCATTTGCTAAAACCTCATCTTCAATTTCAAGTATGAGATCTTTAAGGGATTTCTTTTCTTTTTGTAGTTTGTCACCCCTCTGCAAATCTTCGTATGTAAATTGCTCATTTACAATATCCGCGAGTTTTTGTGTTGCAGACGGAATATCTGTAATGTCTTCAAAATAATTAGGATCTTTTCGATTGTAGTAAGAAATCTGTTCGCCATTTGTCCAAACACCAATTGGTGCACCTGTTGCGTTACAATAAGATTTTAACTGTTCTTTGCCATCTGTCAGCTTAGGTTTTTTTAACTCAACAATGATAAATGGCACGGTTGGACGATCTTTATCGGTAATGGTTATGTCTGCACGTTTTACTTCACGACCAAAATGGATAGGTGTTTCAAGAAAAATTCTATCAGCAGGGTAGCCATATTTGTTCAATAGCTGATATAAAAATAATTGTCGTACCGCTTCTTCGGGCGTAAGTTTTATAGCTTTATTACGAATTATACAAGTTATATATGGTGTTTCTATACCTTTAACAATTTTCATAAAAATGCGGTTTTCAATTGCTTCTTTCTCTATATCATTAAACTGAGTATCATTATAATTGGAATTTTTAAAAACCTGGTTCAGTAGCATAATTGCTTCTCCTCAATATTATTATCGTTATCTTTATATTCTTTTATTTGTAAGGTCACCTTCACTAGCCTCACCACTAAGTACCCATTCATCAACTTCACTTGCTTTGAATTTCCATAGCTTACCTAATCGGTGACAGGGAATTTTTTCGCTTACAATTAACTTGCGGACAGTGACAACTGTAACGCCCAAGTGTTCAGCTATTTCCTTTGTCCCAAGCCAAGGCTCTGCATTGTATTTATTCTCTGGCATAGTATACTCTCTTTCGTGGTTTTTCTCAAAATCTATTATATTATATCATAGATTGAGTAAATCTGATATGTATTTCGCATAATCAGGTAGGGGTTTTCCCACATTTTGTCTAGCACTTAGACAGAGTGTTGTTCACCGTCTATTTACGTAAGTTCAATAATCTGTTCGTATAAACATATATATTTCTGTAACACTATTCTGTTTTCATGATAATGGCCAAAGAACCAATATTCAAAGTTACACCTCTTTCTGACTTCCTCGTGAAAGTCTGTCAAAGCATCAGGCTGATACATTCCATCACCAAGATGCTCTATTACGCTGCTGGGAGCACAATGAGTAAAAATGTAATCAACTCTCCAACTGCAAGATTCCAGAGTAGAACGTGCAGTAGCATACTCCGCTTCGCTTGGAAGTTCTTCACGCCACCAAGAACGATGGTTGATACGATACATATATTTCCCCTGTTTATCCAGCAGGGCTTTTTTCTTTTTGAAATTAGGATCTTCAAGCTCTAGTATACCATCGCTGATATCGTGAGAAGAAGCACCGCCCATTGTAAAAATGCGTTTCCCTGCAATCTCAAAAAGCTGTCCCCGCATTAAATGAATGACAGAAGGACGAATAAAGTGTACATTTCCGCCATTCCATTTTTCTATTGGGTAATTGTTTAAGATATCATAGTTCTCATGGTTTCCATCAACAAAAAGTGTAGTAAATGATTTCTTCTCCAGCCAGTCAAACCAATATTTGCTCTGGTTAGAAGTATCCCAGATGCCGAAATCTCCACAGATTACTACAAAATCAGCTTTTGTCATTTCTTTTTGTTCTGGGAAAATATCGGTTTTAAATCGGGTATAGTCTCCATGTGTATCACCAGTTACAAAAATCATGAAATCCTCCTTCTTTAATTATTTAACAAAGAGCAATGTTTTTAATACCAGTCAAAAATTCATCGTCCTCAATTACTCCAGCAATAAATTTTTCCCTCAAGGCCATTGCAGGAATAGACCACTTATCAAACTTTGCCTGAGCCTGCCCCATGGTTTCTTCTGTTTCCTTATTTCGGTCACGCTCCAGTTGCTGCTGTTTCATTCGACGTATGCGTTCATACTCCCTGAGAGCAGCATTCCCCGGCTTTTCCAGTTCTGCATTAAATACCAGCTTCGGCCCCACTTGCTTGCAGGTGCGGCCATTTTCTGTTTTTCGGCTACAATATTCTGCATGATGCTTATTTTTTAACACGAAGTAACGATTGCATAGCTTGCACCGTTTGACCCTTAGTCCACGGCTGACAAGTTCCATAAAGTCATAAACAATCAAATCCTCAAAAGAAAGAATCCACGTAAACGGCAGTAGACTGACACCATCTTTATCTCGATGCATTATGTCAAGTTGCACATCCAAATTCATCTCGCTGTCATTCATTTGACGGACAGAAGCATAATCCAGATTTCCATGCTTGTCTACCGGTGCCATACCGTAACCTGTCTGGAATTTATAGTTACGAAGCCGCTTGGAAGATTGTATAAAACCAGAGAATTTTCTTGGCATAGAAATGTTCGGATATAAGCTGTCATCCAAGCAAAATGCCATGCCGGTAGAAAACTGCCGGTGCATTTGAATAATATACACCAACTCCAAGTAAGCACTTTTCATCTGATCAATGTCCGTCAATTTTTCATCTTCAAAGAATTGTGTCATAACACCTACTAAAAAGCGGTGCAGATGCAAATTTCCACTAAGTAAATCAGCAGCATTCAACATCTGGGTTTTGAGTTCTGCGTAACCTAGCTTGATTAGGAGTTCGGGTTCAAAATCCGTCCCGCTGCCGAATTGCCAAACTGCTGCTTCATACTCGGTCAAATCCATCTCCAGAAACTGAATCAGAAAGTCACCCACACATTCCTGCTTAAAATGTCCCATGTTCGATTCATTTTCAAACCAAACAATCCGCAGGGCATGTGCGGACTCTTTATATATTTTGTAGCATGGCAACTGCGGTACATAGAACATAATGGCCTCCGTATGGAATGGATTTTTCAAGAAAAAATTATTTCCGGTTCTTTATTTCAAATCCGTCTTACTCTTGTTACCATTATATCACAGGGAATGACTTTTTTAAAATATAATTCCCGAAGGAGGAAGTATGAGTGAATTACAGCTAATTAATATGTCTGACGTGGAAGCTACCGCTGTGCAGTGGCTGTGGTATCCCTACATACCTTTCGGAAAGCTGACTATTATGCAGGGTGATCCGGGTGAAGGAAAAACGCATCTCATTCTGGCAATTACTGCACTTCTCACCAAAGGAGAAGCCCTGCCGGGCGTGAAGCCGATACCGCCTGCGAATGTGATTTATCAAACCGCAGAGGATGGGCTTTCCGATACCATTAAGCCACGGCTGGAGCTGGTGGGTGCAGACTGTAACCGAATATTAGTAATTGATGAGAGTAAGGAGATGCTGTCTCTCAGCGATGAGCGTATTCGGGAAGCGATTCAGAAGACGGATGCCAAACTGCTTATCCTCGACCCCTTACAGGCTTATCTGGGCGCTAACGTAGATATGCACCGTGCAAATGAGATACGTCCGGTCTTTCACAAATTAGGGCAGGTAGCAGAGGAAACCAGTTGTGCAGTCGTTATCATCGGTCACATGAATAAAGGCGGCGCCAAAAGTGGATACCGGGGCTTGGGTTCCATTGACATCACAGCCGCCGCCCGCAGCGTACTGGTTGTAGGAAAATCACCCCAAGACCAGAATATCCGCATTATGGCTCACAGCAAAAGCAACCTTGCTCCGGCAGGAAGTTCTATTGCCTTTGAACTGGGCAATACCTTCCGTTTTTTAGGAACAAGCTCAATTACAGTAGACGAGCTGCTGGGGTTTGAAACGATTCGGCGCAATGTTTTAGAAGAGGCAAAAGCATTGCTTGTGACCATGTTGTCTCAGGGAAAACTGGAAAGTCGCCTGATTTCGCAGGCAGCACAGCGACAGAATATTTCCGAGCGGACTTTGAAAACTGCAAAAAAGGAGTTGGGGATTCAGTCAATACGAGAAAAAGATAAGTGGTATTCGGTTCTTCCTCCAAGGGGCAAGAGTGCAAAATAGCCTATATACCACTTTTTGCACTCTTACCATAGAGAGAACGTAAGACCGAAAGAAACGGATTCACACCCGAAGGGTGTGGCAAGCGTCCTATCCGTAAGACGCCTACGGCATCTCGTGGATAGTTTCCTGCTGGCGCAGGGCCGAAATAGCCGAGAGCTTTTGCACTCTTGGCAATCCAAAACAGAAAGGAGTTTTTCATGAAACGAAACAGCAGTATTACATTTCGTGTCAGCGGGCACGAAAAGCAACGCATTGCTGCTAAGGCAAAAGCGGCAAGATTTTCTACTTCGGACTTTTGCCGTCATGCAGCATTGGGCAAGGAAGTCCGGCATATCGAAGGGTTGAATGAGTGTAACTATGAGCTGAACAAAATCGGCAACAACATCAATCAGCTTACAGTGCTCTGTCATCAGCGCCGGATTGATAATCCGGATTTACGAAACATTCACGGCAGGCTGTGTGCTGTGCTGGACAGCATTGCTTACTTGCTGTATCAGGAGGAATCCGAAGATGGCCATTGTCAAGCCAATTAAAGTCCGTGCGGGTAATCTGGCGGGGTTGCGTGGGGTATTAAACTACATAAAAGCAGATTTCAAAACCAAAGATGGTACTCTGGTTTTCGGCAAGGACTGTATTCCCGAAAAAGTCTTTGAGCAAATGCTGATTACAAAAAAAGCCTTCCATAAGGACACCGGCCGTCAGTATGCGCACTTTGTACAAAGCTTTTATCGCTATGATAACCTCACTCCAGAGCAGGCATTGGAAATCGGGCAGAAATTCATGGAACGATATGAGCACTTCAAGGATTTTCAAATTTGTGCTGCCGTCCATACCAACGGTCCCCAACTGCATATTCATTATGTGGTGAATACCGTCAGTCATGTAGATGGCCGAAAGTGGCAATCCTCGCCGGAGGATTTAAAACAGATGCGGAGCATATCCGATGACCTATGCCGGGAATATGGCTTAAATGTCTACGAAAAGCCCCATAAAGGACATCGTTCCTATGGGGAATACAAAGCCAACCATAGCTGGAAGCAACAGCTTGCAGAGGATGTTGCCCGCTGCGTACAGGCCAGCAGCAACACAGCCGACTTCAAGCTGCTGCTGTCGGAATGCGGTATTGACTGTGACATTGGAAAGAAGAAAAGCCTTTTATTCACAGTACAGGCTGGCACCTATGGACTTGAGGAGGAACGCAAATGCTCTAACTGGAAGCTGATGTCCTATGGTGATTTTACCAGCGAAAATATTATGCAAAGCATCGTCTTTAATGACTTTGTGATTGATGCGGCTTGGCACGATTTTCCTCTGGTGTCCGAGGTATTGGCAGCACTAGGCGCCAGCAATAATCCAGATGACCCGCAGATTTATGAGAGGACATTTCTTGCCAACCTTTGCCCAGAGGATTTTAAGGGCAAAACCAAACTCCAGATAGAGCAAATGCTGGCAGAGCGAAAATACCAGGAGTTGATTGCTGCACAGACGAAAGCAATACTGGAGCGTATTGCTGGAGAGCAGGCGCAGGCGGCCATTCTGCACCGTTCCATAGCAGGTCTGATTGAAGAATTTATTCACTGGCAGCAACAAAAGCAATTGGAAAAACAATATAAAATGCAAGAAAAATCTGGTAATACAATGGAGGCGAAAATTTATGATGAAGAAAACGAATGGGAATTGTATTAACCGCCAATTAATGGAGGTTAAGAATTATGTCATTGACACAGAAAGAGGCTTACCGGGTAATGCTTCAAGAATACCCCGATGTGCTGAATATGGACGATTTATGCAAGTTATTGGCAGTAAGCAAAAAGACTGCCTACAAGCTGCTCAAAGACGGTGAAATTGGCTGCATTAAGGTTGGAAGGGAATACCGAATCGCCAAGGCTCATCTTCTTACTTACTTTGGTATTGTCTAATAAAAGGTTCGCACTTTAAAGTGCTGAAATGTCTGGACGCTCACTTACTCTGATGCTATACTTTACTCATCAGCAGTAGGTGAGCTCCCGACAGGAAAGGAGCAGAGTTATGGTATCGGGACACCTTCAAGAAAAAAACGGATACTTCCATGCCGTGCTAAGTTTTAAGGATGAGCATGGAAAACGAAAGACAAAATGGGTATCTACGGAGTTACCCATCAAAGGAAATAAGAAAAAAGCAGAACTAAAGCTTGCAGAGATAAGAAAAGCCTTCGTTCCGCCAAAGCAGCTGACACGAGACGCAGAGCAGATGTTTTCAGACTATATGCTGGAGTGGCTGCAATCAATGAAACCCAATATTGAGAATATCACCTTTGCGGGTTATACCAGAGCAGTGAAGAACGTGATTGTGCCATATTTTGAACCGCTCGACATTGCGCTGAAAGACCTGAAAGCCAGTGATATCCAGCGGTTCTATAATCATGAATTGCAGAAAGTTTCGGCAAAAACGGTACAGCGTTATCATGCGAATATTCATAAGGCGCTGAAAGATGCTGTGCGAATGGATATTATCGTAAGCAATCCTGCAGAAAAGGTCACTCGCCCCAAGGCACAGAAATTCGTGGGCAGTTTTTACGACAGTGAGGAAATCAACCAGCTGTTTGAGTTGTCCAAAGGGACACGTCTGGAGCTGCCTATCCTGTTTGGTGCATTTTATGGTTTGCGCCGTGCAGAGATTGTAGGATTGCGGTGGTCAGCCATCGACTTTCGACAGAATACCATCAGCATTCGCCACACGGTCAACAGCTATAAGCTGGACGGAAAAAAGGTAGTGGAGGCCAAGGACAGAGCGAAAACCAAATCCAGTATGCGTACACTGCCCTTGGTGCCTGTATTTCGTGACTATTTGCTTCAGCTAAAGAAAAAGCAGGAGGAATACCGCAGGCTCTGCGGAAACTCCTACTGCAAGGATTACCTGGATTATTTGTATGTGGACGAACTAGGGCACTTGATTGAACCGAACTATATTACGCATACATTTCCAAGTTTCTTGGAAAAGCACGAGCTGAGAAAGATACGGTTTCACGATCTCAGACATTCTTGTGCATCGTTGCTATTAGCAAATAATGTCCCCATGAAGCAGATTCAGGAATGGCTGGGGCATTCGGATTTTAGTACCACAGCCAATATCTACGCACACTTGGACTACAATTCTAAGCTATCCAGTGCATCTGCACTCATGGCTGGGCTGGGATTTTCAGAGTCCGCCGAGTAACTGCATCTCTCCATGAAATTAGGAGAGATATAAGACGAAAAATAAAAAAATGAGGCAGGCATAAAAAATGAGAAAGCCTGTAAACCGCATGGTTTCAGGCTTTCTCGATGGCGGAAGCGGTGGGATTCGAACCCACGTGCCCTTGCGGACAACTTGATTTCGAGTCAAGCTCGTTATGACCACTTCGATACGCTTCCCAATGTATATCTACTCACATGCTGCTCCTTTATCCGTGGATTTTGGAGAGATGTAGGAGAGAGATATTAAAGAAAATATTCAATTTGAACCTGCGGAAAACCGCATGGTTACAGGGCTTTTGCGGTACTATCTACCATTCTGGACAGTCCATTTCGAGTCAGGCTCGTTATGACCACTTCGATACGTCTCCATATTAAATAAATTTAAACTTTACTGCTTTCTCCTCGCTCTGAGCTCTCTGAAAAAATCCTTCAGTATCCCCGAGCATTCCTCTTCCAGTATCCCAAATCTTACATCAACCCTGTGATTAAACCTCTCAACACCAAGGACGTTTATTACCGAGCCCGCAGCTCCGGCTTTAGGATCCGGTGCTCCTATAAAAAGCTTTCCCACCCTGGCCTGTATTATGGCCCCCGCACACATTGTACAAGGCTCCAGAGTAACATACATTTCACAGTCATTGAGCCTCCATGAGCCAAGCTTTCTAAAAGCCTTTCTTAAAGCCACGATTTCAGCATGCATTGTAGCATCGCACTTAAGCTCCTTCTCATTATGTCCCCTGGAAATCACTTTACCCTGCCTGACAATAACCGCCCCAACAGGTGTTTCATCCTTGGCATATGCCTTAGCAGCCTCTCTTAAGGCCCGACGCATATACCCTTCATTAAGCAACCGCTCGTCCAAAGCTCTTTATAGCCCCTCCGGAAGCGCCTTACTTCTCAAAATATAATATAGTACAATTTTACGCAAGTCATATTATACTACAATAAAGAAAAACAATCAATGTTATTTTCAACTTAAATTAAATACACCCTTCAAACGCCTCAAACGTTCAAATTAACGTTATTTTTAAAACATGCGATTCAAAAATAAATTGCTTAATATATTACATAATTGTTTTATTGTAGCTTACAGCATAGTATAATTATATTGTAAAAAGTTTTTAGGAGAATAAATAAATGAAAATACCAAAACTTGAAGAGGCCCTGCAGCTCATGAATGAAGCCAAGACCATGAATCCCGGACCATGGTGGGATCACTCCTTCTATGCCGCCCGGGCCGCCGGAGCAATTGCAGAGCTTCACCCTGAGCTTGATAGCTCAAACGCATATGTACTTGGGCTGCTTCATGATATAGGAAGACGTGAGGGTATACACCAGATGCGCCACATATTGGACGGATATAAGTTTCTGAGTGCTAAGGGCTTTGATGATGCAGCAAGAATATGTCTTACGCATTCATTTCCTGTGAAGGACACCGGAACAGCCGTAGCAAAATGGGACTGTCCTGATGATATGAAAAGCTTTGTGGACAGCTATTTATCCGGAATAGAATATAATGAGTATGACAAGCTTATTCAGCTTTGTGATTATCTGGCACTGTCTACCGGCTTCACCCTTGTGGAAAAAAGAATGATTGATGTGGCATTGCGCTACGGTACCAATGAATATTCAATACTGAAGTGGAAAGAAATAATCAACTGCCGCAGGCACTTTGACACAAAGATAGGCTGCCCTGTATACAGCATACTTCCCGGTATAGTAAAAAATACCTTTGAATTTGACCCTAACATTTAAAAATAATTAATTGTGCTCATAATTTGTCATAAAAAGCCGATATATTGATAGTAGGTTGTAAATTCTAAAAAAGGTATGGTGCATGCAGTGGACGGCACAGTTGTTATATTGGACTATGCAGATTTTGAAAGAGAAAAGGTAAAGCATGTCCTCGGACTTGTAGGAAATTTCGAAGTTATTGATATATGCTCGATAGATGAATTCAAGCCTAAAACAGAGAAGCTGGAAAATATATCTCTTTTTGTAATGGATATCGCTTTCCCGTCCGAAGATCAAGGCTTTGAGCTTCTGGCAAGCATAAAAGCCGGCATTGGCAAAAATGTTCCCACAGTGATAATTTCCAAGGTTGAAAAGCTTCAATACAGAAACATGGCGGCTAAATACGGTGCAAGTGACTTTATAATCAGGCCCTATAATTCAAACCGTCTGGAGAACTCTATAAGAGGTCTTATAAGGCTTGAAAAAAAATTTTCTTACGATACCGGCGGCATAGAAAGCATAGTTATGAGCTTTGACTCTTTTATGGAAAAGCAGTTGTGCATGGCGGAGGAAACAAAAAATCCTCTTTCCATAGTAGTCATCACATTGCTCCATCCCATCCAAAGCGCCGAGGACAACCAATACTTTGAAGAAAAAAGCAATGCCGCATGCCGTACCGCAATAGATACTATTTCACCTATGCTGAGTATTCCCGATACCTTAATATTTAATAAGGGAAGCGATATACTTGTTGTACTGCCTCTTACCGACTGTGGATATGCCGGGCTGTGCAATGCTAAAATCCAGGAGAGTATAGATTCAAGCCTTAAGAAGCAAGGAGAAGCTTTTGAGAATTATTTCTATTCTGTATGCGTAACATATCCCGGGGAGGGACACAATTTTCAGGAGCTTATGAAATCCGCGTACAAGAAAATATCCGACTGGCATACCTCGGTAAAATCATGCTCCATTCCCCAGAAAACCAAGCTTTATGCAAAAAAAGTTTATAATACCTACAATAAATGGTATTAAAATAATAAATCCCGTCGGCGTGAACTGCCAGCGGGATATTTTGCTTAAAGTAATGCTTTTCTATTTAATCTGCTTTGCAACCTTAAGCCTTGCAACCGCCCTTGCCATTGCAGACTTCGAATGAATATATTCAATGCGGCTTGTTCCCTTGCGCAGCCGCTCCTCAGCGCGCTCTGCAGCAGCCTTGGCTCTTGCTATATCAATTTCATCAGGCCATTCGGCTGTATCGGTTAAAATAATTACCGTATTTTTTTCAATTTCCATAAAGCCTTCACTAAGAGCAGCCTCAAGCCATTCCCCGTCCTTTTTTATTTTTATGGGGCCTATGTCCACAGCAACTACCATGGGCGCATGATCCTTAAGCACTCCCATTTCACCGTCTGGGGTCCTCAATATAACCGCTTCAACCTCACCTGAAAAAAACTTCCTTTCAGGTGTAACTATCTCCAGATAAAATACAGCAGCCATAAGCTACGCCCCCCTTACATCCTGCCCGCTTCCTCATAAACCTCGTCTATTGTGCCTTTCATAAAGAAAGCATTCTCAGGAATATGATCCATTTTACCATCTAAAATTTCCTTAAATCCTCTTATAGTCTCCTTTATAGGCACATACCTGCCATGATATCCCGTAAATTGTTCCGCAACAAAGAATGGCTGGGATAAATATCTCTGTATTTTTCTGGCTCTGAAAACCAAAAGCTTATCCTCTTCCGAAAGCTCGTCCATTCCAAGCACAGCAATAATGTCCTGAAGCTCCTTATATCTCTGTAAAACCTCCTGAACTTTTCTTGCAACAGAATAATGCTCCTCTCCCACAATACGTGGATCAAGAATCCTTGAAATGGAGTCAAGAGGATCAACCGCCGGGTAAATTCCAAGCTCCACTATCTGCCTTGAAAGCACCGTTGTAGCATCAAGATGTGCAAATGCGGTAGCAGGAGCAGGGTCAGTAAGGTCATCAGCAGGAACAAAAACCGCCTGAACGGATGTAACCGATCCTTTCTTTGTAGAGGTAATTCTTTCCTGAAGCTCGCCCACGTCAGTAGCCAGCGTAGGCTGATATCCCACGGCGGAAGGCACCCTTCCAAGCAGCGCCGAAACCTCCGAGCCTGCCTGGATGAATCTGAAAATATTGTCTATAAACAACAAAACATCCTGTCCAAGAGTATCTCTAAAATATTCTGCCATTGTCAAGCCTGTAAGGCCGACCCTCATTCTGGCTCCGGGAGGCTCATTCATCTGTCCGAAAACCATTGCCGTTTTTTCTATAACTCCGGAATCCTTCATATCATTCCATAAATCATTTCCTTCTCTGGTTCTCTCTCCCACACCTGTAAATACTGAATATCCGCCATGCTCTGTGGCAATATTCCTTATAAGCTCCTGTATAAGCACTGTCTTTCCAACCCCTGCGCCTCCAAACAAGCCTATCTTCCCCCCCTTTGCATAAGGTGCCAAAAGGTCTATTACTTTTATTCCCGTCTCCAGCATTTCGGCCGCAGGCATTTGTTCCTCAAAGCCGGGCGCCTTTCTGTGTATTGACCAATACTCGGCGGCATTTACATCTCCCATTTTGTCAACGGGATCTCCAAGCACATTAAAAACTCTGCTGAGCACTTCCTTGCCTACGGGAACTTTAATGGCATCTCCCGTATCAACAACATCCATTCCCCTGACCAATCCGTCCGTAGAAGACATTGCAACACATCTTACAGTATCGTTTCCAAGATGCTGCATCACCTCAACGGTTATACCGCTATCCCCGTCCTTAATTTTCAGGGCATTATAAATTTTAGGAAGCAACCCGCTTTCAAACTTAACATCTATTACAGGCCCAATTATCTGGACTATTTTCCCAATCGTCCCTTCTTCCATAAATTCACCTCATTCTAAAATTATTCAAGATTAACACTTATATTTTAAGCAAGCTTAAGGGTTTACTTAAGCGCGGCAGCCCCTCCGACTATTTCAGAAATCTCCTGCGTTATGGCGGCCTGCCTTGCTCTGTTGTAATACAGATTGAGCCTCTGAAGCATATCATCAGCATTTGAGGTTGCGCTGTCCATTGCAGACATTCTCGAACTCTGCTCACTTGTAAAAGCTTCCACAAGAGCTCCGTATATTATTCCCTTAACATATTTGGGTATAAGCACATTAAATACCGCCTCAGGTGACGGCTCATAGCTCAAAGAATCATCGATCTTAATTTCAGAAGCACTATCTCCCGGCTTCTTGAAATCTCCCACTATAGCCCCAAGCTCTAAAGGCAGCAGCTTCATTACAGTGGGCTCCTGCTTTATAGTAGATATCATTTTTGTATATATAATAGACACATCGTCAAACTCACCACGCTCAAACCCGTCCAAAATAATTTCCGCTATTTCTCTGGCCCTGTATACTGTCGGGTCCTGAACCACATAATCAAAGTCCGGACTTATATTGTAGCCGGTTTTTGAAAAATACGCGGAGCCCATATGTCCGGCAATAAATAGCAGAGCGTCAGGTGTTTTCCTGATACAGCTTTCAGCAAGTTTTATAATATTATGGTTATATCCCCCTGCCAGGCCCTTGTCTCCCGTGATTACAATATAAGCCTTTTTACCTCCGGTATTTTCACTCCTTATATCAAAAAACCTGTTTTCTACATTTCCGCTGTGCCGGAGGATGTCCGCCATAGTAGCCTTAATCCTGTCAAAATAAGGTCTGGTCTGGTCAAGCTGCTGTCTGGCTTTTTTGAGCTTGGCAGCGGCAATAAGCTTCATTGCCTTTGTAATCTGCCTTATCTCCTTTATACTCTTAACTCTGAGCTTTATTTCACGCATATTAGCCATGGTATCACCCACATCCCACTTAAATAAATACTGTCTTAAATTCTTCTATGGCAGCTTTCAGCAAGGCTTCTGTTTCAGAGCTTAATTCACCCGTTTCCGCTATGCTCTGAGGGATCTCAGGATGCCTGTCTCTTATGAACTTAGTCAGTCCGCTATTGAATCTTTTTACATCCTTCACGGGCAAATCCATAAGATATTTATTGGTAGAGGCATACAGCACCATAACCTGATCCTCTACATGCATTGGGGAATACTGCGGCTGCTTTATGGTCTCTATCAGGCGCTCTCCCTGTGTAAGCTTGTCTCGTGTCGCCTTATCAAGATCCGAGCCGAACTGGGCAAACACGGCAAGATCCCTGTACTGAGCAAGATTTATTCTCAGCGCTCCCGCAACCTTCTTCATGGCCTTTATCTGAGCAGCACCCCCAACCCTTGATACAGATAAGCCAACGTTTACAGCGGGCCTCTGCCCGGAGAAAAACAGCTCGGTTTCAAGATAAATCTGCCCATCGGTAATGGATATTACATTTGTAGGTATATATGCCGATACATCACCTGCAAGTGTCTCTATAATAGGGAGAGCAGTAATAGAGCCCCCCCCAAGAGCATCGCTGAGCCTTGCGGCTCTTTCAAGAAGCCTGGAATGCAAATAAAACACATCTCCTGGATAGGCTTCTCTTCCCGGCGGACGCCTTAGAAGAAGAGACATCGCCCTGTATGCAACGGCATGCTTGGAAAGGTCATCATATACTATAAGCACATCCTTATGGTCATTGTACATAAATTCCTCCGCTATGGCACAGCCAGCGTAAGGAGCAATATACTGCACAGGAGCTGTTTCACTTGCCGTTGAGGAGACAATAACGGTATACTCCATAGCCCCGAACTCATCAAGAGTGTTTACTATCCCCGCAACCGTCGATGCCTTTTGCCCTATTGCAACATAAATGCAAATAACATCCTTGCCCTTCTGGTTTATTATAGTATCAATAGCAATAGCGGTTTTACCCGTTTGCCGGTCTCCTATTATAAGCTCTCTCTGTCCTCTTCCTATAGGTGTCATGGAATCGATTGCTATAATCCCTGTCTGCAACGGCTTGGTTACAGACTTTCTGTCAACAACACCCGGAGCGGTGAAGTCTACCGGCCTGTACCTGCCGGTATTGATCTCGCCTTTGCCGTCAACAGGGATTCCCATGGGGTTAACCACCCTGCCTATAAGAGACTTGCCCACCGGCACCTCAACCGTTTTACCGGTTCGCTTGACAGGTGAGCCCTCCTTTATATCCCCGGCATTTCCTAAAATAACACATCCTACATTGTCCTCTTCAAGATTTAACGCCATTCCCAAAACATTATTGTCAAATTTCAGCAGCTCTCCGGACATACATCCTTCCAGCCCATATATTCTTGCAATTCCGTCTCCTGCCTGAATAACATATCCTACATCCTCGGTCTTGGCTTTCACCCCATAGTTCTCAATTTGCTCTTTTATTATTGAACTAATTTCTTCAGGCCTTAAATTCATTTATATCACCTCAGCAACCCCATCGTGAATCCTCAGCTATCAACGTTAAAAGCACATACATCCTTACAGCCTGCTATCTCGTCAACATCGTTATCCTCAAAACGGGTAAATTTTACATAATTATAATACCTTTATTTTTGCTTTACTTTTTGACAGTACGCTTTCAGCCTCCCATTATAAACTCCTTAAGGCTTTCCAGCCTGCCCTCTACGGAGCCGTCCATAACCTTATCCCTTATTATTACTCTGAGCCCTCCGATAAGCCCCGGATCAATCTCGACACTGGCCTTAACGGATCGTGCATTGTACATGAGCCTGTACTTTTCGCACAAGGAATCTATTTGCTTCTTTTCAGGCTCCATCGGCGAAGCTATAATAATGTGAAGGATATTTTCTTTTTTATCTGCCAGCTCTTCAAATTCGCTGCATATCCCCGGGAGCAGACCTATTCTGCCTTTATCCAGCAAAAGCATAAGGAACTCAATAAGATGACCTTTCACACTCTCCGAAAATATTTTTTTAACTGTGTCTTTCTTTATTTCAGCCTTAATCTCAGGATTTTTAAAGAACTCCCTTATGCTGTCATTCTTTTCAAACACATAAGCTATGGAGGACAAATCCTGCCTGTACTCTTCAATAGCTTTCTGCTCTGACGCTATATTAATTAAAGCCTCTGCATACCTCTTTTCAATTAAAGGCACTTTAAAACACCTTCTCTGCTAAAATAATCAAGCTAAGCCGCACCAACACGGTCTATAAACTTATCCACAAGCACCCTGTTGCTGTCGGTATCCATATTGGCCTCAATAACCTTTGACGCAGCAGCGAGTGCCAGTCCGGCCACCTGAGATTTTATACCCTTCATGGCCTGCTCTCTTTCACGCTCTATCTCATCTCTTGCTTTGGAAATAATCAGCTCTGAATTTTTTTTGGCCTCGGATAAAATACTTTCGTACTCCTTGTTTGCTCTCGCACGTGCCTCCTCAAGTATTCTATCCGCCTCTGCCCTTGCAGTATTTAACTGCTCCTCATATTTTTTCTTTAATTCAGCCGCCTCGGACTTGTCCCTCTCCGCATTGTCCAGAGAATCCCGGATGCCCTTAGATCTCTTTTCCATAAACTCAGTCACCGGCTTAAAAAGCAGCTTTCTCATAAAAAAATAGAGGATCACCAGATTGATTGCCACAAAAATAAAATCAAACTTTTCAAATGAAAGCATATGTCCCACCCTCTCAGAAACCACACTTATAGTTAATAGCTGTATATATAATGCCATCTTGAAAAGCCAGCTTCTTAAAAATGGCCCTTTTAAGAAATATGCGGCTCTTCAGAAATGAGCACGAACCTCGTTGTCAATATGTGAAAGGATCTGCCAAGCATCCTTTCACATATCTAAACCTTAATTCTTTAAAGCAATCAGCCAACAGCAGAATTATGCCGCCCATTTCATAAGCAGCAATATCAACGCAATAACAAATCCGTATATGGCAGTTGCTTCTGAAAGTGCAGTTCCCAATAAAGTAACGCTCATTATTTTGCCAGATGCCTCCGGCTGTCTTGAGATTGCCTCAGAGGCCTTACCGGTGGCAATACTTATACCAATTCCTGCCCCAATTCCTGTAAAAGCAGCAATAGCTGCAGCAATAGCTACAAAACCGTTTACGCCCATTCTCTCACCTCCCTTACTCAATGGCTTCCGCTATATAAAGCGAAGATAAAAAAACAAATATGTATGCCTGTAAGATTCCATCAAACAAATCAAAATATATGCTCAGGGCAGCAGGTATCACTGCCGGCATAACAAGGTATATAAGCTCCATTATAATAAAGGCGCCCATTATATTTCCGAACAAACGCAATGCCAGAGAAAACGGCCTTATAAAATAGTCAAGGATTTTAAAGGGCAATATTACAGGCATCGGCTCTGTAAAGCTCTTAAGCCAAGCCTTTGGCTTTTTAATTGCTATACCCGAAAAAAGCACTACCAGTATTGATATAATGGCCATACAAGCAGCAACGTTTATATTTCTCGTAGGTGGACGAAGCTTAAAAGCATGTCCCGGAATTATATTAAAGATAGAAATAGTGTTTGAGAATATAAGAAACAAAAGTATTGTTCCTAGATATGCCGAAAAAAGCTTCCAGTGATGTCCCACATTCTGCTTTGCAAATGAATTTATAAATTCTACGACAACCTCAACAACACTCTGCCTGCCCTCAGGCACTGCTTTCATTTTTCTTGTAAAAATAAAAGCAAGCGAAATTAAGGCTATAACTACAATCAACACTACCACCATAGTATCAGATACCGGAATCCTATATCCAAAAACCACTATACCAAACATCTCATGGGACTCCATGGCATGAGTCAGCTTTTCCCCTAGCTCCATTGTTTGCACCTTCTTACTCAAAATTATTATGTGTTACCTTTAATATTTCGGTAATACTATTAATAAAGATAACAGCAGGAACCAGCAAAACGCCCGCAACTGTTCCGGCAAATAAGGGAACACTTAAATTAATAGCAGCCGTAAGCAGCACAACAACAGCAAATTGGCCTATTATATAATTTAATACTCCTTTCCTTTGAGTCGCACTTTTATCACCCTTAGCAAGCAAACGCGACAGGAATGATGCCAGTGAAGAGAGCCTCAGAAGGCTGAAAGCACCTCCCGCAAGCAAGCCAAAAAGCACCGGCCATTTAGGTTGTATAAATAGCAAGTTTAATAGCGCCAGCAATAAAAAAAGCATACATACTCTTCTGGCTATAAACTTTTCCAATTTACTGCCAAATAAATTTTCAATCCACATAGTTATCAAAAATAATTAAAGTTCCAATATGCAAATGCCGATAAACAAAATATGCATAAGGGCTTTACAACTATTGCAATGCCCTTCCAGCAAGGCTGTTGCACAAAAAATAAATTTGTAAATTATAATATCACAGAGGTATATTTAAATCAATACCCTGATTGATTTTTTTTTAACAAATAGCAATCATTTACAATATTGCCTACATTATTTTTTTGTGCTATGGTTTATTTATGTAATAATTGCATAATTACAAAATTGCAATTGTTTAATAATGTAGTTGCAATAATTCATCTACAGGAGTGATTTTATGGATATCGGTGCTTTAATCGGGCTTATTGTCTCATTTTCAGGTCTTATTTTAGGGTTTCTTATTGAAGCAAAATTTGATTTTGCCGCCATGGGCGGGTTAATATCTGCTCCGGCAGCTTCCTTCGTTATTCTTGGTACCATAGGAGCTGTAATTCTCAGTTTCCCCGTCTCAGAATTAAAAAAGATTCCCAGTGCATTAAAAACAGTTTTTACTATAAAGCATTACAATGAAGTGGATATGATAAACCAGCTTGCCGAACTTTCGGAGAAGGCAAGAAAAGACGGCCTGCTAAGCCTGGAGCAGGATGCGCAGAGCAATGAAAACGAGCTCATCAAAAAGGGACTTGCTCTTGTTGTAGACGGTATAGAAACAGAAGTAATAAAGGATATACTGGAAAGGGAGAATGAACTGAGAGAGAGCATTCATGAATCAGCAGCCAAAATGTTTGAAGCGGCAGGTGGATATTCTCCCACAATGGGAGTGCTGGGTACAGTTATGGGAATGGTAAATATACTCGGCCATATGGGTGCCGACACCGTCGCTCTTGCACACATGATAGCAACAGCTTTTGTTGCCACAATGTACGGTGTTCTGTTTGCCAATGCCGTATATCTTCCGTTTGCCTCAAGGATCAAGGTAAAGGCCGAGAGGGAAAAAATGATAAATGACCTGATCATAGAGGGTCTTCTTTCTATACAGGCCGGTGAAAACCCCAGAATAATAAAAGAAAAGCTAAACCTTACGCTTCTGGAAAAGATGAGTGGAAAATCGGACTCAAAGCAGGGACAGTTGGAAGAAGTGGAGGGATAAAAATTGGCGAAAGAAAAAATAATAAAGGATACCTCCGAACGGTGGCTGCTGACATATGCCGATCTTATGAACTTGCTGCTTATATTTTTTATAATACTTTATTCAATGAGCCAGATGGACCAACAAAAGTTTGAGGAGTTTTCCCAGTCCTTTCAGGAGGTTCTCGGGACAAGCACGGGCAGTACCTTCATGCCCACCAGCGGCGGTGGGAATTCCCCCATAAATCTTGGGGCCAACGCACTTCCCGCAAGCCCGGTGATTCCGTCAAGAAATGAGCAGCAGCAGATGGAAGCTGTGAGGGAAAGCGTGTCGGAGCTTATACAAAGCGGCGGCTTGGGAGGAAATGTAGATGTGAGGCTTGAAGAGCGGGGGATAGTTATTTCAATCACCGCACAGCTTCTTTTTAAACCGGGAAGCGCGGATTTAGAACCTGATTCAAAACCTACAATAGAAGAAATTGGAGAGGTGCTTAAAAAGATAAGCGGTAACTACATAAAGGTAGAGGGGCACACAGATTCCGATCCCCTTTCAAAATCCTCTAAATATGCGGATAATCTTGAATTGTCAACTGCCAGGGCAAATAATATACTAAGGCTTCTCGTAAAAAATGCCGGAATTGACCCCAAAAAGATTTCATCTGCAGGCTACGGGGAGGAAATGCCCATAGCCCAAAACGATACTGCGGAAAATAAGGCTAAAAACAGAAGGGTCAATATTGTTATACTGCGAAGCATATATGATAAATCACAGCCTGAGACTATAGAAAACCCTTCGGGAAGCTCACAGGATTTGCTCCCTTAGAGGAGGAACAGAAAATCATGAAAATATAAAACACATGATTTAAAAGGCGGAGCAGTCATCTACCCCGCCTTTTAAATATCATGTGTTTTTTATACTTTTCTATATTTTAAACTCACAAGGTTTTTCGGGGCTGTATTTAAATTGGTATAAAAGAGACTGCACTATTCTTCTGCATGCTTGTCCGTCCCCATACGGATTTACGGCTTTAGACATCATGCTGTATATCGAGGCATCCTCCAGCAGTTCCCCCGCAAGGGCAATTATCCTGTCCTCGTCCGTACCCGCAAGCTTGAGTGTCCCCGCCGCTATGCCCTCAGGTCTTTCAGTCTCATTTCTAAGCACAAGAACAGGCTTCCCGAGAGACGGTGCTTCTTCCTGTACCCCTCCTGAATCAGTCATTATAAAGTAGGCTTTATTCATTAAAGCGGCAAACTCCTGATAATCGGGAGGAGCAATCAGGTATATTCTTTCATGTCCCCCGAGAATTTCTCTTGCCACATTCTGAACTGCGGGGTTTAAGTGTACGGGATAAATAATCTGTACATCCGTATACTTATCGGCTATAAACCTTAATGCACGGCAAATGCTCTTTAGGGGCTCTCCTAAATTTTCTCTTCGGTGAGCCGTAACCACAATCACTCTTGCTCCCGGATGGTCAATTTTTTGGAGCCCTGTGCCACTTAAAACACATTTGTCTGTGATAATTGCTTTTAAAGCATCAATGGCAGTATTTCCTGTAACATATATCTTGTCCTCAGGTATATTTTCATTCAGCAGGTTCTGCCTGCTTTTTCCGGTAGGGGCAAAGTGCAGGTCTGCCAGCGCTCCCGTGAGCTTTCTGTTCATCTCCTCAGGATAAGGAGAATACTTGTCAAACGTACGCAAACCAGCCTCCACATGTCCCACAGGTATTTTATTGTAGAATGCGGCAAGGCTCCCCGCGAAGGTTGTGGTGGTGTCTCCGTGCACCAGTACAATATCGGGCTTTTCGTCTGCGAAGATACCGTTTAAGCCCTCTATAGCCCTTGTAGTAATACCCGCCAAAGTCTGCATATCCTTCATTATATTTAAATCGTAATCAGGCCTTATATTGAAAATATTAAGAACCTGATCTAGCATTTGCCTATGCTGTGCCGTAACGCACACAACCGATTGAATTTTCTCGTTTTTTTCCAGCTCCTTTACCAGAGGCGCCATTTTTATTGCCTCAGGTCTGGTACCGAAAACAGTCATTACTTTTAACTTTTTCACTTTTGGTTCTCCTCTAAGTTAAGCACATATAATATAAGATTTTATAACAATTCGGAAGAAATATCCTTACGTACCGAAGGTGTGTCTTCCTCTGAGGAAGGAAGGTCTTCTTTTGAAGAAGGCATGATGCTTTCGTTCACAGCATCACTGTGATCGGCATCCTTGGAATTCTCTCCGGGATCATTTTCAGGCACCTTTTCAAACTCATCATCATCTCTCGTTGTAATTTCACTCATATATCTGGCGCCGGCTATAACAAAAACAGAAATGGCGAGCACCAGTATAATGGCACTCAATACTCCCTTATCCGCCAGCACTATGGCACAAAGCCCCAGAGTGGCGCTTACGGTATACATTACTACGACAGACTGCCTGTGGCTTAGACCCATGTCAATGAGCCTATGGTGAAGATGTCCCCTGTCGGGCTCCATTATAGGCTTTTTATTTATAATTCTTCTGATAATGGCAAAAGAAGTATCAAACAAAGGAAGCCCGAGCACAAGAAGAGGAATTGCTATTGCTATGGCAGCATAGGATTTCAGTGTACCCTGTATGGATATCACTCCCAGCGCAAAGCCCAGAAAATTTGATCCTGTGTCCCCCATAAAAATTTTTGCAGGATTAAAGTTGTACGGAAGAAAGCCAAGCGCAGATCCCGCTAAAGCCGCTGTCACTATTGCTATATCCCATCTTTCAAGTATTATGGATATAAAAAACAGGGAAAGAGAAGCTATTGAGGATACTCCGGCTGCAAGGCCGTCAAGCCCGTCTATCAGGTTTACGGCATTGGTTATGCCTACTATCCATAAAATCGTTATACCATAGGATATTACAGGATTGAGCTCAGAAATTCCTATTGAAGAAAACGGGTTTGTCACAAAGCCTATCCTCGTCCCTGTAAAAGCTACGATACATGCCGCCGTAATTTGAAACACAAGCTTGTACCTTGCACGTACCTGCTTGATATCATCTATTATCCCTATTACTGTAATGATAAGTATACCAACAAGAAACCCTATAAATTGAAAATTGGGTTTAAAAGCACTTGAAGCACTTATATACAGGCTTACTGAAGTGAATAAAATTGCCACTAAGAAGCCTGATATAATTGCCAGACCCCCCAACCTGGCAATCGGCTTTTTATGCATCCTCCTGTTGTCTCTCGGCACATCTATTGCACCCCATTTAAAAGCAACTTTTTTTGCTATGGGTGTGGCAGAAAAAGCTACAATAAAGGACAAAATGAAGGATATAAAATACTCGTATATCAAAACAACACCTTCTTTAAAATTTGACAACCCTTACGCCTGCTTCCTTAAGCAGCTCGGAAGAAAGCTTATCGGGGTACTCTCCACTGAAAACAACCTTTTTAATTCCTGCATTGATTATCATTTTTGCACATAACACACAAGGCTGATGAGTTACGTACATAGTACCGTCTTTAACGCTTGTTCCTGAATACGCAGCCTGGACTATGGCATTTTGCTCGGCATGGATAGCTCTGCACAGCTCATGTCTTTCCCCTGAAGGTATCTGCATCTGCTCCCGCATGCATCCGATTTCTGCACAATGCTTGCAGCCTACGGGAGCACCGTTGTATCCTGTGGCAAGTATTCTTTTGTCTTTTACTATCAGGGCCCCTACCTGACGCCTTATACATGTGGATCTGGTCTTTATAAGATTCACAATGTCCATAAAATACTCGTCCCAAGTCGGCCTCATATTGCACTCCCCCTAACCTTCAATGGAGCCAAATATATCCCCTTAATCGCTTCTTTATGCAGACAATTGCTATTTAGTTCCAAACAGCCTGTCTCCCGCATCTCCCAGGCCCGGAACGATATAGCAGTGGTCGTTCAGCTTCTCATCTACACATGCACAGTATATTTCAACATCGGGATGCGATTCGTTAACTCTTTTTATACCCTCCGGAGCCGCTATAAGGCACATGAGCTTTACACTGCTTACTCCCTTATCCTTTATAAACTGTATTGCAGCAGATGCAGAACCTCCTGTGGCAAGCATGGGATCTAAAATAACAATATCCCTTTCCGCCGCATCAACGGGAAGCTTGCAGTAATACTCCACCGGCTTTAAGGTATCAGGGTCCCTGTAAAGTCCTATATGCCCCACCTTTGCCATGGGCAGCAACTGTATCATCCCATCCACCATTCCCAGTCCGGCCCTTAAAATAGGCACAATCCCAAGCTTCTTGCCGGAAATGACCTTTGTTTTTGCAATACCTACCGGGGTTTCTATTTCTACCTCCTTAAGGGGCATGTTTCTTGTCACTTCATATCCCATAAGCATCGAAATTTCTGAAACCAGTTCCCTAAATTCCTTTGTGTTCGTATTTTTATCTCTCAAAAGGGATATCTTATGTTGTATAAGAGGATGATCAAAAATAAAGACGTTATTCATGCCGCAAATACCTCCCTTATTTTAAAAAGTTTTTTTCTATCTCACAGATTTTATTTACTCGTGTTAAATGCCTTCCGCCCTTAAACTCTGACTTAAGCCAGGTATGTACTATATCCAGCGCGAGGTCCACCCCTACCACACGTCCGCCCAGTGCAAGTATATTTGCATTATTATGCTCCCTGCTCATCCTTGCCATATAGCTGTCAGTGCAAACCGCAGCTCTTATTCCGCGCACCTTGTTCGCCGCTATAGAAATACCCAGGCCCGTCCCACATATAAGTATTCCCTTTTCACACTCGTTATTTATTATTGCCTGCGCGACAGGCAGAGCAATATCAGGATAATCCACCGAATGCTCACTGCAGATTCCAAAATCCTTTACTTCATATTTTTCAGCTTCAAGAAACTCCATAACCTTCAACTTTAATGCGTAGCCCCCATGGTCACTGCCTATTGCAATCATTGCTGGTATCCTCCTCATTTACTTTTCATAATTATTTTATAGTATCAGGTTTTATATGTCAAAAAAACTTTCCACCTGAAATTTTTCTTATAAAATCTTTATTGCTACTCCTTCTCCAGTCTGCGCAAAACCTTTTCCAAAGAATGCTTTATTTCTCGCGCGCACTGCTTATACACATTGAGTGGCATTCCGTACGGATCTACAATATCAAGATCATAATTGGAGGTACCCGAGGTATAGTAATCAGTAGCCCCGGAAGCATACTCCTTAAGAGTAAATACTTTACCGCGCGCCTTAGGAAACATCGAAACAATCCCTTCCTTATGGGCTCTGGTCATAGCCAATACTATGGATGCTTCGTCTATATCCCTGCTGGTTACCTGCTTTGAGCGGTGAAGGCTTATGTCAATGTCCCACTGCTCCATCAACGCCCTGATTGCGTTGCCGCTGGCGCCGTCCCCTGTAAAGGCGGCAATTCCCGCAGAACTACAGGTATATTCCCCGGACAGCTTAGCATTATCATTCACAATAGATTTAAAAATACCTTCGGCCATACTGCTTCTGCAGGTATTCCCCGTACAGATAAAAAGTATATTTTTCATAGCTTTAGCCCCAATTCCCTCATCAAACCCTTATTATATTATACCCTGCCGCCTTATTCATCCTGTTCATAACAGCAAGACCTATTCCCGTATTGTCTATTGCCTCTGATATTATTACCTGTACACCCATGGAATCCAGTTCCCTTAAAACCTGAAACAGGCGCGCCGCTATCGTCTCGGGATTTTCCCTGTCACCCATTGATATTACATTTTCAAAAGGGTACATGGCTATAGTCTGCCGTGTAGCCAGTATTCCAGTTTTTATGCCCCTGCTTTTATACTCGCCCGCCAATTTCTTTATATTAAAGACAATGTGTTGAATCTCTCCCTCCACAACAATCACCTTCGCTTTTGGAGAGTAATGAGTATACTTCATTCCGGGAGCTTTGGGAACAGAATCCTTTTTTACTCCGTCCACAACTGATGGATCAATACTCATAGCGCCTAACAGGCTCTCTAGCTGCAATGGAGTTATTCCTCCCGGCCTCAGTATCACAGGAGGCACCGACGTCATATCCACTACCGTGGATTCCAGACCGACTTGCGCACTTCCCGCGTCAATGATAACAGGCACCTTACCCTGCAAATCCTCCATAACATGGCGGGCAATCGTAGGACTGGGAAGGCCTGATGTGTTTGCACTGGGCGCCGCTATAGGAACACCTGCCTCCCGTATTAAAGCCAAAGCTACAGGGTGCGCGGGCATTCTTACACCTACGGTATCCAGCCCCGCCGTGACAGAATCAGGAACTATGCCGGACTTTTCCATAATGATGGTAAGAGGTCCCGGCCAAAGTTTGTCCATCATAAGCGAGGCCTTGTAAGGGATATGATTAACCAAACCATTGACAGACTCTTTGCATGCAACATGCACAATCAGGGGATTGTCTCCCGGACGTCCCTTTGCTTCAAAAATTCCTGAAACAGCATTCCCGTCCAGTGCGTTGGCTCCCAATCCATACACCGTTTCGGTAGGAAATGCCACCAGGCCGCCGGACTTTATGACCTCAGCACAGTACCCAAGCTTTTTCATATCTATGTTATTTACATCCAGCGCAATAATTTCAGTTTTCACGCACCCGTGCCTTCCCTTCAATTATATATTGTAACTAAAATGCCGCATAAAATACCGATAACATTTCCTACGGATGGAAGTCTTCCCGTGTATAGCCTTTTTGATTGAGGTATAATCTCCGCACACACTATATAAAGCATTGCCCCTGCCGCAAAGCCCAGGCATACGGATATGAAAAGCTGTGAAAGCTCTCCCAGAACAGCCCCTGCCAAAGTACCGAATCCCATCGGTACACCTGAAAGCACCGTAATTAAAAATGCCTTCATTTTTGAAAATCCCCCGGCTCTCATGGGTACAGCCATTGCCACTCCCTCCGGGATATCATGTATCAATATAACAAGGGTAAGCGTAATCCCCAGGCTTGCAGATGCCTCAAAGCCCGAACCCACCGCAAAGCCCTCGGGAAAATTATGCAGCGCAATGCCCATTGCCGTGAGTATTCCGGTCTGCAAAAGCTTGTCTGCTCCACACTTCCTCTTGAATATCTCTGCCCTGTTCATCATATTTTCAAATAATATGACAGTACAAACACCTGCAAATATCCCAAAAAAGGTCAGGCCTGCACTTCCCAGCCTGAATGCTTCCGGTATCAGCTCGAAGCATACAACAGAGATCATTATCCCTGCCGAAAATTCCAGTATGAGGCTCATAAAGCGGTTGCTTATATCGTTAATAAAAAAAGCCATAAGTCCGCCTATAGAGGTCCCTATAATTCCTGATGCCAGACCTATTAACGTAACACGGATCAAATATTCCATAGCTCCCCCCGATAATAAAACATTTCCTTATAATCTTATTCCGGAAGGAGCGGTAATATTGCAGCATTTCACCAGATAAAGGTTATAACATCTTCAGTCCTCTTCATCGCTTCCGCTCCCGAGCCTCCCTGCATGGTCTGAAGTGATCAGAGCATCAAAGATCTCGTCGAAATCTCCGTTTAAAATCTCCTCCAGCTTATATAAGGTAAGGCCTATTCTATGATCCGTAACTCTGCCCTGAGGGTAATTATATGTCCTGATTCTTTCACTTCTGTCCCCAGTCCCCACCTGGCTTTTCCTTGCTTGTGCAACTTCGGAATTCTGCTGCATCTGTGCAATGTCATAAAGCTTTGATCTTAGAATTTTCATTGCTCTGTCCTTATTTTTATGCTGAGATCTCTGATCCTGACAGGTAACTACGATGCCGCTCGGCCTGTGCGTTATCCTGATGGCCGAATCGGTCTTGTTTATGTGCTGTCCTCCCGCACCCGATGCACGATATGTATCTATATCCAAATCTGAGGCGTTTATTTCCACATCTACGTCATCAACCTCAGGCAAAACCGCTACTGTAATGGTAGAGGTATGTATTCTGCCGCTTGATTCAGTGGAAGGCACTCTTTGGACCCTATGCACTCCGCTCTCGAATTTTAAGCGGCTGTAAGCGCCCTTTGCCTCTATTGAAAACACCACTTCCTTAAAGCCTCCCAGCTCGGTGGCATTGGAATCAAGTATTTCTGTTTTCCACCGTCTTCGCTCGGAATACATGGAATACGCCCTGAAAAGAACTCCTGCAAATAGAGCGGCTTCTTCCCCGCCCGCACCTCCTCTTATTTCAACAATGACGCTTCTGTCATCATTAGGATCCTTGGGCAGCAGCAATATTTTCAGCTCCTGCTTAACACTGTCAAAGCGTCCATAAAGCTCCTTCAATTCAGCTTCGGCCATTTCCTTAAAGTCCTTGTCGGAATTATCTCCAAGAAGCTCTTTAGTCTCGTCGATATCATTGCTGATTTTTTTGTATTCACGGTATTTTGATACAATATCCTCCAGCTCAGAATGCTCTTTCATCAGCTTCCTATACTCATCCTGATTTGAAATAACAGCAGGATCGCTTAGCTTCAGGTTAATTTCATCGTATCTGTTTTCCAGCACTTCAAGTTTGTCGAACATTCCACACCTCATGTATAAAAATGAATTTACGATGTTATATTATAGCATAATATATTATCCAAATCTACAATTATAAATAATAGAAATTTATCCCATGAGCTATTTGTCTTGCTTATAAATATAAAAAGTTATATTATTTTGTTTAAGAAGGATTTTTTTATTTTATAAAGAATTTATTAATATAAGCTTTTAGGAGATTAATGGTATGAATACGCCGCAGCATGGTCAAGTCCGACCGGATAAGAAGGTAGAAAAGAGTATAGACGATTACTCGGGTACCAAATCGATATTTTCCGTTATGCTCAAAAATGGCATGATTACACAGAAGGAATATAAAAAGTGTATAAAAGAGCTTTGCAGAAATTATTTAAGTACACGAATATAGTTTTGCGCGGTTAGCGCAGAAAAGGGAAGGCGCATATGCCCTCCCTGTCCTGGCTTTAAGCTTTTAAGCTATGTACATTTAATCCTTGCAATATGCATTGTTGCCGAATCCTCCAAAACCACCAAATCCGCCGCAGCAGCATAGGATAATAATTATAACTATTATCCATATCCACTCGCCTCCTCCTCCGAAGAAGCCGCCAAATCCACCTCTTTCATCTGACATAATTAATTCACTCCTTTCAAAATCACTATTCGGTATTGCGGGAACAATTCCAATGCAAATTTTTATAATGCTTACAAATTTTTCAAGAATACTTGACAAATCTGCCAATAGTGTTTTGCACTGCTATAACAGACTTTTTAATCCATGCTGTGTTTTTATTTATAGTCCCAATAGCCTTTTACAGTCACTATCATACTATTCATGGCTCTTGATTTGTGTTACTCTCCTTACAGAGAATAAATAAAATTTTTCAGGTATTGACGGAATAATTATAATAAACCCTATCCGTTTTTCTATGTGCATTGATAGGAATCAAGCATATTTCCTTATGCATTTCTCCAAAGCTTTCACATATTATTTGTGCTCTGCTGTTTCTTCCTGATATCTGAACATCTGAAATTTCGCAGGAATCATCGCTGCGCTTTCTTTTTTGAAGCTTAAACTTTATTCCTTTATCGCCGCGCCTTTCAACCGTTATTTTGAGATTTTTCCCTGCAGCCCCGGAAGATGGCTTAAAAAGTATATAGCAGGATGCCATGTGATCCAGCCTACCGCTTTGATCTCCAACGGGATATGCCGTATATATGTTTTTTATTTTGAGGGCTGCGGTCCACAATGCGCCTTCCTTGTAATATTGGGCAGGATTAAAGTTGCAGGCGGCAAATCTTCCGAATGCTGTCTCGATACTATCCTTGGGATCCATTTCCCTTATGGCATCATTGATGGCATTTAAGCTGTTTCGATGAGCTTTTGCCTGAAGCTCCCACACCCTTTTTATAATCTTATGCCCTCCCATATTTTCCGAAAGGTATTTTGCAAATATAACTCCTCCGTAATTGCTTTGTTCAAGCGATTTATGAGGATTGGAAAATACCCTGTCTACATACTGAATATAGTCATTAATTCCGGTATATATTTCATCCTCATTCCATGTGGCCGTTGCCTCCTTCCACCATGAATCGGCATCTGCGTTATACGCATTCTGTACGGCATGGAAAAACTCGTGTGCAGCCGTAACTCTCATGCAATCATTCCTGCTTTTTTTAAAGCCCTTTGAAGCAGCGTAGCTGTTGTCTATACATATATAGCAGGACGATGTTCTGGGCCCCCATGATGCCATTCCATAAAAGGTTTTGGGAAACATCACTCCGTATATTCCCCTGAGGTCGTATACATATATGTCAAAATCCTTTTTGCCGGGATCGAGCGCAGGGGGTTTAAAGCCTCTTGTCTCACACGTTATATGCCTTGAATTGTCAAAGGCGTCTCCCACGGACTCTATATAATCTGGAATGCCGCTCCTGTTGGTATCTGCCGCAGATACCGCATTTGCTCCCGACAGGGTGTAATGTACTTTAAAGTATCCCGATTTGCTGGTATAAACCCTGTCCAGCTTAGGAGGAGATGATATGTATCGTTCAGCCTCTCTTTTAATCTCACTGTCGGCATTATCTCCCGAGATATAGTCATATATCTCCTTTATCATTGTAGTAGCACTTTTAATAGGCACTGAAGACCTATACTCCCTCACGAGCTTTTGACTGTCAAATATGGAATACAGATAATGAAGTATTTTTTTCTTTTCGTCCAGAATTCCATTTTCAAAAGCCATCCTTACCTTTCCCTCGGAAGACACCTCGGGAATTTTTGTATTTATTGAAACCTGCCGGGTTATACTTCCCGCAGATACATTCACATTCAGCTTAACGCTCTGCAAATCCTTATTTCTGGGACAAAACCTGCTGTCCTCGAGACTAAGCTGCCGGTTGTCAAACGAATATCTTACCTTTCCTGCCAGTATGTTTCCGTCCCGATCTTTTAAAACCATGTTCAGAGAGAACTCCTCGTTAAATTCAACCTCCTGCATGTCTCCCGTTTTTAATTCTATAGAAGCCACATCCCTTAATGCAAAGTCATTTGCAGAGGACTTTTTTTCATCAATATATATATCAGTGTTTATCGCTCCCGTACCTTCAGGAAGCGTATTTATGTCCAAGCTTACGGTATATTTCCCTCCATCCGCATCAAAGCTGTATTCTCCGTTTTCATCCGTTGTTATACTTGATATAAGCCTTTCCTTTATTACAAAAACCCCATCATCCTTTCCCGAATCAATTTTATTTTTGGGATCAGACCTGTAAAGATTTACTGTAACACCTGGAAGTATCTGCTCATCCTTATCCATAGCATTATTATGGTTGGAATCTTTGTATACAACCCCTTTAATAACTTTTTTAGCAGTATCCCTTGTAATCATATGCATATATTTTCACCTCCGCTCAAATAATCAAATATATATCCTGAATAAAAACTATGGCGATTATATAAATAGAAGCCACCAACCGGTGACTTCTATCTTTAGGAGTATGTTTACGCGTTATCCTTGCAAACACCATAACCTATTCCACCGCACCAAAACAGCAGAAGGAATATGATTATAAAAAACAGTATTGTAGAATTATTTCCAAAAAATCCGTCAAACCCTCCACATGCACCCATATGAACTCTCCTTTCAGCTTTATGTTAATATTAATTTCATTTGTAATATTAATATATTAATAGATTTAGGCATTTGTTACATAAAGTGCAGGTAAAAATATATTGGAAATACAAACATCACAACAAATGCTCATAATAAATTATAATAAATCCCATAACAATTAAATTAATCCTTGTTGACAAGGAGCGGCATCTAATGTAAAATAGTTAAGCGGTATTGATATTTGTGCCGTATAATTTTATATGGAAAGATGGCTGAGCTGGTCTAAGGCGCACGACTGGAAATCGTGTGTCGGCTAATACCCGACCGAGGGTTCGAATCCCTCTCTTTCCGCCAAAATTTGTCTGAAAGCCCTTGAAAAGCAAGGGCTTTCAGCGTTTTAAACAAGAAAAACTGTGCTTAAATTGATAAAAAATCAATACCGGTACAGTTTTTGATATTTATTAATGAAACTTCACAAGAAATACTGAAAAATACTTTCTACATTACTGCTATCAAAGTTTTGACTCCAACCATATTAATCGCTCTTCTCATATTGTAGGCAAGAAAACTAAGCCCCAGCCCGGCTGTTGCTTTCTCCTTGCCCTTGCATAATAAACAATAAGTTTTGCGATCCAATGTAATGGCTATAGGGATTTAGAAAGCATTTTAATCATATGGAAATAGCTGTGTCCGGCTATTTCCATTTCTTTTTCCGTAAGATATCCCATGCTCTCATACAATCTTTGAGCACGAGTGTTATTAAGCTCCACATTTATGGACAGCTTAGCAAAGCTATTGCCTCCTGCCTCTTCCTGAAGGCTTTTCAAAAGCTCCGTGCCAATCCCCATTCCCCTGAATTCCGGCATAATACAGAGAGAATCTATATAGAATTCGTCTTCATCCGCTTCCTTATCCAGTATAATATCCTCGCATAAGGAAAATGTATCTCTTATAATTGCCGCAAGCTCTCTATCGAGCCTTGCGGCATCCGCACCGTGATATGCTACCGCCATCCCCACGGCACGGCCCTCCATTTCCTTTACCGTTACGTTATTATGGCTGAACCTGCCGGCCTCACTATTAAATGCTTTGCCTATGAATTCAAGAACCTTCGGTTTGTCATATACCTTAAGCATGGGAATATCCATTTCATCCAGAATAATATATAGCAGCTCCGACACTTGGGGAGCATCCGTTTTTTTTGCACGCCTTATCAATCCTAATCTCTCCTTACTCCAAAAGAGACAGAGGAACATAGTACTTTGAGTACCTGTTCCCCGCCCTGTCTGTGAGATGACCACCCTTATCGTTTACAATTACGGTGGCTCTCTTATTTATATTATAAAGTATTCCCGTAAGCCTTTTTCCTTCAAAGGTAAAAGAAACAGTGTCTCCAATATTGATTCCCATCTTCTGCCTTGCTATCTGCTTGTGCGTCGGAAGCCTGTGGTAGCTTTCAGTCTGCCCAAAGATATTATTGGCTATTGCTTTAAACCTGTTGCCGCTGCAATTTGATCTCTTAAAAAGAACAAACTCAATTACATGGCAAAGCTCATGCTCAAATACAAGCTGCATGGCCTCAAGGCTGCTGCTTGTATTTATTCCGCACACCGCATTTGTGCCCTTAACCGTTCCATAGTGAAAAAAGAAGTCAACCCCTATCCTGATTTCTATAGAAAGCTCCTCAGGCTTTATGGAATCTATGTTTTTAGGACAAAGGGTAAGCCCTGCACTCCTTGTCATACGCCGTGAAAGTGAAAATTTGAGTTTCCCCTGAAAGCTGTTCTTAAACCAGCTTTGAAAGAATATTTTATCATACAGCTCAAACATCAGCTTAAGATCAGAAGCGGATATCATTTCAATTGTATTGCTTTTTATATTGCGAGAAGCTTCTTTTAAAAAAGCAGCTATTTGTATTCTTTTATTCCTGATATCCTGAGACTTTTGTTTTATATTTATTAAATCCAGCATCCATAATTCCTCATCCGTGAATTGGTAGCAACCTTAAGGTGAACTGTTTTCATTTATGAGTATATCATATCATCTTATTTGCGTCCACCATCTTCCTCCCCAGGCTCCAACAATATTAACAGTTCCGTATGAAGCTATCCAAAAGCTTTTCCCGATTCAAAGCCAAAATTGCAGCTCACAGTTGTCTGACCAAAAAGGACGGTTCTCTGTATAATGCAGGATTGCCCTCGCATAAATCAGATACCCGCGTCCACCTTTTGCCCCAATAAAAATGTTTTATATTTGGCAATATGCTCATACTCGTAAAGCTTCTCCCCCGCAAGCTGCCCGGCATCCCTTACATCAGGCTCGAAAATCTCCTGTCCATCCTTGTGTGCATCCTTTCCTTTTTCTTCAATTCTGCCTCTTTTATTACGCTCATAGCTTTCCTTCACGTCCTTTTCAGAAGCCCTTGAAATTTTATCATTTATATCCTTTTCTATTTCCTCTATCTTTTTGTCCAGATCATCAGCCTTTTTGCTCAATGTCTCGGACCTTCCCGGGTTTCTCTCTTTTACGCTCAAAGCCTCGGTCCTGAGCACAGACTGAGCCTTTTTTATACCTTCTATATTCCTCAGTTCCATTCGGGCGGATAAAACAGAACTCATGGCGTTTGAAGCAAACAGGTCTTTTCTTTTATCTGTCACCTCTTCTTCATTTTCTTGCACATTATTTGCCATGCTGTTGTTGCCAGCTTGCTTTTCCTCTTCGGTTTCTCCTGTTTTAAAAGCCTTGCTCTGTTCCTCAAGCTGTATTTGCCGTATTTGGCTTTCCAGTTCCTGAATTTTTGTATCAAATTCGTGAAGCTTCTCCCTTATAACAGTGGGATCAGTGCCTTTCTCCTGTGCACTGTCCAGATAATCAGCACGTCTCTCGGCCAGCTCCTGCTTCTGCTCCATAAGATCTCTGATTATAATATTATTAGGCTTTGCAACCACGGAAGTTAAGGTGTATATATTTTTATCTCTATCGGCCCTTCCATTTTCTTTTCCCTCAGTCCGGCGAGACATATTTATATAGTCAGGCCCTTCAACTGTCCAGCTCTTTTGAGAAAAAGATACATTCATGCTGCTACCTCTCTTTAAATAATTTATATTATGCCATAAATTTTTATACTATTAGTTATATCGTCTAAATCACAGGTAATTTTAATGCTTTAAAAATTCCCGCTGCCAAGATAGAATCTAAAGCGCTCTGCATTATTTATATGCATACTTATTAAATAACAGGTATATCTTTATCGGTAATAAACATTGTAATAATTGATTTGCTATAGAGGGTTCCATCTTGAGCCCGCACCTCAACCTCACACCTGCTTATTGTCCTGCCAAAGGCAATTACTTTAGCCTCAGCAATCACCTTTCCGGAAAATGCAGGCTTTATATATTCGGTATGAGCAGTTAAAGTAACAGCCTGTTTTCCGCAGAAGACGATAGCTGTGCCTGCGGCCACATCAGCCATAGTATACAGCAATCCGCCATGCATGCTGCCCATATAATTTTTGCTTGTTTCACCTATTGTCAATTCAACCCTTGCATGCCCCTCTCCCATATCGACCAAGCTCATACCGTTATTTACAGAAAACATATCGCGCTTATTGAAATACTCTTTATATTTTTGAAAATCCAGCAATTCCTTTATCCCCCCATTAAATGCAAATAGTCTTAATTTCACAGCCGGATGCCGGCTCATATATTTTTAAGCTATCCTTTCCATATAATAGCACACCGCGACTCCATATACAATATCCAGAAGCCCTCAGGAATTCAGTGCCATCTTCTGCTGTGTCCAGACAAAAAGAGCAGTCAAATCCGCTATATCATGTGGTATCGCTGCTCAGGCTTTCATGAAAGTTGTCCCCACATACTTTTATACTTTTAATAGCCAAATGGCACCTACCAAATCACCGTCCAAATCCTCGCATTCTGCAAGCTGGCTTTGTACATAGGCAACGTAATACTTCTCAAAAAACAATCATAGCCCACTATTAAAACCGAAAACAAAAAGGGCGGTCAAGCCTACTCTCTGATAATTTTATTTTTTAGAGAGTATAATTTAGAAGATTACGGCAAAAAACAAGAGCCAGCAAAGACGTCTCTATTTGCCATCACCCTTTTGGGCCCAAAATGTGTCCGGATACAAAAGAAAAGCCCTCATAGCTTTATGCTGAGAGCCTTTCTTCTGAATTGGTTGCGGGAGCAGGATTTGAACCTACGACCTTCGGGTTATGAGCCCGACGAGCTACCGGACTGCTCCATCCCGCGATATATAAATATTATATGAAATTTAATGCATTTTGGTGCCGGAGACCGGAATCGAACCGGTACGGTCGGTAAGGACCGCAGGATTTTAAGTCCTGTGCGTCTGCCAGTTCCGCCACTCCGGCTTACTCTTATGGCGTATCACCCCTCGGCGACTTTTCTATTATAATACATACCGCTATATGTGTCAACACTTAATTTTATTTAATTTTCCACTTATAAAATTCCCAACTTCTAAGGGTTTTAAACATCCCCACGAAAAAACAAAACGGACTTAAAGTCCGTCATATTTGCATAGATAAAGATTTGTCGCCTAAAATTGAATGGATTTCCTGTATCCGCCGCTTCCTCTTTTTGATTCAAAGTTTTTTTTAAGATCGTGAAGCTTCTCATCACTGTCCTTCATAAATTTCGAAAGGCGCTCTTCAAACGACAGGTTATCATTCCCAACTTTATTCCATTCCACATCCGCAGGCCTGCTTGATCTAACACTAGCCTTTCCAGTCTCTGTAAGTGCCTTTTTAATTGACAAGCTTATTTTTCCATTGTTGTCTATAGAGATTACTCTGACCTTAACCGACTGATTTTCTTTAAGATGTGCTTTGATATCTTTTACGTACTCTTCCGCAACTTCAGAAATGTGTACTAAACCTGTCCTTCCACCTGCTAGCTGAACAAAAGCTCCAAAGCTTGTAATTCCGGAAACCTTTCCTTCAACTACCGTTCCTACCTCAACCAGCATATACTAAGAAATCCTCCTAAAAAAGTTATAAACCATTTTGATTATATAGCATATCCAACAATTCGTCAAGCACCTGATTTAAGTTTTTTACAGGCATTTTTACTGCTATTTTTAATGAGTTAATCCACATTAATAAAAACCTTTTCTCCCGGCTTTATAAGCCCTAACTTTTCCCTTGCAACGCGCTCGATAAATTCATCGGAGTTTATATCCTCCTTCTGTCTCTTTAAGCTCTTATTTATCCTGTTCTGCTCCTCAATCTTTCTTTCGATCTCTCTTCTTTCCTCTTGCTTGGCGTATATGATTCTTTGCTGGTCTATCATAATACAGGATAAATATATAATAACCGCAAGTATTATAAACAGACCCAGTCTGGATTTTTTCCTCTTGCTCATATCCTGTCCGCTCCTCGTAAAATGTATAAATACACTTTGCATTAAGTGTAAATAATATATTTCTATATATCGGCTTAAAATCCTCCTTTATTAAATCTTTTTCCTTATATTTTTTAATACTCTTTTCAGTCCTGCAGCTTTTTGCAGCCTGCTTCTGCCAATTCTTTTCGCCCCCCTCACGCCTTTCCCCGCCAGTCTTTGCAGGTACTTGCACGGCCTCCTTAATATTCTTGCCAATATCCTTACAGGATAAGTCGCTATAGTCCATATGATTTTAAATATCCTGGAAATGATTTTTATTACAGTAAGAAAAAGCTTCATTACAATCCTGCTTAACGCAAGGGCATATAAAGTAACCCCCAAAATAGTACCCGCAAAAATATACCCTCTTATTTCTCCTTCATTGCTGTAGTATACTATTATAAACATTACCAGTGTAACAATAAACCAATATACCAAATCCTCCATATTAGTAGCAATGATTCTGGTCCTTACGGTTCTCCTCTTAATTCTGAAGATATCGTAGATAAATCCAATAATCATGCCGCCAACTACCGCACATAAAAAAATGTGCGCCTGACTGCTAACAGAAATAGTCAACTATTTATCCTACCTCCATGACTATAAACAGAATTTATTTGAACATTTTGCTAAAGAAGCCCCCGCCCTTGGATTTTGAGCCTTCCTTATCCGAATACTCGCAGCTCATGATATCTCCTTCAATGTTAAGCACGGAATCATCAAGGTTTAGCTTGTTTATATGAAGGTCTTCCCCCCTTATAATAAGCAAGCCCATTTCAGTATCCACTATAACCGATTCGTCATTAAAGCTCTCTACATCGATAACTCCGGAAATACTAAGCTTTTCCCTGTTTTCAAGGATGATATTCTGTGACTTCTGTCTGGGAACCTTTTTTTCTTCAATCATTTTTCGTCTCCATTTCCGGCACGGAATATACCGCATATTCCCTTGCCGATACCAAAATTTTTCACAAAGGCTTCATCGTTAACTCACTATCCAAGCTGTCCCGCATTTGCTTTTGATGTCCAAAATAAGTTGCACAGGCAGGCTGCTAATTATAAATATGCATGTACAAATGAAAAAATTACATCATAAATAAAAAATCAAGGCCTAGAGAAGCTGAAAGATCTATTTTTTTAATCCTTCGCTCTGCCTTGATTAGTAATGCTCTCTTAATAAAAGCGCCTATTTAATTATGTACATTTCCTTGGATTCAGCCTTTGAAACATGCTCCGATATTGAAGTTACTTCTACCTTGGCATTGCTGTTTCCAAACTGAATCTCAATCAAATCTCCCACCTTGACCTCAGTACCCGGCTTTGCAGTTTTACCGTTTATTTTGACCCTTTCCTGCTCACAGGCCTCATTGGCCAGTGTGCGCCTCTTTATAAGCCTTGAAATCTTTAAAAACTTGTCAATTCTCAAAATTCAATTCCCCCTTAGGTAAGCCCATCCAGACTCAATATCCCATGATTCAAAAGCTCCCATGCATTTTATTATACACAGGAGCTTCTGATCCACAATTTATTTTACTTGTTTATTGAATCCTTTAATGCTTTTCCGACTTTGAAAACAGGCGCCTTAGAAGCAGGAATATCTATTTCCTCCTTTGTCTGGGGATTTCTTCCCTTCCTTGCAGCCCTTTCCCTTACCTCGAATGATCCAAAGCCCACAAGCTGAATCTTCTCTCCTTTTGAAAGAGCATCCTCTACGCTTTCCATAAATGCATTCAATGCCTTCTCAGCATCCTTTTTTGATAAATCGCTTTTCTCAGCCATATCGGCTATCAAATCTGATTTGTTCATTTATTTTCCTCCTTTTTAAACAATTGACGGTCTACTTAAAAATTATAGCAGCCGGCAATTAATTGCTGATTTTATGCTTTTCCTTCTGAAAAATATGCTTTGGCCTCATTCCAAAGCTGATCCATTTCAGCCAAGCTCATATCCTCCAGCTTATTGCCATTTTTTATGCTCTTGCTTTCGACATACTCAAACCTCTTTATAAACTTGTTTATAGTCCCGGTAAGCGCCAGCTCCGGCTGCAGCTTTAAAAACCTTGACAAATTTACCAGAGAAAAGAATACATCTCCCATTTCATCCTTTATTCTTTCCATATTTTCACTTTTATATACATCCCTAAGCTCTCTTATTTCCTCTTCAACCTTAGAAAACACATCGTCTAAGTTATCCCAGTCAAATCCCACCTGAGCCGCCTTCTGCTGAACCTTATAGCTCCTCATCAGGGCAGGAAGGTTTGACGGCACATCCTTCAATACTCCGGTCTGCGTTTTCAGGCCCTTCTCCCTCTTCTTCAAAACCTCCCAGTTCTCTACCACCTGCTCGGGAGTATCTGCCATATCATTTCCGAAGACATGAGTATGCCTCAAAATAAGCTTTCTGCATATGCCCGTAATAACATCATCTATATCAAAAGCCTTTGTCTCCCTGGCTATCTGTGCATGGAACACGACCTGCAAAAGCACGTCACCCAGCTCCTCACACAGCTTGTCCCTGTCATTTAAATCTATTGCCTCCAGTACTTCATAGGTTTCCTCAATGAAACAGCTTTTGAGGCTTTCATGAGTCTGCTTTCTGTCCCACGGGCAACCCTTCTCACCTCTCAGCAACTCTATAAGGTCAATCAAGTCGCTGAGGCTGTACTTATCCTTGAGCATAATTCATCTCCTGTCCAACTGCTGTATAAAAAGCATATTCAAAACTCCTAAATTCAACTTAAGGCTACACACCTATTTTATATAGTAATGCCCCGTAAGTCAAACAATTCGGCAAAAATCCTTTAATTAAAGCCTCATTGCTACTGCAGGGTGATATAATTGCCCATTACCCAGCCCGAAATACCACTTGCAGTCTTTATGTTGTACCACTCTCCGCTTTTTGACAGCACAGTCACGCTATCTCCCTTAATGAGGCTTCCTATTATTTGCGAACCAGTGCTTTGTCCGGCTCTTATGTTAAGGGAGGATGCATTAACAATTCCCTTTTGCGTACCGGTCTCCTCCGGCTTTTCAGTCTGTTCCGCCGGAGCGCCCTCTACCTTGTAGCTGCCTCTTATGAGCACCCAGCACTGCCCTGTAACCTTAAAGCCTCTTCCGTCATCCCTTGCTGAAATAACCAGATGATTGTATTCCAATGCCTGTCCGTTGTCAAGGTCCTTAGCGGAGGTTGTATCACAAAGCCCTCCGTTCTGTCCCTTAACAGACACAGCCTTTCCCGATCTCATAACAATTTCCGTTCCCGCACCCGTATAAACAATTTTGCCCGCATCTATAGAAACGGTTTCAAAGCCCTGTGCCGCCGTACCGGCCCCGCCTGACTTAAGCGCCTCCACCTGCTTTTTTAATTCCTCCACCTCTTTTTTATATTGCTCTATACCCGCATCCACATAGCTTTTAGACACCAGAGGGTCCTGATCAGACCCCGGCTCCGCCTTGCCGTCGGATGCCGCCAAAATTATGTTGAACCCTATCGATACTATCAGAAGAAGGGTTAAAGGAAGAATTAAAATTATATGCCTTCGTAATTTCATAGCAATCTCCTATACAAAGATATTTTCATAGCCCGATGTATTAAATTATAATTTTTACAGATGAATATTTGGTTACAATATCTTTAAAACATTGTGACAATTATATGTCATCCAGTAAATGAATGACCCTTTAAGCCCATTGACTACCCCAAAAGCCTGCCGCCCCGGCAATTTTGCCTGCCGTTTCCATGCTCTCTTGCCGCCAGACCGTCAAAATTGACTAATACACTAATCAATTATATAATACTTGATATAAATGTTTATTTCAAACATTTCCTTTGCAAAATTGATACAAATGCCGGAAAGGGGATTTGAAAATGCAGCTTAAGAAGTTTTTTTGCTTATTTATAATAATTATCATTGTCGCATCATACTCATTTTCAGCATTCAGCTTATCCGGTTCTTCCGCCGAAAAAGCTCCCGATATTGATGCCATATCGGCAATATTAACCGAGCCGCTTAAGGGGCAGACGCTTTACAGTAAAAATCCATTTCAAAGGCTTCATATATCAAGTGCGTCCAAAATAATGACGGCAATTATTGTTATAGAAAGAGCAAAGCTTGACGCAAAAATTGCCATAAGCAAGGAGTCCGTCGATGTAAACGGTTCAATGCTTAATCTTGAAGCAGGTGAGAAATTCACTGTCGAAGAGCTGCTGTACGCAATACTCCTTACACCTGCAAACGATGCCGCCAATGCACTTGCAGAGTTTGCGGGAGGAGATGCCGATAAATTCGTCTCTATGATGAACAGCAAGGCAAAGGAACTCAATATGGAGAACACGCTTTTTAAAAATGTTACGGGGCTTTTTGATAAGGAGCAGTATACAACAGCGGAGGATATTTCCCTGCTTATGAGCTATGCATTGAAAAACCCTGAGTTTTCAAGGATTTTTTCTTCCAAGGGAAAGGTTTTTAATTCGGGAGTGCTTGTAAACCATAATAAGCTTTTTTGGGAATATGACGGAGTTGACGGAGGAAAGGCAGGGTATAACGATAAGAACAAGCAATCCTCTATTACTACGGCAACAAAAGGCAATCAAAGGTTTCTGTGTATAATTCTCGATTCGCCTGAGAATAGCGTGTGGTCCGATTCCTCAAAAATTTTCGACTATGCCTTTGATAATTTTAAAACGGATGTTCTTGTGGAAAAAGGACAGCAATTGCATAGCATAACCATATCCGACACACAGTTGAATCTCGTTTCACAGGAGGAGGTTCTTTATACCTATCCCATAGGAGAGAGTAATATACGGGATGTAGAATTTCACCTGAATAATGATTTGAGGCTTCCTTTATTAAAAACCCAGAGTGTGGGAACAGCAAAGTATATTTTAGAGGACGAAACTATCATAAATATTGCGCTGTACCCGCAGCAGGATACCGGCGCCCCTAAAAACGCTGTAAGCTATGTATTGGAAAAGCTTACCGAGCATAAGGATTTGCTATATCTGGTTGTTATTCTCATAATTATAGAGTTTCTTCTTATAATAAAGAATTTGGTGGGAGTTATAAAAAGAAGGTTTTCGTTAAGAGAGAAAAGAGAGGACACATAGATTTTTATTATGTCCCCCTTTCAAGCTTAATTAATGTCACAGCCTTTTGGACCATATATTCATGTCTTCAAAGCTCCCGCATATATTGCAGTTATTCAGCATTCTTCCGGTACATTTATAACCGTGCTTATAGAGGGCCATATTTATTCCCGGATTTATGGCACGTGAAAGGCTGTACGCACAGTAAAATTTTCTTTCCCTCAGATCCTGCTCAAGATAATATATCAAATTTGACAGTATTCCCCTTCCTCTGTATTGTGGGTACGTCGCGCAATCAGTTATCTCAGCATTGAGATTGTCCTTATCCATATCCGCGGATGCTGCGGCAGCCACCCTGCCATCTATGCAGGCCACCTTGTATAAAGCACTTGTATTCAAATTGCCTTTTATATATTCTTCATTAAACACAGGCGACGGATAAGTCTCAAACACTGTCTTAAACAGCTCCGTCATCTGGGGGATATCCCCCTTTAAGGCATCTCTTATGATAATATTCCCCATATTCTTTAATTCAAAGCTGGTTTTTGATTTCATGCATCTTTGCACAATTGCATCCTCTTTGTCCTTTTCAGCGGATAACACCCTTCTGCCGTCTAAAAAATAAGAAACACAAAGCGCATCCTCTCCTTTAAAAAAGCCGTAAATCATACCCTCAATTTGAAACCCGGAGGAGATGAATGCCTTTATGGCTTTTATATTAATATTGGAAATAATCTTGCCAAGGCTTTCACCCTTGGCCATTTCTATAATATCCTTTAATATGTCTTCCGAGATTTCTTCATATTCCAGTATTTTAATACGCAAATTGACATAGTCCATAAAAAGCCTTACTCCCTTAAAATACTTGTAGCAGCCTTTGTCATTGCGCGCTGTTATTGAATTTAACATGCTCCTCCCTCCTCTTCATTCTTATATTGGTATTTGGTATAAGGCATATTCTTTCGCCTCTCATAAGGCTTTCGAGCCCCCTGTACCCGTAATTTTTATACCTGCCGCACATACCGCATTTCATACAGCGGTGAGTCTTATCCCTTGGCTCGTCATATGTGCATATAACTCCCTCAAAGTTTCTTAATATTACCTTATCCGGCGACTGAGAAATCATATACTGCGGATTTACCGGTATTTTCCCCCCTCCTCCCGGGGCATCAACCACAAATGTCGGCACAGCATATCCCGAGGTATGTCCCCGGAGCATCTCTATAATCTCAACCCCCGCTGAAACACTGGTTCTAAAATGCTCTATGCCCTCCGACAAATCGCACTGGTATAAATAGTATGGCCTTACGCGCATCCTTACCAACTGCTGCATGAGATTTCTCATAACATACGGACAGTCATTTATATTCTTTAGCAGTACCGTCTGGTTCCCCAGAGGGATTCCGGCATTTGCAAGCATGCTGCAAGCCCTCCGGGATTCCTCGGTAATTTCATCGGGATGATTGAAATGCGTATTTATCCACAGGGGATGATATTTTTTCAGCATATTACAAAGCTGAGGAGTAATCCTCTGAGGCATAACCACAGGTGTTCTTGTTCCTATTCTCACCACCTCCACATGCTTTATGTCAGATAGGCCTCCTAATAAATACTCAAGCTTGTTATCCGACAGACACAACGGATCCCCTCCTGAAATAAGCACATCTCTTATTTCCTTGCAGCCCTTTATATACTCTATCGCCCTTTTTACGTTTTTCAGCGGCATAGGGCTGTCCTCATGGCCTGCAAACCGCCTTCTGGTGCAATGCCGGCAATACATTGAGCACTGGTCCGTTACAAGAAGCAGGACTCTGTCAGGGTACCTGTGGGTAAGCCCCGGGACAGGGGAATCCAGCCCCTCGTGCAGAGGGTCATGGCAGTCCGCCTCAGATATTCGGGTCTCCCATATTGTAGGAACTGCCTGCCTTCTTATCCCGCATTCAAATTTGCCGGGGTCCATTAATGACGCATAATAGGGAGTAATAGCCATCTTAAGCCTTTTGAGGCATTTATTTATTCCCTCGCGCTCTTTGTCGGTAAGATTTATAACCTGCTCCAGCTCATCTAAGGCGGTTATCCTGTTTGATATTTGCCATTTCCAGTCGTCCCACTGCTCCTGCTTAATGTCTTTCCATAATTTTATACTTCTATGGCTTCTTTTCATAGCTATTCACCTCATTTCACCCTTATACAGCCTGCAAGAACTTACCCAGAAAAATTCGGGTGCGATTATTTTTAGGTGCTGTAAATATTTCCTCCGGAGGCCCCTCCTCAACTATCCTTCCCTCATCCATAAAAACAATCCTGTCGGACACCTCCCTTGCAAAGCTCATTTCATGGGTAACTATAAGCATCGTCATGCCCTCGCTTGCAAGATCTCTTATAACATTCAGGACCTCTCCTACCAGCTCTGGGTCCAGCGCAGAGGTGGGCTCATCAAATAATATTATTCCGGGCTCCATAGCCAGAGTCCTGGCAATAGCAACTCTTTGCTTCTGCCCCCCCGAAAGCATTGCGGGATATACATGCGTTTTATCGCTCAAGTTCACCTTCCGGAGGATCCTTTCAGCCCGCACAACAGCGTCCTTTTTAGGCACTCCCTTGACCTGAACAGGCCCCTCAATTACGTTCTGCAGAACAGTCTTATGCGGGAACAGGTTGAAATGCTGAAACACCATTCCTACATTCTGGCGCATTTTATTTACTACCTTCTCTTTGCGCTCAATCATATTGCCGCCTATATAAATTTCTCCCGACTGGCTATTTTCCAAAAAATTAATGCACCTGAGCAGAGTACTCTTACCGGAGCCGCTGGGACCGATAACTGAAACCACCTCTCCCTCCGCCACACTAAGTGTCACATTCCTTAAAACCTCAAGCTTCCCAAAACTTTTATTAAGATTTAAAACCTTTAGCATTGCACCTTCATTTTTTTTATTCATAGCATAATCACTCCTATCTGCTGCTTACATCCAGTCTTTTTTCCACTTTATGCACAATAAATCCCAATACCGATGTGATTATAAAGTAATATATCCCCGCAATCAGGAAGTACTCCATAAAGCGGTACGTGGATGAACCCAGCTGCTGTGATTTCAATAAAAGCTCACGCACTGTTACCGCACTTGCAAGGGATGAATCCTTTGTAGCTATAATAAGCTGATTTCCCAGTGGAGGAATTGCCCTCTTAAATGCCTGAGGCAGTATTATTCTGTACATCGCCTTAAATTTACTCATGCCTATTGATCTGGCCGCCTCCATTTGCCCTTTATCTATTGACTTTATGGCACCCCTGAATATTTCAGCAATATATGCACCGTTATGCACACCAAAGGCGATAATGGCGGACGGGTAAGGGTCAAGCTTTATAATTCCAGACAGGCCATAATAGACTATAAACAACTGCAAAAGTATCGGAGTTCCTCTTATAATTGTAACATAGGCCGCCGCAGGATAGCCGAGTGCTTTAAATCTTGATATCTTTGCAAAGGCTGTAAGCAGCCCTATTACCATACCCACTATAATAGAGGCAGCAGTTATTTTAAGGGTTTCAAAGGCGGCTGGCAAAAACAGGTGAAATTTTTCAAATATTATACTGAAATCATACAATTCTTATGCTTCCCCCAATCCAAATCATAGTGGATAACCGGCTGAGCATTATAACGCCTGCTGTCCCGCCGGTTGTTTTTTTACTCAAGGTCTTCAGGTCCTTGAAGGTTTGAATCCTTTGCTACAATGAGCTGGGCTCCGGAATAATAATACGGGTCTGTAAAATCAACTACCTCCATGCGCTCCTCGGTAATAGCCATGCTTCCGAATATACCATCATAACGGCTGCTCCTTAAACCCTCCAATATTCCGTTCCAGTCTGTAGTAACAGGCTCGTACTCCACTCCAAGCCTTTTTGCTACCTCCCTGCCTATATCCACGTCAAAGCCCGTCAACTGATCCCCGTCATCAAAATAATTAAACGGCGGATAGCCTCCGCTCATGGCAAATACAATCTTACCCGCATCCTTTACCCTTTGAAGGCTTCCATCCGAGGCTTCCTCTTCTCCTGCATGGGTCTTTGCATATTCAACCCCTTCCAATATATCCACATCAAAATACTTTTTGCTTATAGAGGCATATGTACCATCCTCTATGATTTCCTTTAAGGCTTTGTTTATTGCCTGCCGCAATGATTTATCCTCCTGCCTTACCGCCACGGCTATAACCTCTTTATACAGCAGCTCTCCTGCCAGCCTTAAGTTGTCATAGCCTCCGTTTTTTATGCCTATGGCCCCGACCATTCTGTCTGTTATTACCCCGTCAAGCCTTCCGTTTGAAAGCTCCCATAATGTAAGGGTGTCGTCCTTGTACAGCTTTACCTCCTTAACCAGGTTGAGCTTATTGGCCTCGGCCTCAAAGGTTGTACCCGTTACAACGCCTATAGTGTACCCGCTGCTCCCGCAGGCGGAAATCAACCCTGCAAGCATAAAAATCATAATGGACATGCTTAAAAGCTTTAAAACTCTTAACCTCATAATTCTTAACCTCCCGTTTTCCAGAATAGATTTTTTTGCTGCCGCTTTTAGTCCTTTCGAGACGGAAGGACTTTTTAAGACGACAAAAAAACTGCAGAGAAAGTATCTGCAGTTTTAAGGTATGCGAAAAAAGTATGTACCAAACCAAGGTACAATTAATAAAGCATATTAACCACCTTCTCTTCCAACGCTTACGAGATTAGCTGACGGATTCGGATCGAAAGATAACCCTAGACGCCTTGAAGCTTTAAGCCGCAAGGCATAATTCACCCCAAAAGGATAGGACTGAACAGTCCCCTTTAAAAATTTTATAACCAGAAGATTATAAAATTAACCGGTTCTCCCGTTCTTACGATTAAGCGCATATTTTTAATATTAAATTTTATAAACAGCATATGAGATAATTTTTAAAATAGTACATTATCCCATATTTTTTTCAATAGGCTTATATAAAATATACCGTTAGCTTTCGTTTATCCTTTGTTACCCCCAATTATTAAATCAAATTTTATCCATTTTAATCCAGATAGTCAATCTTTATAGGTTAATATACCAGACATACTCCGGTATGTCAACCTTTCGCGACGGCTTTACGCAGTACCAGATGCCTCAAACGGACTTATACCGTCTATTGAGGCACATTTATTTTTTTTTAATTTCCTAAAAATCGCCGCAGGCCTTTGAGCATATTACCCTTGGCTGCTTTTAACGCCGCGTAAGCTTTTAGCTATGGAAGTTAGCATTTGACATTTGTATTTTGTGATGTTAATATATGTTATATCTATATTGTTAATATATGCTGACCTTGTAAAAAGGAGGCTTAAAGCTGCGGCCGGTTTTGGCGCCGCTTGTTTTAAGCCTCCTTTTTTTATATGCATTTTGATGCATAATATTACGGGCTATAAGCAGGCAGGAGGATACTTAATGAAGATTAATATTGAAACTCCCGTGGTAGAAAACCGGGAGCAAAGACTAGGTACAATTATCGCATGGGATGGAAAAGCCTCTGAGCTTTCAAGCGAATCGGCATATGCGCGTGCCGGCTGCCAGTCTGTATGCGGCGATAAGGCACGCAGACTTTGTGAGCTGCAAGGCCCCTTTTCGCAGGGCTCCGTCTGCAGTGAGCAAATGGTGGAGTGCCAGGCGGGAAACGTAAGAGACGCAGTGCTTATACAGCACTCGCCCATAGGCTGCGGGGCAGGACAGGTAATATACAATTCGATTTACCGCAATGGGCTTGCAATGCGGGGCCTTCCCGTCGAAAACCTTCACATAATAAGCACCAACCTTCAGGAGGATGATATGGTATTCGGAGGTGTAGAAAAGCTTAAGCAGTCCATACGCGACGGGTGGCAGAGACACAGTCCCAAAGCGGTATTTATTGCTACATCCTGCTCCACAGGCATAATAGGGGACGATGTGGACAGTATCGCATCACAGATGGAGTCTGAAATAGGCATTCCTGTCATTCCTCTTCACTGTGAGGGCTTTAAATCAAAACACTGGAGCACCGGCTTTGACGCAACCCAGCATGGCATAGCGCGTCAAATTGTGCGCAGGAACCCCAAGAAGCAGGAGGACCTGGTAAATGTAATAAATCTCTGGGGCTCGGATGTTTTTACCCCCATGCTTGCGGAGCTTGGACTGAGGGTAAATTATGTGGTTGACATGGCCACCGTGGAGGAGCTCGCCCAGCTCTCCGAAGCGGCTGCCACCGTGGGCTTTTGCTATACCCTGTCCTCCTACCTTGGGGCAGTGCTGGAGCAGGAATTTGGTGTGCCGGAAATCAAGGCTCCCCAGCCTTACGGCTTTGCAGGCACCGATGCATGGCTTCGCGAGCTTGCCCGGGTAACAGGACGGCAGGAAAAAGCTGAGGCATATATACAGAAGGAGCATGAGAGGATAACCCCCAGGCTTAAGGAGCTCCGTAAGCTTCTCAAGGGCAAAAAGGGCTATGTGGCCACAGGCTCGGCATATTCACACGGATTAATAGCCGTGCTTCGCGAGCTTGGAATTGAGGTAGACGGATCCCTTGTATTTCACCACGATCCGGTATATGACAGCCAGGATCCCCGTCAGGACTCACTCACCCATCTGGTTGACAATTATGGGGATGTGTCTCATTTCAGCGTAAGCAACCGCCAGCAATACCAGTTTTACGGACTGCTCAACAGGGTTAATCCCGATTTTATTCTCATTCGCCATAACGGCTTGGCTCCCCTTGCCTCACGGCTTGGCATTCCGGCAGCTCCCTTGGGTGACGAGCATCACGCGCTTGGCTACCAGGGAATGCTCAATCTGGGTGAATCAATACTTGACATACTCGCGCACAAGAAGTTTCACCAGGATCTGGCTGCCCATGTAAGGCTGCCCTATAAAAAAGAGTGGCTGAGCCAGAAGGATCCCTTTGCGCTCGCAAGGGCTCACCTTGCGCCGGCAAGGGACAAAAAAATAACTGATATGGAGATAAATCAATATGTCTAATATTAAATATGAAAGCATCAGCCCTTTTGAGCAGGCAAAATCAGATAACGCATATAAGACAAACTCTATACAGCAAATACGCTATGTCTGTTCTATCGCCGCAATGCACAGCGCATCCGCAATACCTGGTGTAATACCCATTGTACACTGCGGCCCTGGCTGTGCGGACAAGCAGTTTATGAATCTGGCCTTCTATAACGGCTTTCAGGGAGGAGGATATGGAGGAGGCGCCGTAGTCCCCAGCACAAACGCAACCGAGCGCGAGGTCATTTTTGGCGGAGCTGAAAGGCTCAGAGAATTGATAGAATCCTCTCTTACAATTCTGGATGCCGATTTGTTTGTTGTCCTCACAGGATGTATTTCGGATCTTGTAGGTGATGATGTGGGATCGGTTGTAAATGAATTTCAGGAAAGGGGTGTCCCCATCGTTTATGCAGAGACAGGGGGCTTTAAAGGTAATAATTTTACAGGCCATGAGCTTGTCACAAAAGCTATTATTGAGCAGTATACCGAAGCCCGGACCTATCCCCGTCAGGAGAGGCTTGTCAATGTATGGTCTCTTCTGCCGTACCATAATACCTTTTGGAAAGGAGATCTGTGCGAGATAAAAAGGATTCTGGAAGGAATAGGTCTTAAGGTAAATATACTTTTCGGTCCCGATTGCGCCGGAATATCCGAATGGAAAAGCATATCCTCGGCACAGTTCAACCTTGTGCTTTCCCCATGGCTTGGACTTGATACCGCGATGTATCTTGAGGAAAAATACGGCCAGCCGTACCTTCATATTCCCGTTATTCCAATCGGAGCAAAGGAGACAGGCGCTTTTCTTCGAAGGGTAGCACATTTCGCACATCTGGACCCATCCGAAGCTGAGGCTTTCATATCAAGTGAGGAGGCCTCTTATTATCATTACCTTGAAAGCTTTTCAGATTTTTATGCCGAATACTGGTGGGGACTTCCCGCAAAATTTGCCGTTATAGGCGACAGTGCCTACAACATTGCCCTTACCCGTTTTCTGGTTAACCAGCTTGGATTGATACCCGGGAAGCAGATTATTACCGAGAACCCTCCCGAGCAATACCGTGAGGCCATAAAAGAGCTTTACCTCAGTATAGCGGAGGACGTCTCCTCAGATGTGGAGTTTGAGGAAGACAGCTATATAATTCATGAAAAGCTGAAAAATACTGATTTTGGCCATAAGCCGCCTATTATTTTCGGAACGACCTGGGAAAGGGATTTGTCAAAGCAGCTCAAAGGTATTTTGGTAGAGGTGGGCTTCCCCTCCTCATACGAGGTAGTCCTGTCTCGATCATATGTGGGCTACAGAGGTGCGCTCACCCTTTTGGAAAAAATTTATACCACGGCTGTGGGAGGGAGCGCGTAAGCTTAAGGCTTTCTTTTGCTTGCACGCGTAAAGATGATGTAAAGTAATTTCCGGAAGAATAATTTCCCAGGAAGGAGTACACCAGAGAACATTACTTTACATCCTCCGTTATACTATATGTTAAAACCCAAACTATATAACTTATATATCTAAAACATCCTTCCCAAAAGGTTTGATATTTTTATTCTGGAGTCCTGAAAAAACTCTACAATTTTAAACTTTACCTTAATAGGTATGTCATCCTCACTATCAGCCGAGGTTACAATATCATATTCCTCCGCTGTCAAAATATCTTTAAGATCAGCTTTCACCGAATCGGAAATAGTCCCGTGGGTCGCGTCCACGAAGCATAAGGGAGGGAACAGGACACACCACCAGTTAGCACCCTCGCCCTTTCCTATTACTACCCTCAGGGCCTGGTAATTCCCTGCCGGGAGCGTTATATCCCCATACATCTTTGTCGGAAACGGGTGAATTCCCATGTCGGCCTTCACCTCATACGCCTTTCCCTGACGGGCAATTTCCTCTTTTGCAAGCCCCTCTATTTTCTCCATATCCCTGCTTATTATATTCCTTGTATTTTCAATATCCTTTGAATCTTTAAGCTGCTGACGCATATAATTTATAATTACATCTCTTACGTCACGCTTTAGAGCCTGATCCGCATCGCCATCGCTGTTTGCAACCACATGCAGCCTGATGAGATTTTCCGACAACCCTTTATTCACATCCTGAGAATAAGTGGTGAGATAGATTCCCGTCCACAGTATTGCAATTAAAAACAGTGATATGGCTGCTTTTAACAGAATGTTATTTTTTACACCGCTTCCAAATCCCCTAACACTTTTTAAGATCCTGTTCATGGCTCACTCCCCCTGTTTTATATTTTTTGCCTATACATTACAGGTAATTTATCAAAGTCTTTTATAAATTCTCATTAATTTCTTATGTTTATAAGTATTATCAAACTTATGAGAATTTATACTATACATAAAATAATTTCAAAAATTCGGGGGGAGGTTAAAAAAAACAACCCCGCTGCCTTAAATCGAATTTTAAGGCAGCGGGGCCGGTTAAGCATATTCCTACCTGCTTACAGACTTGTCAAATGCCGCTTTGACAAAGCTTTTAAATAATGGATGGGCCCTGTTCGGCCTTGATCTGAACTCCGGATGAAACTGTACTCCCACAAACCATGGGTGATCAGCCAGCTCTATTATCTCAACAAGCTTTTCACTGGGTGAAAGTCCAGAAAAAACCATTCCCTTGGAGCCCAGCTTCTCTCTGAACTCATTGTTAAACTCGTACCTGTGCCTGTGCCTCTCATATATGAGCTCATCACAGTAAATCTCGTATGCCCTCGTGTCCTTTCTGATTTTACAGGGATAAAGCCCCAGTCTCATAGTCCCGCCCTTTTCATCTATGTCCCTCTGCTCCGGCATAAGGTCTATGACAGGATAGAGCACGTTCGAATTAAATTCCGAGCTGTTTGCATTTTCAAGTCCCGCCATGCTTCTGGCAAATTCAATAACCGCCATCTGCATCCCAAGACATATTCCAAAATACGGAATTTTATTTTCACGGGCATATTTCGCGGCAAGTATTTTGCCCTCAATACCCCTGTCTCCAAAGCCTCCCGGAACTAATATACCGCTGACCTTTCCCAGGTAATTTTCTATATTTTCCTCATCAATATGCTCGGAATTAACCCACTTTATTTTTACATCGGTGCTGTTTGCTATTCCTCCGTGGTTAAGGGATTCCACTATACTCAAATAGGCGTCATGAAGCTCCACATATTTTCCTACAAGAGCTATGGTAACAGTATTCGAAAGGTTTTTCTGCCTTTGCACCATATCCTGCCACTCTGTCAGATCGGGCAGATTGCACTGCAAATGCATTTTGCTGCATACTATGTCAGCCAGCCCTTCCTTTTCAAGCATGAGCGGTACCTCATAAAGTATTTCCGCATCCATATTCTGAATTACCCATTCTCCCGGAATATTGCAAAACAGGCCGATTTTGTCCTTTAAATCCCTGGAAAGACGCTTTTCGGTGCGGCATACAATAATATCCGGCTGGATGCCTATGCTGCTCAGCTCCTTAACACTGTGCTGGGTGGGCTTGGTCTTGAGTTCTCCCGATTTGCCGAGGTAAGGGACAAGAGTAACATGTATATATATTACATTCTCCCTTCCAACATCGGATGCAACCTGCCTTATTGCCTCTAAAAAAGGCAGGCTCTCTATATCGCCTACCGTACCCCCTATTTCGGTTATTACCACATCAGTATGGTCGGACTTTCCTACCCTGTATATTCTTTCCTTAATCTCATTGGTTATGTGAGGTATTACCTGAACCGTACCTCCGAGAAAGTCCCCTTTTCTTTCCTTGCTTATGATGGACCAGTATATTTTGCCTGTAGTGACATTACTGTTTTTGCTTAAATTCTCGTCTATAAACCTTTCATAATGACCAAGGTCTAAATCGGTTTCCGCCCCGTCATCGGTCACAAAAACCTCACCATGCTGATATGGACTCATTGTACCGGGATCTACATTTATATAAGGGTCAAACTTTTGAATGGTAACACGCAAGCCCCGGGCCTTTAAAAGCCTTCCTAAAGATGCAGCCGTAATTCCCTTCCCCAGCCCCGATACCACGCCCCCGGTGACAAATATGTACTTCACAGACATTTTATTTAATCCTCCTAAAATAAATTGGGCCATTTCCTCTGTCTTAAGAAACGGCCTTGGCCGAATAAGCTATAATTATTTGCTATTAAATATTTTTATAAAAAGCACACCCTATATTTTATATTCCACACAATTAGGTGTCAATAGAAATTAAGTCTTAATTTTTTAACAATTCAACAGCCCTAGCATACTGCTCATCCTTTTCAAGCCTAAGCCTGTTCAGCTCTTCATTAAGCCATTTCTGCGTTGTAAAGTCAAGCCTTCCAAAGCCGTAGGGACCTCCTCCATTAAGCTTTTGAAACTCGCCCACAGCGGTATAGGTCTTTTTGTCAAGCAGTGAGTCGGGCTCATCTATATCATAGCCCAGCAGCTTCAGTATTTGCTCCGCATAGTAAATGTCCTGTCCCTCGTCGTTCAGCCCCGGCTTCCAGGTCACTGTAAGGTTTTCAATGGAGTCTATATCAATCTCCGCTCCCGGTAAATCACGCAACACCGCAACATCAGGCTCAAGTCCCGCTTTGTCTATCATTCTTCCGTCAGGAGTTGTATAAACCCCCATGGTTATTTTAGAAGAGCCCAGTATTTCCTCCTCCGGCGGGTCTATGCCATACTCCCAAAGCAGCTCCGACGCATCCACAATCTTGACTCCCAGCTCATCGCTATACTTTTTATAAGCCTCAGGCGTAAGAATAGGAATTATATACTGGACCCTTGCCTTTCCAAAAGTTTTTTCCCCTACCAGCTTTCCCACGCCGGTGTCCTGTATCGCACCGGCCAATATTTCCGAAGCACTTGCAGTATTTGCGTTAACAAGCACGGAGAGCTTGTATTTTACCTCCTTAAGCGGTGATTCGTATTCTATGTCCTCCCTGTATCCATCTTTAAATTCAAGCCTTGTAACCAGCCCCTGGGGAACCAGCTTAGAGGCTATGGCAACAGCAGCTTCAACATATCCTCCCGAATTGTCTCTGAGATCCAGAACTATATCCTGTATACCGTTGCTCTCCATTTCCTTCAAAGCCTTTGTAAACTCATCAACGGTACTGCTGCCAAAGGATATTATTTTTATATAGCCCGTGCCATCCCTTATATCATGCTCTACAAGCCTCATGGAAACCTCTCCCGTCAGCAGCTCAATGTCCTCCTGCTTGCGCGAATCCCCGCGCAGAATCCCCAGCACGACCTTGCTTCCCTCCTGGCCCCGGATAAGCTCCACAGCATCTTCAACAGCCATATCGGCAGTATCTACCCCATCTATTGAAACGATACTGTCTCCTGCATAAACTCCCGCTTTCTCGGCAGGTGACGATTTAAAAACCTTAGTTGCTTTTATATGGTCCCCAATCTTGCTCATAGAAACCCCTATGCCGTAATAGTCTCCGTTTATGCTTTCGTAGAAGCCCTCCTCCTCCGCTGCCGTCATGTACCCAGTATAAGGGTCCATTGCGCTGAACAATCCTTTTAGCGCACCCTCCAGCAGCTCGCTGTCGGTAATCTCAAACCTGTACCTTTCCTTTATCATTTCCATAATACTTACTATGTAATCATCACTGCCGTTCAAAATTCCGGAAGCCTGTCCATCCGCAGCGGCAGTTTGCGGCAACAAAAGGCAAAATGCCAGGGCTGAGGCTATTAGGAGCCGGGAAAGCCTGATTTTCATAAATATTCTCCTTAGAGTAACAAATTTATATATGTAATATTATTTTAACACAGCTTATGAGGCCATATTTTAAAAAAATGTTTCAAAATTGTTACCGAATAATTAAAAAGACGGCCGCAGCCGTCTTTGATTATTTTAGAAGTTGATTATCCTTTCCCTGTAGTCCCTCCTGATTCCATCCTGCATATACTCTATAAACTTGGAAATAAGCTGCGCCGCCTGAGCCTTCGTCAAAGTACCCGAAACATTTATGTTGCCCTTACTGTCAGGCTGTATTATGCCTATTCTTTCTGCAACATATACGGCCGCTCTGGCATGAGAGGGTATTTTGTCGTTATCCCTGAAGGTGGTGACGGGCGCAGGATTCGGTGCAAGGCTTTCTAAGCCCACCGCCCTTATAAAAATCAAAAGAGCATCGGCTATGGTTATATAGCTGTTAGGATAAAATTTTCCTCCTACCCCGCCCTCCATAAGTCCTCGTTTATATGCGCTCTCTATACCGTGAAAATACGCGTTTTCGACAGAAACATCCCCAAACGGAGATATTAATTCCTGATTCTGAGTTCTGGACGTCCTCACCGCTCTTGTGGAAAGTGCCGGGTCGGCAGGAACCTCCTTGGCGGCTGCGGTAATGGCAGAAGCAAATTCAGACCTGGACATGTACTGCTCAGGCTTAAATATGCTTCCATCCAGCCTGAATACCTCAAGTCCGTAAAGCAGCTTTATGTCCTTCTCCGCCCAATGCCCCCTCAAATAGCTCAGTCCCGCAACAGGAAGGTCCTTAGATGTAGGAAAGGATTCAAGCTTAAGGCTTCCCTTCCTCTCAAGCATAGTGTCTGTGGAAATTCCTTTAGAATCGAATTCCGGAAGCCTGCTGGTATACTCCATTACACTCTCGTTATTTTGCCTCTGCACATACCTTCCGCTAAAGCTTATTTGATCGGGTATGCTCTCTATATACTCAAACCTCTGCGTAATACCTGAGGAAAGCTTAATATTGGCTGTTCCTCCCCATTTATCAACCTGATCCCCGTTTCGAAGCTCAGCCTCTATCGTGTAATCCACAACCTGTACCTCTGAGGTTCCCCAATACTGGTCATAGCCATAAAACTCACCTGTCTGTCTGACAGTAACGGTACCCGTTCCTCCTCCGCCTGTAACCTGATATGTTTTGACTCCTCCCAATGTTCCCGCATAATAATTTATCGAAGGCTTTTCGTCTATAACACTTGATCTGGAAAAATCATAGCTTCTAAGCCTGTATGCCCTGTCGCCTATTATTATGTTCTCATTCAAACGGCTGTTGGCAGGAAGCGAAGTCTCTTCAACCGTCTGCCCGTTATCTTTTTTGGTTCTTTTAGTGGTAAGGGCCACAGTTCTCCTCAAGGTGGCATCTATATCCGCGTTCTCAAGGCTGTATGTATAAACTGTGTTGATATTATCCTGCTTAAGGCTCTTTTTTACGGTGAGGCTTCCTTTAAAGATAACAGGCTCACCGCTCACAAAGCATACCTCCTGATAGTTCATTTCAACCTTATCAGGATCATCCCCGGAGGCTATACCCCCTTCATATCCGTTATCGCCCTCTCTCGCAAAAGCTGCGGCGGATATGAATAAATTTAAAAGCATCGCTATGCAAAGAATCAGGCTTATCCTTTTTAACATCAGAGTACCTCCAGTCATTTCAGCTTTTACGGCTTCAATTCTCAACTATAATAATGTACGCGTCACCGGTTGTGGTGCTGTCCTTCTTTATCACCCTAATCCTGTCTCCGTTTTTGAGCTCCGAAGGCGTGACAATTTTTTTATCCTTTAATATTATGCTGCCAGGGAGAATGCTAAGCTCCATGTCCTTGCTGTTCAGCCACATGTGCTGGGATGCCCCATACACCTTTGCCTCCGTCAGATTAATATCCGTAGGCTGGGAAATTATAGTTCCCCCCTCGCCTGTCTCCCCCCCCGATATGCTGTAAATCCTGCCGCGGGCATTTACCGTACCATAAGGGACGGTGGTTATCATCAGGGCATTAAGGTTATCGGCTACTACATATACGGTCCGGTTGGCATAGCTGCCCTCCCCGTAATCGGTAAAGTCCCTTTGTCCCACAATACCTTCATCCCCTACTATTCTGGTGTTGTATGTTATATTAAAGGTTTTCGGAGTATTGCTGTAGCTCCAGGCCGTACCGCTAAGCTGTGAGAAGGACTCTACGGTAAAGCTGCTGTTTTCGCTGATCTGCTTTATCCTTGCGCGGTATATCTGCACAAAGCTGTCATCCTGCCTGGCGCCGATTTGTACAACTCCCGCATAATAGCTCCCCGTATCATAGCTCCTGCTGGCAACAACATAAACCTTGTCATCCTCGGATATGCTTCCGGTCGAAACAAGCCTGCCGTCCTTTACAACAATTGTACCTTCCCCCCCATTGATCGTGTGGGCCTTTTTGCTTACGGAAAACTGGCCGGAGGATGGATATGCATACGAAACGCTGTCGTCATACGGCACATCCTCGGTATCCTCTTCATTTCTGAAGGAAATAAGCACTGCCCGCTCCTCTCCCCCGTAATCCTTCTCTACGGCAATATAAGCCTCCGCCTGCTTAAAGTACTTATTAGCCTGGGTGGTGTCAATAGTTCTGTTATCAAAATACATTTTATATTCTCCGGACATGCGTATCTCATTCGTTCCCTTTTGTTCAGTCCTTACCCACTGTCCGTTGGTAAACCTCTGAAGGCTGTCGATGCTGATCCTCCCTGATGCGGTGTTGATTTTGGATACCTTTCCCTTATAAATATTGGATATAAAATGCTCGTCGCCCTCAATAGTGATTTCCTTTATTACTGTGGCTTTGTTGGTAATGCTCAAAAGCAGCTTTACCCTGTCACCGTTTTGCAGCTTGTTCATGGATACAGCTCTTCCCTCATAAACAATAAAGGCATTTCCATCCACGTCAAGCACCTGCTGTGAACCGTCGTCATACTGTACACCCAGTGTAGAGCTTGTCTTTGACAGCACCTTGCCGTATTTCACAGTGTAATTGTCCGCTCCGCTGACAGAAACAACACTTGCCGTATCATCCAGCTTTAAAAAAACAGTGTCTCCAGGCTCAATATCCTCAAGATACGCAGGCTGGTGGTTTTTGAAAACCTCAATGTCGTTCTGGTCTCCGTAGCTATAGGTTCTCGACTCAAGAAGCCCCTGTGCCCCATCGGGTGAATTGCCTGTACCATCCTCATTATAAAGGGTTATATACCCCAGCTCGGGATTATTGTCCTCTACTATTCCCCGTACAACGGTATTTCTGTTGTCCTGCCCCAATTCCAGATATTTTACCGCAGTGATAATATCGTCCTTAACAGTAAGTATTACATACGTTTCGGGCGTAATAGAGCCGATACCGGAACCCCTGCCTCCCGTATCAACAGACACATTTGCACTGTACCTGTAATTCACAACCGCGTTTTCGTTTCCCGGAGCAAAGGATATGTTTGCCTTTGATAAATCGAAGTCGGGATAATCCAGCTTAAAAAATATAGACGTGTTCATAAGCAGGTTATCGGCGTCAATATCGTTTATTGCGGCAACATAATATTTAGTGTCATATATGCTTGACAGCACCTTTACAAACCTTACGGTGTTGTCCTGCGAGACAATATACTCAATTCTGTCCCCGGTTTTTAAAAGACTGCTTTTGCCAAGGGCACCGTTTTTGTATGCTATTATCTCCCTCTGCCCGCCTGCCGTTGTCTTTCCGCTGTTTTCATCAGCCTGCGACGAGCTTCCGGCTGTCCCCAGTTCTATGCGGTGCAGCCTTCCGCCTGTGTTTCTCACATCTATTGTCTTAAGTTCGGCCCTCGTACTCCCGGAGTAGTCTCCTTGATTTCTGATTTCTTCAACTATGCCTGTCCTTCTCTGAAGCCCCGCAGCAGGCAATATCAAGTCCTCGGAATTTTTTATAATCTGAGCAAGCTGTGTCCTCGTAACAGCACTGGTTGGATTGAAGCTGCCCTTGCCGTTTCCGTTCATTATACCCGCGCTTAAAACAGCCTCTATAAAAGGAACCTTAACAGGATCGGCACTTTTCCAGTCGTTGAAATTGTTGAATATGCTCTGCTGGTTATATACCGGCGCCAGACCCAGAGCTCCGGCAAGCCAGTATGCCACCTCCTGCCTCTGTGCCGCAGCCCCTCTATGGAAATCCCCCGGCTCAAGCCCTGCCTGGTCTTCGTCGAGGGCGTCTGCCAGATCCTCCGCCGTTATCAAACCTTCGTTTGCAGCCAACTGAAGGAACCCGTCGGCCCACATGCTTATTGTATTTTTCTTTTTATCCTCTTCATTTCTTGCATTATCCAAATTTTCGGCCAGAACCTGCGCTTCGGCCTCACGCCCCGCAGCAGTATATATTTTCGTGATGGCCTCCTCCTTAGACACCGCTTTAGACAAGCCGAAGCTTTTATCTCCGTAGCCCTTCAGCAGCCCCAGCACACCTGTTTCGTAAACAGCCTCCCTAATCCACAGGTCGGCACTTTTTACATCTGTGTAGGCCATGTTGTTTATAAGCACATCCGCATTGGTTACGCCGGTATAAACAGCTTCGGCAGCCTCATCCGCAGCGGCTGCACCAATCGGCAGAGATGACAGCACAATAGACGCGGACAGCAAAGCCACAGCACACCTTTTGATGTTGAATATTTTATGCAATCCGTATTTTTTACTATTCATATATGTACCTTCCCAAATTCCTTGCGCATACGGTCCGCTCCGGACATTAAAGCCACCGGCCTTAGCGGAAGCTTAGTCTTTCTGGACCGTATTTTGCATTTTGTTATTCTATTAATATATAACTGCACATTATTTATCGGCAAAATTATATTTTAAGTTTATCTCTGCAGTGTTACCGTATCTTTACTTTTGTATTACAAAAATAAAAGCGTATCCGGCATTAGCCTCCCGCTTCTCTTATGACCATTATAAAGTCATTTATTCCCGACTTCTGGCCGTCAATTTCTATTTCGTAATCCACCTTAATGTGCCCGCCGCTGCCATCTACGCTGACATCTACCTCATTGGTGAAAATGCCTATTGTAAAAGCACCGTTAACAGTATCGTAATACGACATGTGCTTTTGTCCCTGCTCAAATATAAACTGGGTGTTGACGGTTCCAAAGCGCATAAGAGTAACGCTTCGGCCTGAAATCTTCAACGTTGTGGTAGTTCCTTCCATTCCCGTAACTTCGCTTTCCTTATAGATGGCATAGTATGTATCTCCCTTTTTATAATACCTTCCTTCAGTAACCAGCTCCACGTGACTTATACCCTGATCTATAATAGCCTGAGTTCCCCTGACGGAGATTATAACATTTTTACTTCCCGAATTATTTGACAAACAAGCATCCTCCTGTAAAATAAAACTTATATAATCTAGTATTTTTCTATCTCTATCTTTTCGGCGGAGTGCAGTGTACCCTCCAGAAATGAGCCTCCGAGCGCCTCAAACTTTTCGACGCTGTCACTGGTATAGTACCTGTATACGGGAGGTATGCTCTCGTCCCTCCCTATTCCCCTTTCCTTTATAATATCACCGACTGCCCTTGCAATCTCAAGCCCCGAGCTTACAAGACTTACCCCGTCTCCCATAACCTTGGATATCGTTTCCTGCAGCAGCGGGTAGTGGGTACAGCCCAGTACAAGAGTGTCTATCCCTTCTTTTTTAAGCGGTATCAGATATTCCTCAGCCGTTCTGACTGCTATATCGTTGGACCACCACCCCTCCTCGGCCAGGGGAACAAAAAGAGGACAGGCCCTTGAAAATATCTGTACACTGCTGTCAATTTCAGTTATAGCTCTTTCATATACCCCGCTGCTTATAGTCCCCGGGGTGCCTATAACGCCTATCTTTTTTGTCCTGCTTTCTCTTACGGCAGCCTCCGCTCCCGGCCTTACAACCTCCAGCACCGGGATGTCGAAGCAGTCCCGTACCCGCTTATAGCCGTACGCACTGGCTGTATTACACGCTATCACTATCATTTTTATGTCCTGATTCAATAAAAACCTTATATCCTGAAATGTATACTTTATTATGGTATCCCCGGACTTGGTGCCATAAGGAGATCTCCCGCTGTCCCCGAAGTAAACAAGGCTTTCGCACGGTACCAGCCTCATAATTTCCTTAAGGACGGTAAGTCCTCCAAGGCCCGAATCAAATACCCCTATAGGTCTGTTATCCATATTACCCCCAAATATAGTCATCAATCAATAGAGCGCTTATTATCCTCAAATTTTTCAAAGGCAAGCTCTATAAGTTTTTCAATCAGCTCGCCGTACGGTATCCCCGATTCCTCCCACAGCTTCGGATACATGCTTATGCTGGTAAAGCCGGGGAGTGTGTTTATTTCATTTATATAGACCTCTCCCGTCTCCTTATGCACAAAAAAATCCACTCTGGAAAGCCCGGAGCAGTCAAGGGCCTTAAAAGCCCTGACGGCGTATTCCCTTATTTTAAATATTGTCTCACAGGGCAGGTCTGCGGGAATGATGCATTTGGAATTGCCGTCAATATATTTTGCGTTATAATCATAGAACTCATTGCATGGAACTATTTCTCCAACCGTTGAAGCCACAGGGTCATCATTGCCTAAAACAGCGCATTCAATTTCTCTCCCGTCTATAAATTCCTCAATAAGTATCCTCCTGTCATACCGTGCCGCCGCATTCAGAGCATTAACCAGTCCGCGCCTGTCATGTGCCTTTCCAACCCCCACAGACGATCCCGCATTGGAGGGCTTGACAAAGCAAGGGTACTGCAGAACAGCCTCAACCGCACTTACCGCCGAGTCCATATCGTATTTAAGCTGCTTCCTGTTTAACACCGCATATTTTCCTTGAGGTATCCCTTCCTTTTCAAAAACTATTTTTGAGTACGCCTTATCCATTCCAAGCGCCGAGCCCAAAACTCCGCAACCGACATAAGGTATGCCGGCGAGCTCGAAAAAGCCCTGAATCGTACCGTCCTCGCCATTGCAGCCATGCAGCACCGGAAATACCGCGTCAATACCGCCGCATCCATTCCGGGCGCCGGCAGCTTTAAAAAGGCTTACGGCAGAATTACTTTCGCACAGGCTGGATGTACCCGAAGCCCCTTCCGCAATTGCCTGCCACTCACCACTTCCCAGCTTTTCTAATGGACCGTTGTATGTAAGCCATCTGCCTTCCTTTGTAATTCCTATCATCACTACATTGTATTTATCCTTATCAATGTTTTCAATAACTGACTGGGCTGAAACCCTCGAAACATCATGCTCAGAGGACTGGCCTCCGAACAGAACGGCGATTGTTTTCTTATCCGTCATTCTCCCCTATCCCCCCACATATTAATGGCGTCAGGCATACGCCGCCTACCGCCTTGGCGCTTTTTAACACCTTGAATACCCGGATTTATTATGTTAAAAGCATTGGTTCATTACCTGCTTTATATATATTTTTCATTTTACTATTTCATTACGGCAACTTCAAGTTTTTTTAAGCTCTTGGGCTGATGTTGTCTTTGATTAATTATATTTTCATCATTTTAAATATGATATAATGTTATAAAATTATTTTTCCGGAGGTTTTTAAGGTATGCCATTTTATGATTTAAGATGCAAAAAATGCAGTGAAGAGTTTAACATAATGGCCAAAATGAGCGACAGGGAAAACAGCATTATAAAGTGCCCTGCCTGCGGCTCAAATGAGCTTGAAACGGTGTTTAAAAGCGTCAATATAGTGCAGTCCAGAAAAGCGGAAGCCGGAGACTGCCCCCACGCCCACACCTGCGGCGGGTGCTGTCACCACTGATAAATAGTGCCGCAGGCAAGAGGGGCAACGGCCAAAAGGCCGCCGCCCCTTTTATTTGCAGCACACAACGGTAAAGTCGTTGTTGAGATAGTTTTCAACTATCTTCATTGTTTTAACCCTTTGAGGCAGTTCCTCCACGATCTCCTTTACCTCCTCCGGGTCAAAGTAGTAATAAGGTTCCTCTCTGTCGGGGGATTTATGGTGCAAAAGGTTAAAAATAACCGCCTCTTTCGACAAATCCATAAAAAGCCTTAAGGCATCGGATAGGAATCTTCTATTGTTGTTTAAATTCAAGTTAAAAATTCCGGAAGCATAAATAATATCGAAGGAATTATTTTGAAAAATATTTTCTTCAAAAATATCCGTATGGTAGAATGTGCCGTTCAAGCTCTTTCTTTCGGCCTGCTCAATCATGCTTTTTAAAATATCCACCCCTGTATAATCTACCGGTATGCCTTTAAGGTTTAAGTATTCCAAAAGGTTGCCCATGCCGCAGCCCACATCAAGTATTTTTTTGCCTGCCATGTCTACGGAAAAAATCAGCGAATCAAAGCGAAGCCTTTGAGCCTCCTCGCTTTCCCATCCTAAAACCTTATATTCCGGCAGCCCCTTGTTCATATTCTCTTCGTAGTATGTTCTGATAACCTCAACTTTTTTCATAAATGTATTTTACCCCTGCCCTGCGCATATTAAACAAAAAGCTCATACAAATATAATATGCATTCTAAAAGCCATAAGTCAAGCAATAATGCTCCGCACATAAAAACAAGCCCGTGCGGGCCTGTCTTTTCATGTGCGGGCTTGCTCTTATTCCATGATTTCTCCGTTTTCATCCAAATCTCCGCTGAATTCATTAAACATTTCGTCTGAATAGCCGTCCTCCTCCTGGTACACCTCTCCCGACTTTTTATCCTTCTGCTCATTTTCAGGGCTGGTTGCATCTCCCGCCTCCATATTCCCGACCTCGTGCTCTAACATTATGTCTTCATTTTGTATGGCCTCCTCATAATCGACTATCCCTGATGACGGCACCTCCTTGCTTATCAATGAAGCAGTTCTGGGGAAAGCGGAATCAAACCGGAAATTGCCCTTAAACTCCTTTTGTGCCTTGCCGTCGATTGTGAATTTTACCTTTTCAATCTCCTTAAGCTCGGTAAGAGAATTGACTATGGAGTAAATAGTAATTCTTTCAGCATCCTTGCCTCCCGGGTGCTTGCTGATAAATTCCTTATTGAAGTCCACAGTAGCAGTCGAGCTTTCCGCATTAATTTTTACAGGTGAAGCGAGCTTGGCTTCCTTGGGTATGGTGCTCTTTAAGGCGCTTCCCTCAGAGGGCCCCTTTATAAGCTCTTCCACAATCTTGCCCGCCAGGTTGTTGACACTTTTTTTAGCCTCGCTTACAGGTATGTACCTTATCTCAAGCTTCAGCTTGGTATTGTCCTCATTGGCAAAGTAGAGGTGTACAGGTACCTTGTCAGTCAGCTTTTTCGCTTCATCCTCCCCTATGGCAATGCTGCTCACAGGTGTAACCTCATCGCTGTCCCCCTCTTGCAATCCAAGCCTTTGCAGAAGACCGCACCCTGAAAAGACTGAAATTATTATAAAGCATAATGTAATAAGACTTATAGCTCTCCGCATTATCCGGCCACCTCGCACAATATATTTATTCTTATAGGATATTCTTATGCTGGCGCGGCTTTCAGTATTCTATATGCAAGCAAATTTTACAGGCCTCAAATTTCTTATAATCACTCTCCAAGCATTATTTTTACTATTTCCGCCACCATTGGATTAGTGACGCTGTAGCACACCTCAATGCCCTTTCTGTCACCGTTTATGATCCCTGCCGCCTTAAGCTTTGCAAGGTGCTGGGACACCGTAGATTGAGGCAGCCCCAGGCATTCCTGCATTTTGGTCACATTGCACTTGTTTTCAAGCAAGCCCTTCACTATGCAAAGCCTGTGAGGATGGGCCAGCGCCTTCAATACCTCGGCCTTGTCCTCATACTTTTTAAAGTCTTCCACAATAATACCTCCGATTTAGAAAGGGATATCTTTAAAAAGAGATATCTTTAGCATGGCGCATCAGATGAACATGCCCATATCCGACTCCTCAACCGCTCCGAGGAAGGACGCAACCCCTCCGATTTCCACTCCGTCAATAAGCTCTTCTCTTTTTATTCCCATTATATCCATAGACATGTTGCAGGCAATAAACCTTACGCCGTTCGACCTGGCCTGTTCCATCAGCTCCTCCATGGAGGCAACATTTTTTTTGCGCATAAGAAGCCGTATCATTTTAGCCCCCATGCCTCCCATATTCATTTTGGACAACGACAATTTTTTGGAGCCTCTGGGCATCATAAACCCAAACATTTTCCCGAACAAGTCTTTTTTTACATCAACCTTATCAGATTTTCTCAAAACATTCAAGCCCCAGAAGGTGAAGAACATTGTAACCTTTCTTCCCATTGCGGCGGCTCCGTTTGCAATTATAAAGGAGGCTATGCCTCTGTCGAGATCATTGCTGAATACTATGAGGGTTTTATCATTTTTCTGCCCGTGCGCCGTACCCGCTTCAGGCAGCCTGTCTTTTTTTATAAGCGCCTTGAAGGCGTTATTCTCAAACGTCACACCTAAAAGCCTGTTTCCCGTCCTTTCACACCATGTTCTTATATCCTCGCTGAAGGCCGGGTCGGTAGCCGTAACCTGAAGCACCTCTCCATGGCTCATGGACTTTATGGACTCATACACTCTCATTATAGGGCCGGGGCACTGAAGCCCACAAGCGTCAAGAGTTATATCGGCATCCGGCGCAACTGCAGTCCCGCAGCCGCTCGCCGGCTTTATTTCATCATTCTTGCCTATTTTGTCATACTCATAAATATCCTCATTGGACTGCTTCTGTACCGCAAGCTGGTATGTCTTGTAGCCCCCGCTGAGGTTGTATATCCTGCTGTAGCCCTTCTGCGCCAATATCCTGTAAGCCAGATATCCCCTTAAGCCCACCTGGCAGAATATATATACATCCCTGTCCACAGGTATTTCATTTAATCTGCTTCTCAGCGTATCAAGGGGAATGTTAACGGCTCCGTCAATGCTGCCCAGCTTAAACTCCATAGCGTCGCGTACATCTAAAAGCACCGCTCTGGTCCTGTCTATGGAAGCAACCTCATCCCAGTGGAATATGGCACAGTCCTTTTTCAATATATTGGCCGCCGTAAAGCCCGCGATATTAACAGGGTCCTTTGCAGAGGAATACGGCGGTGCGTATGCAAGCTCAAGCTTTTCAAGATCGTAGACCGACATTCCGGCGCGTATGGCGGTAGCCAGCACGTCAATCCTCTTATCAACGCCCTCATAGCCCACTATCTGGGCTCCCAGCACCTTGCCGTCCTTTTTTGCAAACAGAAGCTTTATTGATATCGGAATGGCTCCCGGATAATAGCCTGCGTGTGAGGCCGAATGGGTGAAGGATTTTTCGTAGTCTATGCCGTTTCGCCTTAATGCTTTTTCATTGTTGCCCGTTGTTGCCACAGTTATATCAAACACCTTTAATATGGAAGTACCCTGAGTGCCGTAGAAGCTCTCCTCCATTCCGCATATGTTGTCCGCCGCAATCCTTCCCTGCTTGTTTGCAGGCCCCGCAAGGGGTATAAGGGCATGTAGCCCGCTGACAAAATCCCGCACCTCCACCGCATCGCCCACGGCGTAAATATCGGGGTCGGAGGTGCGCATATGCTCATCCACCGCTATTCCCGCAGTTTCCCCAAGCTTTAAGCCGGCACCGGCAGCCAGCCTTATCTCGGGCCTAACTCCTATTCCGAGCACCACCATGTCGGTCTTTATGGCCCTTCCGCTTGTAAGCTGCACCTGTATGACGTTATCAATTCCTGAGAACTCCTTTACTCCGTCACTTAAATAAAGCTCCACATCCTTTGACTTAATGTGCTGGTGAACTATAGACGCCATATCGTAGTCGAGAGGCCCTATAACGTGGTCCGCAAGCTCAACGACTGTGACCTTGGCGCCTCTTTCCGCCAGATTTTCGGCAACCTCAATGCCTATAAAGCCCGCGCCCACTACAACGGCTCTCCTAGGACGCGTGTTGTCCACAAAATCCTTTATCCTGTAGGTATCGGGGATATTCCGCAGCGTAAATATTCCGGGAAGATCTATGCCGGGAAGCGGCGGCTTTACGGGCTCCGCTCCCGGGGAGAGGAGCAGCTTGTCGTAGCTCTCGCTGTAAGTCCTGTTACGGGCTTTGTCGTGCACCTCCACCACCCTTTTTGCAGCGTCTACTTTTATAACCTCACTGTTTACTCTGACATCAATATTGAATCTCTCCCGCATCTTTTCGGGAGTCTGAACCACCAGCTTATCCTTCTCCTTTATAACCTCACCTATATAATAGGGCAGTCCGCAGTTTGCAAAGGAAATGTACTCACCCTTTTCAAACAGGATAATATCGGCGTCCTCGTTTATTCTTCTCAGCCTCGCCGCAGCACTGGCGCCTCCTGCCACTCCGCCCACTATTACAACCTTAAGCCCCATACCGTTACCCCCTTTATCATCTATGAATTTATATATTATGATTTTATGATATATTTACTGACATGTCAACACTTTATTGTATGTTATATGGAAACGTGAAATGTGTGAAAGCCGTTTTTAAGGAAAATATAGAGACAAAAAAGGCTCTATAGTATTGGCTATATCAATACCCTCGATATGACAGCAGCCATCTCATCCGATGATTCTGCGAAGCCGTTGGCTATCCATGCGGACAATACATTTATCAACCCTCCTGCGCGGTATGAGGTCTCATAGCTGTTAGAGCTTCTGCCTAGCATTGCGTCCATTATACTGCTTATTTCCGTTAAGTATAGCTGGTTTTCTGTAAATGCCATGTATAATAATTTGTTGTGCTGTAAAGCGCATAGAAAATCCCTGTGCCCATTGCTCCAAAAGCCAAAAAATAATTGTAAATACTCTATTGCACTTATGGATTGGAGTCTTTCCATACGCTCCAGATATTCGCTGAAAATGTTATCCATATATGAATGCAGGACATCCTGCTTGTTATCAAAATATCGATAAAAAGTGCGTCTGTCAATATCTGCATTTTTACAAATCATGCTGACAGTAATATCCTCATACTGAATAGAGCCAAGCAGCTCCATAAGAAATGCGTCAAACTTTTGCTGTGAAGCCGCCGGAATCGGCAAAGGCACCGCAGAAATTTGCGGTTCACTTCCGCTGCGAAAGCATGGGGTACGGTTCCTCTGCTTTCCCTTCGGTCCTCCGCTTCGCTTCGGAAGCATAGGAATCCGTCCCCAGGCTTCCTCCGCTGCTTTTTGAGCTTGTTTTAATGGAACTTGCATTTAAACGGACCTTTTAAGATTCACGGGTATTCCTTTTTCAGCAGGGCTTATATTCTTGCCTTTATGTCGATTTTACCATATATCCTTTTATATTTATCAATATATGTTTAAATCCATTTTCAAGGGTATATTCCCAGGGACAGCAAAAGGACTGACATCCTCCGCATAGCATTGGATATCAGTCCTTTTGCCGCGCTCCGCCTATTTCGTCATCCCCGCTGCTTTATCGAGCCTTGCGACACCATGCGTCACTATCCCTTGCGTCAGGCTGTCCACCGCACAGGCCTTGTAGCCCTCCCGGTAGCACATGTCCTCTACATCCAGTATCCTCTCCTCAAGCACCAGCTTTGCTTCATTTATATTCCTTCCCTCAATCAAATCCTCAACAAGCCTTTTTATATGGCTCTTTTCATCCATGTACTCCTTTGTCCTCTGAAAATCGGCCTGCCTTATCAGAATAAGGTATTCCAGCTTTTCCAGCCTGCTTATACGCAAAAATTCCCGAATAGTGATATCCTCAATATCCATAAGCATTTTTAAATTCTCTCCCTCTTTATAGTCAACGCACTCTAAAGAGTGTAGGCACTCTAAAGAGTGTAGGCACTCTAAGACTCAATATAAAATTTCGTTAAGACTGCGTAGAGTATATGAGATAACGAACCTTTAGATAAAAGAAGATATTTAGTTTTAAAGTTCGTTATCTATAGTATCAAATATATATTTTTCCCCTTAATACCACAGGCACCGGGGAGAGGAGATATAGGGGATGGTGGTGTTAAAAAATGATAAACAGCCCCCGGTGCCGTGCGGTTTCAGGGAAAACAAAAAGCGCCGCGCGGGAATCCTCCCGTTCACGGCACTGAATTATTTAAAATTCAAGTGCAACACAAACCACAGCATACAAATATTTGTAAACTAATCCTTGCGAAAAGGCAGGAATACGCTTATAATAATGTATGTGCGGTACAGCTTGGAAAGCTGTTGTGACGGTGGTAGACTCACCCGAGCAAGCCTGTGGTTGTCCAAGCCACAGGTTGCCGCACTATTTTGTTTTCTAGCAAATATTATATATGTTTTATGCTGGAAGGGCAAGATGTTTTTATACATATTTGGATAAATTTTTTTGGCTGGATGGGGAATTTTGCCGAATTACCATAGTTATTTCACAATAAGCGAATGTCAAAATTACTCTCAACGCCCAATAATTCGGACTTTCCTTTTTCAATTCTCATGTTAGACTGTACTAAAAATATTTTTTACCTTTTTTATATCTCCATCTTCGCCTTTAAATCCTTGCATATACCCATCTTCAAAGATTTTTACAGCCAAAAGATGTTATATCCTATGTTAAGGTTCAACGCTCATCTGAAGTCAAGGCTTCACCATCCTTCAATAAGATGTTATATCCTATGTTAAGGTTCAACAAGCGTATGTCGGTGCCGCGTCCTGCCATATTGGTAAGATGTTATATCCTATGTTAAGGTTCAACGCGTAATACCTGAGGAAAGCTTAATATTGGCTGTTCAAGATGTTATATCCTATGTTAAGGTTCAACTTTCTTGAATGGCTGTATGCTGTATTCTGAGCTGTCCAAGATGTTATATCCTATGTTAAGGTTCAACCCTCCGAGGATGTGCACGGCGGCGACGAATCCGCGCAAGATGTTATATCCTATGTTAAGGTTCAACACCCTCTGTCGCGCTTCGGACGGCCTCACCCAGCGTCAAGATGTTATATCCTATGTTAAGGTTCAACAAAATTATTTGATCCGGTGTGTGTTTTTTGGATAACAAGATGTTATATCCTATGTTAAGGTTCAACAGCATAAAATGCGGGTTTCAGCTTTTGGCATTTTGCCCCTTCCTCTCTTATTGTAGCACTTGCAGCGATTTTTTTCCAGTCGTTTGGAGAAAATTTTTTCACAATGGAAAAACCCTCCGGGCCCTTACGCTGTGAGGTTCCCAGAGCTTTTAACATTTTTGGCGGTTGGAAAAAAACGCAGCTTTACCCTCTTGCCCAAAAGTGCGGATACGTCCCCCAAAAAGCAAATATTTTGCTTTTTTATATATAAAGTGATATATTATAAAAATACGTGTAAAAACCACATGTAAATATGTGTATATTATAAGGGGGAAATATAATGAGAAACAAAAATATTTTTGTTAAAGTAATTATCTTATGCTTGATCTTTACACTTACGGCATCATTGGCATCCTGTACAAGCGAAAGCGGGTCGCCGGACAAGTCAGTTTCCGGTTTCTTTGACGCAATTAAAGAGTCTGACATGAATACTGCTTCTAAATACCTGTCTTCAGCAGGTGACAGCTTCACATACGATGATGAACAGCAAGAAAAGATAATGAAAAACATATTCAGCAAGCTGGACTATGAAATTATTTTAACTGAAAAAGATGGGGAGACTGCTACTGTTAATGTGAAAATAACCTCACCTGATTTGGTAAAGATCGTGTCTGAAATGATTAGTGAGCTAATGCCCCAACTTTTTGAAATGGCATTAAGCGGTAATGAGAATGCGGATCAAAACAGTGAAGAGCTGATAGAACAGTATTTCGACAACAGCTTATCTTCTCCTGATGTGCCTTTAACCTCATCTGATGTAGAAATTAAATTGTCGTATTCCAAAGATAAAAAGAGTTGGCTTATTGATCCTGATGATAATATGATCAACGCAATGACAGGGAATGCTGCCCAAGCTTTTGCAGAAATGGAAGGCGGCAATTAAGCCGAAGAAAGTAACGTAGAGTCAAAAGGATGCTTGCCTTGTAAAAGACACGGTAAGCATCCTTTTTTTCTGTGGCCTTTAACTTCGTTTGCCGTGAGGAAATGTCCCCATCCTATGTTATGATTCAACTAAAAGGAATTTTTTCCGTTATCTGCTATTCAAAAAAATTCAATACATCCTATGTTAAGGTTCAACTCAGAAGAAAAAATCATGGAACTGGAAAAAAAGCTAATTCAATACATCCTATGTTAAGGTTCAACAAGCATAAAATGCGGGTTTCAGCTTTTGGCATTTTGCCTCTTCCTCTCTTATTGTAGCACTTGCAGCGATTTTTTTTCAGTCGTTTGGAGAAAATTTTTTCGCAATGGAAAAACCTCTCCGGACCCTTACGTTGTGAGGCTTCCAGAGCTTTTAGCATTTTTGGCGGTTGGAAAAAAACGTAGCTTTGCCCTCTTGCCCAAAAGTGCAAAAATACCTTCAAAAGAGAAATGTCTTCAAACTAAGTATATGATAAGTATTTCCAAGTATTGCTACAGCCTTTGTTAGGTAAATTATTTTTTATATATAAAGTATATAAATAACCCAATACCACATACAATGCAACTCCAGCCAAACAAATTATTAAATAAGTTATTATACCAGCTTGCATCTGAAAAAATCTGTAATCCTGCTATAATAATGCTTGCAACAGCTATAATATTTAGTGCAGTATTTGTGCTCCTCTCCTGCATAAGATTTGAATGTTCATAAAGCTTGTCCATTTGCCTTTCAAAATTATCCGTAAATTCTTTTACATATAAATTTTTCTGCAATATTCTATATATTTCTATGCCCTGATCCTGCGCAGTTACCTCCTCATGGTATATCTGGTTGAGATAGCGTATAAACCCCTTTTGAAGCTGACCTATTTCATTGTATACTTTCCTTTTAATCTTTTTAGAAGGATGTATTTTATTTGATATCTCGGAGGCCTTTCCCGAGAACTTTATTAATGAAGCACGTTGAGCCAGAACCAGTGTCAGCATCTGGCAATATATTGTTTTAAAATGGTCTATAAGATACGGAGCGCCTTCGTCAACACTTTCAGACGCCAGTGTTACAAAGGAATAGTTGCTGAAACCATATAATGTACCCTCACCTATCCATCTTGTATACACATGCTCACCGTTTATTAGCTCCTCACGCTTTTTTATATCCGTGCAGGTAGGATCTCCAACATCAGTGTAAATGTATTTATATAAGAAATCCAGCTTAAAATTTATATCAGGTATCTCCTTATCCTTACCTTCTTGATCTTTGCCTTCCGGAACTTCAAGATATTCCCCCGAGTAATGCCGATAATTTTCTTTTTTCTTATTGTCCCCATTCTTTTCAAGGCGCAGAGCTTTTATAATGCCGCCATTTCTATAAAAGCTCATTACAAACATCCTGTCGTCAATTATCACTTTTATATCCTCAGTATTGATAATTCCAGTCACAGTTTTAGAGATATAGCTTTGCTTCCGCAAAATATCTTTTACAGCACTCTCAAAATCTTCTGATGCAAGCTCTTCTCTTCCATTTCCAATAATGCTTATTCTGTCTGCATTAAAGGAAGATGGATCGCCTGTGCTTTTGTATAGGAACGGAAAATATACCCTTCTGCCATATTCATTTATTTCTAAAACATCCTGACAGTGTTCCTGAGCTTCAACTGCTTCTCCCTCTTTCTCCCCTGAGTAGTCAAGCTTGTATACCAAAATAGCAATTTTTGAATCATATACCTTGAGTTCTATTTGGTCAATATCGAGTATATACTTTTTTTTATTCTTTTCTATAACGTACTTTCCGCCTCTAGCTGCCTTGTGCCTGTAATTAAGCACATAGCTGTTCGGCTTACCATTGTCATGTATGGACTTCGTAGCGGCAGGATAAAAGTAATTCCTTTCATTAAAAATAAGGCGCAGAGCCTCCAATTCTTCTTGTTTTGAAGTTCTCACATCTATCGTGTTTTCATGAAACCTTTCCCATCCGTTTTCAAGCCCCTCTATAAACCCTTCTTTTTTATTTTCAAATACAAATGGAAATAAAAAATTGTGGTGGCTTATTACTTTAGATTTTATCGATGTTTCCATACAGATTGCCTCCTCTATTTGCTATTGTGTTTCCCTGTATCTTTATTTGCCGTCTTCTTTGATTCCTTCAACTGATTATCATAATTTTTGTAGCTTTCTCTGATCTTTTTTATATCCTCACTGAAATTCCCATATCCTACATTGGTTTTTGCACCAACTCCAAAGTCGAGAAGAATTTCTTTAAATTTCTCTGTCTTTTTCTCAGCAGTAAGCACGGGAAGCTGCCTGCTGCTCTTAAGTGCAAAATAAAAATCAAACACTATATCTCCGGGTATTTTCAGCATCCTTATAGGAGTAGGCTCTCCAAGCTCCTTCATGGAATTTTTGAGGTGGGGTGTTATATAGTCATCGGCTAGGATTGTTTTTCCAAGGTTTTCTTTTATATTTATCACAGCATCAAAAAATATATCTCTTTCATATGCGGGAATTTTTTTATCTCCGAACTTCCCGTCGAATATTTCTTTTTTTAAGGTATCCACGTCATTTTCATCTATCTCAAACATATCCGCTATATAATTCTTATGCTCAAACGCACTCCTCAATATTCCCTTGATGGTTGAACCCGGTATATTGGGCAGACCTGTTGTATAGTCGAAATAAAAGCCTATCTTTATCTCGTCATTATTACCCTGACCGCTTTCATGCATGTTGCCTATGCCTACAAGACATCCCGGATAACGGGTTATAAGGCTGAATGATGGCTTAATTTTAATGTTCATATCTACATCCCGTATTTTTTGCTTCAAAAGCCCCTCATTTAAGCTATCATAGTTACGGCTTCCGTCTAATACATCTTCCTCTCCATAGTAATCCTTATAAAATAAATATCCCAGGTTATCCATTACTATCCTTCTCCTTTTCTATTACATAAAGGCACATAGCAAGCTTTAAAGCTACGGCAGCACTCAATACCCTTTCCTTAAGGAGAATCTTGCTCCCCTTCCAATCCATAACGTAGTCGGCCAGGCTCTTATACTTGCCGTCCTCAGACAATAGCTTTATAAGGGCTTCTGAAATTTTAGTTCTATCAGCCTTTGTACTATCCTCCTGCTCTGTTCTCTCTGCTTTCTGCTGGAAAAATGCCACGGCTGAAAGAAGCCCTCCCCGCGCAATTGCCGCTCCAAAGGTAGATATATACCCGCAATAGGTGCTGTTTATTTTACCGTCTAAAGCTATTCCTACTTTATCTATAACTTCATACGCATTGCGTATTAGCTTGTCCACCTCTCTCTTACTCATTTCATACCAGCCCCCATTTTTTCAATATTGGCAAATCCATACCCTATAGATGAATTCCCCCCAAACTGAATAAGCTCTTCGCAGAGAAGCCTGTCAAACTCCTGCCCTGTTTTTGGATCCGTACCTTCCTCCTTGTCCACAGCAAAGAAAAAAACACTTTCACGTGGAGCTATTTCTTCGTACCACAGGTTCTCTTTGCCTTCTATGGTGCAATTCCGTGCAACCACAGGGTAGCCAATATCCTTCAAAGTGCTGTCGTTAAAAATAATTACTCTTTCACCCATTAACGATATAAGCTTGCTCTTTGTGTTATCCCTTAAGTCGATTTTTTCAGCGGAGTATCCCTCAATTTTTACTTCCACTTCATCCTGCAAGGTATATGCCTTCTCATCCTCAAAGTCTTTTTCCAATACCTCATTGATAGCCTCGCTCAATTTATCACTCTGTAGATTTGAATATCTCAAATATCTTTTCAGACCTTTCAGCATGTCCTTACTGGTCGCAAGATAATATGTATACCTTCCATTTATAGCCCGCAGGGGCCTGGCAAGCTGGTTGAACGAAAAGAATTTATATGCGCCGCTTTCACTTTGCATTGAATCTTCAGTCAAACCGCTGCCAAATACAAAGTCCAGCCTCTCAAAGCTCTTGGAAGAGAAGTATTCCCTCAATGCTCCCTTAACCCCGGAAGGATGAATTGTCGCGTAGCCTGTTACCGTATCCTTCTGAATTTCATTTCCTATTACGCTGTAATTTATATCCCCGCTTCCTGCGTGAAGGTCTGTCAAAAATACAGCCTTATAAAGATCAATGCCCATTTCCTAATCCCCCAATATCAAATATTTATTAAATCCTATCTTCCGGCAGTTTTCATTATCCATATGCCGTTTAAAGCACCCCATGTCCTTCACATAAAAAACACTTCCCGCCTTTAAAAGATTAATCTTATACTTTGCTTTTGTCAGTTTCCGATAGTAGCCCTGCCTGCTGTCATTGGTAACAGCCAGGTTTCTGAAATCCCTTGTCCCCGTTATGCAGAAATCGCAGCAGTCATATACATCCTCCTTGCAGTATGAGTCTGATAACAGGTATACCCGCTGTCCGCCTTGAGCGTTAAATCTTATGTCGCTTTGTTCTGTCTGGCATATACTCAACTCAAACGGGGACTTTTTCTGTCCAAGATACACAATGCTGTCCTTAATTTCCGTCCCATCCTTCAGCTCAAAATAGAAAGCAAATGAGAAGTCCCCGTCCAGCATTTTATATTCTCTTTTAAAAAATCCTTTTTCATCTTTTCCCTTTCTTCCATGCTTTTTAATTCCTACTCGTTCCACTTCTTTGAAAATGTCCTCCGCCTTATATATTTTATTGGAGGAGACTGAAACAAAACCATCAGCTATACCCTTTTTTGCTTGGAAGTCTTCGGGAAGCAATATTTCTCCAAAGCTGGTTTTCATTTTACAGTTGCCCATTTTTAAGGGCGTATAACAGACTGTATCTCTTTCATTTCTGTGATCAAACGGCAGAGGTATTAAGAGTTCCTCATCTTTTTTCAGGAAAACAGGGGATATCGACTGTATATGTCCAAAATCCTGTGTATCCTGACTCTCTATATCAAAGCTTTTAAAGCCTATCCATTTCCCGATAATATCCCTCTGCGTATCAGAATAGATAAAAGAGGGGTCATACACCTTGGCCGGGATAAGCAACCTCCTTATCATTCCAAGTATAGTAGTCTGCATGGGCATTCTCTCTGAAAATATATAATACCTGTCGGAGTCACTATTGGAAAAGACAAAGGTCTTTTCATTCCCGAAAAAATAAGGCTCAAGAGGCGTAAGCTTGGCTAAGTATTTACTCATTTCTTTCACCCGCCTTTTCGTATCTGAATTTCAGAAGTCTTAAAATCGAAGTCATTACACTTATGGCCCGATTTTTTCCCTCTTCCTGTTTTTTCTCTCCATCTCCACTATATCTATATTCATTTCTATTTTCATAAGGAATGCAAAATATTTCATCACTTTTTAAAACTATGTTTTGGAATAATCCTGCTATCTCTTCTATGTACTTGTCTAAGTCCTTTTTATGAGTTTCATCATATACATGATTTTTAAAAAGAGTGTGAATTATTTTATTATCTCCATCTTCTTTCTCGATTGCTACCTTAAACAATTCCTCAAAATTCTTTATTTTCCATAGAACCGATTTCAGAAAATCCTCATCACTATTAAATTTCTTTATAAGCTGGCATATTTCATTAATAAGCTTTGAGCTGTTTTTTATAACCAGACCAAACTTTTGCCCGCTTGTCTTTTGGACCTCAATAGCAATACTGTTTTTCCCTCTGTCTTCATCCTTTGCAATATATAAAAGCTCGCTTGCTCTCTGTCTGGCCTCATACAGGGGGTATTTCGAGGAAGCAATATTTACGCCAAAGGATATTGACGGAGCACAGCTTTCCTCTCCTTTTTCATGATTATATCTTTTTGTATATTCAATCTCCGCCTCAAATACATTATTAAACAATGTTGATATTTCACTGCACAGCTCCAATACGGTCTTTTTATCATTCTCAAATGCCGCCAGAAAAAGCAAATCATCCCCTCCGGCATATATAGTTACACCATCATATTGGTTTACAAGCTCTGTGGCTTTCTGTGCATATTCAAAGCATTTTCCGGAAAAATTCCGTATTACTTCATGGCCTTTAATATCAAGGCTAAAATGTTCCCCGTAAAACCTGGCCATTTCCTCCGGTTTTTTCTCAAACAGGGTCAAAAGCTTCCCCATATTGTCACCATCTGCCTGTACTATGGCAAAATACCGATCTCTCTTTTTGTTATTCTCCTTAATAGTTGTTCCGATGGCAATGTCATCTATATCCCTTATGTCGCTTGCTTCATCTGTAGAATCTTTCTTTTTTTTGCTCAACTGGCTTTTTTCAAAACATCCGCTGGCATCTTTAATTAAAAATCCTGTTTTTATTACCGAATTTATGCTTTGATTTCCCCTTCTGTCTTCGCTTCTGAACAGCCTGGAAATATAATTCTTTATTTCCTTATGGTTGTAGCTTTTTCTCAGTTCCAGGTTATCCAGCACTTTATTCACTTTGTTTATAGGGTTTTCACCAGCCTGAATCTCAGCATAATACACCTGTATATAATTATTTACGAACTCAAGAGCCTGCATATCATGGGGCGCAATTTCCATGGCAATTTCCGCCTTTACCTCTCTTATAACTTTTTCTAAAGCATTTGCTTCCAAAGCATCAGAGCGTATTATCATTCTGTCGTGGAAAAATCCATAGTGAAGCTTGCCCTCTGACATGCCAAGCTTTTTATTATCAATATACGGAACTAAAAAGTGTTCAAGAGGGAGCTTGCCATCACAACAGAGCTTTTTTGCAATGCTTTTCATAATATAGGAAAACAGATAGCTGCAAACCCACAGCTCCGCAGGCCTGTCCGCAAGACTTAAGGTGTCGCCTATCGGGCCTATTGTGAGTCCGATATATCGTTGCATTTGTCCACCACCTCTATCCTTAATTTTTTTGCAGTTTTAATATCATAGTGCTTAGGAATTGCCATTCTATTATTAAAATAATCGCTAAAACTTGATAAAAAGTCTTCAAGTTCAAATTCTTTTTGAGTAGGAGTATAAATTTTTATTCCATTATTTTTTAATTCTAACCTGTCCTCTTCTGACGTATCTCCCTTTTCATACTCTTCAAGGTTAAATTTAAACTCATGACCATACATTTCTTTTGGTATATTATTAGGAAGAATAAATATATAATTATATATTATTTTAAATACTACGGGTGAAGAAAACCTAGATATCGTATTAGAATTGACACTTATTATTCCTTTTCTATCATCATCCGAATATTTATAGAATCCTGGAACGCCTAACATTGCTCTTACAAATTTAGGTATATATTCCTGTTCTCTTAAATTATTCTTTAACTTTGCTTTAAAAATTTTTTGCTTAATAAACATCTTGTCATTCCCAATATTCTTATTATTCATATACTGAAAAACGTATCCTCTATAATAATCTGAGCTTCTCTTTGTATAATTTATCCCTGACTTCATCAATGCATATATAATAGATATATCTTTCATAATCAGGTAGTAGTTTTGTTGTGTATGCTCAATAACACAATACTTAGGATATATCTGTGATATTTTTTGTTTTAGATTTTCTACTGCTAATTTTTCGTTACTAATAGTAAAACTTCCATATCCTTTTGTCTGCCTCATGCCAAAATTAGTCACAGTAAAAAAGATGGATATCCATTCTTTTATTTTCTCAAATAGGTATATATTAAAGCATATTATTTCTAAAGTAATATATGTATTATAAAAAATACTTTTATACATTTTATTGGGGTTTTTTACCCCTATATTTCCCAAAAACATTTTCCCATTTTCTATTCTTATTGCTGGAGCAGTGTCAGAATAAATTCTCATTTTATATTTTAGTGAGATTTGTTCATCTTGCTTCTTTTGTATACATTTGGCAAGCTCATCTTCTTTTTCTTTATCCTTATCTTTAAATGCATACTTAACCAAAAACCTGTCCAGCTTAGGCTTTACCTCTGTTGCCCTTAAACATGCTCCCATCTGCTCATACTGAAAATGCACAAGCGGAGTATGCTGCTTAAGCTCATATTTCAATTTAAATTTATTTTCTCGCATCCCTTTCCCCCTCTCCCTAATTCACACAACTAATGTATATTTCTACCTTCGTGCCCAAAATCCTTCATTTTTTATGACATTTATTTATATTTTATTCCATAAACCGCAAAGCTGCGTAAGAATGTACACTTCCGCAGTATTGTGCGCCACTGCCGCATAAACGAAAAAGCCCGGGAAATACTGTTTTTCAAAGTATTTCCCGAGCCCTTATGTTCCTGCTACCATGCATAAACGAAAAGAACGCCTGCCTGCAAAAAATGCAGAAGCGTCCCCCATTGTTTTCTGAATATTTTTCATTCCTATAATCTGTTTAATGCACTTATCTGAAAATGTTTTTATTTAAAAAAACTTATAGCTTCCTTAATAAATTTTAATAAAACTTATTGAAAGCTTTAATATTTCTAAATTTTTCGAATATTTTTATTTAATATGGAAGGTGATATATTTGCACAAGTGATGTATAATTTATAAAAACAGGGCATATATGCTCTCTTTAGGTACTTTTAGCGAAACAAGCAGAGCCATACATGAAACAAATCATTTCTGCCGCAGAATGTGATGGATAGATTTTACTGCAAGGCCGCTAGGAAATACCTTTGATTGAAAGGAGTTGAGGTGATTTTGAGCATAACAGAGCTGTCTATTAAAAGACCGGCAGCAGTTGTAATGGTTGTAATTTTAATTCTGAGCCTTGGAGTAATAGGATATTTAAATCTGGGTGCGGATCTTCTGCCTTCAAATAATATTCCGATTATAACAATTGTGACGGCCTATCAGGGGGCCGGGGTTGAAGAAGTAGAAAAACAGGTAATAAAGCCAATTGAGGACGCGGTATGCGGGCTGAGCGGTATAGACTCCATACGCTCCATTTCCGGCGTTGGGTATGGATATTCCATTGTTACATTTTCAATGGAAACCAACATGGAGCAAGCCTTCATGGATATCCAGCAGGCGTTGGGAGATATTTCAGACAAGCTTCCCGACGAAGCCTCCAAGCCGATATTGAAAAAAGTGGACAATAATTCCGAAGCAGTCATGATGCTTACCGTTTCGGGAGATGCACCGTATGAGGAGCTGTACTATCAGTCCGATAACCTTAAAAAGGAGCTGGAAAAGCTTACGGGAGTAGGAAATGTAAGTATGGAGGGGGCACTTCAAAAGGAGCTTTCCGTAAATGTTGACAAGGCCGCTCTCGATTATTACGGCCTAAACATAAATGCCATTGTCAACAGGCTTCTCTCTGAAAACCTGAACGGCCCCGCCGGGAAAATAGAGCAGGGCGTAAAAATACAGACTCTCAGGGTAATAGGTGAGTTTGAAAGCATAAGCGAGGTTGAAAGCCTAAGAATATTCACCCCCGGAGGCGGAATAATCCGTCTGGCCGATGTGGCCGACATAGAATTTGCACCTCCCGATCAGGATAAAATAATCAGGCTGAACCGGCAGCAGTCAATAGGGCTTTTCATCCAAAAGCAGAGTGATGCAAACATAGTGGAGACCATTGACAGAATAAAAAAGGAGCTTGAAAGCTTTAAGCAGGGACTTCCCGAGGGGATTGAAATAACAGTTGCCACAGACGGCGGAAGCTTTATTAACTCCACTCTCAGCGAGGTGAAAAAGAATCTTATAGAGGGCATTATCACCACCTGCATTGTTATGCTTCTTTTCTTAAGGAGCTGGCGTTCCTCCCTTATTGTTCTTGTATCTATTCCGACATCATTAATTGCAACCTTTTTCATGATGTACGTGCTGGGCTTTACCTTAAACATTATGTCTCTGGTAGCATTATCCTTATGTATAGGTATTCTTGTTGACGACTCGATAGTGGTGCTGGAAAACATACAAAGGCATTTAAAGATGGGAAAGAATCCAATGAAGGCCGCTCTTGACGGCAGAAGGGAAATTGGAATGGCGGCCATTGCCATAACGCTCTGCGACGTTGTTGTATTCGGGCCTGTTGCGTTTATGTCGGGAATGATAGGGCAGTTTTTTAAGGAATTCGGCCTTACGGTGGTAAGCGCAACCCTGTTTTCACTTGCGGTATCCTTCACGGTTACGCCAGTGCTTGCATCAAGACTTTTAAAGACAAGTCAGCCCGGTAACTCTGAAGAAATTTCACATGCAAAGAAAAAAAGCATTTTCTCAAAATTTGTGGAACGGTTGTCAGAGTATTACGGAAGGCTCCTTTCCTGGTCGCTTGATAACCGCTGGAAGGTAATTTGCGTTGTAGCCGCTGGCATTGCCGCAGCATGCATGCTGATCCCTCTGAAATTTATAAGTACGGAATTTCTTCCTGCCACCGATCAGGGCGCGCTGACTTTAAATGTGTCACTTACTCCAGGAACAAGCCTTGAGCAGACGGACGAGAAAATAAAGCTTGTTGAAAACTACTTAAAGGATCTCCCCGAGGTAAAGAACTTCCTGTCAACGGTCGGACAGGAGGATAACAGCTCTGCCGGAAGGATAGCGGTAAATCTCGTGGATAAAAACAGCCGCAAAAAGAGCCAGGGCCAGATGGCAAAGGAAATAAGGGCATGGGGCAAAACCGTTCCGGGTATCGACTTTTCCGTAACTGAGGCCAGTATTGTAGGCGTTACCTCTATTGATGGCGCAAAGCCGGTTGTTCTTAATATTACCGGGTCCGACTCAGAGGTGCTTCGCCAGTTGTCGGATGATATAGAGAAGGCTGTGAGGTCCATACCCGGAATAACGGATGTGAGCAACTCCTCTAAATCGTCAATCAGTGAATTTTATGTTGATGTAGACCACCTTGCGGCATCGGAATACGGCATAACAGCCGCCGACATAGCAGGCACTCTGAGGACTGCCGTTAACGGCACACAGGCAGGGGTATTCCGAAAGGACGGAGATCAATACGATATTATGGTAAAATTTAAAGAAGGCCAGATTGTAACCGCAGATGAAATAGGCTCTGTAAAAATAGTGGGTGCCTCGGGGCGGGAAATATATTTAGACCAGGTTGCGTCCATAGGCATTACCAATGCTCCGCAGGAGCTTACGCGTCAGGATCGCAGAAATATGGTTTCTGTCTCCGCCAACATAGAAGGAAGAGCTCTGGGCTCGGTAAACAAGGACATACAAAATGAGCTTAAAGCAATAGACCTCCCCAGAGGCTATGAAATAAATTTTGGAGGAGATCAGTCCAACATGGCCGACTCCTTTGATTCGCTTATAAAAGCACTAATTGCCTCAGTTCTGCTTGTATATATGATACTTGTTGTTTTATACGAGTCCTTTATGACTCCCCTGATACGCATGCTCTCTCTCCCGTGCGGCATAATAGGGGCACTTGCCGCGCTTGCCCTGACAGGCAACTCCCTTAACACGGTAACGCTGATAGGACTTATAATGCTTGACGGGCTTGCATCTAAGAACGGTACTCTTTTAATTGATTACACAAATACCCTTATGAAAAAAGGACTGCCTCTAAGAGAGGCTCTTTTGCAGTCCGGAAAAACCCGTTTAAAGCCTATACTTATGACAAGCATTACCATGATTGTGGGAATGCTGCCCGCCGCACTTGCCATAGGAGAAGGAAGCGAGATTAAATCGGGTATGGCAATCGCATTGATAGGGGGAATGATAACCTCCACACTGCTCTCCCCCATTCTTCTTCCTGTCGTATATACAATGATGGATGATGTTAAAGCAATTCTTTCCCGAAAGTCCGGTCCTAAGAAAATCACATTGGAGGTGCAATAAAATGAATTTTTTTAGAAAGAACAAGCTGTTGTGCATAGCTATATCGGTTATATCGCTGACAGCCATGACAGGTTGCCAGCAGCAGGCCCCCTCATCGGCCCCCGTTGTCAAGAATGTCAGCGCATTACAGGTATCTGCCGGTTCCATAGCCACAAGCATCGATTATGCAGGAAAGCTTAAGCCTCTCAAGGAGGTACCTGTTTCCTCAAAGCTTTCCGGCACGGTAGAATCGGTTAATTATGATGTGGGTATGGAGGTAAAGGAGGGAGATATTCTTTTCACAATTGACCGCAAGGAGGTACAGGCGCAATATGATCAGGCTAAAGCAGCGGTAAACAGTGCGGAGACCAATCTCACACTGACCTCTGACTCTACAATCTCGCAGCAGATATTGCAGGCAGAGCAGGCAGTGGATCAGGCGCAGCTCCAATATGACGATGCTGCAGAGCTGCATGGCAAGATGGTAGAGCTATACGGCTCAAACGCAGCAAGCAGGCAGGATATGGATAATTCCAAATCGGCAATGGACGCCGCCCTTATACAGCTTGACACTGCCAAAAGCTTTTTAGATCTGCTTAAGAGCAAGGCCGGACCGCAGTCCGCCGCCGTTGCCTCAGCACAGCTTGAGCAGTCGAGGGCTGTACAAAAGCAATCCTCAATACAGCTTGACAATACAACAATAGCTTCTCCCATTTCAGGCAGGGTTTCGGCCCGCAGCATTGATGCTGGACAGCTTTTATCCGCAGGCATCCCCGTTTTTACCATTATTGACAGCTCGGCTTACTTAGCGGAGGTGAATGTATCCAACGCCATAGTTTCCAGGATTTCAGCAGGCCAAAAGGTATCTGTAAAGGCAGGAGGCGCATCTGAGTCTGCGTACGAAGGAGTTGTTGATACAATAAGCCCCTCCGCAGATCCCCAGACTCATACATATACCGTTAAGGTTAAAATACAAAACACATCCCCTGAGCTGATTTCGGGGATGCTGGTAAAGGTCAATTTTCCTGTAGACAGCAAGAATAACATTATAATTGTACCTAATGAAGCTGTTGTGAGCGAGAACGGAGTGCAATACGTCTATGTGGTTGAAGACAACGAGATTGTTAAAAGGCTGGTTAGCACAGGCATATCCGATGAAAAATCCTCAGAAATAGCTGAAGGCATTGAGGCAGGAGAATATGTCGTAACAGAGGGCCAGAGCTTTTTAAACGAGGGAGACAGCGTGAATATTTCGTAAGCGAAGGCAGCAAAAACGGCTCTCTTATGAGGTGTCAGCTAATTCCACATTCCAAGGAGAGCCGTTTTTTCCTATATAACCGTTTTATACCGCAGTCCAGCCTCCATCTACAAAAATTGTCTGCCCCGTTGTATAGCTGGAAGCATCCGAAGCCAGATACACAAGAGCCCCGTCAAGCTCTCCCGGCTTACCCACTCTTCCTGCCGGACACCTGAATTTTACAAAATCCACAAACTGCTTGTCCTCAACCAGTCCCTCAGTCATTTCACTTGCAAAGAAGCCCGGCCCTATTGCATTCACCGTAATATTGTGCTTTGCCCACTCTGCCGCCAGTGCCCTGGTGAGGTTCACGACAGCGCCCTTAGACGCGTGGTAGCTCACATTGGAGGAAACAGTGTTTGCAATATGCCCGTACATGGACGTTATATTAATAACCCTTCCGTACTTCTGTCGGATCATAATTTTTCCCGTCTCCCTTGCAAAAATAAACACTCCCTTCAGGTTTGTGTCCAAAACCCTGTCCCACTGCTCATTAGTATGCTGCTCTGCAGGAGATACTTCAGCCACACCCGCATTATTAACAAGAATATCTATTTTCCCGTATTCATCAACAATTCTTTCGACGGCGGCTTTTATTTCACTTTCAATAGTTACGTCACACTTTACTGCCATACACCTTCTGCCCATTGAATTTATTTCCTTTGACAAGCCCTCAAGCTTTTCCGCTCTTCTTGCAACTATTGCAAGGTCTGCCCCCTGTCTGGCCAAAGCTTTTGCAAACTGAACACCCAGACCTGATGATGCTCCTGTGACTACTGATACTTTTCCCGCTAAATCGAATAGCTCCATAATTAATCATCTCCTTTATCTGTTAAATATATTTTACCCAAAATAAATATTGATAAACAAACTGCATTTACGTTGTAGTATAATAAAACAGTCATAATGATTTTTTTCATAAATAAATAGATCGGGAGGACAAAAATGATTTTTTCCAAGAGAATGGACGGGCTGGGCTCGGCTGTTTTTTCAATGCTTAAAGCTAAAAAGAACGAACTCCTTTCAGCGGGAAGAGAGGTTTTCGATTTTGGGACAGGAACACCCGATATCCCTCCTGCTCCGCATATTATAAGAGCAATGGAGGAGGAGGTAAGCCCTCCTCAAAACTATAAATACGCTATTGGGGACCTGCCTCCGCTCACTGACTCTGTCATACAGTGGTATTCTCAGAGATACGGAGTTTTGCTTGAAAGAGATGAAATTACATCGCTTGCGGGCTCTCAGGAAGGTCTTGCACATATAGCCCTGGTACTTGCAGATACGGGAGACACCGTTTTAGTCCCTGACCCGGCATACCCCATATTCTCTATAGGCCCGTCTTTAGCCTGTGCAAATATCTATAAAATGCCCCTTTTAAAGGATAAAAATTACATTATAGACTTAGATGCCATACCTGCCCCTGTTGCTCATGCTGCCCGCTTAATGGTGGTGTCCTATCCCAATAACCCCGTCACCGCTGTGGCGCCCTGTGATTTCTATGAAAAGCTTGTGTGGTTTGCAAAGAAATATGACATAGCAGTGGTGCATGATAATGCCTACAGTGAGCTTGTATACGACGGGAAAAGGGGCGGAAGCTTCCTGAGCTTTCCCGGAGCCATGGATGTAGGCGTTGAATTTAACTCCCTCTCAAAGTCCTATAACCTGACAGGCTGCAGAATTTCATTCGCTATAGGCAACCGCAGAATTATAGAGCAGCTTAAGATACTCAAATCCCATATTGATTACGGTATTTTCATACCTGTACAAAAAGCGGCAATAGCTGCATTGACAGGCCCTCAGGATTGTCTTAGAAGAACCGTTGAGACATACGAGGCAAGAAGGAACTTCATGGTTGACGGCTTTAACAGCATAGGCTGGCATATGGAAAAACCGCCTGCCACCATGTTTGTATGGGCCCCCATTCCCTCCACATACTCATCCTCCGGAGAATTCAGCCTTGAGCTTCTGGATAAAACAGGCATAATAACCATTCCGGGAAGCAGCTTTGGAGAAGCGGGGGACGGCTATGTGCGTATGGCTTTAGTTCAGCCTGTTGAAAAAATTAATAGGGCAATTAATCTTATGAATAATTGCGGCCTTCTGATTTAATATTCATAAGCCCTTCCTTAAAAATTAACAATATTTTAACCTTATTTAAAAATTGAAGGTATAAAATTTAGTTAATACCTATTTAAGGGAGGTAAAATGTATGCTCGATATTAAGAACATCTGCACACTTAAAGACTTTATTGAGAATGATGAATACGTAATAAGGGATATAGTTGACTGTAACGCATATAGTGCCCTGTATTTCAATCTTATAGGGGCATACCGTTCATATAACTGTTATACTGAGGATCCGGATGTAATAGACTATGTTCTTTTAATGGACTGACACGGTCTGGTACCAATTGATATCAAAAAATATATTTTAAAAGGAGCACTCTTTTTTTAGTGAAAATCTCATGAACTTTTTGTTTCCTTGATTTGGTTATACCCTTTTTAAATTACTTCCGTCAAAAAGGGCTTACATTCTCATCTCTGTATCTGCACATTCCACTCATTCCCATTCAAGTAAATTTTATATGGAAATTATATAGTAAAATTCTCCAACAGTCTATAGAAAATGTCTATAAAAATGACAAATTTGCCATAGGGGATTAACCTGTTCCACTGCTTGCTTTTATCATGACAATTTATAGAATAAAATTTATAATTGCCTGCGCAGCCAATATAAAGGCCAAGGTCCCGTTCACAATTACAAAATTTTTAACCGACAGTACGAAGGTATCCTCTTTTGTCTGTTTTTCATGGAATATTCTTATATTTTTCCCCACCGGTATAATGGTGGCAAGAGCAAGCATTAAAATCAGGGATACCGCTCCAAGCACCACAAGCAATGCAAGAGCTGCATACCCTATGCAGTACAGTATCGTGAAAAGCTTCAGAGCGTTATCCCTTCCAATAAAAATGGGCAGAGTATATCTCTTATTTTCAATGTCATCTTCAATGTCGCAAATATTATTTGCAAGCATAATATTGGCAATCCCTGTTACAGAAGGTACGGATATTAACACTATATATAACATCTCCTGCACATCCATTTCAAAACTCACGGTTTTCCCCTGAAGCATTATATTAAGAAGTTCTTCATCAAATACATGTATATATATAGCTATAAAAGGAATTATAAATCCCATAAACACGCCGGAAAAAATCTCCCCAAAGGGCGTGCGGGATATGGGGACAGGCCCGAAGGAATACAGTATCCCTATAACAAAAGATGCTGCCCCTAATGCAAGAACTATGATATTTGTGCTCACAAACAATAAAAATCCCAACACCGCAGCCACTGAAAAAAGCACTGCAATAATACTCAAAACCCATGACTCTTTAAGGTTATCCCTCACTATTGCATTATGGCTCTCGTAACCATACCCATGCCTTTTATTAGCCTTTGTAAAATCCTGATAATTATTTACAGTTGTAACGGTCATATCAATACACATAAGAGAGCCGAGCATAAGCAGAAAATTTTTAAGGCTAAACGCATTAAACCGGTATAAGGCATAAAAAGTGCCCGATAAAAAGGGAATAACGCTGGCTACCTTCGTCTGTATCTCTACTAGCTTCAGAAAACTTGCAAAAGACATCATCCTTCTCCTTTCTAATATTATCTTGCCCAATTTGGGGACATTTCTCAACAAATCAGCAAAATTCTTCAAAAATTTACTTAAAACCTCTTTACCAAACTCATGTTCTGTGTTAAAATATAGAAAATAGTATATTACGGCATGCATGCTTAAATGATTGTCTTAGAATTGCAACGCTGCCCCTTCATTTGCTCCCTGCCGGAAA
>JAEWDM010000027.1 GCA_023390115.1 Bacillota bacterium
CCTTAAGTCTTGCTCCCTTAAAAGCTCAGCAATCGGACCATAAAATTTTGAAATTTGATTATCTAACAATTCTTTTTCCCATTGAGCACACAGTAACTTTTTTTCAAATTCTTGTTGTTGGTTTGCAGATTTTATGGATTGTTTATAAGGAACAATCCACCCAAATACAACGAGCAATAGCCCAATTATCGCAAACGATAATTCTATTATTTTTGTAATTTCATCAAAATTTAAGTTCATAAATACACCCCTTTACATATAAACGAACTATCTAATCTTACTCCTGCTTTAGCAGTCCCATTGACATTTTTTTAAATCAACATGTGTTTCGTCTTTCAAAGGAATACCCTCACTGCTAAGCAAGTCACCTTGTTCAACCCATCCCGGTGCAAGTCTGCCGGCATGATTAACTACTCTATGACAAGGATATTCTCCATAATATTCTGCCCTGCTGAGGACTTTTCCAACAAGTCTTGCATTTTTATCTCTACCGATCAGCCTTGCAATTTGCCCGTATGTAGCAACACTGCCCTTCGGAATTTCCTCTACAACGGAAAGAATTTCATAAATCAAATCTTCTTCTAAAACTCGCTTCATAGTACCTCTATATCTTCCTTATATACTTTTTTACACCATTTGGAAATATGCGTATTTTAAAAATTTTTCTCATTGTTTATTGAACGAATGCAGGTACACTCTTTTCCAAGCTATCAGTTTTAATGATGTAATTAGCAATCAGTTTCATGAATTCCTTTTAATTCAGGTCGAGATATAGGCTTGTACATTTATAAATATAATCACAGACCAATTTTGAACTAGGGTTGCAACAAAGTAAGATTTAGGATAAAGGAACTCTATGTGTAATTATTGCGACAATTATTGCGAAAACAGCTATGTTAAGCTTTGACTCATGATTTACTAATTTCACCGGCTTTAATTAATGCCATCTTTGTAACCAAAGGTCCGACTAGTTCGTATATTACAGTTGCACACAAAATAATAGCCCGTATTTTATAACCATATTCCGGCACAATGGATGTAGCCATACCAGCTAGTCCAATTGCAACACCTGCTTGAGGAATCAATGTAAAACCTAAGTATTTTGTTACTACAGGTTCTGCTTTAGAAACTTTTGCTCCAAGTGCAGCACCGGCTACTTTACCTACAACTCTAAATACTATATATATGATACCAATAATCCCAACCGTAGGTAATAAGCTTATATCTAATTCTGCTCCCGAAATAAAAAAGAACAATAAATATATTGGATGAGTTATATTATCTACATACTTGAAAACTTCTTCGCTGTATTTAGAAATATTTGTGTACACTGCACCCATTGCCATACATACTAACAATTGAGAAAGATTTAATAATAGTGAAACCCCAATACATAAGAAAACCATAGCCAGAGCTATACTTAACCTGTTACCCTGTCCAGTATACCTCGCTGTAAAAAATTTTAATATAACGCCAAATGCAGCTCCTAATATTAAAGATCCCAATATTTCAGCCAACGGCTTTAGCAATGTATATAACATTGACGCATCTCCGGTAGAACCAATAGATTTAGCTAAAGCAACTGATATTCCAAAGCACATTAAAGCAACTGCATCGTCTATAGCAACAACCGGCAATAAAGTGTTCGTAACAGGACCTTTGGCATTATATTGACGTACAACCATTAATGTAGCCGCTGGTGCAGTTGCAGCCGCAATTGCTCCTAAAACCAAAGAAAATGAAACATCATTTCCTGTCAAAATTAAAACTGCATCTAAAACGAGAACCGCACAAACAGCTTCAAAAAAAGCAATTATGATTGGAGATTTCCCTACTATTTTTAAAAATGATAATTTAAACTCTGAGCCAATTGAAAAAGCAATAAGTCCTAAAGCAATATCAGAAATAATCGAGAAGCTCTCAACAGATTCCAATGATAAAATTTTTAAGCAATACGGTCCTGCAATTAATCCAATAATAATATACCCAGTTACATTAGGAAATTTAATTTTTTCCATTACCTTACTTGATAAGATACCTAGAATTATTGCAATAGCCAAGTATGAAAAAGTATTTAAGTCCATCAAATTTTGTCACCGCCAAATCCTTCTGTATTTCTAATTGGAATTGTGAACATTATGCCAGTATTTGGCTCACTAAAATCTCCAACAACTTTCCTTATCTGTTCTTGTGCCAATGCTATCTGTTCTTCATCAATTGCAAATAATAATATCTTACATTTTAATTTTTCTTCATCTGATAATATGAATCGCAACATACCAAACATAGGCAAATTTTCCATGTCAACTAAGCTTTTTGCCATACCAGTACCTTCAACTATAGTACCGCCTCTAATACCACATTCAGCTAAATGATGCATTACATCATCTACTAATTCCACCTTTTTTAAGAATACCATTAACAATTCCATTCTTTTCACCAACCTTTCTTTATTTATTTTATTCATAACTTATATATAATAAAACTAAAAATAAAATTTGTCAAGCCGATATCCTTTTTTATAGACTCAAGGGGTAAATAAATTTTTTTACTTAATGCTGTCATCTTGCAACGGCTCTTATCATTTCAGA
>JAEWDM010000005.1 GCA_023390115.1 Bacillota bacterium
ATTCTTTAAAAATATCAAGTTAGGCGCCAACTTGATTATATAAAAAGCACCCTCAATTTTGAAGGTGCTAACTAAACAAAACTTAATATTTCCCAGGGGAGTGTCAACTCAAGTACCGTTCAGGACAATTTTAGGAAGAGTATCAATCTCCGGCTTTGTAGAACCTGTCTTTGCTCGTTTAAATCCATCTTCATGAAAAAACAGGGTCTTTTCACCGCTTTTCGTTTGATACTTCACACCAAAGTGCTGATGTCCATATTTGTCTCGGACTTTTCCTATTCGCATTTTGTACTTCGCCCCAAAGGTTTTGAACATGCTGAATTTCATCACGTAATTAAAGTGACCGAGAACACTAACGTTCTCTGCTATCTTGTAATAATTATACATTCCTCGGATTTCTGCGTTGTATTGCTTTAGGATTTCAAGGTCATCATTGTTGATTAAATAGTTTCTGTGGACAGGCTTAAATATTTCCTTTCCATTTTGATATTTGATTTTAAGAGCTTGATAATCTATGAGTTTTTTCTGCCATTTTTCACGAGGAACATACAGCTTGACTTTGCCGTGTCTGGAACGTTTTGTATTGCCATATTCATCTTGTTTCAAGCTTTCATCGCTTGAAACAAAAATGTCGTAGCTTAAAAAACGTGCCTTATCCTGTGCATTAGTAATCAGCGTTTTTTCCTCTGACAACTCCAGCTTCAGACTTTCTGTCATATATCGCTTAATATCAGATTTGATTTCTTCCGCGTCCTGCTTACTTCCAATCACTCCGCATAACCAATCGTCTGCATAACGAACATAAAACAAACGGCGATAGCCGCTGTCCTGTGGCTCGGAATAATCACATTTCAGCATTTCACTTCGAATAGTGCGTATTCTGTCGTTGGCTGTTTTTCGTTCCTCTGCTGTCAACTTTGCCCATTTACCTTTTGAATACTTTTTGTACCGCAGATATTTGAGTTTTTGTTCCCAGCTTACGTATTCCACGGACCTTTGACGTCTTTTCCCACGTTCAAACTGCTTGATGTAGGTTTCCATGTATCGGTCAAACTCGTTCAAATAAATATTCGATAGGATCGGACTGATGATAGACTCCTGTGGAGTGCCGGAATAGGTATTGTGAAATGTCCAGTCCTCCATGTATCCTGCTTTGAGAAACTTCCATATAAGAGCAATAAAATACTCATCTTGGATACGCTTTCGCAGAATACTCACCAATACAGCATGGTCAATGTTATCGAAAAACCCATGAATATCGCCCTCTATGAACCATTTTGTGCCTGTAAACTTTGCTTGTATCTGCTCTAAGGCGGTATGACAGCTCCGGTTCGGTCGAAAGCCATGTGACAGATTGGAAAATGTCGGTTCATATATGCTCTCTAAAATTATTCTTACAACTTCCTGCACAAGTTTATCGTCAAAAGAGGGAATACCCAGTGGACGTTTTTTCCCGTTCTTCTTTTCAATATAGGTTCTTCGTGCAGGATTTGGCTGATAGTTGTGGTTTTTCATGCTCTCTATCAGCTTTTGTATCCTGTCCATGCCCATACCGTCTATGGTTTTTCCATCTGTTCCTGCGGTCATATTTCCCTCACTTGCGTAGATGTTCCGATAGGCCAGAAGGAAAAATTCCTCATTATACAGATTCTGGTACAGGCGTTCATAATGATAACTCTCATTACACGCTTTTGTTTTCAGACTGTTTAACACATCAATTGGATTTCTCAATGCCTCACGCACCTTTCCTTTCTTTGTATTAAGAGATAAACTGCCGCCCTTCGCCATGTACATGGCTTTCCCATGCCCGGACTACTACGGCGGCTCCGTTGCCATGCCGGATATTCAGCATCATCTTTCTTGAGCTTTCAGGTCTTGAAATTTATCACCGCCACACAGGTGTGTGCGGCATTACGCATAGCCGTAAAATACGGCGTTCCGGTTTAGGCAATCTCCGTTTAGACGGTTAGAAACACAGCTTGTCAGATTGTCGGATAGAACGTTCGTCCTTTTCCATTTATTATGGTTGGTCGGTGCAAATATCACGGACTGCCGTGCTCGCGATCTACACGGCTCCTGCACCGCTTGACACCTAAACTATCGTGTGTCAAGGACTCGACTATGACCCCTCGGACTGTTCATCAAGCAATCAAGCCTTTATCCTCATATCTGACATTTCCCCTTGCCATTCAGTCGCAGCCTTGATAGTTAAACTGACTTATGACGTTACCAACATGCTACACTCCCTGTCCGGTTTCCCTTTCAGATAAGTTGGTTGGAGAGAATTGTGGGCATATAATCCGGATATTTCTCAATCCCTGCTTTGCTAAAGCAGATTTTCTAACCGTCCGCAGACATAACAACTTTGTGCAGTTGTTACGCCCTTACGGACGCACTGGCTGTGTCGATGTAGCCCTCCCCTGCACTCTCTGAGAGAATGTGCCTGCTGCGGAATGCAAGTCTGGCGGCGGTGTCCTTTGCCGCCGTCAGCTTATGAGAAACCGTGGATTTCACTTTTTTGATAATATGAACCATATTCTTTTCCTCCGTTCTATTGATAGAGGGCATAAGAAAAGACAGCCCAAGGCTGTCTACATACTCATGCCCATGGTTTGGGTTTGCTCCGATCCCTCAAAGCTAATCTTCTGAAATCCGAAACGGTCACAGTAGTGAAACTCGCTGCCGCCCTCATCGTAAAGCTCCACCACATCGGACATGGACAGGGAATGGCCTTGATAGCCGGGCGGGTGATTGACATTGCACCTTGTGTAGATGGCTTCGAGGTTGTTGGTGTCCAGTTGCCCGTCATAGGCGATGCGGTAATACTCCGGGGACGGCTCCCCGAACTGCCGCACTGTTTCCTCATAGGAGATAAATTTCATATACACGTCCGTATCCGGTTTCAGCTGCCAGATGCGGACATTTTTCAGCAGAGCGGCAGCTTCCATGCTGCCCATCTGTTCTCCCGCGGCAAGGCGTTCCATCACGCCGTCCGTCCACTGCGGGGTTAGGCTGCGGCTTTTGAGCCATGCGGTCAGCTCATTGTTTCGGAAGATGCTGTCCACCACAGCAGTTTCTTTTTCTGTATATCCGGCCGGGTTTCCATAGTAGGAAATGAGGCCGTTTTTCAGGGTGATTTCCGGCATATGCTCACCTCCCGGATCGTGAATCTAAACAGGTTATTCCCCGTAGACGATGCTGTTCGGCATAATCAGCTCATCCAGATCCGCAAGGCACACACCGCTTTGAGCCAGCACCGTAAGGATACCGGGCGGCACATCGGATATCCTGCTGAATGTCTGCCTTCACCACCGTGATTTCGCCGCTGTCCTCATCTGTATAGGCTTCCAGCTTGGCTTCTGTGGGGATGCCCGCTTCCTCCAGCAGATAACCGGGGATGCGGATGCTCTGGCTTTCGTCCAGCAGATCGTGGCAGAGGGAGCAGCTTGCCACCCATTCGGCGGGGCGGCCGTCACGGGAAGCAGCACACGCGCCGCAAGGTTTTTCTCCCTCACAGTCGCCGCCGCAGTTATTGCAAAGGCCGCAGGCCGAGGCGAGAACGACGGTCAGGTCGGCGGCGAGGGTGCTGAGGCTCTGGATGGCATTTGCCACCTCCAGCGCCGTCATTTTATCCTTCATAAATACAAGGATGCTCTGTCCGGTATGAAGCTCCAAAGTATCCTTGCCGGTGAAGCCGGATTGTTCGCAGGCGTCGGCAGGGAGGCCAATTTGGGGCATTTGATTCTTTTTCATGAATGATTTCCTCCTATAAAATATTGATTTTGCAATTTGTGCAATGCTGTGCCAATGGCGTCTTTGCCTATTCCATGAAGCCTCCTTCCCCAAATAGATTCAGCTGTGACGGAGCATTGTTTTCGCGCTCATACAGATCGTAGTTGGCAATGAGGATTTCAGGAAACTGCGCCCCATTGTCATATCGCTGCTTGATATTGTTGATGCGGGTAAAGGCTTCCGTTTGGATGCCCGGCGCATCATAGAGGCTGCGAATAAATTCACAGTCGTTGTAAGACAGCAAAAATTTACCGTCGATCCGCAGCAGCGCATCCCGCAGACGGATGTGGTCTTTTTCCGTGAAGCCGTCCTCGCCCACGTTTTTGTAATAGCTTTCCGTTTCAAAATACGGTGGGCCGCAGTAGAAAAAGCTCACAGGGCGGTCATACTGCCCGATGAGCTTCTCGAAATCCTTGTTTTCGATGACTACCTTGGCAAGCCGACGATGGGCCTGCTCAATGAGGGGAAAGTTACTCCGAATGTCGTGGGGCTGGCTGCCGTAGCTGGTCAGCCCCGAGGCGTAGCTGTAGCGGATGAGCTGGTAAAACCACGCCGCCCTTTGCACATCCGATGCGGGACTGTCACGGGCGAGGGCGTTTTTCACAAGCTCAAAATCTGCGCGGGAGTTCAGGCAATAGGCAAGCGCCGCCATCAGCTCCTGCGGCTTCTCCCGCACACAGCGGTAGAGGTTCACCAGCAGGCCGTTGAAGTCGTTGTAGACTTCAAAATCGTTTCCGGGCCGCTTGTGAAACAGCACCCAGCCGCCCCCGCCAAACACCTCAATGTACCGCTCATAATAGAGGGGAAACAGGGTGGTGATCAGCTCCCGCAGGGATTTCTTGCCGCCGATCCAGGACATGAAGCTGTTCAGGGTTCATCACCTCCCTCCAGCGGCAGGCGCAGCTGTGTATCGTCAAACGCCGCAGGAGAGTGCCGCAGACCGGTAATGGCGGCGCTGATTCCGCTGATGCGGTTTCTCATGTGCCGGATGGTCATGCGTACCTCGGCTTCGGTTTTTGCATAAAAGTACCCGTTCTGGTCGCTGGCAATGGGAACACCTTCCCGGCGCAGGGCGTTGACCTGATCCCGCAGTTCCTTGCCCGAAACATGGAAGGTGTGTTCCAGCTCCCGACTGATGGCGGCGTTTTCCGCGCCATGGTGATACCGGTGCAGATGCACGGCAAGCTGTTCTTTCTGCATGGGTCCTCCTTTCCGGCCGTCTCCCCGGAAAGGCAAAAAGGGCGCAAAAAAACAGGGCCGCCTCCTGTATGGGGAAACGGCCCTATTTTGATATGAGGTCTAAAAAAGCGCAGGCAGAGATGCCTGCGCTACTTGATTACGCCAAGCTCTCTTAACACTGCTACGCAGTCCTTGGCGCCCTGAATGTATAGGTGCTTTTGAAATTTCACCTCCATATCTGAATTTTCGGTCAGGTAATTGTCGATCCTGTCCTTTGTGTGCTGCGCAATTTCAGCGCTGTTCTGAATGCTCGCGCTGAGTTCGAGCAGTTCCCGTGCCAGTTCTTCCGACTGAGGGTCTGATTCCCTCATGGCGGAATACGCAAGCTGAAACCGCTCCGCCAGAGCCATATCCAGCAAATCCATGAGCTTCTCGTCCATCTTCTTCGCCTCTTTAACTGGACTTTGGTTTAAGATGTTGAAATTTGCTGAAATATAGATTTTGTAAGTTACATCTTATAAGAATATGGGCTTTTACTTGAATTTAATCCATATCTGTGATAATATAAATTAAATATTGCAAAGGAGGTCTTTCATCTATGATTAGTCGAGAGTTATATATGAGCCGCATCCGTCCTTTTATCGGAAACGAGCTTATTAAAGTTTTAACCGGCATCCGCCGTAGCGGAAAGTCCGTCATGCTGGATTTGATTCAGCGAGAGTTGGTCGCCTCCGGTGTGAATGAGGATCAGTTTATTTCTATCAACTTTGAAAATATGAGCAATGCGCACCTTTGCTTTGCCGAGGCACTGCATGAGGAGGTCACTCGGAGGATAAATGGCATCGACCGGAAGACATATCTTTTTTTTGATGAGATTCAGGAAGTCATTGGCTGGGAAAAGTGCATCAATTCCTTTCGGGTTGAATTTGATTGTGATATCTATATCACTGGCTCAAATGCCAAGCTGCTTTCGGGAGAGCTGGCCACATACCTTGCCGGGAGATATGTGGAATTTGTGATTTATCCCTTTTCCTTTGGAGAGTTCTCGGAGCTGTATCATACCGTTTTTCCTGATTCTGATTCGAGAGCGATGTTTACCCAATACCTTACCGATGGCGGGATGCCATACCTGAGCAACCTCCGCTATGCCGAACAACCGAGCCGTCAGTATCTGGAAGACCTTTATAATTCCGTTGTTCTGAAAGATATCGTAAAACGCAACAACATCCGGGATGTCGATTTGCTGGAGCGTATCATCGCATACATTACGGCAAACATCGGGACGACTTTCTCCGCCACGGCGATTTCGAAATATCTTAAAAGCGAGGGACGTACTGTTGCGCCGGAGACTATCCTCAACTACATCAAGGCTTGCGAGGACGCTTTTCTGTTCTATCGTGTCCGTAGACAGGACTTGCAGGGTAAGAAGATTCTCACCGTCAATGAAAAATACTATATTGCCGACCACGGAATCAGAGAGGCTGTTTTCGGCGGGAATATGAAGGACATCAACCTCATTTTTGAGAACATCGTGTATATGGAACTCCTGCGGCGAGGGTATAAGGTCACCGTTGGAAAGGTAGGAGAAAAAGAGATTGATTTTATTGCTGAAAAGCAAACGCAAAAGCTCTACGTTCAGGTAGCTTATTTGCTGGCATCCGAGGAAACCATCCGGCGTGAATTCGGAGTATATGATACGGTCAGGGACAACTTCCCCAAGTATGTTGTGTCCTATGATGAATTTGATATGAGCAGGGATGGATTAAAGCATATGAATATCCGTGACTTCCTATTGTCTGAGCAATGGAATTGAGTCTCTGCTCCTTCCTTTTAAATAAGAAAATGCCTGTCATGGTTTACTTGCCATGACGGGCATTTGTTTTTCTACTGTCCAGCCTGTTGCGGTTCCTCTTGAAATTTTCGTATCAGACTCATGTGCTTATTTGATTTCTGAGTGATGCGGTGAGCTTTGGTTGCCATGTATTCGATCAGGCAGTCTTTGGGTATCAGGTATTTGTTGTAGTACCACACCCCCAATAATTTCTTTTTAGTTATCTATTCTGACACTGTGGTTTTGCAGTAACCGGTCAGTTTCACAGCATCATCCACGGTAAGTGCATCAGGAGAGCTAATCCATCTTTTCTTCAGCATCTCCATGAATTCATCCGCATCTATCTGAATCTCTGTCTGACGCTTTGGTCTGTATTTTATTCCGCTTGAAAAAATTCCGGGAGGTGTCAGCAGGGACTCCGGAGAATCTTCTAAGCGGGTAAGGTATTTTACCACATCCGTTATCCGGATTTTGAACCTGCGTGTCTTTTTACCTGTATCCTCGCAGGGGATATACCCATTCTCTAAAAGCCATGTGGCCTTTCGTTTGCTCATTCTGCAGATCTGTAAAACTGGTCTTGACATATCTTTTCCGGGTATTCGGTCAGAAGGTAAGAGTAGTCAGTTGCCATGTCCATTCCTCCAATGCATTGATGGTGCAGACAGATATCTGATCTGTCTGTTTTGCGTTATTCACTTTATAATCAATGTCATATGATAATATAAGATAATTTTGCCTACTTTGAATAATAAACTAAGGAGTGTATAATGTCAATAGAATAAAATAATTATACGAGATAGGAAGAAGGAAAATTTTATTATGCAAATACTTGTGATTAATGGAAGTCCCAGAAAAAACTGGAACACCGATATGCTGTTAAATAAGGCGCTGGAGGGCGCTGCCTCCCAGGGAAAGTGTTTGCGGCAGATGGGGATCTGCCTGAGGCTGCCTATTTTGCAATTACGGAAGATCCTGCGCACATACCGGATGCGAACCTTATCGGCTTTTGGGCCGAGAATCAGGATAAAGTCAACCTGATTGCAGATTTAGTTATAAAAAACGGAGGAAAGATCATTGATGGCCCAAGGCTGTTTCCTATAAGTCCTACATATTATGCTGTCTACTTTGAAGATCCGTGTGGTAACAAGTATGAACTTGTACATCGGTTGAATTAAAGGAGCTTTTATCAAGGGGGTGACTACAAGAAGGTGAATACGAATGAGAATAGGGGAGGCCTGCATAAAGTGGTTGGACAAACAAAATCTGCTGGTTTCCAGGTTGGAAAACGAAAAACATTTGAGCTTTCGTTACAACAGGCATGGGATTTTATTATCTCAGACGAAGGAATAAGATTATGGCTAGGTGACATACAGGGTACAAGGGTAGAAGAAGGAAATACATACCGGACCCGGGACGGTGCCGAAGGTGAATTTCGGATCGTCAACCCATATAGTCACATACGCCTCACTTGGCGCCCGGAGGGTTGGCATAAGGCATCAACAATTCAGGTACGCGTTATCCCGACAAACAAAAGTAAAACAGTAATAAGCTTTCATCAGGAGAACCTTTTAGGTGAGAAAGAACGTGGAATAATGTACCAGAAATGGTCGAAAGTGGTCGAAGAAATAGAAAACGTGAACGATCAACTGAGTTTGCAGTGTTGCCTCGAAGATGGGGAACATGAAGGTGCATCAAAAAAATAGAATAGAGCCAAGGGCATACCCGGTGAAAGCCGGGGACGCAAAGCCATAGGGCCTACGACAGCGAAAGCCGTTATGATAGCCTGGCTGCCGCAACATATGCGATTAAACCTGCCCATTTTATAAGAGGCAGGTTTAATTTTTTCCTCACTTGTTTTAATGAAAGACCGGATTTATTGCTCGACTTTAGAACATCGCACAGATAAAACAGCTGTATCGACAGATCAGCCTCGTTTAATAAACCATCAGTTGGGATGTGGTTACCATGTACTGCGTTGAGTATGTTCTTGCGCAAAGAAAAAATGAAGCTGTTAAATTTCATATTCTAATCGGCATGGTGACAGTCTTTGTGAAAGCTAAAGCAGATCGATAAAATTAAACTTGATTATTTGAACAGTTTACTGTCGCCGAGTGTGCCGCTTCCCATCAGGGAGGGAGTGATATGCTATGAATGTTTTTCATGGCACCAAGACACTGGCGGCAATGCTGTTCACTCCACGACACACGGCCTGCAAGTTGGCGAGAGCGGAAACATTGCCCCGTTCACACATCCGAAAGAAATGGGACAGAAAACAAAAGAAGGCAGACGCTCTCACAGTCAGAAATCTTGATGCCAACCATTTGGTGGTCGATTTTGTACAACGGTACAGAATCGGCCGCTTTTCATTTTTATTTAGGTACTCAGTGGGATGCCGCGGTCCTCCGTTATTAGGATTTTGCTTTTCAAAATTTTAAAAAATTGGAGGAAACCATGCGAAAACAAAACGATGGAAAAACTGAAGACGACATACTGCAAAACCAATTCACGGCATACCTGCTCACTGCGGTCAAACGGCACAAGATCAACTATCTCAAACAACGGGAAAGGCGGCGGCGCTTGGAATTACCTCTGGAGTTGTATGATTCCGATTTGTCTATTACGATGGAGGCCGATTTGAACATAACCCTCTCCCTCTTAGAGCAAATTGAAAACCCTGCACTCCATATGGCGCTGCTGCAGGCCCGTGAGCGGGAACGGTACATTTTTTTACCCCGGATATTGGACGAGCGTAGCTTTTTGGAGCTATCCAAAGAACTCGGTATCAGCTACAAGGCAACGACCCACGCATACTATCGCTTTGTAGAAAAAATTAAGAAGTTGATGGGTGGTGATGAAAAATGAATTTCAGAGAGCTGATGCTTTATGCCAAGGAAAACGATCCGAACGCGACAACCAAAATACTGAGTATGTATAAGCCCTTGCTGCTCAAGGAGTCCATCGTGAAGAGCCTCTTTGGCGAAGATCTGCACCAGGAGCTTTGCTTGATTCTGTTAGGCTGCATTCGCAAATTCCGTGTATAGCAGGCAGTCGGCATAACGGAAAGAGCTCACAAGGCATATGAGCTCTTTCCTCTTTAAAAACACCGTTATCGTCAAAACCGCTGCATTCCAGCTCAATTGTCCGGTAGCCGACAAGTTCGCGGCAAAGCAACCACCCTTTTGGGTTAGTCTCATCCTCTCCAAGATACCAGCCAACGGTTTTGATGGATTCGTTAATGTCACTCAGTTGCCCGAATGCCCCATTATAATCCCACCATTCCGGTTTGATGGTACACATTAATTCTGCAACTGCCGGGACGCATTCTTGAGTTAATTCAAAAACCTTCATAAGCACCCATGCCTTCCTCGGATATAAATAATAGGTAGTTAAGCTGGCTCTATAAATTCCTACTGATACTTATTATAATTCTCCGCTTATTTAATATTGTATAGTTAAATGCGAAAATGGTCGCTCATTAACATTCGCTTGCTTCTAAAGTAATATCTAAATTTGGAAACAACATATTTTTGAACGGCAAGCAAATTAGACACTTATGTTCAGATGTTAGCTTTTCGTTTTTTGATTACTCAAATCGAGATAGCCTCCAAAACGCAAAAATACTCAAATCATCAACCGTCGTTCAAAAAGTAACATTCTTTTTGTTCGTAATCTCGACAGACACGTGAAAAACCGCAATGCCGATTCCGGCAGCGCCAATACAAAAGGCGCGTCGCAATTGCGGTTAATTTCTTCTATTGCCCGATCCCTTTTGCTTCGGTCGGAGCAAGCGGTTTAAAGATAGACATATAAGCAGAACAGAAAATACCGCCATTGTCGATTTCATAAGGCACATCCTTTCTTAGTTATGATAACGTAAATTGGGCATAACAATATGTCTTCTTGAAAAGTTGGGTAAAAAAATATCAACGCTTAGCTTTTGGTAATATGCTGTCAAAAATGAACACCGGCTGTTTTAAAGTTTTGCAGAATTTCATGATAACGCTTTGTTGCCAGAGCGCTAGGTTTGCCTTTTTGACAAAATGAAAGCCCAGACAGTTTGGGAACAATACGCTCAACCACAATCTGCCCTTCTGCCATTTTGGATTCTAACATTGCCAAAGCCTCAAGAAAGCGTTTGTCCCCCTTTGCCTGGTCATAAAAGGATAAGACATAGACGTATACAAAAAGGTTGTAGTTTCGGAAAGGATATTCAACCTGCATGAATAAGGTTCCGATTCCATAATGGCATGGGCCAATGGGCTTTCTGATGGTCCAATGTTCTAACAAAAAGTCTACTGCTTTATCAAGTGCCAAGTCATTGTTGAGATAGCCGCTAAAGCGGAACGCATTTAGGGCGTTAAGCGTTGGGAAGGGATTTGAATACTCGGTTTCTGGCCCCCGGCCAAAGCTGAATTTACTGCAGCGCCAGCCACCGTCTGTATGCTGGATATCAAAAAGATGCCGCAAGGTTTTTTGCAACCTTGCATCGGAAGCATACCCCATGTGGCAAAGCACATTGGCAGCGTGAATGGTTTGGCAGGGGTAAACAGAGCCCTGTGGATACAACTTGAAACGCCCATCCTCCTGCCAAGTGCTGAATATTAATGAGGCGGCTTCTTGTAGCAAAGGTTCTGTGGGCTCAACACCCAATTCCAATAAGTACATTACGCTCTCTAAAGTTGAAAACGGCGCACCTTTTATTAAACGCTTATCGTGTGTCGTCCAAAGGTCAGCTCCATTATCATGCTTATGCGACAAGATCATTTCAACATCTGAGGCGTATTTCATATCTACAGCCATTGCTCTCACCTTTCCAATGCCGTCTGTGCTCCAATTTATTGTAGGGTTTTCAAGTAAGCTGACCAGTTGGAACAGTTTCTGTACAATAACGCTGTCCAAGCCTTTTTTAAGATAAATTTCCTCTCCTGTAAGATATTCAATGGCGAATGTACCCTGTGGCTCATGTTTCCATTCAAAGCCTTTCGGTCTTTCCGCCGGGAATACCTCCGGCAATATCCCTTTGTCAAAGATAAGATGAAATACGATTTTTTCATCTTGCGGAACATGGAATTTGAAGTCTTTTATTTCCAATTCTTTGAGCTCGTCGGGAAGCTCAATATTCTTGTACCGCTTGACTTCCTTGCCCTCTACCATGAAGCAAACCGGTACCGCGTCCCTCAGTTTCGCTATGATTTTTCCTGCCTTCATTTTTCATTACCGCCTTTCAAATTGTATAAGGCTTTCTGCCTGTGCTCACAGCATACATATTGACGGTGTGAAAGCAAGCTCTAAATTTCCATCATTCAATAACTAAGCTAAGCGGTTTATCAGTCACAAATTTAGTGACCATTCTTGCGACATCCTCTGCGGTTTCCGTCATGCCCCCTTCTATCCAAACGCCAATGAAACTGGTCAGCATTGAAGTGAATAGCGCATCCAGATAATTATGAGGCAGCGTATATTGTCTTTTAGGTCTGCGATTTAGTATTTTTTCTTTAGCTATCGTCTTTATGGCTGCTCCCAGCCTTCTGGAAAAAGCAGGATTACCCTTTTCGCTGAATATGAGTTTGAAAAATCGCTCATTGCTTTTTACATACTCAAGCGCGCCCACGATATAGGGGTACGGACTGCCGCTTTCGATTTCCCCGGCAGCCACGCGGATAGCAACATCCAGCAACGTATTTTTTATTCCGCTGAAAATCTCATCTTCCAACTGATAAAGCAGCTCGTATTTGTCGGTATAATGCAGATAGAAGGTGCTGCGGTTAATCATCGCTTTCTGCGTAAGGTTTTGAACCGTTATTTTGTCTATGCCGATTTGCTCTGCAAGCTCAAAAAACGCGGCCCGGATATGCTGCCGGGTTTTTATGATTCTTAAATCCTCTTGTGTATCCATATTTCCACCCTCCGCAGATTTAATAGACATTTTCACCAATGTGTCGTTTATCCGCCATTGCACAAATTCTGCGCATTGTTTTGATGCCACTATATAGTATAATATACACAGTGTTGTTTATCAAGCCCTGAATGAACTTTATGAACGTTGGGTTTTTTGAAATTACGAGTAGTGGGGAAAGGACTTGGCGCATGAATCATTTTATCGAATTCAAGGATGTCACAAAGCAATATGAAGAGGGCGAAGCCATCCAACTGGCGCTGGATGACGATCATCACGACAATGTCACGCATGGTCGCCTCCCAGCGCACACAGATCGGCACGCTCAAAGCACTGGGCTTCTCCCGGCGTAAGGTGCTGCTGCACTATTTGGGGTACGGGTTTTTCGCCTCCGCCGCCGGAGCTTTCCTCGGTGTGGCCATAAGTGCGCCTATGCTGACCCCTATACTGTATTGGGCGCTTGAGAGAATATATACGCTATCAGAGTGGCAGGCGCAAACCGCATCCTTTTTATGGGTGGTCGTGGCGGACTGCGCCCTCGTATGCACGGCTTCTGTTTTCTTAGCCATGCGTGACGTGCTTGCGGAATGCCCCGCCGAATCGTTGCGCCCCAGGGCATCGCGCAAGCTGAGCCTGACGAGGAAACTCTGTTTGCGGACCTGGATGGAATGATTGACTTTATTTTGAGGATAAAAGAATGAACGTAGGAATCATCGTATACTCCAACACAGGAAACACGCTATCGGTGGCGCAAAAGCTGGAGCAGGCATTAAGAGCCAAGCGGACTTGCAGGCAGGTTGGCGCAAAGCTGTTTTTTGAAAGAGGAATTGAGGCCGACGCATTTTTGCAGCAATATCTCACCGAGTACAACAAGGTTTATTCCCGCAGATACCGAGCGGCGGGGATTTGACTGAGGAGCAGTTCAAGGCCTGGTCTGCCGCCGCCAGTCAGGCCCGGCGTGATTATGTGGAGTGCAGCATCTCCGGCGAGGAGATACTGGCGAGTGTGCGATTGGATTAAAGGCAGAGAAAACAGGGGTGTAGAGGGTGTGACACATCTGCTGCGAAAAGAATTATGGTGTAAGACAAAAGGATTCGATAATAGCAAGTGAATCGACCAATTTTGTTGACAGGTTTCAAAGACAGAGGTATAATAAAGTCAATTGAATATAATCTTCAGGGCAGGGTTCAATTCCCTACCGGTGGTAAAGCCCACGAGCCGCAAGGCATGATTCGGTGTAACTCCGAAGCCGACAGTATAGTCTGGATGAAAGAAGATAACAGCTGTAGTTTTTTGTGTGTATGTAATTTTTGCTCTGGAATATCAATATTCCAGAGCTTTTTATTTGCAGAAGCATAGCTTCCCGCCTGTGGTGGAAAAAAGTTCAGGGCATTTTTTCATTCTACGGAGGTGCCATATGGATGAAATAGAATATATGCGCCTTGCAATTCAGCTTGCAAGGCAGGGCTGCGGATGGGTAAACCCGAACCCCATGGTTGGTGCGGTGATTGTGAAGGACGGCAAGATTATCGGGCAGGGCTGCCACAAAAAATACGGGGAACGCCATGCAGAACGAAACGCACTGGCAAACTGTCAGACATCGACAATCGGCGCAACCCTTTATGTGACGCTGGAACCCTGCTGTCATCATGGAAGAACACCCCCCTGTACCGAAGCAATCATTGAAAGCGGCATCCGCCGTGTGGTAGTCGGTTCTTCTGATCCCAATCCGCTGGTTGCCGGGGAAGGCATTGCGATTTTGCATTCTCACGGCATTGAGGTAATAGAGAATGTTGCAAAGGATGAATGCGACAAGCTCAACGAAAGCTTTTTCCATTACATTCAAGACAGAACGCCCTATGTGGTCATGAAATATGCCATGACCATGGACGGAAAAATCGCCGCGCGCACCGGCAAATCTCAATGGATTACCGGCGCGGCGGCACGCCAGCGTGTTCATGAGGATCGGCACCGCTATTCTGCCATCATGGTTGGTGTAGGCACTGTTCTCACAGACGGCCCCATGCTGACCTGTCGGCTGGAGAACAGCAAAAATCCGCTGCGCATCATCTGCGATACCAGTCTGAGAACGCCGCTTCAAGCAAAAATTGTTACTACAACCGACATTGCTCCTACCCTCATTGCTACGGCGGTAACGGATACCAATAGGCATCAGCCGTATCTGGATGCAGGCTGTGAGATCATGGTACTTTCCCGAAAGGATAATCATATTGACTTAAACAGCTTGATGCAAAGGTTGGGCGAAAAGCAGATTGACAGCCTTTTGCTGGAGGGCGGCGGCACACTGAATTGGTCGGCCCTGCAAAGCGGCATTGTAAATAAGGTACAGGCATATATCGCTTCAAAGCTGTTTGGCGGCAGCGGAAAGACTCCGGTAGAGGGTTTAGGTGTCGATCACCCCCAGGGAGCTTTTCTTCTAAGCAAGCCAGTCATCACACGGGCGGGTGAAGATATTTTATTAGAAAGCGAGGTGATTCAGTGTTTACAGGAATCATAGAAGAGATCGGCAAAATACGGGGTATTCAAAAAGGGGCAAGTTCGGCTGTCCTATCGGTCCAGGCATCGGAGATCATGCAGGATGTCCATCTTGGCGACAGCGTTGCAGTGAACGGCGTCTGCCTTACGGTTGCTTCCATTTCCCCAAACGGCTTTACCGCCGATGTGATGCATGAAACCCTGAACCGTTCTTCCCTTGGAAACCTGCGGATAGGAAGCCCTGTTAATCTGGAACGGGCAATGCCCGCAACCGGCAGATTCGGCGGGCATATTGTTTCCGGGCATATCGACGGCACCGGCACAGTTTCAGATATTCGCAGGGATGATAGCGCCGTTTGGTACACAATCAAAACGTCGTTACCGATTTTTCGTTACATCATTGAAAAAGGCTCAATTGCCATTGACGGTATCAGCCTGACTGTGGCGAAGGTGTATAAGGACAGCTTCAGCGTTTCCATCATACCGCACACGGCTTCTTTAACAACGCTATTCAGCCGCCGTGTTGGGGATTCGGTCAATTTGGAAAATGACTGCATCGGCAAATATGTGGAACGCCTGATGGGAAAAGAGCCGCAAAACAGCAATATTACAGCCGGGTTTCTTGCGAAACACGGCTTCTAGGAGGAATCAAAATGTTTCAATTTAGCACTATCGAAGAGGCGATAGATGACCTTCGCCTTGGGAAAATTATTCTGGTTACAGACGATGAGGGCCGAGAAAACGAAGGCGACTTTATCTGCGCCGCTGAATTTGCCACCACCGAAAACGTAAATTTTATGGCGGTTCATGGGAAAGGCCTTATTTGTATGCCTATGAGCGCAGAGCTTTGCCAAAAGCTGCAATTCCCTCAAATGGTCAGCGACAACAAGGATAACCACGAAACAGCGTTTACGGTATCCGTTGACCATGTGGACACCACCACTGGCATTTCGGCGGCAGAGCGAAGCATCACCGCCTTGAAATGCGTAGCGGACGAAAGCAAACCGGAGGACTTTCGCCGCCCCGGTCATATGTTTCCACTCCTTGCAAAGAAAAACGGTGTACTGGAGCGAAACGGACATACCGAGGCCACTGTGGATTTGATGCGGCTTGCCGGTTTAAAGGAATGCGGCCTTTGCTGCGAGATTATGCGGGAGGACGGAACCATGATGCGCACGCCGGAGCTGATGAAGCTGGCGCAGAAATGGGGGTTTAAAATGGTTACCATCAAAGCCCTGCAGGAATACCGCAGAAGAAATGAAAAGCTTGTGGAGCAGGTAACCTGTACCCCTCTACCGACAAAGTACGGTGATTTCAAGGCTTACGGATACATCAGCAAGCTCAACGGAGAACATCATGTGGCCTTAGCCAAGGGTGAGATTGGTAATGGAGAAAATCTGCTATGCCGTGTTCATTCCGAGTGCTTGACTGGAGATGCGTTTGGTTCCACGCGCTGTGACTGCGGCCAGCAGTTTGCGGCTGCGATGACGCAAATTGAAAAGGAAGGCCGAGGCATCCTGCTTTACATGCGTCAGGAAGGTCGTGGAATCGGTCTGATTAATAAACTGCGCGCCTATGCGCTTCAAGATCAGGGCATGGATACTCTGGAAGCAAATCTTGCCCTTGGCTTTCCGGGAGATATGCGGGAGTATTTCATCGGCGCACAGATTCTTCGTGATCTTGGTGCAAAGACATTGCGCTTGCTCACCAATAACCCCGACAAGGTTTATCAGCTTTCCGGCTTCGGCATGGAAATCACCGAGCGTGTTCCTATCCAAATGAAGGCTACTGAGTATGATTTATTCTATCTGCAGACCAAGCAGAAAAAAATGGGTCATATCTTACATTATTGAGTGAAAAAGGAGATTACAACAATGAAAACTTTTGAAGGAAAACTCGGATCCAAGGAAATTCGGATTGGTATTGTTGCCGCACGGTTTAATGAATTTATTACAAGCAAGCTGCTGGGTGGCGCTCTTGATGGACTGAAACGTCATGAGGTCAGCGAGGACAGCATTGAAATTGCATGGGTTCCCGGTGCGTTTGAAATTCCGCTCATTGCTTCCAAAATGGCGAAAAGCGGGAAATACGACGCGGTCATCTGCCTTGGCGCCGTGATTCGCGGCAGCACCACCCACTACGACTATGTGTGCAGTGAGGTATCCAAGGGTATTGCACATGTATCCCTGAACACTGATATTCCAATCATGTTCGGCGTGTTGACAACCGAAAATATTGAGCAGGCCATTGAACGGGCTGGCGCCAAAGCTGGCAACAAGGGCTTTGACTGTGCCATTGGAGCAATTGAAATGGTAAACCTGATTCGAGATATGCAAGACTGATATGGCGAATCTGATTTTCGATTATGACGGCACCCTGCACGAAAGTCTCTGCATTTATGCACCCGCTTTCCGACTTGGCTACTCGTACCTTGTTAGGAAGGGGCTGGCTCCCGATAAAGAGTTTTCAGATGCTGAAATCAGCCGCTGGATGGGTTTTTCCGCCAAAGATATGTGGGAAAACTTTATGCCTGAACTGCGGCAGTCGGAAAGAGATTTGTACAGCGGGATCATCGGCGATGAGATGATGCGTTTAACCTTGGCGGGAAAAGCAAAGCTGTATCCCTGTACGGAGACTGTCCTGCGGCAATTAAGCGCCGCAGGACATAACCTGATCTTTCTCAGTAACTGCAAGCACAGCTATATGCAGGCGCACCGGGAACAGTTTGGACTGGAGCAGTATTTCTCGGCTTTTTGCTGCACCGAGGATTTTAATTTTACTCCAAAATGGCAGATTGCCGAATCGATTTTGGAAGAGCTTTCTGGAAAATGCATTGTCATAGGTGATCGATGGTAGGATATTGAGCTTGCAGTTCACCACCAGTTCTTTTATGCCGTTTTTTTCTACAATCCCATCGCCATCCTGTAAAATCACTTTGGCTGTGCTGATGTTGTTATCAGTGTAGGCTGTTTTCTCATTATACCAAGGTATTTCCTCATCAACGAGAGCTTCGCGGTCAATTCCTACGCTGATCGCATGTCGGATGGCCTTGTCGGCGGTCACATCGTTTCCCACAGGAAGCCCATCTTCCCGGTTGAACACTCCCGAGGGCTGGGTAGGCCAGGAAATGTTAAGTCTGTCCGCGCTCTTAAAGTGCAGCAAATCCATCCCTGGGATATTCTCATTTGCATAGGTCCGTGAAACGGAGTAGAAATCCAGTTCTCCATTTCGGGCACACTCAAATGCTGTATCTTCATCGCAAAACAGAACAGTCAACTTTTTCAAAGCAGGTCTTGCTCCATAATATAAGGGATTTTCCTCTGCCATCAATTGCTTGCCCTGTTCCCACAGCGACAGCTTGTACGGGCCTGAACCAATGGGATTCTGACCGTAGCCCGCACTATAGGCATGTTCGGGGACGATACCCAATCGGGTAACAGAATAGAGAAACAGAGAATTTGGTTCTTTTAAATGAATGATGGCCGTACGCTCGTCCGGGGTATCCACATCGCGCACAACGGCCAGATTGCCAACCTGACCGCCTTTGGCCGCTTCCCGATAGGTAAACGCTACGTCGCTGCTTTTTATGCCGCTACCATCTGAAAATTTGGCACCTTCTCTTAAACGAAAGGTGTAGGCCAATCCGTCATTACTGACGGCATATTCGTCGGCCAGATCTTCGACGATATTCATATCCGCATCCTGCGTAAGCAAGCTACTGTGAAAAATACTGACGCCGTCCACATTCGCCCAGCCAAGGATCGGATAAAATCCCATTTCCGGTTTTCCTACGTCCAGCTTCTCGTTTGCCAGATACAGATGATCCACACGAGCCAGCCAGATGATGGGAATCTCACCCAGCGCACTGAAGCCTGTCGTGCCGTCCCACTGTGCCAGCTTCCAATATGCTCGTCCTTGGCTTCAATGGATTTCATGAAAGACAAATCAAATTTAATGCCGTCCGCCTGCAGCATCTCATATGTAAACTTACTTTTGCATGTAATCCTCGAGATTATTTGCAATAAATGAATTATAAAAGTAATATACAGTTCCCAAGGCCAGTCTTTCGGAAAATGTACCCGCAAGACTGGCTTGTTCCATTGCTGCAGCCTCAAGCCCCACAATTTTCTCTGCATACTCTACCAATGCCTTTCCGGGCAGCGTTAACTCGGCTGTCCCGTGGTTACGTCTAAAAAGCTCTTTCCCAATTTCTTTCTCCAATTCCCTGATTCGGATGCTTACGGTAGATTGGGCAACGAAAAGGTTTTGTGCTGTTTTGGTAAAGTTCCCATTGCCTGCAAGCGCTAAAAAGGTTTTCAGATATTCTATGTTCATATTGCTTCTCCAATCGACTATTAAAAATACGAATTGAATCTATCAAAATAATTCGTTTTACAAATCATATCACAGCCTGTATAATAATGATTGTTAAGGGAAGGGACACGCAAACCCACATGGTTGAAATGCTGGAAAAGCTAAATTTCTCAGACCCTCATCGTGTATTGGAATCATATCCATTCCAATTAAGTGGCGCGATGTATCATTGGCCTGGAGTCGCCGCAAAAGGGCGAGATTTTGTATAAAGGAAAAGATATTATTAGGTTGAAAGGCAGAAAGCGACGCGCGTTGTCCCGGCATATCCAATTGATTTTTCAGGATGCCAGAGCAAGCATGAACCCGCGCTATACAGCACGTCGGCGGCCCTGCATGACGCGTTCCCAGTGATTTTTCCCTGAAAGGTTTTTGAGTTTTCTAACATGGTGCATTTCGACAGCCACATCCTGAGCCCCACACCATTCACATTTTCTGGCTAGAAAACGGTCGGCCATAGTATTTCTCGTCCAGAAGATACCTTTTTCCGGCTGTTTATCCACTGACTGTGATGTTTGTGGGAGGGCACCGGGCAAATCCTTCATCGTAGAACATACGGACTCGCTCTAACCCGGTTGAGGTGGTGAATGATACCCCGAATCCTTTGCCGACCCGATACTTTTCAATGATTTTCTTCTTTTTTGTGCGGTACTTGGTCGCAAAGGTTTTGTACATGCTGTACTCCATAATGTACCTGAAGTGGTGAAGCCAGCTACTGTTGTTGGCAAGCGAATAATAGTTGCGGATTCCTCGAATTTCTCCGTTGTATCTGTCCAAAATCTCAAGGTCATGATGGTCTTTCAGAAAATCCCGTGACTTAGGCTTCCAGCTTTCCTTGCCGTTATGCAGCATAATTTTCATAGCGCCATAGTTCAGCAGGTAGGCCGCAGACTGCGAATGCCCGCAAGTTCCATTTTATTTTCAATCAAGTTCCGTTCCTGTTCGGATACTCGAAAGGATACGTTGAGGTTGCGGCTGCGCTTTGTCATAAAAATCAACTCCTCTCTGCTGAATGGAATAAAATTAAATAACTCTGCCATCCAATCACAAAACACTCAGGAATCGCATAATACCGCAGATAGGGATAGGAAAATTTACAGCGAAATGATACAATAGGTAATAGAACTTTATGAATTTTAAGTTTCTAATTTTTATAAAAACACAAAGATAAACAGGAATTTGTGGAGGAATATAAAATGGCATGGGATTATGCAGAATTATCAAAGATGGCAAAAGCAAATGGCGGTCCTGAAAAATTCGTAGACTTACTTATTAATTCAGGAAAAGGAAAAATGTTTCCGTGGCTAGGAGCAGCAGCTGCGGTTGGAGTTGCGACTACTGTAGTTGTTCAAAAAGTATATAAATATTTATCTGATAAAAAAGCTGAGCCGAATACAGAGATGGAATTGGCTAAGCAAGAATTGATTCAAGGGATTAAAAATTATGATGCGACCCATGCCAAAGTACATTCTGACATTATGAATATAAGAAAAATTACAGACAACAAAAAGGAATATATAGACTTACTATTGCTGGCCGACGAGCAAGAAGATATGATAGATAAGTATCTTGATCGTGGTGAAATGTTCGCTTTGGATGATAACGGCATAAAAGCCGAATGTGTGATTACACAAGAAGGTGATGGTGTTTACGAGCTTAAAAACATTGCTGTTTTACCTGATTATCAACGAAAAGGCTATGGAAAAAGCCTGATAGAGTTCCTGTTTTCCTCGTACACTGATTGCAACACTATGTTTGTTGGGACAGGGGATGTTCCCTCTGCACTTAATTTTTATAAAAAATGTGGTTTTACAGAATCACATCGAATAAAAAACTTTTTTATAGATAACTACGACCACCCAATGTTTGAAGATGGAAAACAGCTGGTTGATATGGTTTATCTGAAATGGGAGCGATAACTTCCAAATTTGGCGAGTAATCCATCTTTATAATGAGCATACAATGAAACTAACATAACCTTCTTTACTGAATTAAAAGCAGCCTGCCGCCCAGCAAATCAATGCTTGGGCGGCAGGCGCTTTTTTCTGTTTTCCTTACATTTCCGCATCCCTCCTACATGGTAATGTCGTGATTTTTTACATTGTCCTGGTTCTCCCGGTTCTTTCCTCCGTTCGTACCGGAGCGCAGGCTTTCCAGAATAGACGGCTTTGCGCCCTTGGCATAGGCTACCTGCCGAAGCTGCTGCTGTTCCGTTTCCGCCACAGGTTCAGGAGCGCTGTCGATGTTCAGCTGCGCGTTAAGAAAGGCCAGCCGTGTTTCCTTGCTGATTAGCTCCTGTTCCTGCGCAAAGGGATTTTGCAGCTCCTTTTTTGCATCCTCCACCTGCTGGTAAAGGCTCTCCAGCTGATTTTTGGACGAAGTGATCCGCTCTGGGATTTCTGTACGCAGGGCGTTGTTGATACGGGTCCATGTTGCCAAAGGTGTCCGTACCCAGCTCCACAGAGTAGCTCAATTCACCCTTCATTGTCAGATTGAACTTCTTATAAAAGCTGTCAAAGGAAAGATTCAGGTCAAAGCCCAAATACGAGCCTTCTTGCCTCATTAAAGAAGGATTATCTTGATTATATATTTACTATAAACTTTGGATAAAAAACGAGAATTAGAAATAACATTACATGTGTACTGGATATATCCTGTAAAGGACTGCTTGGTTAGCAAGGGCATGACATGCCATAAATAGGGGTACCCCCGGGCATTTCATGTTCCATATCTTAGTATTACCGGGGCACATTTCTTGAAAAAGATTTTTCTGCCTGTATAGTAATGCTGAAATGGCATTTTTAAAAAATCCTTGAAAAAGGATTTTGGCAAGAGATGGGTTCATGCATTCATGCTGTTGCCGTAACGTTTGCAAAAAAATATATTTACTTTATTTGAATAATATGTTATAGTGTTAGCGAAATAAATATTCGTCCATTAAACCGTTGACGTGGAGATAAAAATGAGTTATGCGCTCACAGAGAGTGAGGGTAGCTGAGAGCCTCGCAGTATGCAGCACATTAAATGGACCACCGAGGGTGCGATCAAAGGATTTGGTTTAAAATCTGAGTATTTTGCAACGTATCAACTGCGTAAAGGTTGAGGAATATGTTTGTATTCCGTTTGAGGCAGGTTATCCTGCAAATCAAGGTGGCATAACGGGCTTATACACTCGTCCTTGACATTAATGTCTATTGGGCGGGTGTTTTTGTTTGTAAAAATTATTTATAAAAGGGAGGAATTTTTCATGCCCGGAATTGCGCAGAATAAACAGGGGCTAAAGGTTTTAATCACAGGAGCAGTATTGCAGTTGTTTTTAGGTATCGTATATGTATGGAGTGTTTTTGTAATGCCTGTAAGCGAGTTTTATGGGTGGGATATCTCCAACGTTAAGCTGACAGCGTCTTATATGCTTTGCTTTTTCGTTGTGGGGATAGTGATTGGCGGTAATTTGCAAGTAAAAATAGGCTCTGCAAAGTCTGTTCTTTTTGGAGGAATGCTGCTTTCGATCGGTATGTTTGCTACAGCATTCATACCTCAATCTTACGTATGGCTGATTTACGTTACATATGGCATTGTCGGAGGCTTTGGTGTTGGGGTTGGGTATATCACTATCATATCCGCAGCTCAAAAATGGTTTCCTAAAAACCGCGGATTTGCGACAGGCTTCAGCGTATGTGCCTTTGGATTTTCTACGGTAGTATTCGCTCCGCTGATTGAAGCGCTTATTAAGCAGTACGGGCTGCAAAATACTTTTTTAATACTTTCCATCGGCTTCTTTATTGTTGTATTAGCACTGTTCAGCTTTATTAAAATGCCGGATGAGAGCGGCACGGGCAATGCGGCTTCAGCGGCGCTGCTTGTAAAAAAGCAATATACAGTGACCGAAATATTAAAAACAAAGGAGTTCTACTTCATCACTCTTTCGCTTATGCTTGCAACTGCTGCGTTTTTTATTCTTAATCCATCATTTAAGACGTTTGCTATTGAAAGAGGCCTCGACCCGGCAATGGGTACGGTAATTGTCATGCTGACAGGCGTTGCAAATGCGTTGGGGCGTTTGGGAGTACCCTTTTTATCCGACAAAATAGGGCGTGAAAAGGCCGCGCTTTCCATTATTATTGCCACCGGGCTTTGTGCTCTGCTTTTGTGCTTTGTCCAAGGGTTTATATTTATCATGACAATTGTAGTTATTGCATTTTGCTACGGTGGGTATTCCGGCATTTATCCCGTTATTACGGCAGACTACTTCGGGATTAAAAACGTTGGTTCAAATTATGGAGCGGTAATGGTGGGCTTTGCAATATCCGCACTTGTATTTCCTATGATTTTGAACTATGTAGGAGATGTTACGGCAAAATTTATCATTTTGGCTTCCTTTGCGGCAGTTGGAGCGATATTGGTCATTATGCTTATGAGGTCAAATAAAAAATAACAGGAGATGCTGGTATGTCTAAAAAACTACTAATGGGGAATGAAGCTATTGCCTTAGGTGCAATACGGGCGGGTGTCAGTGTTGTAACAGGCTACCCCGGGACACCTTCTACAGAGGTATTGGAAACTGTGGCAAAGCACAATGACGGCAGCATTTATGTAGAATGGTCCGTCAATGAGAAGGTTGCTCTTGAAGTGGCGGCAGGTGGGGCATACGCAGGTGCGCGGGTTATGGTTACTATGAAGCAGGTTGGGCTTAATGTAGCGTCCGACCCGCTAATGAGCCTTAATTATGTAGGGGTAAAGGGCGGTATGGTTATTGTTGTAGCCGATGATCCGGGGCCGATTTCATCTCAAACCGAGCAGGATACGCGTCACTTTGGCAAGTTTGCAAAGCTTGCGGTATTTGACCCGTCTACGCCCGAAGAGGCATATACAATGATTGCCGATGCGTTTGACTATTCGGAGAAGTATAGTGCGCCTGTATTGTTCAGGCCGACAACGCGTGTCTGTCATAGCTGTGCGGACGTTGAGATACTTGAAAGCATTCCCCAAAAGGCACCGGAAGGATTTGTCAGGGACATCAGGTGGGTAATTTTCCCTAAATTGGCCTATGTAAACCATATTAAAATTGAGGATAATTTGAAGGCGATGAGTGACGATTTTTCGCAGTACCAAAAGAACATCCTCGCTGGCAGCGGAAGGAGAGGCATAGCAACAGGAGGCGTCAGCTATGCATATACCTGCGAGGCGCTTGAAAATTCCTCTACGGGCTGTAAGCTTTTAAAGGTTTCTGCAATGCCTTTTCCGCAAAAGCTGGCGCTGGAATTTCTTCATGGGCTTGACGAGGTACTTGTTATTGAGGAGCTTGACCCTGTAATTGAGAATGAGCTGATAGCTCTTTGCGGGCTGAATGGCCTAAAAGTCAAGATCAAGGGCAAGCTCACAGGACATATCAAAAATGCCGGAGAGAATACCGTTGACAGCGTATCTTCAGCAATCAGGGCTTTCCTTGGAGAAGGCAACCAGGACATACCTGCCCCGGAGCTTCCTTCCCTTCCTGTCCGTCCGCCGGTGCTTTGCGCCGGCTGTCCGCACAGGGCATCCTTCTTTGCGGTAAAAGAGGCGACAAAAGGCTTGAATGCTGTTTTTTCCGGCGACATCGGCTGCTATACACTGGGCAATGCAATGCCGCTTGATATGGTTGATACCTGTCTGTGTATGGGAGGAGGAATTACCGTTGCGCAAGGGCTGAACAGGGTAGAGCCTCACAGGATAAACTTTGCATTTGTTGGTGATTCGACATTTTTCCATACAGGAATACCCGGAATTATTAATGCTGTTTATAACCAATCAGATATAATAGTGGGCATTCTTGACAACTCTACAACCGCCATGACAGGAAACCAGCCGCATCCGGGGCTGGGCCGGACTATGATGGGCAGCGTTTCCGATAAGATTAGCATTTATAACGTTGTATCGGCGCTTAACGTTTCAAAAATCATCCGTGTAAACCCATTTGACGTAAAAGAGGCAAAAGAGGCCGTAATTTCTGTTATAAGAGAAAAGGGCGTACGCGTTATTATATTTGAAGCGCCTTGTATTGCCGTTTCTAAAGGTAAGGCAAAGTACGCTGTCGAACATTCGAAGTGCAGTGGATGTAAAGTCTGTATAAACAAGCTTGGATGTCCGGCAATAGGCATTGATCTGGGCAAGGCAAAAATCAATCCCATACTTTGCACCGGCTGCGGTGTATGTGCAAGGGTATGCGGGATAGGTGCTATACGAGGTGAGGGGTTATGATGAATTGTATGATTGCGGGTGTCGGCGGCCAGGGGACTGTCCTCGCCTCAAAGCTTATTGCGGCGGCGGCAATGAATAATGGTTTTAGTGTCCGCACAACTGAAACAATCGGAATGGCTCAGCGTGGGGGATGTGTAGTAAGTCATATACGCATTGGCAGCAGTATTCATTCACCGTTGGTACCGCTCAGGAGTGCTCATGCCATAATAGCATTTGAGCCTGCCGAGGCAGTGCGGATATTGCCTTACCTTGCTGACAATGGACTGCTGATAGTATGCGACAGTGCAGTTAAGCCCGTCACAAGCTCACTTACCGGTGACACTTATCAAGCGTGCGTTATGCTGGATTATCTTAAGACTTGTGCAATAAGGCTTGTGATAGTAGATGGAGAGCAGCTTCTGGCGCAATGCGGTAATGCAAAAGCGCTGAATGTCGCGCTTTTAGGGGCAGCGGTACAAAGCGGCATTCTGCCGTTTGGTGCAGAGGAGCTGAAATGCGTAATAAAGGAAATGCTGCCGCAGCATTTTTGGGAAATGAATATTGCTTCATTTGAAATCGGAAGGAGAATGTATAATGAAGTATGAAATATTAGAAAAGATTAAACAATCCATGAAAAATGCAGCCAAAAGTGAGTTTTACAAAAGTCATTTCTCAGGTATAGATATAAATGATATCAATTCGGAGGAAGATTTTAAAAAGCTTCCGTTCACAGACAAGGAAGATTTACGACGTGCTTATCCTCTTGGCCTTCAAGCTGTTCCTGATGAGAAAATTGTCCGTATCCACTCGTCATCGGGTACTACAGGTACTCCTGTGATTATTCCCTATACTAAAAAGGATGTTGATGACTGGGCAAGCATGTTTAAGCGCTGCTATGAAACCGCCCAAATTACCAATTTAGACCGTATACATATTACACCGGGCTATGGATTATGGACAGCGGGAATAGGGTTCCAAACAGGTGCAGAGCTGCTCGGGGCCATGTGTATTCCTATGGGCCCCGGTAATACTGACAAGCAAATTCAGATGATGATGGATATGAAGTCCACCGTGCTTTGTGCAACCTCTTCGTATGCGCTTCTTCTTGCTGAGGAAATTGAAAAGCGTGGGGTTGGTGACAAAATTCATCTGAAAAAGGGTGTAATAGGCTCGGAGCGATGGGGTGAAAAAATGCGCTTGCGTATTGCCGGAGAGCTTGGAGTTGAGCTTTATGACATTTACGGTCTGACTGAGATCTACGGTCCCGGTATCGGTATGAGCTGTAAATACGAGTGTGGTATGCACATATGGACGGACTATCTTTATTTTGAGATTATAGACCCAAAGACAGGTGAGATTTTGCCTGACGGCGAAATTGGTGAGCTTGTAATTACAACACTGTGCAAGGAGGGCGCGCCGCTTATCCGCTACCGTACGCATGACCTGACAAGATTTATTCCCGGTAAATGCCAGTGTGGGCTTGATTATCCAAGGATTGATACTCTGATTGGGCGTTCCGATGATATGGTCAAGGTTAGAGGGGCTATAATTTATCCGAGCAGAGTAGATGAGCTTCTTGCGACAATAGATGGTGTCAGCAGTGAGTATCAAATAATGATAGATCACTTAAATGGTAAAGATATTTTGACATTGTTCTTTGAAACGACTCTTGAAATAGGCGATGTGTCCGCAAAGCTTGAAAAAACCGTCGAACGCAAGTTTAAGGATAAGATAGGGATTATTCCTAAGGCAAAAGCTGTCGGCATGGGAGAGTTACCCCGAAGCGAAAAGAAGTCAGCGCGCGTGTTCGATAATAGGTATTAAGAAACCGGTTATAGGGAGACTGTATCAATAACCTCAAAAGCTTATATAATATTAAAACAATATGCAGGTGCGAATAGCATAAAGAGGACTAACCATAACAGGTTAAGTCCTTTTTATACTATTATTTCACTTTAAGCCAGGGTATTTTTACCCGGTGTAGTTTTAGTCTGTTATAATGCCATTAGACCCTAGCAGCTTGCTTACTGCGCCGGGATCTGCCTTTGCGGGGTCGAGCGGAAGCGTGAACATTGCATGCGGCTTGGTGAAGCCCCCGGCAAAAGTAATGTCGCCGTTCTGGCTTATATTGAAAATTTCCGCACTGGGAGCGAAGCCCTCGTAAGCTGCAAGGTAAACTGTATGGTCAGAGAATATTTCCAGATTTGCGCATTCAAAAATGTAATAGTTTACGCCCTCATATACAAATGCCGAATAACCTCCGCCCAGAGTCCATGCGTTTACCTGCCATGGTTTGTAGCCTGATACCAGAGGAGAGAACGAAATGCCTGTTTCTCCCACTTCGGTTATTTTACGCCCGTCGGTGTAGGCAATTGATGCGACGATATAGCTTTTGTCCTCCTGCGCCTCTGTGTCATATTCCGTCAGCCCCTTGCCGCTAACTATGCCTTGCAGCGCAATAGTATAATCCCCGGACTGTATAGACTGGCCGATAATTATTGAATCTTCCGAGTTGAAGGCACTTGCCAGTGCGTTGTTTCCTGCCCGTAATGCTGCCTCGCCGGGCGATAATAATGCCGACAGCGCAAACGCCGTTCCTGTAAGCACTATAATAAGCACTGCGGCGATGACGGACACCCTTATTATTTTTCGGTTTTTCATTTTATCATTCTCCTTTTTTTGTGTTTTGGACTCTGCGGCACGACGCATCAGCTCAATGGTATCCTGTTCGAAGCTTTCTCTGAATTTCACCGAATCGACAGCGGATCTATATTTATTTTTATTCATATAGTAACTCCTCCCTCTCCAGAATTGGCTTTAGCAGCACTCTGGCACGTGACAGGCGGGTGCCGACCGTCGCCGCAGGCAGCCCGAGAATTCTTGCAATTTCCTTGATGGAATACTCCTCGTAATAATATAGATGGACCACGGTGATATACTTTTCCGGTAATGACTGCACAGCGGAAAGAAGCTGGTGGTATTCATCCTGAGGCGATGTAAGCTCCTCATCCAATGGAACATTTTTTCTGGCTGACGACTTTAGCATATCACATGATAAATTGATAGCTGTGCGAATCAACCATGCTTTTTCATGATCATCACTGCGAAACCGTGGACGTTTGGTTATTAGCCGCAGGAACACTTCCTGAACAACGTCTTCGGCATCGGCAGTTGATTTTAGCCTTAAAAACGCAATACGCAGCAAAAGCTGGCTGTATTGCTCTGCAACATGCTTTATGTATTCATCGGTACCTAACAAATACATCAATTCAACTCCTTTCATATATAATACGATTCTAATCGTTGAAATTTTTCACAGCCTGTAAAAATATATCAAGCGAGCCGGTATTTCTATTCTACCAAATGTGTCTTGCTTCTTCACATATACGTCACCATTTGATATACTGAGCCTATAAAGCTGCTGTTTTGAGAATCCCGATAAGATGCTGCACTATTTACTGTAGGAATAGGGGGGATTACCACGCATTACAAAGATGTCAAAAGCATTCTCTCTGCTAAAAACGGCATGAATCTCTATAGAGGGTGTACCCATGGCTGTATCTATTGCGATTCCCGCAGCACCTGCTACCGGATGGAGCATGCTTTTGAGGATGTGGAGGTAAAGCGCAATGCTCCCCTGCTGCTGGAGGCTGCACTTCGCCGCAAGCGCAGCAGGTGCATGATTGGTACCGGTTCCATGTGCGACCCATATCTCCCCATAGAGAAGGGCGAGCAGCTTACACGGCAGTGTCTGGAGATCATTGACCGCTATGGCTTTGGTTTTACTGTCATTACAAAGTCCGATTTGGTTGTGCGTGATCTCGACCTGCTCAAAAGCATAAACGCCAAGACCAAGTGTGTGGTGCAGATGACGCTGACCACCTTTAATGAAGAGCTTTGCCGGGTTCTGGAGCCGGATGTCTGTACTACGGCGCGGAGAGCGGAGGTGCTGAACATACTGAGGGATGCGGGCATACCCACGGTGGTGTGGCTCTGTCCCATACTGCCCTTTATAAATGATACGGCAGAAAATTTGCAAGGAATATTGAACTACTGCTTTGAGGCAAAGGTTAAGGGTATTTTGTGCTTTGACATGGGCGTGACCATGCGGGAGGGTGACCGTGAGTATTTTTACACAAAGCTGGACGAGCATTTTCCCGGTATGAAGCAGCGGTATGTGCGGGAATTCGGAAACAGCTACTCATGCAGCAGCCCTAACAATACTGCGCTGATGAAGCTGCTCCATGCCGAATGCCTCAGTCAAGGCGTACTGCATTCATCCGGTGCCGTGTTCCGGTATCTGAAAGAGTTTGAGGATAAGCAGTCCGGTGAGCAACTGAGCTTTTTTAAGTGAGTATGCCCGGTTTAAGCCCTTTTGCGGAAGGATGATAATATAATAGAAAGGTTTGGTGTAAATGAAGTACTTGATTATTAATGGCAGCCCCCGTAAGGGGAATACATGGAAGGTTGTCAAGGCAGCTAAGGACGATATCCGGAGAGAAGATAAATATGCAGTATTTGATGAAATTCATTTAATTGAAGAAAGCCTGCCATTTTGCTGCGGGTGCAGCGCCTGTTTTCGTTTGGGGCATGAAAAATGTCCGCACAGCGTAAAAATAATAGAAATAATAACGGCCATGGAGCGTGCGGATGGAATAATTATTGCCTCCACTACTTATTTTATGCGGGAAACCTCACTATTAAAAAACTTATTTGATCATCTCTGCTTTATGACGCACCGTCCCCATTTTTTTAAGAGCAAGGCGCTTATTATTACCACTACAGGGGGTGTCGGGGGAAAGCCGGCGGCTAAAAGCATTTCGTCGTTTTTGAGATCAATAGGCTTTAACCGGTGTTATTTGTTCAGTACTGCTTCGTTCAGTTGGAATAATTACAGCATTAACGAAAAAACAAAATCAAAGCTGTGGAATGTTACCGGCAAATTCTGCAAGGATGTTTTATCAGGGAAATTGCACAGTCCTTCCTGCTTGCTTCTGATTCCTTATAATCTTTTCAGGGGAATGTCCGTTTCATATGCAAAAGGAACTGAATTTGAAACGCAGGATGGTGTTTACTGGGCAGAGGACCGCAGAAAAAACAGCGTATATGACAGCTCCGTTCATCTTCCTCTGTACAAAAAGCTTTTTGGGCAGCTTTTCTATATAATCGGTAAATTTGCCGGAAGAAAAATGACAGTTACGTATAAAAAATAAAATCCATTTTATTTTTCCCTATATTATTACCCGCACAGGTTAATCAAATTATGGCTGTCAAGCTTGGGAAGACAGCCTGTCGTTTATGCCATTGTAAAGACCTGGCACTTAAGTATTGATATTTATGATATAATCAAAAAAAAGTTTTGTATTATTGGTGAATTATATTTTGAAAGGATAAAGGATATGAGGTTTTTAGACAAGATGGAAAGAAAATTCGGCAAATTTGCAATCAAGGGCTTGATGCTGTATATCGTATCATTAAATCTTGCCGTATATCTGTTAATGTACGTGGATCCAACGGGAAGCCTTACGGGCAAGCTGATGCTTTATCCCGGGATGGTTTTGAGGGGAGAGGTGTGGAGGCTTTTAACATTTATTTTTGTGCCTCCGGAGACATCTGTTTTATGGATACTGTTTACGTTGTACTTTTACTACCTTGTGGGTACAGGCTTGGAGCAGGCATGGGGGAGCTTTAAATTCAACGTATACTATCTCATAGGGGTATTGGGAACTATATTGTCTGCGTTTATATCTGGGGGAGGGACTTCGGCATTTTATCTGAATTTGTCGTTATTCCTTGCTTTTGCGTATATATATCCCAATTATCAGATTCTTCTGTTTTTTATACTTCCTATAAAAGTAAAGTATCTTGCCTGGGTTAATGCCCTGTTTCTGGGGCTGTCCTTCGTATCGGGAGGTCTTGGCACAAAGCTGGCAGTAGCTGCGGCAGTGCTTAATTTTATACTGTTTTTTGGAAAGGACATAGTTCTGGGACTTAAAAATAACAGAAGGGCATATTTTCACAGGAGCTCTTTTTCTGCAAAGGTTGCAAGCGCTGAAAAGAAATATTTTCATAAATGCGTGATATGCGGAATAACCGAAAAGGATGACAAGGATATGGAATTCAGGTATTGTATGGATTGCGAGGGGGATTATGAATACTGCATGGTTCATTTAAGGGAGCATGAGCATATTAAAAAAGGTTCTGACAATAAATAATAAAAAATGCCTTCAAAAAGAAAAGCTAAGGACTTATGCTGTTTACTGCAAACGAGTTTATAACACATTATGTATAAAACTCAGGCAAAAAATTAATACTAAGGTTAAAGAACTTAAAGCCAATAAATAAAGATTTAGGAAACACTCTATTTAAGGGACGACAGACGGGCTCTTAAATCACTGGCTTTGGGATGTGCAGTTCACAGCATAACAATTTATTATTAAGGAGGTAATAGTAATTGAAGGCGACCGGGATAGTTAGGAGAATAGACGATTTAGGGAGAGTAGTAATCCCCAAGGAGATTAGAAGGACGCTCAGAATTAGGGAAGGAGATCCTCTCGAAATATTTACTGATAAAGAAGGTGAAGTGATTTTAAAGAAATACTCACCTATCGGAGAGCTAAGCGATTTTGCTTCGCAGTATGCCGATTCCTTGCATAAAAACAGCGGACATATTATATGCATCGCCGACAGGGATACAATAATAGCCGTATCAGGAACTACAAAAAAGGAGTTTCTTGAGAAACACTTAAGCCAGGATCTTGAAAAAATAATAGAGGAAAAAACAACGCTGGTAGTTAAATCTCCAGATGAAAAAGTTATATCCATAATAGCCGATGAAAACGGAGACAGAAAATATTCATCACAGGTTGTATCTCCTATAATATCTGAGGGAGATCCTATAGGTGCCGTTATGTTTTTGTCGACAGATCCCAACGCAAGAATGGGTGAGGTTGAGACTAAGCTTGCTCAAACGGCTGCAGGCTTTCTTGGAAAGCAAATGGAGCAGTAAAAATAATAAAAAAGCTGCGGCACCTTATTTGTGCGCAGCTTTTTTGTTTTACTTTGCTACTATGTTAACCAGCCTGTTCTTTACAACAATAACCTTTTTTATATCCTTGCCTTCGGTATATGACTTCACTATGCTGTCACGGAAGGCTATCTCCTGAACCTCTGCATCATCTGCGCCTGACGGTATGTCCAGCCTGCTTCTCACAACCCCGTTTATTTGAACCGCTATTTCAACGCTGTCTTTTACAAGTGCGTTTTTATCCCACTTGGGCCATGCCTGATTGAATATGGAATACTCATAGCCCAGCATCTCCCACATCTCCTCTGAAAAATGGGGGGCAAACGGTGCAAGCAGCCTGAGAAGATCGGCGATAGTTTCCTCGTATAGCTCTATATTTTTTACCGTCGCCTCTGCTTCATATTTATACAATGTATTAACCAGCTCCATAAGCCTGGATATAGAGGTATTAAACTGGAATTTTTCGGCGTCCTCGCTTACTCCCCTGATGGCAAAGTGCCTTGCATAATTCAGCTCCTTCTCATACTTGCCGGTTTCATTGGTACCCTTTCCTTTTTTAATCGCACTAAGGCCTTCCACAAGCCTTTCAATTCTTCCCGTAAATCTTGAAATTGCTTTTATTCCGTCATCATTCCAGGGGCCCCCGTCGGTATACGCGAAGCCGAACATAAGATAGAGGCGGAATATATCCGAGCCGTACTTCCTGACATAGCTGTCAGGTGAAATTATATTTCCCCTTGTCTTACTCATCCTGTTTCCGTCAGGCCCTAAAATTATGCCCTGGTGTACAAGTGAGGTGAAGGGCTCGTCAAATTTAAGGTAGCCCAGATCCCTGAGTGCTTTTGTTATAAATCTGGCGTAGAGAAGATGCATGGCTGCATGCTCAGGCCCTCCTATATATTTGTCCACAGGAAGCATTTTGTTTATCCAGTCGGTGTCAAAGGCCTTTTCGCTGTTTTTGTTATCGGGATACCTGAGATAGTACCATGAGGAGCAAACAAAGGTATCCAGCGTATCGGGGTCTCTTTGGGCAGGCTTGCCGCATTTGGGGCAGGCTACATCCATAAACTCTGAGCTTTTTTTCAAAGGGGATTCTCCATCGGGAGTAAATTCGACATTATATGGAAGCATAACCGGCAAATCGCTTTCGGGGACGGGAACTATGCCGCAGTGATCGCAGTGTATGACGGGAATGGGTGCGCCCCAGTATCTTTGCCTTGATACCAGCCAGTCCCTCAGCCTGTAGTTTATTTTCAAAGCCCCTTTCTGGCTTTCTTCAAGCTTTTTTACTATCTCTGTTTTTGCATCCTGAGAGAGGGCATCTGTGAATTCGGCACTGTCCACCAAAATACCGTATTCAGTAAAGGGAAGCTTGTCATCTGTGTCTTTCTGGCCCTTTATAACCCGCTTTATGGGAAGCCCATACTTTTGCGCAAATTCAAAGTCCCTTTCGTCATGGGCGGGAACAGCCATTACGCAGCCAGTACCGTAGCCTGCCAGAACGTAGTCTGCAACCCATACGGGGACCTTATCTCCCGTTATGGGATGTACCGCATAAGAGCCTGTAAATACCCCTGTTTTCTCCCTTACGGTAGACATCCTTTCAATCTCGGTCTGCTTTTTTGCCATTTCCTTGTATTCCTCAACAGCCTGCTTGCACTGAGGAGTGGTAATCATGTCTACAATAGGATTTTCGGGTGCCAGCACCACATAGGTTACTCCATAAAGAGTATCTGCCCTTGTAGTAAATACTTTAAAGGAGATATCCGAGTCAGCCAGACTAAACTCAATCTCGGCACCCTCGGATTTTCCGATCCAGTTAATCTGTATCTTCTTGGTTTTTTCGGGCCAATCCAGGCTCTCGAGCTTCTTTATCAATTCCTCGGCATATGCCGTTATTTTAAAGAACCACTGTGTCAAATCCCTCTTTGTGACCTCTGTGGAGCATCTTTCGCAGGAGCCCTCCACAACCTGCTCATTTGCCAGAACAGTTTTACATTTGGGACACCAGTTTACAGGAGCATTTTTTCTGTAGGCAAGCCCTGATTCATAGAGCTTGAGAAACAGCCACTGAGTCCACTTATAATAATCGGGAGTGCAGGTTTTCAGCTCATAATCCCAGTCAAAGGTTGCTCCCATTTCACTTAGCTGTCTTTCCATGGTTTCTATATTTTTCAGGGTGGAGTCCTGAGGATGAATTCCTGTCTTTATGGCATAGTTCTCGGCGGGAAGACCGAAGGCGTCAAAGCCCATAGGCTGAAATACCTCGTAGCCCTGCATCCTTTTCATACGCGCCCAGGAATCACTAGGTCCATAATTATACCAGTGCCCTACATGCAGGTTTGCGCCCGAGGGATAGGAGAACATTTCAAGGCAATACAATTTTTTATCTGCATTTTCCGGATGAAATTTATACAATCCTGTATGCTCCCACTTGTTTTGCCATTTTTTATCAATATCTGTTGAGTATGGCATATAATCACTCCTTTTTTAGTTTATAAACAATTATTTCCGACTTTATATACGGCTATCCGAAAAATGTTTCGGCATATTAAAAAACCGCCTCCTGATAAAGAGACGGGATAATCCGCGGTACCACTCTGCTTGATCCCTCATATAAAGGGATCCACCTCTGTCGGCACAAGTGCCGCACATTCCTTTAACGGGGAAATCCGGCTTACCCTTTCAAATGTGTCGGGCAGCTGCTCCCGGGCGAGTTCGAAGGCATGGAATTACCGGCTTTCATCATTTCCGGCTTTCTGTAAAATTCTTAACTCCTTTTACTATTCCCGTTCATTACATTTAGATACTTGTTTCTGTGATTTTACCACAAATGTGCCGGGTTTTCAACAGTTTATTAACAAAGCGGCAAAGCTGCGCGTCATTGCCTTGTGTAAATAAATAAATTTATATCAACCTCTACCTTAAGACTGCTGAGGGATCTAAAGGTATCGGACTTGATATCGCATGCGTGGCGGCTGTAAGGTGTCATCATAAAGAGATGCATAATTTCCTCGCTGCTGCTCAAATGAATGTCATATGATATGTTCTGATGCTCCAAAAGCATAAAGCCATTTCCGGCAGTTCCCTTTGGGCCTATAAAACCGGTACTGTCATATAGATGCGTTTTAAAGCTGTAAAGATGCCGAGGGCCCGGGGCGGCAACAATAAGCTTTCCCGAGCGCTTTAAGACGCGTCTGAATTCATTCTCGTCCCTTGGCGCAAATATACACAATATGCAATCCAGAGAATTATTTATAATAGGTATATGGTAGGTACTGGCTACCGCAAGGCTGATGGCTTTATCCCTGCCTGAGGCGTAATGCACGGCGGGCTTTGACACATCTATTCCGTAAATGCCGATGCCATCCATGCAGAACCGGCTTTCAAGATCCTTTTTAAGTCTGTATATATAATAGCCTTCTCCGCAGCCGGCATCAAGAATATTAAATGCCTTGTCGTAATGCAGGTGCCTGGAAACCATATTGTTTAAGCTATCGGAGAAGGCCTCATAATATCCCTTATTCAAAAATTCTCTGCGGCTCTGAAGCATCTCGGCACTGTCGCCTGAACTGCCGGCCCCCTTGTGGCCGGGCAGCAGCAGGTTTACATATCCCCTTCTGGAAATGTCGAAGCAGTGGCCGTTATGGCAGAAATACTGCTTTGATGACCGTATCAAGGCCTTGGAGCACACGGGGCATTTAAACAAAGTTTTTTTATTCAAAGTAAAACTACCTCCAGAATAATGAACATTTATATCTTAAATAGGCCTGTCTTGATCCGGGAAATAATATTTTTGCAACATATGGATTATAACAAAGTTTCTCATGTGCAGTCAATAAGACGTAAATGGATGCTATGCTTAGCTTATGGCAGGCATGTCTAAAAAGTTTAATTGACTAATAATTAGATATTATATATAATAAAAACATATTATGTATTACGTATGGCAAAAAAATGAGTCAAATGTAAATGAGAGTGATTTTTAGCAAAATATAGCTTATATGATAATACATGCTTGAAGGGTGATGTGGCAAATGGAAGGTAAATCAGAGGAAGCAAAGGATAAAAAGCATAAGATAAGCTCGTTTATTCCCAAAAAGAAGGAATCTGCCGTGGATGTAGTTATATCCAACGTTAAAAGGCTTCTGCAGTCAAAGGAAATCCGGCCCGGAGAGCGCCTGCCTAATGAGACGGAGCTTTCGCAAAGCCTTGCCGTAAGCCGTACGGCTGTCCGCGAAGCCATGAAAATATTTTCAGCGTTTGGAATAGTTGAAATAAGGCAGGGAGACGGAACTTATGTATCTACTTCACCTAACAAGGTTCTGCTGGATCCATTGTTCTTCAGCTTTATTCTGGCTGAGCCCGATATAAAAGAGCTGGTAGAGCTGAGAGAGCTGATGGAGATTGAAGTAATCAAGCTGGTTGTAAAAAATGCCGGACAAAGTGATATAGAGCTTCTTAAGCTTGCTTATCTTGATTTGCAGAATAAAATCGACAGCAATGTTAAGGATTCAAAAATTCTGGCCCAATGTGACTTAAATTTTCATAATGTGCTTGCAAGCTCCACAAAAAATAAGCTTGTGGAGAAGATATACAATTTTACTGTTGATTTCTTTGCTCCATCAATCGAAAAGACACATGAAAATCAATCCAGGGGCATAGCTGCCATGAAAAGCCATAAAAAGATATTGGAGGCGATTATAGACAGGGATATGGATAAAGCCGTGAGTGCCGTTAGAAATTCAGTCGTGGTGTGGGAAAAGCTGCTTTCAAGCAATATAGATGAAAGGTAAGGCTTAGCTATATATAAAATGCGTGATTATAAAGGGCCGCATAAGTGAAAAAAACCAGCCTGCAGCCTCGCTCAAGGACTGCAGGCTGCTCTTTTGCTTCTATCTTACCGTTTTACTCATTTCCTGCATCATCTGGTTGAACCTGCTCCTAAGGTCATTGACAGGCTTGTTGTTTGTTATATCATTTGCCAACTGCTGAATTTTTGTGCCCGCATCTGTTTTGTCGGTCACTACTACATTTTTTATACTGCTGTCAAATTGCTTCACCTTATTTACAATGGTGTCTCTCATGGCGTTTATATCGGTTTTGGCATTATCGGCCTTGCAGCTTACAATGGCGGTGTCTCCGTTTACTACTGCATTTGCGTCCTTTATTCCATTCATTTTTTCCAGTTGGGTGCATATGCCGTTAGCCTTTGCCTGATCAAAGGCGGTTGTTCGCGTGTTGTTCACATTTGCTCCTGTACCTGCATTCCTTCCGGTCATTCCCACGCCTAAGCCTGTGTTATTGGCGTTGCCTCCTAGGCCTGTCCTTGTACCTGTGCCTAAGCCCGGATTGGTGTCAATGAATGCGTTGTTTCCAGGTGTTGGAGTAATTGTTCTGTTGGTGCCTGTGCCATTATACGGACGCTGGCCTGTTCCTGCTATGCCCTGTCCCAACTGAGTTGTTGAATTAGGGTTTACGGGCGTTGTACCTGTCATATTGCAACCGGCTAGTGCCAATGCCATCAGCACCGCACCTATTGTAAAGACACTGGGTCCCATATTTTTGAACCTCATTTACGTAACCTCCTCATAATAATTTTTTACTTCAAAAATATTTTTCTCAAAATATATGTTTTTATCAAAGTTAAATTTTTGATTTAAAAATATTTAAAAATAGTTTCGATTAAAAACAGTTGACTTGTACATAAAATAAGTATTATAATATAACCCAGACATAAAATTTGTGTTAGGGCGCTTAGCTCAGCTGGGGGAGCACCTGCCTTACAAGCAGGGGGTCATAGGTTCGAGCCCTATAGTGCCCACCATAGAAAAAAGCTCAAGGTGTTATATATAAGCCTTGAGTTTTTTGTTTTTGCGATTAAATCTGAAGATACTCGAAAGATCTAAAAAATCAATAAAATCAGACAAAAATTCTTAAATTTAAATATTGACACAGCCCATACCGCCTGTTATACTATCATAGTATTGGGAACGATACTGCTTTTGAACTATTAAAAAAGTAATTTCAGTTATAATTTTATAGAATAAATTATGTGCTGGTGTAGCTCAGCAGGTAGAGCAATTGACTTGTAATCAATAGGTCGGGGGTTCGATTCCGTCCACCAGCTCCAAGTAAACAGACCTGTTTTTTGCTTAAGCAAAAGGCAGGTCTGTTGCTATTTTTACCTAAAAATAACGCAAAATTTAAAATTGGGGGCAGTATCATTTCCCAAAATAAGCGCCGAAAGTCACGTATGCTTGACTTTTGGTGCTTTCTTTATTTTAAACTTAAACATACGTGACTTTTAATAATCAAGAAAGAGAGGTAAGAATCATGGCGTATCAAAAGCTCAATTGAGAGAATCTTGATTCAATACGACGGACATTTAGAAATGGAATATAAACAAGAAATGAGGTATAATTTGGAATATTAGATCTATGCAGACCACGCTCATCTTGATATAATATCCATATAAGTAGAATTGAGGTGAGAGGCATGACTGAAGCTGAAAAAGGCGTGCTGAAGCAATGTGAACGTATAGGATATCGCAGGAAAAGGTTCTAAAGCGCCTTGTCGAGAAAGGAATCTTTACGCAAGAGAACGCTGAATATATGTCTGATTATCTCTTTGAACAACTGAATCTGTTGGATGTCCCCGGCTCACATCTGTCCTCTATTGGAGAAAAGATGATCAATGCAAATTGGGGACACAGCCCTTATGTTTCACTTACGGATATTGCACGAGAAAAGAATAGCAGATCCCCAGGATATCTTGTTCAAAGTTGGCTGCGCAACAGCAATATCATTGAGTATTTAAGACTATGGGAAAAAAGATTCAATCCAAATTCCCTTAATGATGAGTGTGAAGCGCTCATTCAGACACTTCGGACAAGCAGCGTTACCCTGACGCCAAAGATATGGATCAGTTCTACCAAGGCAGTAGGTATCGAATCCAAAGCAGGCAAGAATGGCGGAACAATGGCACATCCAGAAATCGCTGAAGCTTTTCGAGCTTGGCTGTTTCCAGAGGTTATGCTGGAGATGGTGAAACGGTATAGGAGCTATCAAATTGAAATCGAATAAATATACTTCGTGGTTAGTTTTATAGATTACAACTGAAATCCTAAAGCATTTAATGCTGATTTGCGGGATAATATTCATATGTAATTTTGATAGCAACTTTTAGCAGACAGGCATATTTCATAAAGGAGGAAAACCCGTGCTGATTAATAACGACCAATATTTTCAAGTATTGGAAAGTATCAAGACTCAGATACAAGACGCTCAGTACAGAGCTATTTTAGGTGTGAACCGTGAGCAAATACTTCTGTTTTGGAATATTGGCAAGGTTATCATTGAAAATGGCGAATGGGGGAGCAAATTCATTGATAATTTAGCTCGTGACATCAAGTCCGAGTTTCCAAACGCCACTGGATATTCTGTTCGAAATTTTAAATATATGAAAAAATTTGCAACGATGTTTTCAGAAAATGAATTTGTGCAAGCGCCACTTGCACAATTGACCTGGTATCATCTCCAGACATTAATGGATAAGGTTCCCAATAAAGATGCTTACCTTTGGTATGCAGAAAAAACCTTAGAAAATGGCTGGTCGCGAAATATCCTTGTCCACCAAATCGAAACAAAATTGTATGAACGGCAAGTTTTGCCGGGCAAGGTTAACAACTTTGGATATGCCCTGCCATCACCGCAGAGTGAATTGGCACGGGATACTCTTAAGAACCCGTATGTGTTCGATTTTATTGAAATTCGTGATGACATTATAGAGCGTGAGATAGAAAATGAACTGGTGGCGAACATAGCCAAAACGCTGATCGAACTCGGCACGGGATTTGCTTTCCTTGGCAATCAGTATCACCTGACAGTTGGCAATGAGGACTACTATCTTGACTTACTGTTTTACAACACGAAGCTTCGATGTTATGTGGTTGTTGAGCTTAAGGCTGGGAAGTTTAAACCGGAATATACTGGGAAGCTAAACTTCTATCTTTCTACAGTAGATGACATCTTGCGGAATGAGCACGACAATCCGTCAATTGGAATCCTGCTTTGCAAAGAACGAGACAAACTGACTGCTGAATATGCTCTGCGCGATATTAACAAACCTATCGGTGTCAGCGAATACAAGCTGTCTGACTTCGTACCACAGGAATTGGCTGATACATTGCCTTCCGCAGAGGATATTGAGAAGCGGATTAAGAAAAAATACGAACTTGATTGAGAAATATGAACTTGGAGGGAGGCTTCAGACGTTGCAAGAGCAGAGATTTACAAAAATGGACTGGACTCTTTTTAGAAATAAAATTGTTGATTGGCAGGAATCCTATATGGACAGGCTCAACAAGGAGTATGTAGACTTACTAAGGGAAGATGCTAACCCATCAGAAAAGTTTTGGAGCTGGATAAGAGAATAAAGGAAGATAGGAAAAAGGCTGGTGTTCAATTAGAAATGAGCCGATCTAATCTTATTTATAACATTATTTCCCTTATAAGTGAGGGTGCGATTAGCTTTGAAGATCTTGAAGAGTTTAGCGATGAGCTAAGGGAAACTGTGAGTGCTTTTGTTGAGAGATAGTTTAGAGAATATGAAGTCTTGAATTGTAATTTGGATAGAAATATAAACGAAACATATAACTTCCGACTATTACCTATTTGGTCAGTGTCGTTTGACCTAACTATATAAAATCTTGAACAGGATACGAGGTATTGAACAGTCCAGTTTTTCGTACCCTTTTCTATGCCCGAACGCCTGTGTTTATCAGCATTTACACGCTTGATATGAACTCAGGCGTAAATATTGTATTTGATAGAAAACCTTAAATTAGTAGTCGGAAAACCAAAATCAGCGGCTTTTGAACATCGTTGTCTAAGTTATATGGCATTGGCTTTCTTCTCTTCATACAACAGTTCAAACTTTCTCCATTATGATAAAGGGCAACCAGTTCTTGCTTTTGTTCATTAGAAAATCTCATGTATATTTCCTCCATAACTTTTTAATTGTATTTTGAGTTCAATCAAAAGTTTAGAGGCAATAATGAAATTTCTCAAGAGTATTGATAATATTATTGTGCTTTATGTTGATATTTAGTATAATTAGTCAGTGGTAGGCGCAATGTCCGTCTATAGTCAACCGTACAGGGGTTCTGTGTGGTTTATTTAATTTAATCAATAATGCGAAATTTAGGCGATGGTTTTCCAATTAATTAGTGCAGATGCAGACACTGAACGTTTCGTTCAAATGAGCGCAGTGCTTTGGCGTTTAACATGAAACCACGGGAAAGCTATAATAAACATACAATAACAATGGTGTTTTCGCATACATCGGACGGGGGGGGGGATGTCAAATATGCAAGCTACAGCCGTAGTCATCAATGCAGGATTGGGAGATATATCCCTCGGCCTTGAAATGGCAGGGTTTAAGGTAATCGCCGCCTATGAAGCAGACGAAAAGGCACTTGTGGTTCACAGAACTAACATAGATGTTCCGTTTACCAGCTTTCAGCTGAGGAGATCGGTGCGGAATCCTTTCCTGAAGTCGATTTATTGGCGGCTCGAGTACACTTTCCTCCTGTTTCTCGTACCATGCGCCACCCACATTCGTATTGCGATTCCTTTATATATAAACTGTGTGAAATCTTGTCCATCCACAAACCGCAAGCCTTTTTTCTGTCGCTTAACGCGTCTTCTGTCAGAGACAAGCGGTTCCAGACGCACGTGGATGAAATCTGTAAAATAGGATATCAATGTATGTGGCAGACCATCGATGTGGCACATGCGACCGGGCTCCCGGTCAGGGAGCATATGGTTTACATGGTAGGGACCTTACAGAGCTCAGGAAAAAAATTTCAGTTCCCGGCGCGCAGCGTACCGATGCAGATGCAACCGGAACACTACCTGCAATTAGATCAGTCCGTCGATCCATGGTATTTTCATGTCAGACCAGAAAATATTTTGCAGCATGAGGATGAGAAGCGATTTTATTGCTGGAAGAATCGTACTTATGTGGGATCAGATCTTATTCAGTGGAACTTTATGAAAGTTCCACTCATCAACATCGGCGGGGTATTCCGTAAAATCACTCACCGTGAAATTGCCAATTTAAAGAATTTTCCGGCGCATTATATTCTGTCTGACAGCACAAATAGGCAATGGCTCTACCAAAAACTCATGTATGCGAATAGTGTGTTTGTCATCAAACAGATAGCCGGTATGGTTAACTACATCCTGACTGATAATCCATGGCGAAGCCAGCAGGCAGAACGTGGGATGCGGCTTGAAAATCTGGTTGGACGCTATCTGGCACATTTGGCAGACAGGGGTGTAGTCGAGCAGGAACACCGGATAAAAGACCAAACTGTCGACTTTGTGCTTCATCGGGGCAACAAAATTCTGTATTTGGAGATAAAGTATTATAATAGCAGGGTTGCCGCGACATCGAAGGTAAGAGCAGCCTGTGAGCGGCTTTCACCTCTTAAGGCAGATGGTGCCCCAATCCTGGTTCTTGCAAATGAAGTTCCTGATCGTGTTAAGATTCAATGCTTGGAACAGTTCGGTGTTTCCATATGGGACGTTGGAAACCTGCTGTCGCTGTTTGACAAATTTGCGGACATCAGAAATGAGTTTATCGCCTCGCTGGACTATGCGATCGAGCACATCGAGCCAAAGCCGCCTGTGCCAGATGTGTTTGAGAACGTTTCAGAGGAAAAAAGGGAGGAACTCAGCTGGAGAGATAAACTGCTGCGTATCACACCGGGACGTGAACAGTTTCGGGAATATGAGACTACCTGTACTGATATATTAAAATATGTACTGGGTGACTATTTGACTCTTTGGGAAATACAGGAACCCACTAACGATGGTCTGTATCGTTTTGATCTGTGTTGTAAGATAAAGAACGGCGCAAATCAGGATTTTTTTGACACGATTAAGCACTACTTCAACACCAAATACATTGTCTTTGAATTTAAAAACTACAATGAAAAAATTAGTCAAAAGGAAATTTATACAACAGAAAAATATTTGTATGAAAAAGCACTGCGTAAGGTAGCAATTATTATTTCCCGGCTGGGTGCAGATGAACATGCGCTGCAAGCGACAAGAGGGAGCCTGAGAGAAACAGGAAAACTGATCCTCTGCCTCTCTGATAATGCTTTGTTGGAAATGATCGACATTAAAATGCGTGGAGAACAAGAGCCCGCAGAATTTTTGGGCGCACTTCTGGATGATCTCCTTGTTCATCTGGAAAAATGACCGCAACTCACACATAGCAGAACCAAAAGTAATACAGATCAAAAAAGGTGGTCATTTTCAAATTTATTAAATTCAACATCTCAAAATGGAAAATGACTGCACTAATTTTCAGCTATATAGACTTAAGAAGAAAGAAGCCATAAAAATCTTTTTCCCATGGTTTTCACATTTTCATATCTTAGTGACGATGCAAGCTAAGATTTACATAAAAAGCTCTCGGTTGAGAGCTTTTTTGCTTGTCTGGAAAATTTCGAACAAGGCATATTTTACCTATGGACAGATCTGATCTTATGGTGATTCACCGGGCAAATATCGGACTTTTATTTAGGGCTTGACCGGGTAAAGAAGAGGTGCCTCGCATTGCTCCCGATAGGAGCTCTGATTCTTTACGCGTGGTGCGCTTTTTCGAGCCAAACTGGCCGGAACATTCATCGCAATAGACCATGCTGAAAGCAAATCAAACGTTTGCGTAAATTTCCTAAAGAAGATTATTGACAACCAACTAATTTTTGAGTATTATAAAAACATACTAATCATATTTAATTAGTATGAATTAAATATTTGAGGGGAGCGCTGCTTTTCATGACCGGTATTACTGAGGCAATAAAATACTCACCGCAGGAGGTTAAACTTCGCAGCAAAAATGGGCGGCTGGCTTTTCAAGGCGGATTAAATGGACGCATCCGCAATATATATGAGTCCTTTCAGGACAGCAAGTCTGCGGTGGATGTCCAGCGAGCGAAATATTTTACGGAATCCTTCAAAACGACTGAGGGACAGCCGCTGATTTTGCGATGGGCGAAGGCTCTTTACCATATAGCTGAAAATATTACGGTTTATATAGACGACAATCAACTGTTGGCAGGGCGTGTTGGCCGTGAAGGGAAATATGGCCTTATTTATCCCGAGCTGGACGGCTGCTTTTTGGGAAGCTTTGCGGGAGAGTCCGATTCACGGGTGGAATCTCCCTTTATCATTGCCGATGAAGACCGTAAGGTTCTTTTGGACGAGGTTGCTCCGTACTGGACGGGCAAAACCTATTATGAAGGCCTGGTATCCGCTCTGCCGGAAGATGTGCTGAAGGTTACGTTTGATCCGGCAGATATCTTTACTTCACGGTATATCGTAAATGAAACGTCGTCCATGCGTTCGGCGCTTCAATGGGTTCATGATTATAAAGCAGGACTTGAAAAAGGTTTTGACGGCATAAAAAAGGACGCCGAAACGCGGCTGCGGGTGCTTGATTCAAATAACCCTGTGGACGCGTTAGAAAAAGCGCCGTTTTTGGAAGCGATCATCATAACGGCGGATGCTATTGTACTCTGGGCACAGAGACACAGCGGTTTGGCAAGGGAAAAGGCATCCAAAGAGAGCGAGCCCGTCCGGCGCGCCGAGCTTGAAAAAATTGCGGAAATTTGCGCACGCGTTCCGAAATATCCGGCTCGCAATTTCCATGAGGCATTGCAAGCTCAGTGGTTTATGCAGCTTTTCTCCCGTTTGGAGCAAAAGACCGGCGCGACCATTTCAAATGGCCGCATGGATCAATATTTGTATCCCTATTTTAAAGCCGACATAGAATCCGGTGCGCAGACCAGAGAGTCTGTCAAAGAATTGTTCCAGTGTATGTGGCTTGGGATGGCGCAGTACATTGATTTGTATGTTAGCCCGGCCGGAGTTAAATTCAATGAAGGCTATGCGCATTGGGAAGCCGTCACAATTGGCGGAGTGAATGAAGAAGGACGCGACGCCACAAATGAACTGACCTACCTGTTTTTGGAGGACAAGCGGGAATTCCCTCTGAATTATCCCGATTTGGCGGCAAGAGTACACGCCGGTTCCCCGGGGCGTTACCTGCACGAGCTGGCACTTACTATTCAAGAGGGTTCCGGGTTCCCGAAGCTGATTAATGATGAAGAGATAATTCCTATTCTCCTTTCTAAAGGAGCAGAATTCTCCGAAGCCAATGATTATGCAGTTTCCGGCTGCACGGAGGTCCGCATGCCAAATCGTGACACCTACACGGCTCCGTGTCCGTATGTGAACCTTGGCGCGGCAGTAGAGCTTACGATGAATAACGGCAGAATGCTGAAGTACGGCGATGAGCTGCTTACCCTTGAAACCGGTGACCCTGAAAGCTTTTCGACATTTGATGAATTTTTTGAGGCCTATCTCAAGCAGCAAACATTTATGATTGCTCAGGCGTTCAAGCAGCAATACATTGTAACCCATGTCAGAGAAAAGCATTTTGCTTCCCCGTTTGGGTCTTCTTTGCACAAACTCTGCCGGAAGAATTATAAGGATTTGCATTCGGCAAAAATAGATGGCGGCATAGACATCGGCTATTTCGACATGATTGGATTTGGCAGCGCCGCCGATTCGCTCTCCGCTGTAAAGAAATTTGTTTATGATGAAAAGGCAATTACGATTGCGGAATTAAAAGAGGCGCTAAAATCCGATTTCAAGGATGCTGAACCATTGCGGCTGCGATTGGGCAGAGCTCCCGCATATGGCAATAACGATCCATATGTGGATGAGATTGCACGGCGTATTGATTTGGCGGCGGTAAAATTCAGCAATGAGTATTCCGGGAAAATGGGATTCTCCATGGATTTGCGCTATGTACCGGTCACCTCGCATATCCCGCTTGGCCGAGTGGTCGGAGCCTTGCCGAATGGCAGACATGCGGGAGTGTTCCTTTCCGACGGCGCAAGCGCGTCGCACGGAGCGGATACTGTCGGACCGACTGCTATCCTGCTCTCCAACAGTACAACCAAAAATACTGCTTTCCCCAACCGTGCTTCCCGGCTTCTCAACATTAAGCTCAGCCCATCAACTGTCAGTGGAGAAGAAGGCACCAGGAAGCTGGTATCATTGATTAAAAGCTGGCGCGATTTAAAGCTATGGCACTTGCAATTCAATATCATCAACCGTGAAACGCTTGAAAAAGCTAAGGCAAATCCAAGAGAGTACAAGAACCTGTTGGTTCGTGTTGCCGGATACAGCGCCTACTTTGTAGAGCTTTCACCTGACCTGCAGGATGATATTATTTTGAGGACGGAGCATAAAACGGTGTGATATATGATTGGTACAATATTTAATATACAGCATTTTTCTGTGCATGATGGCACAGGTATTCGAACGGTAGTTTTTATGAAAGGCTGCCCCCTTCGCTGCAAGTGGTGTGCAAACCCTGAATCTCAGCATATCGGGCCGGAGGTCGCGTGGAGCTCTGCAAAGTGTATTGACTGCGGCAACTGTCTTATGTCACACAGAGACGCAGTTGAATTTGAGGGAGGGCGAATTGTTCCGGTCAGGCGGATCAGCCGTGGTGAAGCGGAGCATATATGTCCCGCGGGAGCAATTCATGTTTTGGGCGAGGAACGCTCTGTGCCGGAGATTATTGATATTGTTGAACGCGACGTGATTTTCTACGAAAATTCAGAAGGCGGGCTGACGCTTTCCGGCGGAGAGCCCTTGACGCAAATTGGTTTTACCCTCGCGCTGCTCAAGGAAGCCCAAAAGCGTCATATCCATACCGCCATAGAGACTACCGGGTTTTCATCTTACCAGAACCTGCGCTCCGTCGCCGAATGTTTAGGGCAGTTGATTTACGATATCAAGGTATTCGATGAACACATACATATGGAGCAAACCGGTGTAAGCAATACGGTGATATTGGAAAACTTCCGGCGCTTAATGGGCGAGTTTCCTGACTTGCCCACGCTTGTTCGAACGCCTGTGATTCCCGGAATAAACGATAATCCGGATGAGATTGCAAAAATAGTGAGGTTTATCAAGCCTTATCCCAACGTATCCTACGAGCTTCTTCCATACCACTGTTTGGGCGAACCTAAATATGAGGCGTTAGGCAGGGAATACCCCATGGGGAAAGCAAGTCTTCGTGATGAAGAATTCAATGTACTAAAATTTTTTGCAGAAAGGGAGATGAGCAGTGAAAAAAATATTCGGAGCGCCAACAATAAAAATGATTCTTAAGAAGCTGCTTTCTTTTTTGGAATACATAGCTCTGCTGGCCGTCATCCTGATTGTCTGGTCGTTGCTTTCCGGGAGCGGAAAAATAAATCCGATTGTCATGCCGGCTCCCGAGACTGTTTTTGACACGTTCATAAGCCTGCTAAAAAACGGTACCCTGTTAAAGCATGTGTGGATTAGCGTAGAGCGCGTGCTGCACGGTTATTTTCTCGCGGTTGTCTGCGGTGTCACATTGGGAATAGCGCTCGGTCTTTCAAAAAGGCTGAACCGTATGACAGACTTGATTATTCAAGTGATTAAGCCTATCCCTCCGATTGCGTGGATTCCTCTTGCTATAGTTTGGTTTGGCATCGGAGAAGAGTCTAAAACGTTTTTGATTTTCCTCGGCGGCTTTTTCAATATTCTAATCAATGTAATTGATGGTATCCGGCAAACGGATGAAAAGCTTATTGAGGTTTCGAGAAGCATTGAGACACCGAAATGGAAATTTATATCTCAGCTAATCCTGCCAAGCGCGCTTCCCAACATCTTTACCGGACTTAGGACCGGACTTGCCGCTTGCTGGATGTGCGTGATTGCAGCTGAATTGGTTGCATCCAATACCGGCATCGGTTACATGATTGACAATGCCCGTCAATTTGGTCAGGCTAACAAGGTAATCGTGGGGATGATCGCAATCGGGATTACCGGTAAGCTCATGGATGTGATTATCCGGGCAATAGAGAAGAGGGTGATGAAATGGTGTTAGATAAAATGGTATCAGGTCAGGAATATGTTGTTTTGGAGCATGTCACCCGCAGATTCCAAAATAACAGCGGTGAACTGGTAGCTTTGAGCGATATCAATCTGACAGTCCGGCAAGGCGAGTTTATCAGCATTGTTGGAGGCAGCGGCTGCGGAAAAAGTACTCTGCTTCGTGCTATTTCGGGAATTGACCCCGGATATGAAGGCAGAATCTTAGTAAAGGGCGAGGAAATCCGAAAACCCAGTAAGTCTCGCGGCATCATATTTCAGGAGCATAGGCTTTTCCCATGGCTTACCGCCGAGGGCAATGTGAAATATGCGCTAAATGGCATTTCCCGGAGTGAAAAACGGAATATCGCCAGACAGTATCTCAGTTTGGTAGGCTTGAGCGGATTTGAGAAGTCATATCCCAAACAGCTATCCGGAGGCATGCTGCAAAGGGCGAGCATCGCAAGATCGTTGGCGAACAATCCGGAATTTCTTTTGCTGGATGAGCCTTTCGGGGCGCTGGACGCATTCACCAAAATGCAGATGCAGAGCGAAATTGACTCCATTAAACGCAAGTATAACAGCACTATGATTTTGGTAACTCACGATATTGAGGAAGCGGTATTTCTGGCGGATCGTGTTATTGTCTTAAGCCCTCGTCCCGGCAGGATACAACGGACATTTAATGTTAATCTTCCTCATCCTCGCCAGCGTAACAATACAGAGTTTATGGAAATCCGAAGATCCGTTTACAACGAGCTTTTCACAGACAATAAAGGTCTGACAGACTATGTTATCTGATTTACTTGGTTTTGTCAGGAATATTTAAGTTCCTAATTAAAATAAAAAATTTAGAAGGAGAGTCCCACAATGAAAACTAACAAATTTTTATCCCGGATAACTATACTTATGCTGTTATTAGCCATCCTTCTTACGGGATGCGGCATCGGGGGCAGTTCATCAACTAATCCGCAAACATTGGCACCCTCAGGGGACAAGGGCTACACAGCTGCCGCCATTCGCGTTGCCATCCAGCCCTCCGCCGCGTTTGTTCCGATTTATCTTCTTAAGGACAACGGTTGGCTGGAAGAGGAAGCCGCAAAGCTTGGAGTCAAGGTAGAATGGTCGGAGTTTGTTTCCGGCCCGCCTATGAATGAATCCTTTGCCGCCGGGCATCAGGACATTGGTTTTATCGGAGATGTTCCCACAGTATCGGCTATCTTTGCCGGACAGAAAAACACGGTTATCGGCACCGCCGCCTATGGTGAAGCCGGTTATGCCGTTCTGATTCCGCAGGATTCCACAATTACCGACCCTGAAGATCTCAGAGGCAAAAAGTTTGGTCTCACGATCGGCTCAACAGCGCATAATATTGTTGCGAAATATCTGAAGCAAGGCGGTATTGACATTAACAAGGATGTGGAAATCGTTAACCTGACAGTTGGTGATCTTTCCACGGCGCTTACCAACAAGCAGATTGACGCCGCGGCTGTTTGGGAGCCCAGTATCACTCGCCTGACGGAGAGCGGTGCCGCCAAAATTTTGGCCGATGGTGCCGGATTCCATCGAGGAACCAACACTATCTTCTCGACAACGGCTTTTGCAACTGCCAACCCCAAGCTTGTCCAGCTGCTTCTGGAGCAATATGCGCGCGCCGCACAGGCTTTGAAAGCCAACCCCGTTACTGAAGCCGCCAAGGTTGCTGAAGCTTATAGTCTCACTCCTGAACAGCTTGCTAAGGTTGTCGACAAGTATATTTATTCTGTCGAAATTGATCCCGCTGATACCGAGTGCCTTCGCCAAACAACTGATTTCCTTCGCGACATCGGCGTTGTGACTGACGACAAATTTGACATTGCTGATTATGTCGACCCCTCATACGCAAAGGATGCCAATTTAGAGCAGTACAAATAAAAACAATATGACTTGGAAAACAGTTAATCGCCATGCGAATTGGCGGTTGACTGTTTTCATGCAAAGGAGGTTATTAGAATGACCGATACCACTGTTTTATCTCCGCAGGAATTGCGTTTACAGTCGGCGGACACCCAAGAACCGAAAACCAACCGCCAGCTAACGCTTCTGAAAAAATCCAAAGCCCGGAAGCCTGTGATCGATGTGGAGCGTGGACTTTATTTTACGCGGTCTTTTAAGGAAACCGAGGGCCGGCCGCTGATTTTGCGATGGGCAAAAGCCCTGATGCACTATGCTCAAAACGCTACTGTATATATAGATGATAATCAACTGATTGTTGGCCGCGCCGGGAAGCCCGGACGCTACGGTATTCTTTACCCCGAATTGGACGGAAATGTGCTGGGCGAAGCGGTGCGCCGCTTGCCGGAGCGGGAATATTCTCCATTTGATATATTGCCCGAGGATGCCAAAATCATTCAGGAACAGATCGCTCCGTACTGGCAGGGCAAGACCTATCATGAAGCGCTGGCCAAAGCGTTGGCACCCTCAACTAACGCTCTGACCTATAACGCCGATCTGTCCTCCCGTTTTATTGTAAATGAAACATCATCCTTCCGTTCATCTATACAATGGGTGCATGATTATGAAATCGTGCTGCAAAAGGGATTTTCAGGGATTAAGGCGGAAGCTGAGGAGAGACTGGCCGCGCTTGATCCCGACAGTCCAATCGACAATACGGAAAAGCTGCCCTTTTTACAGGCATTGATCACCGTCAGCGACGCCATCGTCCTTTGGGCGAACCGCCATGCCGATCTGGCGGAGCACCTGGCGCAAAGCGAATCCGAACCGGCCAGGAAATCCGAGCTCCTGCAAATCGCCGCTGTTGCGAGGCGGGTTCCGGCATATCCGGCTGAAAGCTTCCGGGAAGCGGTGCAATCACAATGGTTTGTACAGATGTTTTCCCGTATTGAGCAGAAAACCGGCACGGTTATCTCCAATGGGAGAATGGATCAGTATTTATATCCCTACTATAAAAAAGATATTGACGCCGGCATACTCACCGACCAACAGGCGCAGGAGCTGCTTGAATGCGAATGGGTTGCCATGTCGCAGTTTGTGGATTTGTATCTTTCGGAAACCGGCGGCGCTATCAATGAAGGCTACGCTCATTGGGAGGCGGTTACTGTCGGAGGCCAGACATCTGACGGGCAGGATGCCACTAATGAATTAACCTATCTGTTGCTTAAATCCAAGCGGGAGTTCCCGCTGAATTACCCGGATCTAGCTGCACGCGTACACACTCTCAGCCCTCAGCGATACCTGTATGAGGTGGCGGAAACCATCAAAGAAGGCTCCGGCTTCCCAAAATTGATCAACGATGAAGAAGTCGTGCCGTTGCTGCTCTCCAAGGGCGCAGCCTTTGACGAGGCCTATGATTACAGCGTATCCGGCTGCTCGGAGTGCCGGATGCCCAACAGGGATACTTATACCAGCCCCTGCGCCTATATCAACTTTGCCGCCGCGCTGGAGATGGTGCTGTATAATGGCCGTATGCGGAAATACGGCGATGAAGTCATCGGTTTGCAAACGGGCGAGATTGCTGACTTTGCGGAATTTGACAATGTCCTGGACGCATTTATACGGCAGCAGACTTATTTCCTGCGCCATGCATTCATACAGCAGCATGAGATTATCAGGCTGCGGGCACAGCATTTCGCGACGCCTCTTGGTTCTTCTCTGCACAAGCTCTGCCGGGAGAGCTTCACTGATCTGCACCAGCCTAAAATCCCGGGCGGGCTTGACCTGGGATATTTCGAGTATATAGGATACGGTACGGTTGTAGATTCGCTGGCGGCAATCAAAAAGAATGTGTATGAGGAGAAACGCTTTACATTAGAAGAACTGCGCACGGCGCTGGAAGCCAACTTTGAGGGGTTTGAGGCTATCCGCCAATTTCAGCTGAATGCGCCCAGCTATGGCAATAACGATGCCTACGCCGATGAAATCGCCCGGCTGTTGGACTTGAAGGCGCTGGAATTTGCACGGAAATATTCAGGGGAACTGGGTGTCCGGCTGGATTTGAGGCTTGTGCCTTTTACGTCCCATGTTCCTTTTGGTAAAGTGGTCAGCGCGACGCCCAACGGCAGAAAGGCATTCACGCCGCTATCCGATGGTTCCAGCGCCTCCCAGGGAGCTGATATCAACGGACCGACCGCCGTACTGCTTTCCAACTTTGAAACCAAGAACCGAAATCACAATGAACGGGCGTCCCGGCTGTTAAACATCAAGCTCAGTCCTGCCTGCGTAGAGGGAGATGCCGGAACCGAAAAGCTGGTACGCTTTATTGAGGGATGGAGAGATTTGAAGCTTTGGCATGTGCAGTTCAACGTACTGAATCGAGAAACGCTTGTCAAAGCACAGAGGGAACCCGAAAAATATAGAAATCTGCTGGTGCGCATTGCCGGGTACTCGGCCTATTTTACCGAGCTTACCCGTGATCTGCAGGATGATATTATCGCCCGTACCCAGCATGAAGCCATATGAGCGGCGGAACAATTTTTAATATCCAGCGCTATTCCCTTCACGATGGGGATGGCATCCGTACGGTCGCCTTTTTTAAGGGATGCCCCCTTCGGTGCCGGTGGTGCTGCAATCCGGAATCCCAGATTCCGCAGCCTGAGGTTTCCTATGTGCGGGCAAGGTGTATAGGCTGCGCTGATTGCGCGTTTTGCGTTCAGGCTTGTGTATGCGGAGCAATTTCTTTCGGAGCTGATACCAAAGCTACGATTGACAGGAGCAAATGCAATCAATGCCTGCGTTGCGCTGAAAGCTGCCCATCAAAGGCCATCCGCGCGGAGGGACGCGCCATAACCGTTAGTGAAATTTTAGATATTGCGGAGCGGGACGCGGTGTTTTATGGAAAAGGCGGAGGACTGACTGTCAGCGGCGGCGAGCCGATCATGCAGGGGGAATTTTTACTTGCGCTGCTGCAAGAGGCTAAGCGCCGCAGGATCAACACCGCAATGGAAACCTGCGGATTCGGAAATTATGATGTCTTATGTCAAGCCGCGCCAATGCTGGATATGATTTTGTACGATGTCAAATCGTTAGATGCCGGGAAACACAAACAGTGGACGGGTCAAGACAACACCTTAATTCTGGAAAACCTTTCTCTGCTTTGCGAGGATTTTCCTGAATTGCCAAAGCTTATACGGATGCCTGTTATTCCACAATTCAACGAGGGCGAAAAAGAAAAAATCCGTGATTTTGCTTTGCGTTACCGCAATACGGCATTTGAACCATTGTCATATCACCGCTTCGGCGTGGGGAAATACCAAGCACTGGGCAGGGGATATACAATAGCTTAAGCCGCCAAAAATATTTACGCAAAAAGCTGCGCAAATTTGTGTTGCGGCTCTTGAGTTTTGCTTGAAATTTGTGTACAATGATATTGTTCTATTTCACGCTGAAAGAGGGTGAAGACGGTGACGTTAAAAGAGATTGCCGCCGAGGCCGGAGTTTCGGTTTCTACCGTATCCAGAGTCGTCAATTCGCGCAACGACAGCTTTGCAAGTGAGGAAGTGCGCAACAGGATATGGGCCATTGTAAAGGAATCTGGCTATCTGCCTAACAAAAGCGCACGAGAGCTGCAGCAGGGCAAGTCGAAGGGTGAGATTGTGAGAAGCGGTTCTTTATGTTGTATATTAGGCCGTACAGACACCTCGGAGGAAAATCCGTTTTTAGCGGAGATTACAAGAGCGATTGAAAAGCAATCCATGGAATGCGGTTATCCGGTTCGGTTTTCCTACTCCATATTTAATATGGGCGAAAAGCTAATGACGAATGTGATCAAGGAAAAAATCGAATCCTTTAAGCCTGACGGGGCGATTGCAATCGGGCACTTCAGCAAATGTGCCATTGATCTGCTCAACAGGTATTACGGCAATGTTGTCTACGTCGGTCGTACAAAAATCAATGCAGGCTGGGATCAGGTAATCTGTGATGCTTATGAAGCCGCCGAAATTGCGCTGCTCCACTTGTTTTCACAGGGTCACAGAAGAATCGGATATCTTGGAGGAACAGAGAATGAGGTGATGTTTCTCGCCTATCAGAATTTTTTGCAAAGATACCAGCTCTCTTTTGAGGATGAATTGGTATACCAATGTAAACACAATGGCGAGGGCGGAGTGTCAGGTGCTGAACAGTTGATTAAAGCAAACGGGAGCAGGCCCACCGCTGTCTTGTGCGCCAGCGATACTGCTGCTATTGCTCTGATGAACCGCTTGAAGGATGCCAGGATACGAGTGCCGGAGCAGGTCTCGGTCGTTGGCATTGATAATATTGAGCTGTCCGGATATGTTTCGCCAATGCTCACTACTGTGGGGATGCCGATTCAGGAAATCGGCAATGTAGCGGTACAGACCTTGATCGGAAGGATCGAGCGTCGGCACAGGAAGCCCTTGCGCATATATCTGCAAAACGAGTTCATACATAGGCAAAGCGTGGCAGCGCTTTGATTTGGTGAGCTTGTGCGGGTTGAAAAGTTTTGCAGGGCTGATTTTTATAGGCTCTCCCGATGAAGCGTTTGGCATTACGGTAAAACGCGGAGAGCAATATTCGTTTCACAAAGAACGGGGGTACAAAAAATTGAGATTTAACACAAAGTTGCTTCACGGCGGGTTTCCGTCGGATGTCCACGGCGCAACTATGCCGCCCATCTATCAGGCATCGGCATTTGCCCATGAATCCGCCGAGAAGCTGGAAAGGGTATTTGCCAACAAAGCGGCCGGCTTTGCCTACACCCGCATTTCCAATCCGACTATTGCGGCGTTTGAAAAGCGCGTCGCTTCCATTGAAGGCGGCGCGGAAGCAGTGGCCTGTTCCAGCGGAATGGCGGCGGTGAGCATGGCGTTTTTGAATATCCTGCAAAGCGGTGATGAAATTATCGCGGGAAGCGGCTTGTTCGGCGGGACGCTGGATTTGCTGGAGGATCTCGCGGCTTTCGGCATCCATACCCGGTTTTTGCCCGAGGTAACCGCCGAAGCGGTAAGGGAAGCTATCACCCCGGCTACGAAAGCAATCTTCGCTGAACTGATCGGCAATCCAAAACTGGATGTGATTGATATAAAGCCGGTAGCTGAGGTTGCGATTGAAAACAATATTCCTTTGATTGTCGATAGTACAACCGCGACTCCAGCGCTGATTCGTCCATTTGATTTTGGAGCGCATATTGTGATACACTCCTCCTCAAAATATATAAATGGCAGCGGGGATGCTATTTCCGGCGTAATCGTGGACAGCGGGAAATTCCCGTGGGATTTTGAAAAGCATACGGCGCTGGCAAAGTACAATAGCTTTGGAAAGCTGGCGTTTACCGCCCGCCTGCGGCAGGATGTCTGGCGCAATTTCGGAGCCTGCATCGCTCCGCAGAATGCTTACCTCAACTGTGTCGGGCTGGAGACTCTGGGATTGAGGATGGAAAGGTTATGTCAAAACACGCTTAAGCTTGCGTTGTTCCTGGAATCACAGCCGGGCGTTACGGTAAATTATCCGGGATTGCAGAGCAGCCCGTATCAGCCGCTGATTGAAAAGCAGATGGAGAACTGCCGGGGCGGCGCGATTCTGACGCTGCGGGTTGGGTCAAGGGAGAAAGCGTTTAAGCTGATCAATACGCTGAAATACGCCCATATTGCAACCAATATCGGCGATGTCAGAACCCTGATAATTCATCCTGCGTCTACGATATACAACCACTCAACGGAAGAACAAAAACAAGCCGCCGGTGTCTATGATGATTTGATCAGGGTCAGCATCGGGATTGAAGATATAGAAGACCTGAAAGAAGATTTTTTGCAAGCAGTTATCAAAATGAACGAAGGAGGCGGCGACCAATATGGCGGTTGATTATAAGACTTTGAAAAATGGCGGCTTCATGCGGCAGGTGCAGAAGAATCACTTCTCTCTGCGGCTGAAGGTGGTGGGGGGGAATCTCACGGCGGAGCAGCTTTTAACTATTGCCGAAATCAGCAAAAAGTACGGCGATGGGCATGTGCATCTTACCTCCCGGCAAGGGGTTGAGATTCCCTTCGTCAAATTGGAAAATGTGGAGAATGTCAAGGCTGAATTAGAGGCGGGCGGCGTCAGCACCGGAGTGTGCGGGCCGAGGGTACGCACTGTCACAGCCTGTCAGGGGAGCGCGATCTGTCCTTCCGGCTGTATAGATACCTACCCGTTGGCCTGTGAAATTTCCGAACGGTATTTTGGCAGAGAGCTGCCGCATAAATTCAAATTCGGGGTCACAGGCTGTATGAACAACTGCCTGAAGGCCGAGGAAAATGATCTGGGCATCAAGGGCGGTTACATCATAGAATGGGTCAAGGACGCCTGTACATTTTGCGGCGTATGCGCCAAAGCCTGTCGTGAAGGCGCGATTACCCAGACGGAAACAGAGCTGGTTTTGGATGAAAGCAAATGCAACAGCTGCGGCAGATGTGTCAAATCCTGCCCCTTTGACGCGTGGAAGGGCGAATCAGGGTATATTCTTTCCTTCGGCGGCACCTTCGGAAATCTTATTGCGAAGGGTAAGGAGGTCTTGCCTGTCATCCGTGACAGAGAAATCCTGTTCCGGGTCGCAGACGCGGCGCTGGCGTTCTTTGACAAGCACGCCAACCCAAGCGAGCGTTTTCGTGTGGCGATAGACCGTGCCGGGTGGGACGCATTCAGAAAAGAAATGGAGGTAGCGTATCATGGCTGATTTTATTGTGGACGAAACCGCAGACATTACCGATGTGGTTTGTCCTGTTACATTCGTCAAGGCTAAAGTGGCGCTGGAGGAGCTGGACGAGGGGCAGATATTGTCTATCCGCATGAATGACGGAGAGCCTGTGCAAAACGTTCCGCGCAGCATCAAGGAGGAAGGGCATCAAATATTGAAGCTGCTTGACAATGGGGACGGTACTTACAACCTGATCGTGCGAAAGGTGGGAGAATAAATGGCAGTTAAAATCTCTGCGGAAGCATTTGAAACCGAGGTGCTGCAGAGCGACGTGCCGGTACTGGTGGATTTTTATTCCGACAGCTGTGTTCCCTGCAAACGGATGTCGCCTGTGCTGGCGGAACTGGAAGAGCAATACGCCGGACGGCTTAAGCTTTGCAAAGTCAACTTGGACAGCAACGAGGAGCTGGTGGAGAAAAATGACATTATGTCAGCGCCTACGCTTCTTTTCTTCAAGGACGGACAGGAACAGGATCGCAAAACCGGCTATGTAGGCAAAAACGCTTTGCTGGAAATCATCAATAAACTTATGGAGGGCTAATCAATGAAACTGACTGTAGCAGGTGAAAAGAAAGAATACAAAGAGAACTTGACCGTTGCTGAGCTCATTGTGCTTGAGCAGGTGGAGACGCCGGAATATGTCACGGTTTCCGTCAATGACGAGTTTGTTCAGAGAGGAACCTTTGCCGAAACTACTCTGAAAGACGGCGATAACGTGGAGTTTCTCTACTTTATGGGAGGAGGGTGCTGATGGCTTTTACAAATGAGCAATTAGAGCGGTATTCCCGGCACATCATCCTTTCCGAGGTTGGCGCAAAGGGACAAAAGAAATTGTTGAACGCCAAAGTGCTGATTATCGGTGCCGGGGGCTTGGGCGCTCCCGCAGCGCTCTACCTTGCGGCCGCCGGTGTGGGCACAATCGGGATTGCCGATGCCGATGAGGTGGATTTATCCAACTTGCAGCGCCAGGTGATTCACACCACGCCGGATATTGGCAAAGCTAAGGTGCAATCGGCAAAAGAGACCATGGAGGCCATCAACCCCGATATCGCGGTTAAGACATATCGCATATTTGTCGACGCAAGCAATATCATGGGTTTAATTGCCGACTATGACTTTATTATTGACGGAACCGATAATTTCCCTGCCAAGTTCCTAATCAACGACGCCTGTGTGCTGGCGAAAAAGCCTTTCTCCCATGCGGGAATCATACGGTTTAAAGGGCAGCTCATGACATTTGTGCCAGGAGAAGGGGCTTGCTATCGCTGCGTGTTCAAAGCGCCACCGCCTCCGGATGCCGTACCAACCTGCAAGCAAGCGGGCGTAATCGGAGCGATGGGCGGTGTCATCGGCAGCTTACAGGCCATGGAGGCCGTTAAGTACATCATCGGAAAAGGAGAGCTTCTAACCGGTTACCTGATGACCTACGATGCCCTCAAAATGAATTTTCATAAGATCAAGCTGCCTGTTGACAAAGAGTGCGCCATATGCGGTGAAAATCCGTCCATACTTGCGCCTTTTGACTATGAACAGGCCGAGTGCGATTTAAAGAAGCAAGGAGCGGTGTGATGCGGATAAAAATAAATCAATCCGATTTTGAATTAATCGTCAAGCATGCCAAAGCAGAACTTCCCAATGAAGCCTGTGGACTGATCGCTGGAAAAACTGAAGACAATACTGCGGTTATCCAAAAAGTGTATTTGCTCACCAACCCCGATCAAAGCCCCGAACATTTTTCCATTGACCCTGCCGAGCAGTTGAAGGCAATCAAGAATATGCGTGCAAGCGGGCTTGTGCCGCTGGGAAACTTTCACTCCCATCCCTCTTCCCCGTCGCGGCCTTCACAGGAGGATATCCGGTTGGCGCATGATCCCAAAGCAAGCTATCTGATCCTTTCTCTGGCAGGGGAAGCGCCCGTTCTGAAAGCATTTGAGATTGTGGACGGTGTGGCCACGCAGCGGGTTTTAGAGATTATATGAAAGTTGATTGCATCATAATAGGAGGCGGCCCGGCTGGAGTGAGCGCCGGGATTTATACCGCAAGAGCGGGTCTATCCACATTGATTATCGCCAAAGATAATGGGGCGCTGGCCAAAGCCGAAAAAATCGGGAATTTTTACGGCTTCCCGGAGATGATTGACGCCGCCGATCTGCTTCGCCGGGGGAGACAACAGGCGGAACAGCTCGGAGCCGGTTTTCTTGTGGATGAAGTTTTTGGGATTGGGGAAAAAGAAGATGGCTTTACGGTTGAATGTGCGGGTGGCATTTTCGGCGCAACAGCCGTGGTCTTTGCCACAGGCAAACAGCGTAACAAACCGCGCATTCCCGGCTTAGATGAGTTCGAAGGGCGGGGCGTTAGCTACTGCGCGGTCTGCGACGGCGCTTTTTACAAGAATAAACGCATCGCTGTACTGGGTGGCGGAAGTTATGCGCTTCATGAGGCGGCGATGCTGAGCGTCTACTCGCTTCAACTGATCGTGCTGACCAACGGAGGAGCCTTAATTGCTGATGCGCCGTATTCAACTGACACGCGAAAAATCCAAAAGATTTATGGTGAGAAGCGATTGACCGGCATCTGCTTTGAGGATGGAGAAGAACTGCCGATAGACGCGCTGTTTGTCGCGTCGGGAACGGCAAGTACGGCGGATTTTGCCAAACGGCTTGGTATTGACGAGGAACGCGGCTCTATCAAGGTTAGCCGCTCCGGCACGACCAATGTTACCGGTCTGTTTGCCGCCGGGGACTGTACCGGCGGACTGCTGCAAATTGCCAAAGCGGTAGGAGAAGGCGCCGTTGCGGGAGAATCCGCTGTAGAATATATAAAGGAGTTAAAGCCCGCATGAAGGAGTGATTTACATGGCGAAGGCTCTTGTTACAGGCGGTAATAAAGGTATCGGCCTTTTCATCACAAAAAGCTTTTTACAGGCGGGAGACAGCGTGGTGGTTGTGGCTCGTGATTTTACGGAATTTCCGCTGTCCGGCACTCAAAATGTAACAACGATTTCGTATGATTTGTCGAATATCAATGGCATTCCAGCGTTGATCAAACAAATTGGTGATATTGATGTTCTTATAAATAATGCGGGTATTGTCAGCAATTTAGATGCCGGCAGCTATACTGAAGAGATGCGCGAGCATATGGTGAATGTCAATCTGGCCGCACCTGTTGCTTTGATAACTGGATATGCGCCCAGATTTATCAAAAAAGGGGGCGGACGCATCGTGAATATCGCTTCGCAAGCCGGTGTGTTTGGCCACTATGACATTTGGTACGGTGCAACCAAGGCGGCGCTGATTAACGCGACAAAAAGCTTTTCCGCTAAATACGGCAGTCAAGGCATTGTTATAAACGCAGTGTCACCCGGGCCGGTGGATGTGGACGTAATTCGAAGCGTATCCAATCCTGAGCGCTATGAGAGAGTAAAAAACCGTACTATCTTGAAGCGGTATGCCCATCCGCAGGAAATTGCGGATGTAGTGATGTGGTTAGCCAAAGAAAGCCCGGAATATATCAACGGAAACAATCATTTGCTCAACAATCTGACGCAGTCACTGGATACCTGAAAGTATAAGAGTGCGCTTTTGTCACTGGAAGCTGCCGGAATTGATGAAGAAGCTTACCTGTTCCACAGGTTTATATAGATCAATTATCTGACCGTTTTAGTCTGCAACCGCCGCATGTCCCGGAAGACTGTGAAAGTTTTGGTTTCTTCCCCCAGGATGGGGAGCCAAAGGCTCTTCAAAACAAAAGTTTTGAGGGGCTTTTGACTGTCAGGAGAGTAGGTACAAAATTTTACAGGACTTATAACAATAGGACAGTATCGTATACTATCTCCGCCTTATTGCAGGCTATTAAAAATGAATACCCTGTGTAATCTACAAATTATAATAAAATATGGAATAATAATACAACAAAAATCTTGAATAGTGATTTTAAAATGTGTACAATATTGATAGATAATTACCGGACAAATAAAATATGATTGTTTTCTATATATTCGTTATTATTGAATTGCTTATTTGATTATGATTTAAATATTTCATTTCTACAGGAGAGCTTATTATGCTTAATATATTTAAAAAAAATAAAGTCTGCGAATATGTGGACAAGCTTATAAAGAGCTTGAGCTTATGCTTTTCTCTGGCATGGAGGGCTTCTAAGGGCATATTTTGCATAAGAATTGTGATTGAGGTTGTTACTGCTGTGCTGCCTTTTATAAGCATGTTTATCTCAAAAAAAATAATTGATTTTTTTGTGGCCTCCGCGCTTAACAGGGATTTTAACAAAAATGCCTTATATTATTTCTGTATACTGATTCTGGGACTGCTTCTTATAAATATTTCGCAGAAGGCTGTAGGCATGGCTAAGGACTATTTCGGTACGATACACAAGGATATTATAAACAAGCTGATTAACCGGAAGATAGCCGAAAAGGCGACAGCGGTTGATCTGTCCTTTTTTGATTCGACTTTTTTTTATAACGAGTTAAATAACGTAAGGATGGATTCATATGCTCTTGAAGCAATGACGTGGTATGCAATTGACTTAATCCGCCTTTCCATTCAATTCATAATGGCGTCTGCCATTTTAATAAGCTTGACCCCGCTGATATCTGTAGCATTGATTGTGGCCTCCATTCCTGTGCTGGTAGCGGAAAACATATATAAAATGAATTTATACGGGTTTCAATTGTATACCTCGAAGGATAGACGCAAAATGGATTATCTGATAAGTATTCTAACAGGAAGAATGTTTGCAAAGGATGTAAGGCTTTTTAATATAAAGGATGAAATGCTGAACCGGTACGAAAAAATATGGAATAACTGGTTTAAGGAAAAAAGGGGCATGGCGGCTAAACAAAGCATCCGTCAGACTTTTTTATCTATAATCCCTCAAATTTGCATAGGCTGTGCACTTGTTTATATAGGATATAATATTTTGCAGGGCAGGCTTACGGTGGGTGACTACAGCCTTTACAGCGGTTCGATAGGCCAGCTGGACGGCTGCATTATGTCTTTGGTTACACTTCTGGCGCAAATACATGATAATAATATGAGGATAACTAATTTTAACAGATTTCTTGAATGGAAAAGCCTTCTGGCTCCATGCGGAAGCATTATGCCTCCATCGGATTTCACTATAGAGTTTAAGGACGTGTCCTTCAAATATCCCGGAAGCGATAAATATGTGCTGGAGAACGTGAATTTTTGCATAGGCAGTAAGGAAAAGATTGCACTGGTCGGAAGGAACGGTGCCGGCAAATCGACAATAGTTAAGCTGATTCTCCGGTACTATGACCCGACTGAGGGAAAAATACTTATAAATGGAACAGAAATTAAGGAATTTGATATAGACGCCTACAGAAAAAAGTTTACGGTGATGTTTCAGGATTATGCAAATTACGCCTTTACTGTAAGAGAAAATATCACTATTGCGGATATGGAAAGCAAGGATAACCTTTCCAAAATTGAAGACGCGTGTATAAAGAGTGAAGCAGCAGGTGTTGTGGATAAATTGGGGGCAGGGCTGGACACATACCTGACAGGTATGTTTGAAGAGGATGGAAGGGAGCTGTCGGGCGGGGAATGGCAAAAAATCGGATTGGCACGTACCTTTTTCAGAGAGGGAGAAATGATTATTCTGGACGAGCCTTCAGCCGCGCTGGACGCTGAAGCGGAGCATAATGTATTTATGAAATTTGCAGAGCTTTGCAAGGGAAAGGGATCTGTATTTATCTCGCACAGGCTGGCCAATATAGCTACGGCAGATAAGATAATTGTTCTCGATAAGACGGGAGTGGCAGAAATCGGCACACATACCGGGCTTATGGAGAAGGAGGGACATTATGCTTATCTGTTCAACCTTCAAGCGGATAAATATAAGACGGGCTCAAATAATCAATAAATAAAATGATGACATAATGCTGATTTTTATATATAATTTATTTAAGGATTAGGTTGTATATAGCTGAAAAGTGAAAAATTATTTAATCGGGAGTCGAAAAATGAGCTTAAATGACACTTGGATAAAGGTGAGAGAGTTTCACGGGAAATTTGGACATCCTGTCTCCGAGAAGCCGGTGATGCTGAATGAGGACAGGGTGGAAAAGAGATATGACTGGATGCTTGAGGAAATAAATGAGTTTAAGGAATCGGATAATATTTATGATCAGGCTGATGCAATGATTGATTTGATTTATTTTGCAGTAGGCACGATGGTTGAGATGGGAGTTAAGCCGCAAAATGTGTTCGATATTGTTCACAATGCAAACATGAGAAAGCTGTGGCCTGACGGTAAGCCTCACTATAACGGGCAGGGAAAGACAATTAAGCCCGAAGGCTGGGAGGATCCGTATAATGACATTAAGAAGGAAATAGATTATCAAAGCAAAAAAATTCCTTAAGGGCGTAAAAAATAGGCGAGCCTGTGTGCGGGCGGCGGGCGCTGTATTCTAAGATGCTTATCCAAAATATATGGCGCATAATATAGTGCATATATACATAATATATAGCATAAATTATAGGAGTCAAAATATGAAAATTTTTAAGTGGGTATATTTAAAAAATTTTTTTGTTAATATTGTTGTTTTTTTCTTTATGTCTATTGTTATAACATATATATGTGAAAAAATTCCTAAAGAGATGTATAGCTATAAAAATTGGCTTTTGCGTGAAAGAAAGTGGGAAAAAAGAGGTGTGATTTATCAGCGGCTGCTGAAGGTAAAGAGCTGGAAGAAATATTTGATTGAGTTGAATGACTTTATAAAGTCTGTTTTCCCTAAAAAGCATATACCTGAATATTCCAAGGAATATTTGTCAAGGTATTTGATGGAATGCTGCAAGTCAGAGCTGACACATTGGATGATTATTTTTTCCACCTTTCTATTCTGGGTCTTTAATGACTTTAATACGTTTTTTACGATGCTGCTGGTGGCCGTTGCGTTAAATTTGCCATACATCATAATCCAGAGATACAACCGGCCCCGAATACTGCAAATTATAAAGCACATGGATAATGTGACTCAATTTTGTGCCGTGAACGAGAGGTAAAAGTACTCGGATATTATTGCTTTTATGTTATTCTACTATACTTAGAAAGAATTCGGCGATATTTTTGGCGGCGCATGTCCTCCTGAAGCTTATCTGGTGTCTGTAAATTTCGTTCAGCCTGCTCCCATTGTTGCAAAGGAGTCCGTTTACGATGTCGGGAAGTGCATTGATATCCCGGCACACTGCTCCGAGGTTATTGTCTGCCACAAAGTCAGGATTCTTCTCCTCCTGGCCTGTTAATGAACCGGTGACGATGACGGGCTTACATAAATTCACAGCTTCCATAAGGACATTGGGGCTTGCACGTATGATAAGAATATCCGAAATTGACATATGGTATTCTACATTTTTAACAAAGCCATGAATCGTTATTCTGTCCCCAAATTCAGGCAGTAAGGATTTTTCCAGAGAGCTTTTAACCTTTGCATTGTTGCCTGCAAGAATAATAACTCTGCAGCTAAAGGCACGCAAAAGAACTCCGGATATTTTCTCCACGCTCTTCAAGCCCTGACTTCCGTTCATGATAAGAAATGTCAGTCCTTCCTTGGACGAAATGCGGCTCAAAGGGCGGGAGTCCTCGGAAGGGTTAAAATGGTTAAACTTGTCTCTTACAGGGAAGCCAAAAACCTTAATTTTTTCATCAGCAATTGAAAGCCTAAGCAATGTGCTTCTGGAAGCCTCGGTGGGGCACAGTGTGTATGCGCACCTGCGATCGGCCCACAGGTGTGAGATATTATCCAAATCCGCCACCATGGATACAACCGGTGTTTTTATACCCATATCATCAAGCAGATCCATGACAGACCGTACATATCCCGGGTGCACTACTACTATCAGGCCGGGGTTGGTTTTATTAATAAGCTCTGTAAATTTCTTTTTTATGCTCTGTACGGAAAAATATTTCACTAATGAAGGAAATATATTACCGAAGCTATAGCATATTTTCCATAATAGCGGGGTATTGACGGCGACCTTGTTATACAGCCTGCTCATTGTGTATGAGGCCTTCCCTCCAAGCATAAAAGCATCCGCCTCGTGTACTTCCGTAGAGGGGCCAAGGAGAGCAAGCTGCTCCCGCACAGCCTCTGTAATGCTTATGTGGCCATAGCCGGTGTTATATGACGAAATAAAAAGAATTCCTCCCATTGGGTTCTCCTGCCTTTGAATGTCTTAAGTAATTTAACTAATTGTATATCAGTCTTCCGCATCTTTAGGCTTTATTTTTGAAGAGAAAGCCTGCTTGAGGCTCTGACCGGTAAATATGCCGGGCAGTATGATTTTAATCATAAGAAGTACGATAGGGCCTAAAAGAAGCCCTGCAACGCCTGCCACCCGCAGGCCCACATACATGAACATAAGAGTAACCAGGGGGTGTACTCCTATTTGCTGGCCTATGATTTTCGGCTCCAGCACCTGACGTACAATAAGTATTATAAAGTAAAGAATAATAAGTGAAGCTCCTGCCCTGATATCACCGGATACAAAAGAGTAGATACTCCATGGTATAAGCACCGTGCCTGTGCCAAGCACGGGTAAAATGTCTATAATTCCGATGACAATTGCGAGCAGAAGGGAATAGTTGATCCCTATGACTGACAGGCCGATCCACAGCTCTGTCATTGTAATGAGGAGAATTATTATATAAGCCTGCAAAAGCTTAAAAACAGAAGAGAGCATATCATTTTTAAAGCGGCTGAATTTGTTTACCCAATCTCCCGGCAGAAAAGAACGTATAAACGAAGAAATCTTATCCTTATCGCTGGCAAAAAAGAAAGTGGCAAGAATTGTAATTATAACAAAAATAAGTATCTGCGGAAGCGATGCCGCAGTAGAGTACACACCCTTTACAATAGACTCAAGTATAGTTGATATTGAGCTTGTAAGCTGCTTAAGTATGTCATAAAGGTTTGTGGAAAGCTCCTCCGGTATCCATAGAAGGATTTCATTAAGGCTTTGTATCAGGGGACTAATATTATTTGTAAGGTCGTTTGCCAGTCCCGGCAAGCTGTTGAGCAGACCCTTTACTTCGTTGACGAGATTTATTATAATTCCATAGACTATGAATGCGATACCTACAATCATTACGAAGAGGCTTAAGGACGCCGCCGCCTTTCTCTTTAGGCGCAGCCTCTTCATTAATAATGATATTAACGGCTCCATGAGAAAGGAAAAAATCAACGCTACAATAAATGGTGCAAAATAGGGCAGCAGCTTATATAATATTAAAATCCCTATTGCTCCGCAAACAATTATTAAAATTAGTTTTATATTTTTTTTGAAAAAATTTTTTAATTCGCCCATGGTAAACTTACTTCCTTATTAAGTAAAAAGTACTGTCTTGACAGTACAGTAATGTTATCAAAATATACATCACGTGTCAAGGCGATATAAGAGGGCTTCACATATAATTAACAAAAAATTAAGAGTTGGGAGAGGGAGGATTCCTTCTATTTATAAATACGGTGGAAAGTGCGGCCAGTGCAATGACAGAGCTTACTATCAGGGGCAGTGCATTGCTTAAGGCGTAGTCTTCAAGACCGGGTATTTTGCTCAGTATAACGCTTGAGCTGTTGTAGAATACATGTATAAGTATAGGGCCCCATATTGAACGGGTCCATAGGCATACAGCCCCCAGTATTGCTCCAAGAACCGACGCATATATTGCCTGAGTGAGGTTCAGGTGGTATATTCCGAAAAGCACAGCCTGAATTATGACGGCAGGGACGTCGGGCATGTTTTTCCCCAATTCCTTCAAGATAAGTCCCCTGAAAATTATTTCCTCAATAATTGGGCCGGCAATCCCTATGCCAAGCAAAAGCACAAATGTAGAGTTGTCCTGAAAAATTATATTGAACATATTCTGAACATCGGGGGAGAGCCTGTCTATAGACAGTAAGGATACGAAGAAATTTACGGGAAGAACCAGAGACAACCCCAGCAGCAAGCTGAAAAATATATTTTTCTTACTCATACCCGAAAAGCTGCAAAATGCCAAGAAATTCTCTTTTCTGAGCTTGAATATGCCCCAGTATATGAAGAAGGAAGCTGCGGCAGCGAGAATAAGTATAAATACCGTGCCCTTTAGTACAGGCTCAAGTATTTCGTCAGGATTAATATTGAACGGGTTTTGAATAATTGCCTTTATGATGTGGAAGAAGCCTGCTATACTCCCGAGATAGCTTTGAAGTATAAAGTAGACTCCCAGATAAAGCAGTATAAAGGCGCACATCTTTAAATATTTCATCTATTGCAGGCCTCCTTTAGCATGAATACTTACATTCTGCCCATTATATTCATTTTACATGTATTCTTTTAATTGTCAATGAGAATTCTTCTATAATTTTTTGCACTATTTATTGTATTGTTTTATAAAAATAATGACAAAATCTATCGGATGTATGTTATAATAGAACATATAATATAATATTTTTACATCCATTTTTATTCAGTATACTACATTTATAAAATCAGCATTATAATGTAGATAGTTTATTTGGGAGGTTATAAAAATGAAAACAAAAGCGGTAAGATTATACGGAAAAAATGATTTAAGGCTTGAGGAATTTGAGCTTCCTCAGATAAAGGAAGATGAGATACTGGCGCATATTATTTCCGACAGCATTTGTATGTCTTCTTATAAGGCATCTATACAGGGAAGCGATCACAAGAGGGTTCCCAACGATATTGACCGCAAGCCCATTATTATAGGACATGAGTTTTGCGGAGAAATTGTGGAAGTGGGGGCAAAGTGGAAGGGACAGTTTAAGGAGGGCGACAAGTTTTCAATACAGCCTGCCATGAATAAGAAGGATGACCCATACGCCGCGCCCGGATATTCCTTTCAATATATAGGGGGGAGTGCCACCTATATCGTTATACCCAATGAAGTAATGGAGCTCGGATGTTTGCTGAACTATAAAGGAGACGCATACTTTTACGGCTCTTTATCAGAGCCTATGTCATGTATAGTGGGTACTTTCCATGCTAATTACCATACCACGGGAGGAAGTTATGTTCATGACATGGGTATAAAGGAAGGCGGAAGTATGGCCATACTTGCGGGCGTAGGTCCTATGGGGCTCGGGGCAATAGACTATGCCCTTCACTGTGACAGGAAGCCCGGGCTGCTTGTGGTGACCGACATTGATGCTGCCAGGCTGGAAAGGGCAGGCTCCATATACACCGTGGAGGATGCAAAAAGGAATGGGGTTGAGCTTATATATGTAAATACCGTATCTGTCAACAACCCTGAAGATTATTTAGTCTCACTTACAGGAGGGAAGGGGTACGACGACGTTATGGTGTTTGCCCCGGTAAAGCCTGTTGTAGAAATGGGGGATAAAATACTTGGGCGTGACGGGTGCTTGAATTTCTTTGCAGGCCCTAGCAATACTGCATTTTCGGCAGAGTTCAATTTTTACAATGTGCACTACAATTCCACACATGTCGTAGGTACCAGCGGGGGAAATACTCAGGATATGATAGAGTCACTGGACATGATGGCAGGGGGAAGCATTAACCCGTCGTCAATGATTACTCATGTCGGAGGCCTTAATTCTGTGGTTGAGACAACGCTAAACCTGCCTAAAATACCCGGAGGCAAAAAGCTCATATATACTAACATAGATATGCCGCTGACTGCTATAGCAGATTTTGCGGAAAAAGGAAAGAGAGATCCCCTTCTTGCGGCCTTGAACGAAATAGTAGCCAGAAATAATGGGCTGTGGTGTGCAGAGGCAGAAAAGTATCTTCTGAGCAATGCAAAAGCCATATGATGTTTAAGGCAGCTTGTTAATGACGGGGTGTTAATTGGATGTTGACATGCCAGATGTGAAGTGATAATATTTAACTATAAAATGTTATATTTTATCACAAATCTAACGTCCACATTTATATTACAACATCTTTGAAGTATTAATCTACATATTTCAATAGGCATTTGCTAAAAATAAGGTTGAAATATGTAAGCATAAAATAAGGGGGTAAATATGGCAACACCAGTAATTATGCCAAGACAGGGGCAGTCGGTAGAGAGCTGTATTATAGCTAAGTGGCACAAAAAAAAGGGCGATAAGGTTCAGCCGGGAGATATTCTGTTCACGTATGAGACCGACAAGGCCACCTTTGATGAAGAGGCCAAGGCAGGAGGTACTCTTCTGGAGCTCTTTTTTGAAGAGGGCGATGATGTACCATGCCTTGTTAATGTATGCGTAATAGGTAATGAGGGAGAAAGCAGTGCCGAGTTTAATCCGAATGCCGGGCAGTCCGGACAGGAGGAAGAGAAGCAGGATAATGAAGAGGTAAAAAAAGAGTATCAGAGTGAAGAAGTGCCTGTCTTAAATACCGGGGCCGCACTTAACGGGGACAGGGAACTGAAGGTTTCTCCCAGAGCCAAAAATATGGCGGAAAGGGCGGGGGTTGACTACAGGCTTGCAAGCGGGACGGGTCCTCAGGGAAGGGTTATTGAGAGGGATATTGTTTCTCTCAGAGAAAATGGCCCCGTTTTAACCTCTGCTGCCAGAAATGAGTACACGAATATGGAGGGGGTGCAGCTTCCGTCAGGTACGGGACTGGGAGGAAGAATTACTACGGCAGACTTAAGTGCTCCGGTGCATGCCGCGGCGGGTACACCTGTGCGGAGCAGTGAGGCAAAGCCTGATTATGAGGAAGTAAAGCTGACTAATATAAGAAAAGTAATTGCAAAGGCAATGCACCATTCCATAAGCTCAACCTGCCAGTTAACCTTGAACACTTCCTTTGACGCGACCGAAATACTTGCGTACAGAAAAAAGCTTAAGGAAGGCAGGGACAGGCTTAAGCTTGAAAATATAACCTTAAACGATATAATACTCTATACCGTATCAAGGACAATTTTAAGGCACAGGGATTTGAATGCACATTTCCTTGATGACAGGATGCTCTACTTCAATAATGTTAATTTGGGAGTGGCCGTTGATACCGAGAGAGGTCTTATGGTTCCCACAGTATTTAATGCAAACTTAAAATCGTTGAATGAAATATCTTTAGAGGTCAAAAGAATGGCCGAGGAGTGCCAGAAGGGTACTGTAAATCCCGACCTTCTTAAGGGAGGGAGCTTCACCATAACCAATCTGGGGACTATGGATATAGAGTCGTTTACCCCTGTGCTCAATGCCCCTCAAACGGGTATTTTAGGCGTCAACACCATTATACAGAGGGCAAGAGAGGTAAAGGGAGAATATGTATACTATCCCGCAATGGGATTGTCCCTGACCTTTGACCATAGGGCACTTGACGGAGCACCGGCAGCAAGGTTCCTTCAGGATCTTAAGTCGGGCCTTGAAAATTTTAGCATTTTGCTTGCGAAATAAGGGGAGAATATTATGGTATATGACTTGATTGTGCTAGGCGGCGGACCCGCAGGATACCTGGCGGCTGAAAGAGCGGGACATGCGGGGCTCAATACTCTTCTGGTTGAAAAAAGGTTTGTGGGCGGGGTGTGCCTTAACGAAGGCTGCATACCTTCAAAGGCCCTCTTGTATTCCGCAAAGGTGCTGGATTATGCCAGACATGGTGAGAAATACGGTGTTACGGCTCAGAATGTAGTATTTAACCATGAAGCTGTTATTGAAAGAAAAAACAAGGTTGTAAAAACTCTGGTATCGGGAATTAAGAGCAAGCTTAAAAAGAATAAGGTTACCGTTGCTGAGGGAATGGGCAGTATTTCCGGGAAAAGCCCTGAGGGCTACCAGGTAAAGGTGAGTGACCAGCTATATACAGGCAAAAGGCTTCTTATTGCAACAGGCTCCATGCCTGTAATACCTCCTATTCCCGGAGTAAGGGAGGGCATGGAAAAGGGCACGGTTTTGACTAACAGGGAGATACTGGATATTAAAGAGGCACCCTCCTCTCTGGTCATTGTGGGAGGGGGAGTAATAGGGCTGGAAATGGCGTCCTATTTCAATTCGGCTGGAAGCAAGGTAACGATAATTGAAATGCTTGATCACATTGGAGGGTATACCGACAGGGAAATTTCAGAAATTCTTATGAAGAATTATGAAAAGAAGGGCATTGAATTCAAACTGGGATGCAGGGTAGTTGAAATAAAGGACGGCTCGGTAGTATATGAATCCAAGGGCGAAAAGCTGTCTGCTGCCGCTGAGAAAGTGCTTATGAGTATAGGAAGAAGGCCTGTAACCGAAAGCCTTGGCCTTGAAACCATAGGCGTGGAGCTTGAAAGGGGCAGTATAAAAACAGATGAAAGAGGCAAAACCAATATTCCGGAGGTCTATGCGGCAGGAGATGTAAATGGGCGCTCCATGCTGGCACATACCGCATACCGTGAGGCTGAGGTTTGCATAAACAATATTCTCGGAAAAAAGGACATAATGAGATATAATGCCATCCCGTCAGTTATATATACAAATCCCGAGGTAGGATGCGTAGGTGAGACGGAGGAGTCTGCGAGACAAAAGGGAATTGAATATGAGGCCGCTAAAATCTCAATGATGTACAGCGGAAGATATGTCGCCGAAAATGACGGCGGAGACGGAATATGCAAGATCATAGTGGACAAAAAATATAAAAAGCTTATCGGTGTCCATATGATAGGGAGCTATGCCTCCGAAATTATTTACGGAGCGGGTATTATGATAGAAACAGAGATGATGGTGAAGGACATAAAGGAGCTCGTATTCCCTCACCCGACTGTCTGTGAGGTTATAAGGGAAGGAATATTTGAGTTTCAACTATAATATTAAAGTGAGGTTTTCATTATGCCAAAGGTGCAATTTATTAATCCCAATGAGATTAGAAAAAGCGGAAAAATTAAGTTTAAGGATATACCTGTCAATCAGTACAAAAAAACCATAGATCAGGAAAAGGCAAACTTTTCTACCGGGGATTTTTTAAGGATTTACAGGGACATGGCTATCATCAGGGAATTTGAGACCATGCTGAACGCTATAAAAACCACAAATGAGTACAACGGAATTCAGTACAACCATCCCGGGCCTGCGCATTTATCGACAGGACAGGAGGCGTCTTCGGTGGGACAGGCATATTTGCTTGACAAGGACGACTATATATTCGGATCACACCGAAGCCACGGGGAGATTCTTGCAAAGGGGCTTTCAGCTATTGAAAAGCTTAGCGACAAAGAATTGCTTGAAATAATGGAAAGCTTTTTTGACGGCACAATATTAAGAGTTGTTGAGGGAAAACAGAAAAACAAGGGCAGCGTAAAGGAGCTTGCTGTAGACTTTCTTGTATATGGCACTCTGGCCGAGATTTTTGCGCGTGAGACAGGCTTTCACAAAGGGCTGGGAGGATCAATGCACGCTTTCTTTACCCCCTTCGGAATTTATCCCAACAACGCCATAGTAGGCGGTTCGGCCGACATATCTGTGGGAGCTGCACTGTACAAGAAGATAAACCGCAAAAAGGGTATAGTAATTGCAAATATAGGCGATGCGTCAATGGGCTGCGGACCTGTATGGGAAGCACTTTGCCTGGCCGCAATGGATCAGTACAAGCTGCTTTGGGAGGGTGAGTATAAGGGAGGTCTTCCATTTATACTGAACTTCTTTAATAACCAGTACGGGATGGGCGGACAGACGGCAGGAGAGACGATGGGCTATAACATGCTTGCAAGAGTGGGAGCAGGAGTAAACCCTGAGCAGATGCATTCTGAAAGAATAGACGGATACAACCCTCTGGCTGTTATAGACGCCATAAGGAGAAAGAAAAAGATACTGGAGGAAAAGAACGGCCCGGTGATGCTGGATACCTTGACCTACAGGACTACGGGACATTCTCCTTCAGATGCGTCAAGCTACAGGAGCAAGGAGGAAATTGAGCTGTGGGCCGAGAATGACTCTCTGCAGGAATATATGGACAAGCTTATTAAGGCAAAGGTTGCGGCAAAAGAGGATTTTGACGCAATTGGAGAAAATGTCAGAGAGCTTATGACTAAAATATGCAGGCTTGCAGTGGACGACAGTGTCTCTCCAAGAATGGATCTCATGAAAAGGCCGGACAGCATCGCCGGACTGATGTTCTCAAACCAGCGCATTGAAAAAATGGAGGACAGGGAATGTGATGTGTTGATCCCCAAGGAAGAAAATCCCAGAGTGCAGCAGATAAAGAAAAAAATCAGGGTAGGCATTGAAAACGGAAAGCCTGTTTCCAAGAACAGGGTTTACCAGTTCAGAGATGCTGTATTTGAAGCAATGCTCGATAAGTTCTACACAGACCCGACGCTTATAGCATATGGTGAGGAGAACAGGGACTGGGGCGGAGCCTTTGCGGTATACAGAGGGCTTACGGAAGCACTTCCCTATCACAGGCTTTTTAATTCTCCTATTTCAGAGGCTGCTATTGTAGGATCGGCTGTAGGGTATGCGCTGTGCGGAGGAAGAGTGGTTGTGGAGCTTATGTACTGCGACTTTTTGGGAAGATCGGGAGATGAGATATTCAACCAGCTGTCCAAATGGCAGTCTATGAGCGCAGGCGTTTTGAAAATGCCTGTGGTTGTGAGAGTTTCGGTAGGCTCCAAATACGGGGCTCAGCATTCACAGGACTGGACCTCGCTGTGTGCGCATATACCGGGGCTGAAGATTGTATTCCCCGTGACCCCATATGATGCAAAGGGATTGATGAACAGTGCTCTTATGGGGACGGACCCCGTAATATTCTTTGAGAGCCAGAGGCTTTACGACATAGGCGAGATGTTCCGCTCAGAAGGGGTTCCTGAGGGCTATTACGAGATACCGCTTGGCGAGCCAGATATTAAAAAGCAGGGCGGCGATATTACCATACTTACAATAGGCGCCACCCTTTATACCGCCCTGAACGCGGCAAAGATGCTTGAGGAAAAGTACGGCATGTCCGCCGAGGTTATAGATGCAAGATCAATAGTTCCCTTTAATTATGAAAAGGTTATTGAGTCGGTGAAAAAGACCGGAAGGATTGTACTCGCCAGTGATGCCTGTGAAAGAGGCTCCCATTTGAAGGACATAGCACAGAACATAAGCGAGATGGCCTTTGATCACCTGGACGCCCCTCCGGTTGTAGTAGGGGCAAAAAACTGGATTACTCCCGCTCATGAGCTTGAGGAGTACTTCTTCCCTCAGCCTGAGTGGATAATTGATGCAATACATGAAAAAATCATGCCTTTAAAGGGGCATACGGCAAAAAATAATTTTACTGTAAATGAGCAGATGAGAATAAGCAAAGCAGGGATATAGTTTAATATTTGAACAGACTCCGGGCCAGAAATGTTTTTGCCTTGCTTTGGCATAGCAGACGTATTTTGAATATTAAGGTTGAGATTCAGGTTAAGTAATGTTAACATATAATATGGAATAAATTAGATTATATTAACCTGAATTCTTGCCTTGAAGCCTTTATTGTGACATAAAACCGGTGCCTTAAGACTTGGCATAGATGGTTGATATTATGGAGTGTGATTGCGTGGTTAATGAGCGGCAACAGCAGATATTGCAGATACTTGAAAATAAGGGAGAAACTCAGCTTCAGCAGTTAAAGGTCATTTTTCCCGATATATCAATGATGACCTTGAGGAGAGATTTGATAAGCCTTGAGAGCGACGGGTACCTTATCCGGACCCATGGAGGGGCTGTCAGCAAGAAAAAGCTGTCGGGAATAAGCGGGGAAGAGGACGCTTATTCAAGAAGGGCCGCCGAAAATATAGAGGCTAAAATGAGGATTGCCGAAAAGGCCTGTGGAATGGTTGAAAAGGGGCGCTCGGTGTATTTCGATTCGGGCAGCACCCTCATGTGTCTTGCTCAAATACTTAAGGATGACAATTTTTCCATATTGACCAGCGGTATAAATATTTCACTGGAGCTTGTGAAAAAGAGCAGAACCTCTGTAGTTACGCTGGGGGGGCTGGTGAACAGGAATACGCTCTCGGTTTCGGGGCCTAATGCTATGGAGCTGCTTGATACAATAAATATTGACCTTGCCTTTATGTCCGCATCGGGATTTTCAACAGAAAGCGGATTTACTGTTTCGAATATTTATGAATGTGAGCTCAAAAGAAAAATTGTAAAGCGTGCAAAAAAGGTTATACTGCTGATGGACAGCAGCAAGATTAATAAGAATCTGCCTTTTACATATGCGGGACTTGAAGACCTTGACATATGGGTGTGCGATAAGTCTCTTCCTCCTGAATTGGAGGCTGAGGTAAAGGAATTTAAGGTTGAAATCATTTAAATGTTTAAAGCAATTTACGCAGCTAATGGAAAAGTAACTTACGAAGGATGTTTAGGAGGTATTCATATGTGTCAGACGGGTAGGCTGGAAGGGAAGGTAGCGGTTGTAACGGGAGGGGCGCAGGGGCTTGGAGAGGCTCTGGCGCAGAGGCTTGATATGGAGGGCTGCAAGGTTGTTGTGGCCGATATAAATCTGGATGCGGCTCAGAAAGTGGCAGACGGGCTTAAAGACGCTATAGCTGTCAGGGTAGATGTATGCGACGAGGAGCAGGTGCAGGCAATGATAGATGCCGCGGTTCAAAAATACGGGAGGCTTGATTTGCTTGTGTCAAATGCCGCAATACTTGTTGCAAAGCCGGTAACTGAGTTTCCTCATGAGCAGTGGCGTAAAATGATGGATGTAAACCTTGTGGGATATTTTCTTTGTGCAAAGGCAGCAGCAAAGGCAATGATTCCTAATAAAAAGGGTAATATTATCCAGATAAACAGCAAATCGGGCAAAAAGGGCTCCTACAAAAATTCTGCATACGCCGCGGCAAAATTCGGAGGTATAGGCCTCACGCAAAGTCTGGCCCTTGAGCTTGCGGAATATGGAATAAGAGTTAATGCCATTTGCCCGGGAAATCTCTTGAATTCGCCTCTATGGAACTCCGGGCCCAACAGCCTTTTCAAGCAATATGCGGCGAATCAGGGAATAACCGAGGAGCAGGTAAGGCAAAAATATTTAAATCAGGTTCCGCTGGGACGAAGCTGTGAATATGAGGATATTTCCAATGCAATGGTGTTCCTGGCATCGGATCAGGCCTCCTATATGACAGGGCAGGCCGTCAACGTAACAGGCGGGCAGGAAATGAGATAGCATACGGCATATTCTTGGAGGACGCTATGAGTGATAAATATTTGCGGGATATTGAGCTTTTAAACGATAACAATGTCGAGGTAAGGCTGGGCAGCCTCAGAACTCTTATAAACGCCGTCAGTACGGGAGAGCTGCCTCGGCCGGTGAAAGGAAATGACGTAAATAATCATATTCACACAATTTATTCCTTTTCTCCATACTCCCCGTCAAAGGCAGTATGGATGGCATTCAATGCAGGGCTTACAACGGCGGGAATTATGGATCATGATTCAATAAGCGGCGCGGAGGAATTCATAGAAGCGGGCAATATTGCAGGAATGGCAACTACCATAGGGGCAGAGTGCAGGGTTGATTTTTCGGGCACCCCCTTAAAGGGCAGAAGGATTAACAACCCCGACCAGACCTCAATAGCGTATATGGCTGTTCACGGCATACCGCATACACAGATTGGTAAGGTAAAGGAATTCTTCGCCCCCTTTGCAAGGGAGAGAAACAAGCGCAATGCTCTGATGCTTGAAAAAATCAATTCCCTGGTCCGGGATTTTGACATTAAATTAAGCCTCGAGAAGGATATAGTACCCCTGTCCAAAAGCAGTGAAGGGGGAAGCATAACCGAAAGGCATATTCTCTTCGGACTTTCTAAAAAGCTTATAGAGCTATTTGGAAAGGGTGAGAGCCTTACGTCCTTTTTAAAGGATAGATTAAAGCTGGAAATAAGTCCCAAGCTTCTGGGACTTTTGACGGATAGCAATAATCCTTATTATGATTATGATTTGCTGGGGCTGCTTAAGGGAGAGCTTGTGTCATATTTTTACATAGACGCTGCTTTGGAATGCCCCCCGGCGGAAGAAGTAATAGCCCTGTGCAACAGAATAGGGGCAATCGCGGCATATGCCTATCTTGGCGACGTAGGGGATTCGGTAACGGGGGATAAAAAGAGCCAGAGGTTTGAGGATGAGTATCTGGAGCTGCTTTTTAAGGTCATAAAGGATCTTGGGTTCCATGCGGTGACATATATGCCTTCAAGGAATACGATGGTTCAGCTTAAAAGGCTGAAAAAATTGTGCGGGGAATTCGGTTTCTTTGAGATAAGCGGAGAGGACATTAATTCTCCCAGGCAGTCGTTCGTGTGCGGTGCTTTAAGAAATGAGGAATTTAAAAATCTTATAGATTCCACATGGGCGTTGATAGGCCATGAAAGGGCGGCTACCGGGAGACTGGAAAACGGTATGTTTTCCGCCGTAACGATAGACAAATATCCGGAAATCAGCCAGAGGATAGAAATATATAAGAATATAGGCAAGAGCAGTCTTTAGTATAGAATAGTAAATATAAGCAGAAGCGGGGCACTGTCCACCAAAGACAAGGGACAGTGCTTTTTTATATATAAATATAATGAAAAAATTTCACCCTGTGCTAATTTTTGAGGAACTTTAAGCATAAACATAAGTCTAATTAATTACAAACCAAATTAAACTAAGAAAGAGGTGTAATACGTTGAAGAGAAAAATTGCTTTGCTACTGACGGCTATTATGCTGTTTACGGCCATGATACCGCTGCAGGCCTTTGCGGCAGAGGATAAGGGACTTGAAAAGGCCATTACTGCCGCAAGAGAAAAATTCAGTATTCCTGCAAACTATATTTTTACACCCGAGAGCTACATGGATAACGGCAAAAAAGTGTGGAACCTCAATTGGAGCAGCAAAACAGGAGAAGACGGAAGAATAAGCGTAACTGTCAGTGAGGGGGGTACCATTTTAGGCTATGATAAATATACGCCTGTGGATTACTCAAAGAGGAAGATCCCCAAGCTAAGCCGGCAGGAGGCAGCGGTAAAAGCGGAAGAGTTTATAAAAAAGGTAAACCCTTCGGTACTTTCGCAGCTTAAGCTGCAGGAAAACAATTACAGCTCTCTTAAGGAGTATTCGTACTATTTTAATTATGTGAGAACGGTAGGGGGAATACCCTTTTACGAAAATGGTTTAAACATAAGTGTAGATACAGATACGGGAGAGGTAAGAAGCTATTATATCAACTGGTCGGATGAGCTTGCTTTCCCCGGTGCGGGCAAGAAGATAGATATAGATGCCGCTAAAAAGGCTTACGTTGATAAGCTGGGGTTAAAGCTTGCCTACAGGTATATCTCAGAGGGTGAAAAGCTCAGGTTCTACTCGGTCTATACTCCTAAATACAGTGATATCCTTGCTATTGACGCGTTCACAGGGGAGAAGATACAGCTTCAGAACATGTATTACGGAGGCTATGGCAGAGGAGGCGCATACGATTCAGTAGCCAAAGAAGCTTCACTGGTCGGAGGGGAGGTGCAGCTTACCCCGGATGAAATTAACGCCGTGCAGGACATTGCGGGGCTGATAAGCCAGGAAAAGGCGGTTGAGACGGCAAAGGGAATAAAGCCTTTAAAGCTGACTGACGAATATAAGCTTACAAACGCCAACCTCTCTAAAAACTGGCCCGACAGGCAGCAATACATATGGTATCTTAACTTTACAAAGGATCCCGGAAAAAGCAATGAGGGCTATTATTATGCCTCAGCTTCGATAAACGCGAAAACAGGCGAAATAATAAGCTTTGACAGGAATGTGCCTTATAATGAAACTGATAAGGCAAAATACGGCAAGGATGATGCAAAGAAGGCCGTGGAAAAATTTCTGGAGGAGCTTGCGCCTGAAAAATTTAAGCAGACCGAGTATAATGAGGATAGCGAAGCATATTATCCCATGTATAAGGAAACAGCCGGTGATATAAAGGAATTTAATTTCAGCTATACAAGAAAGATAAACGGAATCCAATTTCCGGACAATTCCATAAGCGTAGGATATGACGCGGTAAACGGAGAAATTACAAGATTTAATATGAGCTGGTTCGGGGCAAATTCGGATTTCCCCGGCACAGGCGATGTGCTTCCAATTGACAAGGCATATGAAAAGCTGTTCGCCGATATAGGCCTTGAATTGCAGTACAAGGCGCAATACTCCGAAATAAATTATTTAAAGAGTATCATGCCGCAGAATACCAAGGCTGAGGTTAAGCTGATCTATTCACTTAAGCTGGGCAAGCCGCAGTACCTGGATTCACATACGGGAGACATACTGGACTATGACGGCAAAAAGTATACGGAAAACAAGCCTGTAGAATACACAGATATTGATAAGCACGCAAATAAAAAGGAAATTATGGTGCTCAGTGAATATGGAGTCTCGCTTCAGGGGCCTGAGTTTAAGCCGGACAGCAGCATTACACAATTGGATTTTATGACGCTGCTTTCCAAGACCTTGAATTACTATGGCCCTGCTGTATCCGGTGACAGCAGCAGTGCCGACATTGATACCATGTACAGTTTCCTGATAAGGGAGGGAGTGGTAAAGACGTCTGAAAAGGCTCCTAAGTCCGCGGTTTCCAAAGAGGATGCCGTAAAGTATATAATAAGGGCTATGAAGTATGACAGGGTAGCGGATATTAAGCAAATATTCAAGAGCGGCTTTAAGGATATTGACAAGGCAAACCCCGAGCTTGTGGGATACATTGCCATAGCTGAAGGAATGGGAATAGCAAAAGGAAGCAACGGGAATTTCGGTCCTAAGGGGCTTCTCACAAGAGCACAGGCCGCCGTTATGATCTATAGCTATCTGCAGGACTGATATGATATAAACCGGTAAATAAAAAACGGCCTCACCTTTCTTCGGGAGGCCGTCTTTTTGTGCCTTTTAACTGAGATTTCAATTATTTTACATATAAATAAGACGGAAGCTCTTGAAAGCGATTTGGGAAATATATATAATAAATATGGAAAGGTACAAATATTCATATTATATACAGAATTTTAGAGTGCCATTTATAGCAAATATGAGGAGTGCATGGATTTGGGCAGAGCCATTAATTTTTTAAACGAATATCCTGTGTTGTACGTAATAATTATAATATTTTCCATTGCATTAATGTATTCAGCAGGCAAGGGTATAGGCAGTATTATGGCTGAACTGCTTTACTATGTAACGCATTAAGCGTAAGGATTTTCTTCAAAAAATCCAACAGAGAGAGGAGGTGTAAAAATGACAGGTTTTATAGAGCTTAGAGATGAAGAACTGTGCGATGTAAACGGGGGCGTAATTCCCATACTTGTAGTGGCAGGGGCTGTTGCAGCCGTAGGAGGAGTATTTTATCTTGGCTGCCAATGCGGAGAGTACATAGGTAAAGCTGTTTACTATGCTACTCATTAGTTTTAAATTTAAAGGAGGTTTTGTTAAAATGAATTTAATACAAGTAAACGGGTTCTCAGAATTGACTGACGACGAGCAATTAGATGTGCAGGGAGGCGTTGCGCCTTTAGTTGTTGCAGGAATAGTTGTAGGAGTAATATTTGTCGGAGGTCTTGTTACAGGTGCTATAGTAGGATACAATGAGGCAAAAAATAATGCGAAATAATATGAATGCAATAATTGGATTTATAAACGAGTATCCGTTTTTTAAGGTTTCATTAATAGTAATAGCGTTTTCTATTGAGCTGTTGATTGCTTTAAAAATAGGAGATTCAATAGGAAGATTTATCTATTATATAAAGCATGGCTAGCGGTCTGTAATAAAAGAGCAGCTTCCTGTAAACAAGGTGTTAATGCTTTAACTCAACAACTGCATAATTTAAAACAAATGCCGTAGATGCTTTTTTAGTCTGCGGCATTTGTTATAAGGTTTTCAGCAGCTTAAATATATCAGGCTGCTTGGAAGTCAATGAAAAATCCCACACCTTAAAAATTATATTGACTATGATTCAGGTAATATATAGAATAAAATGTAGGAAATTATGGAGCTGGATAATTTATTCATTTATTATGGCGGTTTTTAAAACTATCTTTATGGCAAAATTCTCCTTGAAAGTTTTCCGTAAAGTACGGAGGGTGTACATCGATGCTTAAAAGCGTATTTAAAAAATATACCTGTATCAGGCAGCATGACATTACCGACTGCGGGGCAGCGTGCCTTGCTACAATATCAAAGCAGTACGGGCTTAAAATCCCTATAACTAAAATACGTGAGGTGGCGGGAACGGATAAGATGGGCACAAATGCCTATGGACTGATAAAAGCCGCTCAAAAGCTGGGCTTTACCGCCAGAGGTGTAAAGGGGACCCAAGAAAATTTTTTTAGTGAGTTTCCTCTCCCAGCCATTGCACATGTGGTGGTTGACGGCTCGCTTCTGCATTATGTTGTGCTGCATAAGATTGACAGGAAGCAAATACTCGTTGCCGATCCGGGGAAGGGATTGGTAAGATATACGCCTGAAGAATTCTTTAAAATGTGGACAGGCATACTGATTCTGATGGTTCCCGGTGCACAGTTTGAAAAGGGAGATGAAACCAGAGGAATATTTTCCAGATTCTTTGGGCTGCTGAGGCCCCAGAGGAAACTGGTTTTTAATATTTTTCTGGCCTCTTTGGTCTATACTGTGCTTGGAATATTGGGTTCGTTCTACTTCAAGTTTTTAATGGATGACATACTTCCATACAATTTGGGAAAAAGCCTGCTGGTGATATCTATAGGAGTAGTGGCATTAAACCTCTTTAAGATAATACTCAATGCCTTCAGGGCACACCTTCTTTTGTACCTGAGCCAGAAGCTTGACATATCCTTGATTCTTGGATACTACCGGCATGTGCTTGAGCTGCCCATGAGCTTTTTCGGAACCAGAAAGGTAGGAGAGATTATTTCCAGGTTTATGGATGCCTCCAAAGTAAGAGAAGCAATATCGGGGGCCACACTGACCATCATGATCGACACGCTTATGGCGGTTGCCGCAGGAGTTATGCTGTATTTGCAAAGCCCTGTTCTTTTCGGCATTACCGTGGTCATGGTGGTTATGTATGCTATTATCGTATTTGCCTTCAACAAGCCAATAAGAGACATTAACAGGGAGCAGATGGAAGATAATTCTCAGCTTACCTCATATCTGGTAGAATCCCTCAATGGAATTGAAACGGTAAAGGCGTTTAATGCTGAGGGTGAGGTTAATATAAACACGGAAAAGAAATTTGTCAAGCTGCTGAGGTCGGTATTCAAGGGAGGATGGATAGGAAATTTTCAAGCCTCGCTCACCGGCTTTATAGCTTCGGTGGGAGGGATAATCATCCTGTGGGCGGGAGCATATAATGTTCTGGAGGGGGAAATGTCGGTGGGCCAGCTCCTTACATTTAATGCTTTACTGGTCTATTTCCTTGAGCCTCTTCAAAATCTTATAAATCTGCAGCCTATGATGCAGACGGCTATAGTTGCGTCCGACAGGCTGGGGGAAATACTTGACCTTGAGCTTGAAAAAAGAGAGGATGAGGACGGTAAGGTCAGTCCTTCCTCTTTAAAGGGAGCCATTGAGTTTAAAAACGTGGATTTCAGATACGGCACAAGGCAGCTTGTCTTAAAGAACATAAGCTTCAATATTGTGCAGGGCGAGAAGATCGCGCTTGTCGGAGAGAGTGGCTCCGGCAAGACCACGCTTGTTAAGCTGATAATGAATTTTTATCCCTGGGAAAAGGGAGATATATTAATAAATGGCTACAATATTAAAGATATAAATATTGAAAGCCTCAGAGACAGAATAGCATACATATCCCAGGATATTTTTCTTTTCAGCGGGACAATAAAGGATAACCTTTGTCTGGGTACTGAAAATGTCTCTATGGAGGAGATAATAGAGGCGGCAAAAATGGCTAAGGCTCATGATTTTATAAATGATCTTCCCTTAAGGTATAACACAATGCTTGAAGAAAACGGTGCAAACCTGTCCGGAGGTCAAAAACAAAGACTGGCTATTACCAGGGCAATACTCAGAAAGCCTGACATACTTATTATGGACGAGGCGACCAGCAATCTGGACTCTATTACCGAAAAGGCCATAGAAAAGACAATAAATGAGTTTACCAATGGAATTACCACCTTTATAATAGCTCACAGGCTCAGCACCATTATGCGCTGCGATAAAATATATGTTATGGACAAGGGAGAATTTTCAGAGAACGGAAACCATGATTATCTTATGAATAAAAAGGGCATATACTACAACCTGTGGAAGGAGCAGCTTCCCGATATTTCAAAGGGAGAGGCCGCCGCATCAAGGGAAGGAGGAGCGGATGAGCAATGAAAGCGGTTATACAGGATATAAGTAATATAACAGAGAGCAGGGAGCTCATGGAGTCTAAGCCCCATCCTTTTGTAAACGGCTTCATATACATTTTCATAGCAATAATTGCCGGGGCTGTGGCGTGGTCATATTTTGGAGAAATAGACGATTATGTCAAAGCAAATGGAGTCATAAGACCAAATGAAAAAATCAGCAGTATAAAAAATAAGATCGACGGAAAGGTGGATAAAAATTTTCTTGAGGAGGGCAAAAGCGTTAAAAAGGGAGATACCCTGTTTACAATTGAATATATGGGCTTAGAGCTGCAAAGGGATGCTGCTGTAAAGGAGCTTGGCAAGGCAAGGAAAGAGCTGGAGAATACAGTAAAGCTGAAGAAAAGTGTTTTGGATGAAAGAAACTATTTTAATGAAAATTCTGAGGATGAAAAGGCATACTACAACAGGTATTTAAAATATATAACAGATTTGGAAATCCAGTCTAAGCAGACCGATATTGACAGCAGCAGTATGAAAGGGATTGCCGACCATATTGACGGTCTTAATATCATTAGAGAGTGTATCGGGCAGGACAGTGATCTTTTTTCCAATTCTGAAAGCATATACTATATGAGATATAAGGGCTATCTGCTAAATATGGAAAGGCTGGAGGATATTATAGGGCAGAGACGGGCAGACTATGATGATGTTCAGGCATTGCATGAATCAGGGGCTTCCAGCAGAAAGGAAATCGAGGACGCTTTAAAGGCACTAAAAAGTGCCGAAATGGATCTGGAAAAATACAAGAGCGAGTTTTTGCTGAGCATTGACACTGAAATTGATGAAAATACCAAGCTGCTGAAGGAGCTGGAGATAAGCCTTAAAAATGCAGAATACGGTACAGAGGGCATAGCTCTGCAAAAGTACAGGATAGATACCATGGTGCAGTTGGACAGTGATACGGCTGCGCTTGAAAAGAGCATAGAAAAGCTGGAGGACAGCATTGAAAGTATAGAGATGGGAATCAGAGATTGCAATATCACAGCTCCCATAGATGGAGTAATAAATATATATGACGAAATTAATACGGGGGATTTGCTTCAGGCGGGAATAGAGGTGGCAGCCATTGTACCTCAGGCCGGTTCAAAGTATAAGGTACAGATATATGTGAAGGATTCTGATATAGCAAATATTGAAAAGGGGCAGAAAATTAAGTATCACCTTCCGGCACTTCCGTACAGAGAGTATGGAGAGCTGACGGGAGCTATAGAAAATATCGGTGCCGATGCAAAGATTGATCAGGCCGGCGCAGGCAGCTATTATATAGTAGATGCGGCTATTGAAAACAGGCCTCTGTACAGCTATAAGGGTAAAAAGGCCGAAATCAGAGTGGGTATGACCTGCGAAGCTCAGGTTGTCACAAGGACAAAAAAAATATTGTATTACCTGCTTGAAAAAATAAGCCTCAGAGATTGATTAATAGAAAAAACGTTTATATCAGGCTCTAAAGCAGGATTTTTTATTTGCATGGCGAATTGTATTATTATAGGGTGCAGTGCTTTTTAACAGGTCTTGGACATTGTAATAATGTTTTGAGGTGGGTAATATGTTGATTGAAACAAGTATAACTATTGCTTATAGATGTTCAAGCTGCGGCAGCTTTGAGTTCTTTTACCTGCCGCTGTTCAGGCTTTCTGGTGACAGGCATTACCATGCTGCCTGCCGGTGCAATAAATCAGGCATAACAATCAATCAGGAGAATTTCGGACAGAATAATTATAAAATAAAGCTGGACTGTATAGGATGCGGAATGGATCATACTCTGGAGCTTAAAAGGAGAGAGCTTTTAAAAAACAAACTAAATGTTTTTTATTGTCCGCATACCGGCATACAGATATGCTTTATAGGAAATGATGCCTCTGTAAGAAATAAGGTTGACAGTGTTGAAAGGGAATGCGACAGCTTGATAGATAAGCTGGGGTATGACGACTATTTTGAAAATACCCGTGTCATGTTTGATTCGTTAAACCTGATACATGACATAGCGGAATCAGGGAACTTAGGCTGTGAATGCGGAAATAAGGATATAGAGCTCAATTTGCTTTCGGATAAAATATCCTTGAGCTGCAAAAAATGTTCAGGGTTTATAACTATACGGGCTGCTTCCAATGAGGACCTTAAAAATGTCTTGTCAATAAAAAAGATTATTCTGAATGCTAAGCTTAAAGATTGCGGAAACCAGAACCCTTCTTAAAAAGTAAATACAAAGAGTGTTTTTGTAAATTGACAAAATGCTCTTAATTGTATATATTAGTAGAGAGCTTTTTAACTTTATTCAGTGTATTTGCTTTCTGTACCGGGTAAACATGAATAGATGCCGTACAAGCTGGTAAAACTATTTTTTGGGGAAAAAATTTATGCTGTTTCAGGTTGACAAATATCATCTTTAATGCTATAATTCTTCCAATAGTATTCGAATGTCCTTCCTAAATATTTGCATAGAAAGTAGTTTTATAGGAAAATATATTTAATCTCAGATTTTAGCTGCTAAAAACTTGTTAGCGCTGTTTGGAATCTGGCGTTTTCCGTTTTGGAATTACACTCTGCAAAAGTTAGCTGGAAAAAATAGCTGCTTAAAGCATATCAGGCATAGGATAGGCTCCCCAAGAGCTTGTTTTAAGTGTCTACTTGAATGATTTCCCAATAAAATGGCAATAAATATAATTAGGTACTAATAAGGTGGTGGAGTATGGAGGAAATAAATCTGGAACGCAAAACGCTGGAAGATTTGCGTTATATAGCTAAAATGATGAACATTAAGGGAGTATCCAGATGCAAGAGAGAAGAGCTTATGAAAAAAATAGTTGAGGCGGGCAAAGAAAAAGCATCTGAAGATGGAAGCGGAGATGCTGAAATAGTAGCTGAGGGAAATGAAGAAAGCACAGCAAAAAAAATAAAAAAATCAGACAATGAAGAGAAGCGGAGAGAAGAAGCCTCCGATGAAAAAAAGACGACAGACATGTTAAATAGGGCTCTGCAATCAGATAAGAAGCCTGAAGGTGCGGAGGAGGAAGTGGTTGTTCTCAGAAAATCCAAGCGCGGAAGGCCTGCCAAGTCGGCAAAGGCAGAAAGCAGTGGCTATGAGGCACAAGCTGAGACTGAGAGCGGTATTTCTAAAGATGCAGAGAAGAATGACAGTATAGAGCCTCCGGCAGCGGAACAGGATAAAATGGGCGGCAGCCCTCAACCGGAAATAAATCCGGAAGTGAAAAAAATCGTTCCGAGGAAGCGGATAGCCGCTGAAAGAGAAATTAAAAAGCAAGAAGAAACAAAAAGTAATATAGAAAGCAAGGACAATGCACAGAATAAAGACAGCGCGCAGAGTAAAGACAGCGCGCCAGGCAAAGATACTGTACAGGGCAAGGACAATGAACCAAGCAAGGACAGGAGACTTGAGGTGGTTGCTGTGCCTGACAGAAGTATTGCTCCTGTACAGCCGCCTGTTGTCCGCAATTATGAGCAGACTTCTATTCCCGCACCCGCACCTGAGCTTAAGGTATCGGAAGCTCCGAGAGAAGAAATTGAAAGGCAGGAGTCCCGTCCCGTACAAAGGCGTTTTGAACAGAGAAGGGATAATTATAACAGCAACGGCAGCAACGGCTTTGAAAAAATTGAAAGCGACGATCCTGTAGAGGGTGTACTGGAAGTGCTCCCCGACGGATATGGGTTTTTAAGAAGCGACAATTACCTGTCGGGTCCGAAGGACGTTTATGTCTCCCCTTCTCAAATAAGGCGGTTTGGATTAAGGACAGGGGACAAGGTTAAAGGAAAGGGAAGAATACCTAAGGAAGGCGAAAAATTTCAGGCTCTTTTATATGTACAAACTGTAAATGGAGATTTGCCGGATGTAGCGGCAAAAAGAATATCCTTTGAAAATCTTACACCTATATATCCTGATAAAAGGATAACCCTTGAAACCTCGCCAAGAGAGATGTCTACAAGGTTGATAGATTTAATTGCCCCAATCGGAAAAGGACAGAGAGGAATGATTGTTTCTCCTCCGAAGGCGGGAAAGACTATTCTTTTAAAAAAAATCGCAAACAGTATAACTGCAAATTATCCTGAGATTGATCTTATAGTCCTGCTTATAGATGAGAGGCCCGAGGAAGTAACCGACATGCAGCGGTCAATAAAGGGCGAAGTTATATATTCAACCTTTGATGAGGTACCGGAGCACCATATAAAGGTTGCTGAAATGGTTCTGGAGAGGGCGCAGAGGCTTGTTGAGCAAAAAAGGGATGTGGTTATTCTTTTAGACAGTATTACGAGGCTTGCCAGAGCCTATAATCTTACCATTCCTCCTACCGGAAGAACATTGTCGGGCGGTCTTGATCCCGGTGCGCTCCATAAGCCAAAGAGATTTTTTGGAGCGGCCAGGAATATCGAATTCGGAGGCAGCCTCACAATTATGGCAACTGCCTTAATTGAAACAGGAAGCAGAATGGATGATGTAATTTTTGAGGAATTTAAGGGGACAGGCAATATGGAGCTGCATCTTGACAGGAAGCTGTCGGAAAGGCGCATTTTCCCGGCTATTGACGTAAATAAATCCGGTACAAGAAGAGAGGAGCTTTTATTATCCCAGAAGGAGCTTGAAAGCGTCTGGGCTATAAGAAAGGCCATGGGGAATATGGGTACGGGTGAGGTTACGGAGATGATCATAAACAGGTTTACACAGACAAAAACAAACGACGACTTTGTTAACACTATAAACGTTGCGTTTGTTGAAAAATAGTTATTGCGGCGGAAGTGTTTTTGTGCTACAATATTCTTTGTCTTAAAAAATAGTTAAAATATTTTTGATTTATATAATTATACAAGTAAAAATGGAATGTCTGTTTTTACATATTGAAAGAAGGTGAGTTAGGAATGAGAGAAGGAATTCATCCTCAATATGATGAAGTGGTAGTGAAATGTGCCTGCGGTGAATCATTTACCACCGGCTCAACCAAGAAAAACCTGCGTGTGGACATATGCTCAAAGTGCCATCCTTTCTATACGGGTAAGCAGAAGCTTGTTGATGTCGGAGGCCGTGTTGAGAAGTTTAAGAAGAAGTTTGGAATTGTCGACAACCAATAATCTACAGTATTTAAAAGAATAAGTTTGAAAAGAGAAGATAAAAATGTTAAACTAGAGGCTAAAGGAGTATTTTAGCCTCTAGTTTTTATATTATGAATATAAAATCTCTTTACAAAATTTTAGAAAAGGAGATAGTTATGAAAAAGACTTCTATAGGGGGTAGCGCTTTAATTGAGGGATTAATGATGATAGGTCCTGAAAATGCGGCTATAGCTATTAGAAAATCTGATGGCGAAATTGTAATTGACAAAAGGCCGCTTCCCAAAAAGGACATATTTACAAAGATACCGGTAGTCAGAGGCGTGTTCGGATTTTTCCGTCAAATTGTGCTTACTATGAAAGCCATGATGTATTCGGCGGAATTTGTTGATATAGAGGAAGAGGGTGATGTAAAGCCTTCAAAGATAGATGCTTTTTTGGAAAGGGTATTTGGGGACAGGCTTAAGGACGCGGTAATTTACTTTGCGGTTATAGTGTCTATTGCATTCAGCATAGGACTTTTTATATTACTTCCGAATCTGATTGCAACTTTAGTGGTAGTGTCCAAAAACTCGGTGGCATATAATCTTTTTGAAGGACTGATAAGGATAATACTGTTTTTTGCGTATCTTTCGCTTTCATCACTTATGAAGGATATACAAAGGGTATGGCAATATCACGGTGCGGAGCATAAAACCATCCACTGCTATGAGAATGAGGAGGAGCTGACTGTTGAAAACGTCAGGAAGTATACTACAAAGCATCCAAGGTGCGGGACCTCCTTTATGTTTCTTGTCATGGTTATAAGCATATTGATATTTTCCCTTCTGCCTGTTGGCGGAGTGCTGTTTAACGCATTGATAAGACTTGCGTTTGTGCCTGTTGTTGCAGGGCTGTCATATGAAGTGCTCAAGTTTGCCGGCCGCAGTGAATGGAAGATAATGAAGGTAATAAATGCTCCGGGGATGTTTTTTCAGGTATTTACTACTAGAGAACCGGATGATTCTCAGATTGAAGTGGCTATTGAAGCATTCAATAATGTAAAGGTCGCCGATAAAACCGCGGATAAATGGTGATTTTATGAATATAAGGGATGCTTTGGCAAAAGGAATCCAGGCTTTGAAGGCTGCACATATTGAGGCCCCGGCTGTTGAAGCCGGGGCTATGCTTTGTGATGTCATAGGCTGCGATAAAAGCTTTTTATATGTTCACGGTGATGCGGCTGTGGCCAGAGAGGACGCGGAATGCTATTTTGACAGAATAGAGCTGAGGGCAAAAGGCATGCCTGTGCAATATATAACGGGCCATCAGGAATTTATGTCTCTTGATTTCAAGGTGGGGCGTCAGGTTTTGATACCCAGGCAGGATACTGAAATACTGGTGGAAGAAGTGATCCAATATGCTAAGGGACTTAAGGCGGGAGTACGGATACTTGACATTGGAACAGGCTCGGGGTGCATTGCGGTAAGCCTTGCATATTATATAAGCGATGCTTTTGTGGTAGCCGCGGATATATCCTCTGAGGCCCTGAAATTTGCCGCCCATAACGCAAGGCTGTCGGGAGTGGATAGCAGCATCAGCTTTATATGCAGTGATCTTTTTAGCAGCCTGTGCACGCCGGCGGGCGAGCATGAGCTCTTTGACATTATAGTCTCCAATCCGCCGTATATATCCTTGCATGAGATGAAAGAGCTTCAAATCGAGGTAAGGGATTATGAGCCTGCTTCCGCCCTTTATGGAGGAGTTGACGGCCTGGACTTTTACAGGAAAATAATTTCAGGCGCCTGCAGCTTTCTAAAGGCTGACGGGCTTTTGGCATTCGAAGTAGGGTACAGACAGGCGGCAGAGGTTGGAAAAATGATGAAGCACAATTATTATGACATTTGTACTATTAAAGATCTCTCGGGGATCAGCAGGGTAGTTACAGGAAAGGCCCGTATGAGTTATTAAGGAAGAAAAAAATTTTTATTATGATTAAAATTGTATACAAAGTTCATTGCAAATCCGCTAAAATGGCCTATTTAAGCGTGTTTCACATTGCGTAATTTTAATAATACGAGTAAATCTGATATAAAATACCATTAAAAGAGATAAAGCAGCTTAAACAGTTATTAGAGTTGAATTTATATATTTTATAAAATTGACTTATAATATTGTGCTAACTATAATTTATATGGGATAATGCCTGTAATTTGTGCTTTATGAAGGGTATTGAGCGCATCTTGTACGCTCACCTGTTAATTTTAATTAGGGAAGAAGGATGGGGGAATAAAAACATCTGATTCTCTTAAAATAAATTTCAGACATAATTATTTTTGAAAGGAGCAGATGCTGTGGAGACAGGCTTATTGTTGGCTATAGCTATTTTACTGCCCGGTTTAAGTGCCGTATTGTGCTACATCATGCGAAGGGATATACTACGCAAATTTATAGTTGCAATTTCTGCTTTAATACTTTTTGGTGTGGCGATAGAGCTTACAAGGCTGTTAATTGCCAGTGGCGGAAGGATAGCTGTAAGCCTTGAGGACATGCATATTGACTTGAATTGGGCTATAAAGGGGATTGATATGCTGCTGCTTTGCTATATAGCATATCTGGGTATAAGACTTAAAAAGCATATTATATTGGTGCTTTCTGTGCTGCAGGCCATACCTTTTTTGCTTTTCGAGGTGTTTCACGTATTTGGTTCGGTAAAGGAGCCGGAGTTTGCGTTTGTTATTGATTATTTGTCCCTTGTTATGATACTTCTGGTGTGTATAATAGGGCCTGTAATCACATTGTTTGCAATAGGCTATATGAAGGATCATGAGCACCATCTTGCCTTAAAGACATCAAGGCAGCCCAGATTCTTCTTCGTATTGTTTGTTTTTCTGGCCGCTATGAATGCCATGGTTATGACGGACAATTTGTCGTGGATGTACTTGTTCTGGGAGATAACTACGCTTTGCTCATTCCTTCTGATATCGCATGACGGTAATGAACAGGCTGTAAATAATGCTTCCAGAGCCTTGTGGATAAATTCTCTGGGAGGGCTTGCCTTTATATGTGCGATAGTGCTCATATATAAAGCAAAGGGAACACTATCCATTGAAGAAATATCTCAAACAAGGAACGCGGGAGAGGCTTTTATAGGAATGTTTCCCATAGGCTTAGGGCTTTTGTGCTTTGCGGGTTTTACAAAATCCGCTCAGTTTCCGTTTCAGAGCTGGCTGCTTGGGGCTATGGTGGCTCCTACCCCTGTATCGGCACTGCTTCACTCAAGTACCATGGTTAAAGCAGGCGTTTATCTTGTAGTGAGAATGGCTCCTGCTTACAGCGGAACTGTTCTGGCAAGCGTTGTAGCGATGGTGGGGGGATTTACCTTCCTTGCGGCATCGGCTATAGCAATAAGCCAGAGAAACGGCAAAAGGGTGCTTGCTTATTCCACCATTGCCAATCTTGGCCTTATAATATGCTGTGCAGGAATGGGGTCATATGCCGCTATAGGGGCTGCCGTACTGCTTATGATATTCCATGCCGTTTCGAAGGGATTGTTGTTTCTCTGCATCGGCACTATAGAGAATGGAATTGGGAGCAGGGATATAGAGGATATGCAGGGTCTAATGAAAAAAATGCCTTTTACGACGGTAATAACGGTAATAGGGATGATATCCATGCTGCTTCCGCCGTTTGGGGTTTTGATTACAAAATGGCTCGCTATTGAGTCCTCTGTAAATTCTCCTTTGGTTCTGCTGGCAATTATACTTGGCAGTGCATTTACGGTTGTATTCTGGTCTAAATGGATAGGAATTATACTTACAATGTCCTATAAGCCCAAATACATCGTCGAGAGGCTTTCATTATGGGTAAGAGGCTCGCTGGTGATCCTTATTTCGGCAGTGCTGGCGGCAAGTATACTGATAGTCCCTATGTTTAACAGCTTTATAAAACCGTATCTTACAACGTTAAATATTTCAGGCGGGCCGGAGCTTGAGGGAAGGGGTCTGGGTGTAATTATGCATTCGGCTGACGCTTCCGTAATAGGGGGATTTACCTCTATATTGTTTTTTGCTATAGTACTTGTGCTTATGATTACCATCCCTTATTTCTTAAGGAAAACAAAGGCTGAAAGCGTTAAGCCTCCATACCTGTGCGGTGAGAACATGAATAACGATGTAAGAGGGCTGGAGTTTATCAGTCCGGGGGAAAAGGTGGAAGAAGTTGTTGTGCACAACTACTATATGGCAGGCTTTTTTGGAGAAAAAAATCTTACGCTCTGGACTAATCTTGTAGCGGCTGCCATTATAATTATAATGTTCGGGGTGGTGGTAAAATGATAAGCTTAGGCAGTATACTGACGGCTGTTATAGCCATAATAGCTGCACCTGTCATTGGAGGGCTGCTGACAGGCATAGACAGAAAAGTCAGTGCCAGAATGCAGAACAGGTATGGGCCTCCGCTGCTGCAGCCGTTTTATGATTTTTTTAAGCTTCTGGGAAAGGAAAGCATTACCGTTAATCAGACGCAAATGGTATATGTACTGGGGCATCTGTTTTTTGCAGTGGCCAGTATTGTAATGCTGGTTTTGAAAAGTGATCTTCTCATGCTTATATTTATACTGGCTTTTTCGGGAATATCATTAATAATAGGAGCCATGAGCGTCCGCTCTCCATACAGTAAAATAGGTGCCCAGAGAGAGATATTGCAGATGATGGCATATGAGCCGGTGCTGTTGCTCATGGTTGTGGGTATATATCTTACAACAAAAAGCTTCATGATACAGAGCATATTTGATCACGGGACTCCTTTGCTTTACAGTCTGCCGCTTGTGTTTATGGCTTTTCTGTATGTCCTTACAATAAAGCTCAGAAAATCGCCTTTTGATTTCTCGACCTCCCACCATGGACACCAGGAGCTTATAAAGGGTCTGACTACGGAATTTTCAGGACTTCAACTGGCGATAATAGAATTGACTCATTGGTATGATTTGGTGCTCCTGCTGGGAATGATTGCATTGTTTTTTGCAAGTCCGATATGGGTAGGAATACTGATAGCTCTTGCGAGCTTCTTTCTGGAAATGGTCATAGACAATATAAGCGCCAGAATGACATGGAAATGGATGCTTAAGGCAACCTGGCTGATAGGGATAGGTGCTGCTGCTACCAACATAATATGGCTCTATCTGAAAGTATAGGAGGGTGTGGCAAATGGGTATTATAAGTAAGTCAAGAAAAAAATCGCCCTGGATAATGCATTACGACTGTACAAGCTGCAATGGCTGCGATATAGAAACTTTGGCATGCCTTACACCTATGTACGACGTTGAACGCTTTGGAATTATTAACGTAGGAAACCCAAAGCATGCAGATATACTTGTGGTTACCGGTTCTGTAAATAAGAGAAATGTAAGGGTGCTTAAAAACATATATAATCAGATGCCAGAACCTAAGGCTGTTGTAGCTGTAGGAGCATGCGCATGCACCGGAGGAATATTCAAGGAGTGCTATAATGTGCTTGGAGGAGTAGATAAGGTGCTTCCCGTGGATGTGTATGTTGCGGGTTGCTGTGCCAAGCCCGAGGCAATTATTGACGGGATTGTCCTCGCAATGGATAAGCTGGAGGAAAAAGTGCAGAACATGAAAAAGCTCAATTCAGGTGCTAAAGTCTGCCAGGATGGAGTTTAAAGCATAGCGTCGTTTAAGCTATAAAAAATCTTTTTGCCTGTACAATGGCATGGGGGGATTACATGATAGAAAATTTAACTGATATTGCTGTGGGACAGCTTCTGGTGGAAGCGCACAATATGCTGTTCGACGACTATAGGTTTATTACTGCCACCTGCGTGGACAACGGGGATCAAACTCTGGACGTTATATATCACTTTGATAAAAATCTTGAAATGAAAAATTTTAAGATAAGGGTGCAAAAAGGAGAAGAGGTACCCAGTATATCGAAGATCTATTTTTGTGCCTTGCTGGTAGAAAACGAAATGAAGGAGCTGTTCGGAATAAATATAACCAATATAGCCATTGACTATGGCGGGCATATGCTTCTTTCCGATGCCGAGCTGGAATCTCCTATGCTTAGACAGCAGATAACAATAGAGAGGAAGGGGGATAAATAATATGCCTAAAACAGTAATTCCCTTTGGACCACAGCACCCTGTTTTGCCTGAGCCTCTTCATTTAAAGCTGGTTATGCAGGATGAAACCATTGTAGAAGCTATACCTGCAATAGGTTATGTTCATAGGGGGCTTGAGAAATTAACTGAAACCAAGGAATTTACACAAAACGTTTATATAGTGGAAAGAATATGCGGGATATGCAGCTTTATGCATGCACTGGCTTATTGTCAGGGAATAGAGAACCTGATGGGTATAGAGATTCCTCCAAGAGCCAGGTTTTTGAGGGTTGTATGGGCCGAGCTTCACAGAATTCACAGCCATTTGCTGTGGCTGGGCCTGCTGGCTGACGCGTTTGGGTTTGAAAGCCTGTTTATGCAGTGCTGGAGAAACAGGGAGAAGGTAATGGACATAATGGAGGAGACCTGCGGGAGCAGGGTTATTATATCAGGAAACACCATAGGTGGCACAAGAAGAGATATAGCTTCCGAAATGCTTGTAAAAATATCTTCTGTAGTAGATGAGATACGTGATGACTTAAAAAGGCTTGAGCCAGTGTTCTTTAATGATTATACCGTAAAGCACAGGCTTGTAGGTGTGGGAGTGCTGGAGCGCGAAAAGGCGTATGTCCTGGGTGCTGCGGGCCCTATGGCCAGAGGCAGCGGGATAAGGCAGGATTTAAGAATGACAGGCTATGCTGCTTATGGGGAGCTTGATTTTGAGCCTGTGGTCGAAACCGACGGGGACTGCTATGCAAGGACAGTAGTGAGGCTGAAGGAGGTATACCAGTCAATAGAGCTTATAAAGCAGGCTGCCTCCATTATACCTGAAGGAGAGACCAGCGTTTCCGTAAAGGGCTTTCCAAAAGGGGAGGTTGTTTCAAGAGTTGAGCAGCCAAGGGGAGAGGTGCTGTATTACATGAGAGGCAACGGCACAAAGAATCTGGAGAGGTTGAGGGTCAGAACACCGACCTTTGCGAATATTCCTGCGTTGCTTCAGATGCTTCCGGGAAGCCAGCTTGCTGATGTGCCTGTTCTGATTTTGACCATTGACCCCTGCATTAGCTGTACGGAGAGGTAATACAATTGGAGGTGGAATTATGCTTGATATGATAAGTAATGTATTTAAAAACTTAAGTTCAAAGCCCGCTACCAGAAAATATCCTTTTGAAAAGAGGGAAGCATTTAAGGACAGCCGGGGAAGCGTTAAGGGAGTTGACATAGACACATGTATTTTCTGCGGAATATGCGCAAGAAAATGTCCTTCGGATGCCATAGCGGTGGACAGAAACAGCAAATCATGGGAGATAGACCCTTTTAAATGCGTAGTATGTGGTGTGTGCGCGGAGGTATGCCCAAAGAAATGCCTGTTTATGGATGAGCAGTATAGTGCGTCCGCATACAAAAAGGAGAAGAACAAATTTGTTCAACAGCCTAAGCCTGCTGAAGAGGAAAAGGGAAAAGCGAGCGCATAAAAAAGCCGGGCACACCCGGGGAGGAACACCGGGACATTCCTCGACAAAGGAGAGGTGTGTCCCCGTACCTCTTTCGGAGAGGCGTGTCCCCATACCTTAGACGACAGGAATGATTAAATGCATGAATATGCCGTTACAAGAAGCCTTATAAGTATAGCTGTTCAGGAGGCCTGCAAGGCGGGGGCCGCTAAAATCACAGCCATAAAGCTGGTTATAGGTGATCTGTCTACCATTGTGGATGAGTCTGTGCAGATGTATTTTGATATAATAAGCGAAGGGACGATTGCCAATGGCGCCAGGCTTATTTTTAAAAGAGTGCCTGCCGAGCTTTGCTGCAAGGCTTGCGGGCATAGATTCAATAAACCCCGGCAGGGCTTTGCATGCCCGTTATGCGGGCAGTATGGCGTGCCCACAGGCGTAGGTAAGGAGTTTTACATAGAAAGCATTGAGGCGGAATAGAGAAATCAGCCTTGCAATTAAATATAAATAATGGAGGCGGCTTATGGAAATAAAGGTTATGAAAAATATACTTGATGCCAATGACAGTCTGGCTGAGCAAAACAGGAGCTTTTTTAAGGACAGGAAAATAACGGCAATAAATGTAATGGCTTCTCCGGGAGCGGGCAAAACCAGCATAATTTTAAAAATTATTGAAGCCTTAGGGAACGATACCGGGATAAGCGTTATTGAAGGAGATATTGCCTCCAGTATTGACGCCGATAAGATAGAAAGCCTTGGTATTCCCGTGGTGCAAATAAATACGGGCGGAGGCTGCCACCTTGACGCAAACATGATTAAGGCTGCTGTTGATGACTTAAAGCCGGGTCAGAGCTCTATAATATTCATTGAAAATGTAGGAAATCTTGTATGTCCTTCGTCCTTTGACCTTGGAGAGGGTATGCGGATGGTAATTGCCAGTGTTCCTGAGGGACATGACAAGCCATATAAATATATATCCATGTTTGAGGGTGCCGATGTTGTTATACTCAATAAGACGGATCTCATACCGTATATTGACTTTGACAGTGAGAGCTTTTATAAGGGACTGAGAGCGCTTAATGAGAAAGCTCCTTTGTTTGAGATTTCCTGCCGTACGGGAGAAGGGGTGGAGGAGTTTGCAAAATGGCTTAAAAGCATTGCTTCATGCAAAGATATTTAGAATAATATTTTTAAATATTATTCTATGATAATATTTTATCTGGCTAATTATTGACTTTTTACATTTCAAGCTTTACATACAGCTCATCCCATATTTGCAATGTCTTTTGGCACTTAGAGATCGGGAAATTATTTCTTGGCAAATTGACAGAGCACATATTGCGTCATATAATTAGTATATAATACTAATTATTACAAATAAATGTAAAATTAGTAATAAGGGGATGAGTTCAAATGAATACTAAGGATATGGACAAGCTTAAGGAAATTCTTAACAAGGAAGTCTCTTGTGACAATCTCACTCACGGATTTATTCTGCTTATGAGTATGGAAATTGATATAATGATTGTAGATTATTATCAAAAACAGCTCAAAAAAAACGATAATCAGGACAATTCCGGTCAAAAAGACGCTCATCAAGAAGAGGCCCCGTAATTTCCCGGTGCAGCGGAGAATATCGTTTTGGCATGCAAGCGTATAGGGCTGTATATCCGTTTCTTAATTTTAACCTTTCTGTTATAATTATTACATTTTAGGCACTTAAATTTGAATTTCTCAGATTATTTTTGGAATCAATGCTTTTATAATTAAAAGAATTGTTGGTTTATTAATATATATGGTATACTTTTTCTAGTACTTTTTTATATCTATACAGTGCCATTATTGATTTACCAATAAGCACATAAATACGCGGAGGAAACAGTGAGAAAAGTTTATGTAAAAAAAGGGACGGCAATTGCTTTATTTGTAATAATAGCCTTGGCTCTTGTATTGAGATTTTCATTTGTTTTGTACAAGCTCCATGATTTTAAAATAGGCGGAGACGCAAGAAATTATCTTCTTATGTCAAGGCAGCTTGTAGATGAGGGAATATACGGGTACTGGTATGAAGGCCTGCCCTACGGAGGCAGCCCCGGAATATCCAATGCCAGAGTTACTCCTACATATCCATTGTTCTTAAGCTCGGTATATGCCGCGCTTAATGACCCGTACAGGCAAATAACTGCGGTTCGAATCATTCAGGCTCTGACAGGAGGCATTATATCCCCTCTGCTGACCTTTCTTCTGATGCGGAGAATTTTAGGCCGTGACGATGGGGCTGTTATTGCAGCGTTTTTTGTAGCAATATATCCTTCGTATATTTACTCCACAGCTCAGATTCTTACAGAGGTGATCTCTCTTGCCACAATGCTTCTTTATTTTTACTTTACGGCATTGGGCTTCAAGGAAAAAAAGACATATGCCCACCTGCTTGCGGGAGGGGCATTTGCTGTACAGATACTTGTCAGGCCTGCAATGCTGCCTCTTTTTGTTATACCGTTTATTTACGGGTGGCTTACATGGTTTAAGAAGAACAGGCGGGCAGTAGTAAAAATATTTGTGCTTAGCGTTATAGGCTTTACAGTTGTTATGCTTCCATGGTGGATAAGAAATTATGTAACCTTGAACAGGGTAGTGCTGACTGCCGAGGCCGCGGGAAATCCCTTGCTGTCGGGAACCTATCCATATATGAAGGACGTGGCAAAGGATGTTCCAGACAGCATAAAGGGAAATTCCGCTCTTCAAACGGAGTTTGCAAAAAAGCGTATAATAGAGGGCTTTACAACTCAGACCCTGCTGTATTTTAAGTGGTATACCGCAGGGAAAATTCAGTTTATGTTTAAGCTCCCATGGCTGCCGGGAATTTCAACACTTAAGATACACGATGTTTTTATACACTATTTTATTCTTATACTGGGCGTTATAGGCGGTGCCGCTGCTTTTGCGAGAAGCAGGACGGGGCGTGCTATTGTTATTTACGCATTGCTTTTTCTTGGGCTTTACCTGATATTTGTGCCTGAAAACAGGTATGCGTATCAGCTTATATTCTTTTTAATAATGGGAGCCTCATATTTACTTTGCTTAATGCGTGATGTGATTGGGAAAAGGTTTTTAGGGAAAACATAATATAATGGAGCTGTATGGTTTATGAAGGTTTTAATTATAATTCCGGCATACAACGAAGAAAAGAGCCTGCCGGAGCTGCTTAAAAGTATATCTCGGAACTGCCCGGAGTATGACGTCCTGGTGGTTAATGACTGTTCCGCCGACAATACCTCCGGTGTGTGCAGAGCCTGCGGGGCAAAGGTTGTGGATTTACCGGTGAATTTAGGGATAGGGGGGGCCGTACAGGCGGGCTACAGGTATGCCCTCTACAATGGCTATGATGCTGCCGTACAGGTAGACGGAGACGGACAGCATAACCCTGAATATATAGGCGCGCTTGTTTCTAAGCTGGAAAAGGGAAGCAACCTCTGCATAGGCTCAAGGTTTATTGAAAAGGAGGGCTTTCAGTCCACTTTCAGCAGGAGAGTGGGAATAAGATATTTTTGTGCCCTGATAAGGCTGATTACGGGCCAGAATACGACAGATCCCACCTCGGGCTTTCGTGCCTGTGACAGAAAAGCGATAGAGTACTTTTCCAGAGATTACCCAAGGGACTACCCTGAGCCTGAAACCCTGGTTTCAGCCAACCGGAACAAGCTGATAATTTCAGAGATTCCCGTAATAATGAACGAGCGCAAGGGGGGCAAGTCCTCCATAACCAGCTTTAAGTCGGTATATTATATGATAAAGGTCAGCCTTGCGGTAATAGCCGCGGCAATCTCAAAAAGCGGGAGGTAAGGGCGTTATGAACAGGATACTGCAGATCATACTGGCAATTGCATCCATTCTGTTTTTTATATTCATTTTTAATATGGTCAGAAATAAAAGGCTTGAGCTCAAGTATGCCCTCGTATGGATTCTTACCAGCTTCGGCTTTATAATATTGTCTCTTTTTCCCGGACTGCTGACGTTCATGTCATATATCCTGCATATAAAAGAGCCTGTTAACACGTTGTTTTTGTCCATACTGTTTTTTCTTTTGGTTATTGTATTTACCCTGACGTTGTCGCTTTCCAGAAACGCAAACAGGGTTAAAACTCTCACCCAGGAGCTGGGCATATTGAAGGCGTACATTGAGGCGCTGAATAAAAAGGATAATCCGTAATAAACTTGGAGGGAATTATTGAATAAAATGGCGACTGTATTGGAATGCAGGATATGCGGAAACACTCAAGGCAATATGCCTTACGAAGTAAGTGAAACCATGTTCGGAACAGGGGAAAGGTTTAATTACTATAAGTGCTCTGCCTGCGGCTGCCTGCAGATTGGAGCTGTGCCGGAAAATATGGACAGGTTCTACCCACCGGGGTATTACTCCTTTAAAAGCTCGTCTGTCTCGGAAAGGGCAAAAAAGCTTCAGAGCAGGTACCAATTCTATGGTAGGGGACTTGCGGGAAGAATTATAAGCACTGTATTCCCGGGAGGGAAGGGAGCTGTCTACAATTTTTTGTCGCATGCCTTATCAAAGGGAGATATTACCTTTGACAGCGGTATACTCGATGTGGGATCTGGGGATGGGAGCCTCTTAAGCTCTCTGGCGCATATAGGCTTTAAAAATCTCACAGGAGTTGACCCGTATATAGGGGAGAGCTGTGAGCGCGCCAATGGCGTGAAGCTTGTCAAGTCAACAATCCGGAAGATGGAGGGTACTTATGACTTGATAATGTTCAACCACTCCTTAGAGCATATATTCGAGCAGAGGGAGTCGCTTGAGGCGGCCCGTGCAAGGCTGTCTCCCGTCGGCACATGCCTTGTAAGAATACCCCTTGTCTCCTGCTATGCATGGCAGAAATACGGTGTCCACTGGTGCCATATTGAGGCTCCCAGGCATTTTTTCCTGCATTCTGCCCACAGCATGGAAATTCTCTGTGATAAAAGCGGCTTTTATATTGAAAATGCAGTATGGGATTCCAGCGAAAGCCAGTTTATAGGAAGCGAAAGGCATATGAAGGGGCTTGGAATGCTTCAATTCCCCAGAAATATTACTTACAGGCTGCTTCACTACGGCAGAGTCATGGAATACAGAAGGCAGGCCGCCCTGCTGAACAGTCAAAAGCAGGGTGATCAGGCGGCTTTCTTTTTAAGAAAAAAATAGGGACAGGTCCACATGCTACTTTTTTTGGGATGCATATTCATCGAATATAGAGTATAGATTTTTAAAGCTTATTTGCTTGGATTTTTTGCAGATACCGTCCGCTAATTTAATTACATCGTTATCATCAATTAAAAATAAAGTTGAAGTATCACTGCTGCGGAATGATATGCTTAGATAAGGCTGCTGTATGCCTATATCGCATTTATCAAGCTCCGCTCCATTAAATATCTCTTCAAGCTGTTTTATTTCTTCCGGGCTGTTTATTACGGCGACATAGCTGTTAGTACCATATCCAATGACTATTTCTACTGTATTATCAACTTTTTTTGCGTCAGCAGGATCATCAGCTTTCATTGATGATTGCTGACAACCTGATATGGTTAAAGTAAATACAGACAGATACAACAAAAGTAAAAAAGCCTTTTTCATTATTCTTCACCCTTTCTCTTCTATATTTTTAAGCTTTGAGCCTTATCCTCCATACATAAATTACAATAAAATAATAACATAAATATTATTTTTAAAGAATATCAGGGAACCCTTTATTCCATTTATTTATCATATTTTATAAGGAATGATTAATGTTTAAGCTTAAATCGGGAATGACAAAATTTGCATAAAAAATATATATAAGGAGCAAAAAGGATCGTATAAGTTTTAATAGTTTACAAAAAAGCCCCATATACGACAAATATAATTACAAAATTTATAAAATTTTACTTGCAAAAATCGCCAATTAGCGATAAAATATTTGTTAGATAAGGATAAATTGTATAATATACGTCAGATAAGGATAAATTATAAGATACTTCTTATGTATACATAAATTTCATAAATTGCCCAAAAAAGCAACATCATTTTCCTGTTTTTTAGCGCAATATCATTTCATTGCTTATAATTTAGGAGGAAATAAAGAATGAAGCAGACAGAGAACGTTGTTTGGAGCAAATTCGTAAAGATAAGTGGTATTAAAAGAAAAGCTAATCTATCCGAGCCTTCTTTAATTGAAGCTAGTCCGGTCGACACGGAAAAAGTGGAATCATTTGTAACATGTACTAAAGAAATCAATGATTTTATATTCTCCTCTTCAACTGAAGTTTTAAAGGAAATAGGGGCTGTCAGGGAAGGAATGGATCAGGTTTCCATTGCAACCTCAGGACTTGCCAAAGGAGCCGTAGATAACTGCTACTCCATAGAGCAGGCAAACTCCTCAAGCAGAAGCATTGTTGAAAGTGCAGGAAAAATTTCCGGTGATCTCATGGTGTCTGCCGAGATGGTAAGGCAGGTTAACCACGCTATTGAGGAAGGAAACCTGATGATTGAAAAACAGAAGGCAACAATAGATAAAAACCGGGAGATTGTTGAAAAGATGGTTGTATCTATGGAAAATGTCAGGCGGAAGGCTATAAAAATAAAAGGAATAACAAAGATGCTGGATGCTATAGCCAGGCAGACAAACCTATTGTCAATAAATGCTTCCATTGAGGCAGCAAGAGTGGGAAGCCACGGGAACGGTTTTGCTGTAGTGGCAGGAGAGATCAGAAAGCTTGCGGACGACTCCAAAAAGCAGTCAACGGAGATTGACAGTATTATTTCCGATATAAATAATGCCATTGAAATTACGCATTCTGAAATCGAGACCTCCAAAGGATTTGTTGATGTTCAGAATGAGGTTGTCACCAAGGTAGTGAGCTCCTTTGATATAATCAGCAAGTCTGTAGTTCATATAGACACCGATATTAATCATATTTTAGAAGAAAATAAGAGTCTTGAGAATAATATAAAGGATGTCCAATTTCTTTTTGAAAGTATAAGTGCGGTTTCTCAGCAGACTGCCGCTTCAACCCAGCAGGTTTCAAGCACCATTGACGAGCAGGTATCTTACATACAAAGCGTGGTTCTGAAAATTCAGGAGCTTAATAATATGGCAGAGGAAATGATGCGTATTATTGAAGACTATTCAGCTTCATAAGCAATAAAAATAAAATATAAATAAGGAGGTATACGATTTATGGGTGAAGGTTCAGGAACCTATAAAATGACGGTTGACAAAGAAACGAAAATCTTTGTGGCCTTTGCGGAGGGGCTGTTCGATCTCCAGCAGGGAGGAAGCTTTTGCAATGAGTTTATAAGTAGCGCCAAAAGCATACCTAACCAGAACGAATATACGCTGATTGTAGATGTTAAGGATGTTAAGCCCTCATCGCCTGAAGTGCAGACAGCGCTTGTAAATGCACTGTCCTTGTATGTGTCCGATGATTTTGTCTTTAAAAAAAGATTCATGACAAGGCTATCCTCTGCAATAGCGCAGTCGCAAATCATGAGGCTGGCCAGGAGCATACCTGACTTTGACAAAAAGCTTACGTTTGTTGCCACTAAAGAGGAAGCTTTAAGCAAGCTTTAGGCCATTAATCATTTGGGGGGAGGAGAGCCATGAGCTACCACAACGTTAAAATTAAAGACATCGCCGTATACTATCCCGAAAAATCTGTCGGGAATGAATACTTCATCAAGCATTTTGAAACAGTCAATGTAGAAGGATTAATGAAGCACCTTGGACGAGAAAAAAGATACCTGGCAGACGAAAATGAAACCTCTCTTTCTATGGCATTTGAGGCATGCCGCAAGGTCTTAAGGTATTCGGGCACTGACGCCGAAAGCATCGACATGATAGTCTTTACCTCAGATACTCCTGAATATACAGCTCCGAGCAATGCATTGAAGCTGAACCATTTGTTGGGTGCAAAAAATGCCCATGTAGTGTATGATCTTAATAACAACTGTATAGGGATGCTGACTGCTCTGGATCAGGTGAGCAATTATATGAAAATGAAAAAAACACTGAAAAACGTGCTGGTGGTGGGAAGCATGCTGATAAGCTCTGTTGTCAGTAAGAATGATCCCGTTACATATCCTAATTTTGCGGATTCGGCAGCCGCTGTGCTGCTGGAGATGGCTGTTGAGGAAGAGGAACGCGGTTTTATAGGAACTGCGGAATTTTTTACCGATGCGGAGTACCACGATTCAATTGTAATGCCTTTATGCGGCTTTGCAAGAATGTATGATGAAAAGCTTGATGATGACAGTAAAAGGTGGAGCTGGACGCCGTTTGACTTCAGCTTCTTATCCGATAACTGGAGTAAAATCATTCAGCATACATTACAAAAAAACAACCTTAAACCCGCAGAGGTGGATCATTTTGTATTTTCTCAATTTTCAAAGCCTGACACTGTTGAAACTCTGCGAAAGCTGGAGGTGGACAGCACTAACTACTCTTATGTAGGCGATCAATTCGGTTATACAGGGACGACAAGCCCCATATTCGGGCTGAGGGATGCTATAAGGGAGGGCAAGGTCAAAGAGGGCTCTAAGGTCATTCTGTGCTCGGTGGGCGCAGGATACACAATGTGCTCTTTATTATATAAGTTTTAACGTAAAAGGGTGAAGTGCCGGGAAACGTAATGCAGGCGCATTATATTTCCCGGCACTCCTTCTTAGCTTTTTAATAAATATCGGCTTTTGCTGTTTGCATATCCAAGGTATATTGCAACTCCTGCTACAATCCAGAAATAAGTGGTTACAGACGGAGCATCAAAGTTATTGAGGCCTAAGTTGGTAATAAGCACTCCGCACATACCCGAAAAGCAGCTCTGTATAATACTTTTATTATAGCTGCTTCCGGCAGTTTTAAGCGCTCTTACGCTCCAGGCAAGAGCGTTATATAAAAGAATAAGGAAGGCTGTAATCCCCCAGAGCCCCATTTCGACTGCAATTTTAAGATAATAGTTGTCAATATAGAAGGTACCGGGAATTTTATTTATAGCAGCAACAGCACCCCCGAACCTTCCTAAGCCTACACCATACATCAGGTTTTCCCTAAAGAGCTCAAAGGCTTTGGGCCACCTGCTGTACCGGCCGTCTCTTAAGCTGCTTGTAATGAATTCGGGATTTAGCATATAGCCTATCCGGTTTTGCACGGAGGGCACAAACAAATACGCAAGCAATGCCACAAGTACTAGCCCTACTATTAATTTCTTATTTTTATTCAGAAAAGCGTATATTGCCATTGCTATTCCAAAGCCTATCCATGAGGATCTTGAGCCGGTAAATATAAGACACGCCGTCATTGTCGCCGCACATAGCGAGAAAGCTATTTTCTTAAATGGGCTGTTCTCCGACAAAATCAGAGCAACGGCAATGGGGATCAATAGAACCAGAAGCGTTCCCAAGGCATTCGGATTTCCTATGATAGAAAAAACTCTGGGAGCTGATTTTAACTCTACCTTGTCCATCCAGTTTGTAGGGGTCTCAACCCTGAAAATATATTGGAAAACTCCTACGAGCCCCATGTACGCGCCGGAAAACATCAATGTATATAATACCTTTCTGGCTGCTGTTTCCGATTTTAAAAGCTGGACTATTACGAAGAAGAAAAGCATGTATTCTATAACTGCTCTGAGCCCGTCCATACCCAGCTTAAAGTCCGGCGAATTCATAAAGAGAAGAAATATGCCAACTAAAAACATAAGTATAAAGGGAAATTCCATAGGGGTCCATTTATAGGCCTTTTCCTTTCTGTCCGATACCCATTTGTACACCCATACCATTATACAGAATATAAGCAGAAGCTCGTCCCAGGCACCTGCAAGAAAGGATATTTTCAAAACATTGTTTGTTATATGGTAGAGTATGGGATATAAAGCTGCAACATATGTCACCCTCTGGTAATCCTTAAGCAAAAATACAACGAAAACAATGCCTCCTGCCAGGGCAATGAAAAGCTCTAAAGGAATAAAGGCTGAAACCGTTCCAAGTAAAAGCCCTGCCAGACCTATTAATATATATAAAACTTTTTTATTCATAACACATCACATCTCATTCCCATATAGAGTGGCATAATTTATAGACAAAGCTGCCTTTAATCCATGATTTCCATCTGCTTACAGAAATAAAGGAAGCAAGAAGAAGTATAAAAAGCATCAGCATATAGCCCGTCTTCATCATGCTCCATGTTCCGCGGACAGTAGTTACTGCTGCAAATCCGGCCGCAAGGGGAAGTATTAAAGATGCCCCCACCTTGTACATGCTGCTTTTGCATTCTGCTTTGATTGCCCTTACAAGGCTTCCTGCCAGGCTATGCCCGAAGGCTTTTATAAATAAATTATGAATCAGTCCTGCAAAATAATCGAGCTTAACGCCAATAAACCTTAAAACCCTATAGGTAACAGAGCTTTTAGCCTTTGAGCTTTTTTTCAGGTATTTATCCGCCAATGTGCTTATTACGCTTCCCGAACACCATAAGCCCAAGGTTCTCAAGGCTCTGCAGAGCATGCTCGATCTGTACAGCTTTTCCAGTTTTACAGTTATACCGTGAAAAATATTGAACAGAATACTTCCATCTAAAATAGATTTCATACCTATTCCCCCTATTTTATTTCTATGCCCTCTATTACACCCTTAGCCTCAAAGGTATGGGTCTTGACTATGAATTCCTTATTGATGGCCACATCCTGTGAGCCCAGCTTTATAATTCCGTTTCCGGACGATGTCCTCATGCTAAAATCAATAGTCATTTCTTTCCTCTTGGCATCCTGCGAGTACACTATTTCGCCCTGATCATTGCTGCTCATGGCCTCAAGTGCCGTATATGAAACCGATTTTACATAGGCGTTGGGCTCGGGATTCAGCAAGGAGATCAACTGGCTGCCTTCCTTAAGGGAGGAGGCCACAGCTTCATTCCGGACGGTGCATTTAACTGTCACAATAACCTCCTTGTTTTCGGAGCTGCCCGGTATAGGGCCTATTTGGGTATCGAACATTTTGCTTCCAAGCACTACAGCGGCTAAAATTACCGCAAGTATTACACAAAGATCTATTATATTGATTATTCCAAAAAGCTTTCCTTTTTCATTTACTATTTTCATTAATTTACACTCCTTAGTTTTGGATACTTTTTAACAGCACTTTGCAGTACAGGCCGTATGTATTGCAAGCTCTTTTTATCTATGCCTCCCATCCTTAAAATTTTAGTATTGCCTTATAAAATAATAACTTATCCGGAACACAAAATCCATTAATAAATTATTAAAGCAGGCTTATTTATGCCTTTTTAAGCCATAAATTCTTAGAATGGCCGAAAATAATGCAATTATAGTTTAGCATCTGTAAAATTTTGTGTCAACAAAGCGATTGGGAAGAGGCAGGATATTATAATACTTGTCTGCTTTGACGATATAATATATAGGAAATGTGAATTTTTTAATGAGAATAGATATGGGGGTAAATATGTTTAAGTTTTTTAAAAAGCAACCCGAAAAAGCACAGTTTGACAAAAAAGTATTGAGAAAAAATGATATATCACTCCTTATTCTTGACGAGAGATGGAACGCTCTTTTTGCATATACCGAAAAAACCCCTGAGATAATAAAATGTGAGGAGGAGCTAAAAGAGCTTCTTAAGGAACAGGCGAGACTCATGACTGAATCGAGGGAAATAGGCCTGCTAAAGAAAAGCTGTATGGATAAAATACTTCAGTTAACAACTGAGGTTTATGACAATAATAATGAAGACGCAAAAAACAACATGAAGGATTGCGAAAGGGAGATAAAAAGGATAAATGAGAGATTTAAAGAAATAGAAGAGCTTATTGATGATATTCCGGCGCAAATCAAGACGGCAAATATACAGCTTTTGGAGTATACTGTTAATGCGGTTTATTTTAAAATGCGCGCAAACCAGAAGAGGGTAAAAGAATTGGAGGAGCTGATAGAGGAGGCTCATGCCAGACTAAAGGAGTATATTGATGAGAAAGGGACACTGGCGGAGTATGATGCGGACATCTACGGCTACTTTCATGACCTTCTGGGCGGAGAAGAGCTGGAGAAGCTGGACAGGGAATTTTTTAAGGACAACTAGTGCCCTGTAGCGGAATTCGTATCTATATAGGATGCAATAAAGATTTTACAAATATAGAGGATATAATTGCTTACAGAAATTTTTAATAGCAACGAAAAGATGAATTTGGAGGAAATGTCTCTAGGGTTAGAGCATTAATACTCCTTGAGTATTATTTCACTTTTCTTAGATGTATTCCTTAAGGGTCAAAAAAATTTCTTCCATCAAATTATATCCTCCATGTAAAATCTTTATTGCTAAATATATAGTAATCAGGGTACTTTGGTGCTTTAATAAAAGGTTGAGAAGATGGGGACTTTATGAAGATTGTTACTCCTAAGCAGATGAATGAGATAGACAGACTGACGATAAACAGCATGGGAATACCCGGAATGGTTCTTATGGAGAATGCCGCTCTTGCTGTTGTGAGGGAAGCTTCAAAGCTTATTGGAGGCTTATGGGGAAAAGAAATTTTAGTTCTGGCAGGGAAGGGCAATAACGGGGGAGATGCTTTCGCAGCGGCAAGGCATATGCACAATTGCGGGGCGAGCGTCAGCGTTTATCTTCTGGCGGACAGCAGAGTCATTACAGGGGATGCGGCTGCAAATATGAATATATTGCGCAATATGGGCGTGGAAATTATTGAGCTGGTACAGCCTCCGGTGCCGGATGAGCTGAAGCAGCATTTGTGTGGCTCAAGCCTTGTTGTGGACGGGATTTTCAGTACGGGACTTAAGGGGGAGGTAGCAGGCCTGCCGCGCGAGGTTATCGGAATGGTTAATGAAAGCCGCAAACCGGTTATTTCCATAGATATACCTTCCGGGATATGCGGAAACTCGGGAAAGGCCCTGGGTATTTGCATCAGAGCGGCCAAAACAGTAACCTTCGGGCTTCCAAAGCTTGGGCTTTCGCTTCATCCGGGGTGCGAATATGCGGGAGAGCTTGTTGTGGCGGATATAAGCATTCCCTCCAAGATCATCGAAGGTATGCATATAAAAATAAATATTACCGATATGAGGCTTGCATCCGGTATGCTGCCGGAAAGGCGCAGCGACGGCAATAAGGGGGATTTCGGAAAGGTTTTAATAATAAGCGGCTCGTCAGGGATGACAGGCGCGGGCTATTTAGCGGGGGGAGCGGCGCTGAGGACAGGTGCGGGTCTGGTCTATATGGGTGTCCCGGCAGCTCTTTCATCAATTTATGACCTGATGCTGGCAGAGGCTGTTACAATTCCCCTCCCGGATATGGGCGCCGGAGTACTTTCACCGGGCTGCACCGGCAGGCTGGAGGAGCTTGTGGAGCGAATGTCTGCTATTGCCATAGGCCCGGGGCTGTCGGGCGGTGACGGTGTTTCTGAGGTAGTCAGGCATACGGTCCGGTTTGCCCGCAAGCCTCTGATAATAGATGCGGATGCCATAAATGCAATAGCGGGGGATATGAGCATTTTGAAGGCTTTGAAGGCTAAAGCGGTTTTAACTCCGCATCCGGGAGAAATGTCGAGGCTATGCGGTATAAGCATAGAGGAGGTCCAAAGCGATAGAATAGAAGCTGCGCGGCAGTTTGCGCTTAAGTGGGGTGTAACCGTAGTGCTGAAGGGCTCGCGGACAGTAACGGCTCTTCCGGGAGGGGAGATATATATAAATACTACGGGCAATGCGGGTATGGCTACAGGAGGCAGTGGAGACGTACTGACAGGAGTTATCGCGTCCTTGGCAGGCCAGGGCGTTCCCTTAGAGGACGCCGCGGTGCTGGGGGTTTACCTGCATGGGCTTGCAGGCGACAGGGCAGCCCGTGTAAAGGGACAGCACGGGCTTATCGCAGGAGATTTGGTAAGGCATTTGCCCGGAGCCCTAAAGCAGTTAGTCAAAGCAAAATCAGAGTAGAGTACGTTGACTATAAGGATGAGGAGATATGGACTATAAATTTAACAGGTCGTGGGCAGAGGTTGATTTGGATAACATCGCCCATAATGCACTTGAGATAAGAAGAATTACAAATAGAAGGACAGAAATAATGGGTGTGGTAAAGGCCGATGCCTATGGACACGGAGTAATGGAGGTGACCAGGGCTCTTTTGGACAACGGGGTAAGCCGTTTAGCCGTATCTATGCTGGACGAGGCCATACAGCTTAGAAAAAACGGCATAGATGTGCCCGTACTTATCCTTAGCTATACAGACCCTGTAAGAGCGGAGGAGATTATAGAAAACGACGTTACCCAGACGGTGTTCAGCAGGGATCTCGCCGATGCGCTTTCATCTGCGGCGGTCAGGCTTGGTAAAAGTGTCCGCATCCACATAAAAATAGATACCGGAATGACAAGGGTGGGCTTCATGCCCGGATACAGCGCTGTTAAGGAAGTGATCGAAATAAGCAAGCTGCCGGGTATTATAATTGAGGGGCTCTTTACGCATTTTGCATCGGCGGATGAAGCGGATAAGAGCTATACATATATGCAATTCGAGAGATTCATGAGTATATCCAGTGAGCTGACCCGCATAGGCATACACATACCTGTCAGGCATGTGGCCAACAGTGCGGCTGTTATGGAATTTCCCGAAATGCATCTGGATATGGTGAGACCGGGAATTATACTATATGGAATGTACCCCTCTCAGCAGGTTGATAAAACCAAAATTGATTTAAAGCCTGCAATGACTCTGAAGTCCAATGTAATACTTGTAAAGAGGGTGGAGACCGGAACGGCGGTAAGCTATGGGAGAATTTTTACAACGGGCAGGGAAAGCATAATAGCCACTATTCCCATAGGGTATGCCGACGGATATGCAAGAACGCTGGGAAACAGGGCCAGTGTATTGATAAATGGCGAGACTGCCCCTATCGTAGGAAGGGTATGCATGGATCAGTGCATGGTCGATGTCACTGATCTAAGCAATAAGGTGTCGGTAGGGGACGAGGTGGTGCTTTTCGGACGTCAGGGAGGAAGAGATATAAGGGCCGAGGACATAGCAGCCATGACGGGCACTATAAATTATGAGGTTGTGTGCCTGATAGGAAAGAGAGTTCCCAGATTTTATCTTCAGGGAGGGAGAATTTTAAATGTCCTTAACTATCTGATATGAAAGCACGCAGCCTGTCATGTATGTAATCCTTGAGAGCCCCATAAAAGCGGCTTCAAAGACCAGTAACAAATTTTTAATTTGACCTGCCATTGAACTGGTAATATAATATATTATATACATCTTCGTAATTTTTTATAGTATTTTGAACAGTAATTCTACAAATGTGTATTTGAAGCATATATTTATATAGAGGCATTTATTCTATGCTTATACATTTTTATCCTCTTTATTGAGAAGCATATTACTGTGAGGATTTAATTTATTTTATTTTTGCGGCCCGAATATAGAAATGGGGGTATTATTTTGGCGGAATTAAGAAAAATAATTATCAGCCTTCCTGATAATTTACTGAAGGAAGTAGATTGCATAGTGTCTGAAGCAAAGAGCAACAGGAGCGAATTTGTTCGGGAAGCAATGAAACTGTATATCAAAGAAATAAAGAAGATAGAGATGAGGGATAGGATGAAAAGAGGCTATCAGGAGATGGCTGAAATAAACATCAGACTAGCCGAAATGTGCATTGAAGCAGATAATGATCAGCAAAGAAAATATGAAGAAAGGCTTGGGGAGTTGGATAGATAGTGGTAATAAAACGTGGAGATATTTTTTATGCAGACTTAAGCCCGGTAGTAGGGTCGGAGCAAGGCGGAATAAGACCGGTTTTAATAGTACAGAATGATACCGGCAACAAATACAGTCCTACAGTTATAGCGGCTGCAATCACATCACAGATAAATAAAGCTAAGCTGCCTACACATATAGAAATAAGCGCTCAGGAGTATGGGCTTATGAAGGATTCGGTCATACTTTTGGAACAGATAAGGACTATAGACAAGCAGAGGCTTAGGGAGAGAATAGGACATCTGGACGGAGAGCTTATGGAAAGAATCAATGAGGCGTTGAGTGTGAGCTTTGGCTTAGAGAGTGTGTAAACAAGCTTTAATGCTATAGATTCAGCCATACCGTTAAAAAATTTTTTAATACATATTGTACAGGCTTCTGTATACTGTAAGTCAAATTGAAATATAACCGGGGGTCCGTTCTGTGAGGATGCGGCCTCCTTTAAATTTGCGCCAATACTGTAATCAAAACATCATAAAAATCCGAATTATATTAATAAAGAATTATTTACTGCATTCGGTTGGTGCTCTGCCCGCCGGAGATAAATTCTGTTACAGGGCACCAGGGAGGTTTCATGAAGAGGGATTTAATTGTCAGGCTGTTTGCTCTGGCCGTAATTGCAATACTTTTATACAGATTCGGGATAGTGCCCATAACAAGCGGAGGGACAAGGGATTGGGCAAAGGGGCTTGTGAGTGATAAGGGAATTTATGATGTTATAGTGGTGGGAGAAGAGCCTGAGGGGATATCTGCCGCAGTAGCTTCTGCAAGAGCGGGTGCAAGAACGCTCCTGTTAGCTGAGGGGAAGGAGCTGGGGGGAAGCGTTTCAAAAAGCCTTGCCGTTGATATGGAGGCCAGCTATGGGCCTGGGGGTGAAGCCCTGAACAAAGGCTTCTACGGAGAAATCAGCAGAAGGATAGGGACTCCTTTTGTCATTGACAATTACATCAGAACAGTAGGGGATATTATTAAAAAGCAAAAAAGCCTTGATGTAATTTATGGTGCCGAGGTTGTGTCCCCGGTATTTGAAGGAATGGCGATAAAGGGAGTAAATGTAAAGCTGATGAACGGTGAGGAAAGGAGCTTCTATGGAAGACGGTTTATAGACGCAACGGCGGACGGCATACTGCTCAGGATGTGCAGTGTCCCCTGCTTTAAGGGCTCTGAGGACTTAAATATGCCTGACAGCTATATGCCGGTACAGTTCAATTTCATGGTTAGCGGGGTAGAGGCGGAAAGCCTGCCTCGAATACAAAATAAGCTTAATTCTATAGTAAGCGGATACAGGCTGTCGTATATAGACTCTGATGTTCAGAATATAGCGATAATTTCTCAGGGAAACGGAAGAGCGGTGGTGGAGGGAATACGCATTTTAAATGTTGACGTATCCGACCCGAAGGCCCTCAAGGCTGCATACGACGGTGCGGTACTGGAGGCGGTAAGCCTCACACGTTTTTTAAAGGAAGAGGCCCCGGAGCTGAGGGACATGGAGTTTGAAGCGCCGGCACAGGAGCTCCTTGTAAAGGAAGCGGTGCATTTTATGGGAGAATATGTGCTTGAGGTAAAGGATATTCTGGAAAACAGGAATTTCCCCAATAAGGGGTTTATTTGCTCAAGACCTGTAGATGCGGGAAAATTCGCAGAAAGAGGCACATACATAGCAGGAAAGCCCGTACAATACTCTGTGCCTTTGGGAAGTCTTGTTCCGCTGAAGACGGACAATCTTATGATGGTAGGCAGAAAGGCATCCTATTCATCATTGGCTTCCTCCAGTGCAGGAGGCTTTGCGGCTGGAATCTCGGCGGGGCAGTCGGCGGGAATAGTCTCGGTATATTCAATAATAAATAATTACACTCCCAGAGAGGTGGCAAATGAGAAAGACACTGACAGAGTCAGGGAGCTTCAGGACATACTTAAAGGAGAAGGCGTATATCTGCCGGACATCAGGGAGGAAAATCCTCTTAAAGCCTCGTGGGCATACCCGTCAATAATACAGCTTGCAAGCCTTGGACTTATCTCGGGTGGAGAGGCAAATAATTACCTGCTGGAAAAGGACTCGACACAAAATGAGCTTGTGACATTGCTGATTAACGGCATTTTCAGACTTGCCCCGGACAAGTACTCATTGGATCTTGACTCGCGCTTAAGCCGCTATGCTTCTGAAAATAAGCTAACGGGAGAGATGACGGCAACAATACTGCTTTCATTGTATAATGAAACAGCGGAAGGTAGCGGAGCCTATGAGAAGGCGTGCGATAAAGGGTACATAGACAGCTTTATGAGCTCCAAGCTGTCAGATAAGCAGATCCTTAAAATAGAGGATGTCTTCTACCTTGCGGATTATGCCATAAGGGAATATACCGGCAAGGGAATACTGGACTGATATTTTTAGCCTCCTTTTATTCTTATAGATAACGCAAGTAAAATATATCCGGGGAGCTTAAGCATCCTTTTAAAACGCCAGGGCTCCTTGTAAAGCCTGTAGAGCCATTCAAGCCCGTTTTTTCTAAAGAACTCGGGTGCAAGGCGTACTGTGCCTGCAAAGACGTCAAGGCTTCCTCCAACTCCTATGCAGACCTTTACCTTAAGCCTGCTCTTGTTGGAGTAAATCCACTTCTCCTGCTTGGGGGCACCCAGAGCCACCAGCAGAATATCGGTGTTTGAGGAATTTATTTCATTTATTATAGCCTCATTATCCTCTTCTGAGAAATATCCGTTTCTGCAGCCTGCAATTTCTATATCAGGGTACTGCTGAAGAATGTTTTTGGCTGCCTGCTCTGCTACTCCGGGCTTACCCCCGAAAAAGAAATACTTTATTTTGGGATTGGGAGAAATTAAAAAGGAATTTTTTACAAGATCAATACCTGAAACCTTTTCGGGAAGGCTCACTCCCAGTATTTTTGAAGCCAGAACCACTCCTGCGCCGTCTGCGATGACCATATCCGATCCGTTGAGTATGTTTTTTAAGTCCCGATCGGCATGTGCGTCCATCATAATCTCGGCATTAGGAGTGAATATGGTATGAACACCGCCTTCCTCCAAAAAAATCCTTAACTGGCGAAGGGCCTGCTGCATTGTAATGTGATCTACAAAGACTCCCGTTATATTTGATTTATCCGACATAAAAGCCTCCTTAGCCTTCCTTTTCCTTTATAAGCTCTACTGCAATCTGAGCATTCTGCAAAGCTTTTTCCTTTAATTGAGAGGTGATTCTGTTCAATTGATTCCTTATTTTGCTTTTATTGCTCCATACCTTATCTATTATTAGAACCATTTTGTCATAATTTAAGTCTTCTATGCTGCCGGCGGACGCCTGATGAAAGTATTGAAGAAATGCCTCCACCTTGGGGTCATACACAAGGCCTATAACGGGGATTCCGAGATTTGCCGCATATATAAGGGAATGGAGCCTCATTCCTATAAGCATCTCCATCCTGCTGATTATGCCCAATATCTCACTTACCTGGTATTGTGCCGTCAGAATATAGCCCTTGCCCTTCATAGCCGATATAATACGGCGGATAATTTCAGTGTCGGAGGGCTGCATGGGTATAAACACAGGAATTGCACCATACCTGTCAATAACATAATCGGCTGCACGCGCTATCACAGTGTGATCGTAAACAGAGTTATTCTCACATGATCTTGCCGAGAAGCCTACAAAGGGGTGTGATAAATCAATTCCTTCCGCAGACAGAATATCATCCGCATTTTTTGAGCTTATCGGAACTACGGTTAGCGACGGATCGGCGGTAACGAGAATCTTAGGGCTGTTTATACCCAGATTGGAAACCTCCCGGCGCGAAAATTCCTCTCTTAAAGTAATTACGTCAACCTGGTTCAGCACTATTCTTGTGAGTCTTCTGTTAAAGCTTTTATTTATGGGCCCTATTCCGTTTGCATATACCATAACCCTGGATCCCATTTTCTTGGCAAGCCATGTAGCCCCGAGGTAATATATGAGCGAGCGCGTGCTTGTATCATCCTGCATAAGATTTCCTCCGCCGTTTATAAACAGCTTGGACCTTCTCATGGCCTTTGTAATGCTTATAATATTAAGCCTGTTAGTGGAATCGACGTTATGGCTTTTCTTGGTTTCCATAGGATTATGGGACAAAACCATTATTTTGACATCCTTTTTATATATGCGTATGTCATTTATAATTGCCATCAGTATAGCATCGTCACCGCTGTTTTTAAATCCGTAATAGCCTGAAAGAATTATATCGTATAAATGCCTGCTTGAGCTTCTGGCGAGCAGAGTGTCGTATATTTCAAGCTGGATTTTGCGCATGCTGTCCAGGGAATAGCGGAGCTTGGCCTTGGAATACAGCATATCTCCCATTTCAAGCCTTTTGGAGGTATTGTCCGAAAGCTCAATTATATGCCTTCCCAGACTGTCATGGTCACCGGGAGTGAAGAGGTATCCGTTAATGCCGCTTTCGATTAAGTCGGGTATACCTCCTACATTGGTGCTTATTGTAGCCTTCTTGAGAAACGCTCCCTCAAGTATTGAATATGGGAAGCCCTCACTCAGTGAGGACAGCACATTTATATCTATCACACTTAAGAACTCAAAAATCTCGCGTACCCATCCCAGAAAATATACATTATTCTGAAGATTAAGCGAGGCTACCATTTGCTCAAGTGAGCTGCGCTCTTCTCCGTCCCCTCCTATAAGAAATTTTACCGAGGGGTTTTTGTCTGCTGCAACCCTGGCCGCTTTTATAAATGTTCCTATACCCTTGACCGGAGTGAGTCTGGCCAGAATTCCCACCACTACATCCCCGGGAGCTAAGGGAATATTATATTTTTGGGCAAATTCCTCTCTGGTCTGAATTTTTACATCCATATTGAAGTCTATGCCGTTAGGTATAGTAAAAAGCTTGTTGGGCATAAATTTCCTGTCAATGAGCTTTTCTCTCAAGTCGCTTGAAACACATATGTAGTTGTCTATCAGACGAAGTGCAAGTGAATTAATGACGCCGAAGGAGTATTTCTTAGGCATGCTGTGCATATAATCAAGCCTGTAGTCACTATGAACAGTGGTTACTATGGGACGAGCGGCGAATATTTTGGATATAACCGCAAACATATTGGCCTTTGCGCCGTGCGAGTGAATAATATCATAATTTCCCGTGTTTATGATTTTAATCACACGAAGTATATCCAAAATAATATTCCCTGAGTATACCACCTGCGTGTCAATGCCGGCAGCCCTGGCCTCGTCTGCAAAATCACCTGCACGGAGGCTTATAAGCTTTACGTCTATGCTTTTGCCGAGGGTTTTAATAAGGGAAACGACATGGGTCTTTGCACCTCCGACATCCCCGCCTCCGGTCAAATGTATAACTTTCATGGAGATCTCCTTTTAAACTAAGTCGTTATTTCTATACCATGCAATTAATTTTTGAAGCCCGTCGGAAACATTGACCCGTGGCTCATACCCAAGTAATTTTGCGGCTTTTGATATATCAGCCATTGAGTGTTTTACATCCCCTGCTCTTGGAGGCTTATAGCCCGGGACAATAGCCGTCCCTAAAATTTTATTCAGTATTTCTACCAATTCATTTAAGGTCATTCTTTGGCCGCCGCCTATGTTTATTATCTCCGAGGAACCTGTCCATTGACAGGCACAAGCCTTTAGGTTGGCATCCACCACATTGTCTATATATACAAAATCACGGCTTGACAGCCCGTCTCCAAAAATAACTGGGGATTTGCCTTTAAGCATCAGAGCCGAGAATATCGAAATAACCCCTGAATAAAATGAACCGGGGTCCTGCTTTGGGCCAAACACATTAAAATATCTGAGAGACAGCACCTGAAGCCCGTAAACCTTATAAAAGGCCCTTGCATAATATTCCTGTGCAAGCTTGGCCACAGCATAGGGAGACTCAGGCTCAGGGGGCATGTCCTCTGTCTTGGGAAGAGTGGGATTGTTTCCGTAAGCTGCCGCCGATACCGCCTGTATTATCCTCTTAACGCTTCCACAGTCCGCTGCGGCTTTAAAAAGATTCACCGTGGAGGTAACAATACTCTCATTAACCGCGCACGGGTCCTTTACCGACAGCTCAACAGAGGGAAGAGCCGCATGGTGCAGTATGTAGTCCATGCCCTCGGCTGCCTTGCGCGCTGTCCCGTAATCTGACAAATCCCCGCATATAAACTCTATATCCTCAGCAAAGCCCTTTATATTTTCAAATCTTCCGGTAGAGAGGTTGTCTAAAATTCTTACACTGTGGCCCTCTTTCAAGAGCCTCTCTGCAATATTTGAGCCTATAAAGCCAGCCCCGCCCGTTATAAGATATTTATCCATTTTTAAGCAGCTCCACTCCTGTTTTAGTATAGTTTATTTTATAGCGTTTTGTTTGTCAATAAGGCACAGAACATCTATGACATCCCTCCGCCGGAGCCTTGCGGGGTTTACGGCTCCCATACCTGAGTTTTTATTGTCATTCCAGCTCCAGCTTATATTTTTGCCGCTTAATACCTTATCCAAAAAGCTTTCAAACTCTTTTGCAGATACCGGTTCCTCAGGATTAAAGCGGTGCCTTGAGTCAAAAAAAGCCTTAAAGCAGGGCTGAAGCAGTGCCCATTCTGTGCTTCCCTTAACATGTCCGCTGACATTATGCGGAGTGAGCATAATGCCAAGCTCACCCTTTGTCAGTACCCTGTCGGCCTGAAAGGTGTTGTTCCTGTAGCCTATGCAAAAGCCCCTGCCCGCGAGATATCTGACACTTTCAAAGGCCGGATCACTGTCATCTATATCCTCAAAGGGAGACAATGCAATAAGCTCCGATACCGTAAGCACCTTATAGCCTGCCTCCGACAAAAGCTTCAACTGCTTTTCAAGAGAATGGGCAACGGGAGTCTGCTTTGACATATTGCAGCCGTCCTTGTGAAATATGATCTGCCCGTTTAAGCAGGAGGGATCCTTAAGAAGGGCCTCCTCTAAGGGTCTGACCATGCCATCCACATCCTTTTCGTAGCTCCCGCAGGTTGCTTTCCAGCCGCCGCCGTCATAGCTTGCGGCAAGGTATTGATACCCCATATGGCTGAAAGCGTCATAGGCGCTGTGACTATCCGGTATTTTATCTATGTAGTGCGGTGGCCTTGCGAGCCTTATGGTATAATTCAATTCCTTCAAAACAAGACTGTGAAGCTTCCAGAGATCGTCTATTACCTCCTGCAGCTTTTTAAAATATTCTCTTTGCCGGTATACCAGCTTCATTGGTCCGAAAAGAATATGCCTGTAGCCGTGATTTGACAATTCGTGTCCCTCGGCTACCATCCTTGCCGCAAGGCCTATCTGATTTTTAACTCCTGCAAGCGAGTCCTTTTGGAAGTCAGGATAGTGATCAAAGCGCAGGCCTCCCCATGAAAAGGAATTGATATTGCCTCTTTTGTCGGGATAGTTATCCTCTGTTGTACCTATTACATTGAAGGTGGCTTTTGCGTTGTACTTATTCAGTGCGTCCAGAATTACCTCAGTCAGTTTTCTTTGATCAGTGCCGCTGTCCCATGGGCCCGGAGGAACGGCGCACGGCCCGTCGTCGAAGGTCATAGCGACATGCCGTACGCCTTTTAAGGGCGCGGTTCTTTCTATCCTTCTTACAGGGCTTAAATGCTGTCCGGCGATGGCCTTTTTACGGATTTTTCTGTAAGAATTTATTTTTCGTGCGGCATCGTAAATGAACATTATTCTCCACCTTTCTCGTATTGTAAGCTGGCCCATCCCTCTAAAGGCTTAGCTCCGATTCCCGAAAGCCTTGCACATTCCATTGCCAGGGAATAGGCCATTTTTATTATGGGCTTACAGGCCTTTGTGTATGATGAGGTTTTAAAGCTTTTGAGTATCTGACTGGCTGGCTGGTATACTCTTGAGGTGGCCGAGCCCCATACCCTTCCGCTTCCAGACTTTAAGGCGGAGTATATACATGCTTCCCCGCTTATGCTGCTGTTTCCGGAAGAGGGCATGTACTCCCAGAAGGAACGCCCTATTTCTCCAAGCCAGTGAGCATCGCTTCCTGCACAGAATGCCTTATTGTGTCTGGCGGCCACTTGCTGGGCCTGTAAATTTGCCTGTATATTTCTGCACAGCGAAGCCCTGCTGTTATATATCTCCAGGCCATTCACCAGCTTAAGCACCTCCCTGTTGCAAATACAGGGATTTCTGAAGGGGTGGGCAATAAATACCAGAGCATCCTGACTGTGAGCGGCCTCCAAAAGCTCCCGCCAGTGAAAGCGCATGTGAGAGTCCCTGGAAAGTCCGCATTTTTCAAGGCCCTGCTTTAAAAAATATACTAAAAAATGCCCATGATCGGTGGAGTACTCCGCTCCCGGAATAATCATAATATCCGACGGAGAAAGCTCCAAAGCCTCTATGCTTCCGTCCAGGCAGTTGTGATCGGTTATCGAAATGCCATTTAAGCCTGACCTTCTGGCCTTTTCAATTATATCGGACACCCTGCTCCGGGAATCGGGAGAGTGCCTTGAGTGAATGTGAAGATCAAATTTCAAAACAGTATACATCCTTCCTAACCAATATGTTTCCTGACGGCCTGAAGCAAATAGCGCAAAGACGGACTTAAATCCCTCAGCTCAAGTACTCCGTCGCGAATGAAGGGATTAAATAAATCCTTCAGGTACTCCAGTAAAAATTCCGGTTTGCTCTTTGCCGCTTTCAGGTAGCCCCGCAGCGATAAAAGGTCCTGTAAAATAAATCTCATTTTAGTGTTGAGCCTGTACCGTTCTTCACTCCAGCCATATGACGGGCTGCAGGCGGTTTCCCCCAGAGCTGACCTGTAGAGGGCAAAGGGAATATCACAGCCTGCTGCGGCAGAAAGAGCCAAGCTTCCCCAAAGACGCGGATTTATTTCCATAAGGCGTATGTCCCCTTGGAGGTCGCCCTTAAACTCTACCATTGCGACTCCGCGCCAGCCAAGAGCCTTCAGAAGCCTTACGGCATAATCTGCAAGCCTGTCGTCCCATATGCTTTCACAAAGACAGCTCGGACCTCCCGTTACGGGATATTCACGTATTCTCCTGTGGCAGAATATTTCAAGCGGCTCTCCGTTATTATCAAATACTGCTGAAACACCGTACCCGGAGCCATTTATGTAGCTTTGGACTATGGGATAGGGCTGCTGTCTGTGCATGAAAGCAAACTCAGCTTCAAAATCCCCGGGGGATTTGACTATGCGGTATCTATTTTCGGGCCCAAGCTTCAGAAGCTCTCCCTCTCTGTACTTAATAACAGCGGGATAGGATATTCTTGAGGCCAGGGACCCTATAGTCTCATTTTCAAGCAGAGTTGTGGTGGACGGACAGGGTATGCCTATGGAGTGTGCAAGCTTAATAAGCCTGCCGGTATCATTGGCTGTCTCAATACTTTCGTGGGACGGCAGAATGAACAGGACATGCGGCTTCAGAAGCTCTCTGTACCGGGATACAGCCATAAGGCTGTCCAGCCCTACGGGGATTAGTACGGGAAGGCTGCCACTGTCTGCAGCGGCCTGCTTTGACAGCTCCAGCACCGAGCTTATAAACGCATGTCCGTCGCTTGAGGCACACGGAATAAGCTTCCTTTGAGAGGTATATTTTGAGTAAAAGCCTAAAGCCGATTTAACGGGTACCTTTTCATATTCTACAGCCGTGACAGGAATGCCCCTCCTGCCAAGCGAACGTATAACAGCCAGGCTCATACGGTAATGCACATCTGTAACCAGCACTCTGTTCAAATTATTACAGCTCCCTTAAATTGCATATGTTAATATACAAGCTTTTCCTAGGTGTAATTTTACCATCTTTATATTCATGTAGCAACTCGTGCCAAGGGGACGGTTCTTCTGACACACTTAAGTGTGTCAGAAGAACCGTCCCCTTGGCA
>JAEWDM010000036.1 GCA_023390115.1 Bacillota bacterium
CTCACACGGGAAAAAGAAAAAAGAAAATTTTGGCGAGTTTATGGAAGAAGTGTATTAGGTCAAAATTTAGGAAGGGCGGAAAATCAGGGGTTTGGAGCAAGGGGGAGGGAAGGACTTTGGTGGGTGGAAATAGCGGATAAGGGGGAGGGCATTGTATGGAATTGGGAAATATGAATCAATATATAAGGAGTGTGGAGCTGCTCCGGGAAAGCGTTTCTTCTTTTGACCGTTATCCTTTTTGCCTTCCTGCTGTCCGTAATTTAAATAATTTAAAGCTGCATCCCAATGTAACATTTATCGTCGGGGAGAATGGAACGGGAAAGTCAACCATTCTGGAGGCTATTGCCGTGGCCTATGGGTTTAACCCCGAGGGCGGGACGAAAAACTTCAACTTCTCATCAATGAATACGCATTCGGACTTATACGGCTGTATAAAGCTCGTTAAAGGAGTTAAAAAGCCGCGGGACGGTTTTTTTCTCAGGGCGGAAAGCTTATACAATGTGGCTACCAATATTGCAGAGCTGGATAAGGAGGGCCGGGGGCCGAGAATTATTGATTCCTATGGAGGCCGCTCCTTGCATGAGCAGTCTCACGGGGAGTCCTTTCTAGCAATCCTTATGAACAGGTTTGGGGAAAAAGGAGTCTATATACTGGATGAGCCGGAGGCTGCCCTGTCACCTTCAAGGCAGATGTCAATGATTAGCAGGATGCACGAGCTGGTAGGGCAGGAAGCCCAATTTATCATAGCGACTCATTCACCCATTATCATGGCATATCCCAATTCGGTTATTTATGAAATCAAAAAGGATATACGGGCGGTAAAATATGAGGAGACAGAGCATTACCGGGTTATGAAGGCTTTTTTAAGCAATACGCAGGGGATGCTGGATATATTAATGGAGTGAAGGAAGGGGCAGGGCCGGTTCTTCTCTTCATAAAAATCGGGACGCTTTTTAGCGAAGCAGGGCTATTGTTAAATCCGTTTGCTTCCATAAGGCTTTAGGTTGTCGGTCTGTCCTAACAGATAGTCTATGCTGACGTTATAAAATTTTGATAGCTTAATCAGTACTGCGCTGGGTATATCCAAATTCCCGCTTTCATAACGGGAATAGGTAGCTTGCGTAATATTTAAAAGACCTGCTATTTGCTGTTGTGTCAAATCTTTGTCTTCACGTAAATTTCTGATTTTTTCATACATGTCGATCACCTAAAACAATTTTACTTTATACGAAAATTGCATATTGGCTTTTATGCGATTTTCGTATAAATTTATTTTGAGGTGAGTCCTATGAGTTTATTCAATGAAGTATTATATAAGAATATAAAAAAGAACCTCCCCAAAACTGAAAAATATCTTACAGAAGCAAATTTAATGGAGTTTTTAAATACGCCGCAGGAAGACTTAAAAAATATAATATTGGTTTTGGTACAATGATTCGGCTAAGGCTATTAACTCCAAAAAGTGCTCTCTTTAAAAGGTTTTCTCAGTATGGCTTTAACGATAAGGATGAAATATCCTTGGAAATCATAAAAGAGTTTCATAAGTATAAAACAGGAGCGTCCCAAACTATGCCAAACTACATGGGCGGGAGCCGAAAAAAGCGGGCAGAAAGGTAAAGAAATTACAGATACAGGTAAAGAAAATATATTCCACAATACCTGCAAAATTTTTATAATAAAACTATAAACTAAAATATCATCGTGGAGGGACTTTCGATCGAAACAAAACACAAAATAAAAGGGGGAAGTTTATGAAAAGTGCAGTAAAGAAAGCTTTAGCAGTTCTTACGGTATTAGCTGCGGCATTTTCTCTGGCGGCGTGCGGCGGGGATTCCTCAAAAGACGCTACATTGGTACTGTGGAGTATTGCGACGGAAAGTGATGCGTTTCATCCGGCTTACACTAAAGCCATAGCGGATTACGAGGCGGCTCATGAAGGCATAAAAATTAAGCACGAAACCTTTGAAAACGAATCTTATAAGACTAAAATCAAATCGGCGGTTTCGGCAAATGAGCTTCCGGATATTTTCTTTACATGGGGCGGCGGTTTTTCACAAGCCTTTGTTGACTCGGGAAAAGTGCTTGCAATTGATAACTATTATACCGACGAATTTAAAGCTCAGCTGTCGGCCGCAGCACTAGGAAATGCCACATACAACGGAAAAATATACGGCTCGGTATTTTCAACTCCCGTATCGGTAATGTTCTATAACAAAAAAATGTTTGCTCAATACAACCTGAAGGTTCCCGCCACGTTTGACGAATTGACCAATGTATGCCAGACATTTATTGATAATAAAATAGAACCGTTTGGCATCAGTGTAAAAGACACCTGGGTATTGGCTATGTCTCATGACGCTCTGACATTGAAATCCGCAGGTCCTGAAAAGGTAAAGAGCGTTCTTACAAAACAGGGCGGAAGTTACAATGATCCCGATTTCATAGAATCGGCCAAGAAAATCAGGCAGCTGGAAAATATGGGGGCGTATATCAAAGGAGCTACGGGCTTGACGAACGACGAAGCCAGTGCTCAGTTCTACAATGGAACAGTGCCCATGTACATTACAGGCACATGGATGGCGGGATCTATCCAAACAGATACTGAAAACCCGGAAGATTTCGATGTGGCTCCCATTCCCGTCATCAACAGTAATAATGCAAAAATTACCGACTTTATGGGCGGCGCGTCCGATACGCTTATGGTGGCCGCATCCACAAAGAACCCTGACATTGCGGGGAACGCCGTTTTTGAATTAACCAGAAGCATTTCAAAATACGCATATCTGGACGGCGCCGGGATTGCGGCATGGACGATAGACTATGACGACAGCGCGGTAAACCCTCTGACAAAGAAGGCCGCAGAATATGCAAAGGGCGCGACCTCCTTCACATTATGGTTTGATACGCTGATGGCGGCTGAGGATGCGGGAGAATATCTGGCTTTGCTTCAAGAATTGTATACAGGCAATTTAGCTCCGGAGGAATTTGCCAAGAGCATGGCGGAGCAGTTGGGGAAATAAAAAAATAATTGTATGATGCAAAAATAGTTGTGTCAAAACCTTCCTGTGAGGTATATGCTCTTATGTATTTCGCAAGGAAGGTTTTGACGTTATATGGAGTCTACAGGGGGAAAAGATTATGGACAAGGTTATGAAAAACAAAACAGCGATATTCCTGTTTATGTTTCCTGCCGTGTTATTGTTTGCAGCAATCATCATAATTCCGATTGTCATGTCGGGCCACTACAGCTTATTAAAGTGGAATGGATTTACAGATGCGGCTTTTATAGGCTTTGATAATTATATTGAGCTTTTTACAAGCAAATCGGCAGGTTTTCCAAGGACAATAGGGAATGTGCTGCTTTTTACGGCGATGTCCGTATTTATACAATTGCCTATAGCGCTGGCGTTAGCCCTGATATTGTCAAGAAAAATAAGGGGCGGGAAATTTTTTGTGGCGGTATTCTTTTTCCCGGTGTTGATGTCAACGGTCGTCATTGGTCAGTTATGGATGAAAATATACAATCCGGATTACGGCATCATAAACAGCGCGTTAAGGGCTTTGGGACTTGACCGCCTTACCCGTGTCTGGCTGGGGGATCAAAATACGGCGCTGCTGGCTGTCTTCATCCCTATGCTATGGCAGTACGTAGGCTATCATATGCTTCTGATGTATGCGGGGGCCAAATCCATTCCGGCCGAAATGAAAGAAGCCTCATATATTGACGGCTCGACGGAATTGCAAATTGCAAGATACATTACAATTCCTTTATTAAAGCCTGTAATCAGAGTATGTGTTATCTTTGCGGTAACCGGTTCTTTAAAAGCGTTTGATTTGATTTATGTCTTGACAAACGGAGGACCCGCCCATGCCAGTGAGGTGCCGAGCACCCTGATGGTTTCCATGATCTTTTTGAGAAACCGGTATGGCTTTGGAAGCTCCATTGCAATCTTTATCATTTTCATATGCTTCTTCTTTGCAATATTGATTAAAAAGGTCTTTAAAACGGAGGTGGATTGACAGTGGGAAGAAAAAGGCTTGGCGATAAAATTATATTTGGCTTTTTATGTCTTTGGGCGGCGGTTCAGATTTTCCCGTTATACTGGATGCTGACCTTTTCCTTAAAGAGCAATTCGGAAATATTCGGAGATAATATTATAGGCCTTCCGAGGGAGTGGCTGTGGTCCAATTATGAAGCCGCGATGACGGTGGGAAATATGGCCGGATACTTTCTGAACAGCTTTATTGTCACCGGTTGTACCGTTCTCCTTACGGCTATTATCGGAATAATGGCTACCTATGCCTTAATGAGAATGGTGTGGAGGGGCCGGAAGACGGCGAATAATTTAATTATGCTGGGGCTCACAATTCCGGTCCATGCGGCTATATTGCCGGTATTTATCGTTTTAACAAATCTCAAAATGACAAACTCGTACCAGGCGCTGATCATACCCTATACGGCTTTTGCCCTTTCCATGGCCATACTGATTGGCAACAGCTTTATTGAAGGACTGCCAAAGGAGCTGGAGGAAGCGGCCTGTATCGACGGGTGCAGCGTTTACGGCATTTTTGGATGGATTATTCTGCCGTTAATGCGTCCCGCGCTTTCTACCATTGTCATTTTCACCTTTTTAAACGCGTGGAATGAACTGATGTTTGCGGTCATTTTCATAAGCGATTCGGCGCACCGCACGCTGCCGGTGGGCATACAGACCTTGTCGGGCTCTTATACCACGGACTGGGGCCCCATCGGAGCCGCTTTGGTTCTTGCCACATTTCCCGTTCTCATGCTTTATTGCTTTATGAGCGGAAAAATACAGGAAAGCCTAATACGCGGAGCCATCAAGGGATAGGAAGAATATAGCGGAGTCGGTGTAAATATTATGAAGAAACGGGCTTCAAAATCTGTTATAATTATTATTGAGAGCAGCAAGAAGGATGAGGAATTTTATGGCACCCAAAATTAACTTGAGCTTCAAACAGTGGTTTTCCTCACTTAAACTGAAACAAAAAATCAGATACCTGTTCTTATTCATTCTTTCAATCTATTTAGTGTTTTATTTAGTAATGTATTCCTTTCTATTCAGCAGCTATATGACGGATTATGCTTTAAAAAATAACCGCAATTCTCTGATGGCAATAGGCAGCAATCTTACCGCGGAGCTGGACAATATCAGCGATATGAGCAAGCTTATCATGGCTAACAATGAAGTAACCCATTATCTGAAGAGTAAAAGCGGCTTAGGGCTTAGATATTCGCAAAACGCCGTAACGGCAATTTTTGATATTATGAGCGCTTATGACAACATATATTCAATCTTTGTATTTAAGTCCGACGGGACCTATGTGCATACAGGCATGGGTATAACTTTGGTGGATAAGGAGATTATGGACGGCCTGGAATGGAGGAAGGAGATTTATGAGAAAGCGGGAGGGTATGTCATCCGGCTCAATGGCGGAGGGGCCTTTACTATGAAGAGAGGGCCTTTTTCCATGGAGCCGGGTGAGCCTATTCTCTCCTTTATCAGGCAGATAAACGATTTTAACACACAGGAGCCGTTGGGCATGCTGGTGATCAACATTCCTGTCAGCATACTTGAGGAGACTTATAAAGATGCGGATAAGACAGAACGTAATTTTTGTTATTATGACACAAATAATAATATATTGTCCCAAGGGGATGTACCGGATAAATTGAAAAATATGAATGTGTCCGATAGTCCCTTCGACCAGAAGGTAATAAGAAACCTTTTCAGCGAGGAGATATTGTCATATTATCACATACCTGACATATCCATGGTGATAGCCGGCTATGAGAGGATAGGGTATGAAGAAATCATATCAGAAGAAACGGCGTGGATGCTGATCTTCATTTTGGTGATTACGGCTTTTGCGCTGGTTCTGATAGGCGCGTTTATATCCGTCTATATTACAACGCCAATACAAAGGCTGGTGCAATCCATGGGCTCCGTCAAATCGGGGATGTTCAGGAGAGTGAGCCTGCCGCTGCCGGATGATGAAATAGGACATTTAAAGGATAGCTACAATGAGATGCTTCTGGAAATCAATCATTTGATCAATGAATTAATCGACAAGGAAAAATCAATTCAGAAGTCGGAGCTGGAGGTTTTACAGGAACAAATCAAGCCCCACTTTTTATATAATACCATCGATACCATTGGCTACCTGGCGCTGGAGAATTCTGCCGAAAACGTTTATGATGCCCTGGAGACACTGGGGGATTTTTACAGAAAATTTTTAAGCAGAGGGGAGAGAGAGATTTCCATCGAAAAGGAGATTGAAATCGTCAAGGATTATTTAAAGCTGCAAAAGCTGAGATATGAGGACGTTTTTGAAGACGCTTACGAAGTGCGGGAGGATTTATTGGAGGTTAAAGTCCCAAAACTGATATTGCAGCCGCTGGTGGAGAACAGCTTGTACCACGGCGTCAGGCTTAAAGGAGAAAAGGGAATAATCAAAATTTCTGTTTATTTGAAAGATGATATAATACACATTGTTGTTTATGATAACGGAGTCGGAATGAGCGAAAAACAAATTAAAGATATTATGACTTCCGATAATAACAAAAGCTTTGGCTTTAAGGGGACTATCGAACGGATCAGATATTATTACAGCTGTGAGGATGTTTACGAAATACGGAGTATAGAGAAGGAATACACCGAAGTGGATATTAAGATTCCTTTTGCGAGGGGAGAGAAAAAGGATGTACAGGGTAATGATTATTGATGATGAGAAAGCAATCCGCAGCCTGCTGAGAATTACAATAGATTGGAATGAGCTTGGTATGAAGGTGGTAGGAGAAGCTGCAAGCGGAATTGAGGCAATTAATACCATTGACGAGCTTAACCCGGACATTGCTTTTGTAGATATCCGTATGCCTTTTATGGACGGAATCGAATTTTCAAAGCTGGCAATTAAAAGATATCCACAGCTAAAGATCATTGTACTGACGGCTTTTAACGAATTTGAATATGCAAGGCAGTGCATCGGCATCGGTATTTGTGAATATTTGCTCAAGCCCATTGTCCGAAAAGAAATAAAAAAAGTTTTGCAAAAGATCAAAGAACAGCTGGACGCAGAGGAGCCGGAAGAATGTGACGAGGAAATCCCGGTATCGGGACTGTCGAGCATTGATAAAATAAAGGATTATTTGCATTATAATTATTTCGATCCGAATTTGAACCTGACAAAGGTCGCTTTAAAGTTTGGGTTTAATGCAAGCTATTTGAGCAGGGCCTTTAAAAATGAGACCGGCAAAAGCTTTATTAACTATTTAACGGAATGCAGGATGGAAAAAGCCGTACAACTGGCAGGGAAGGGAAAGCTGATGTGCCAGGCCGCGGAAGAGGTGGGAATACCCGATCCCAATTATTTCAGCAAATGCTTTAAAAAAAATACCGGAAAAAATTATTCTGAATTAAGGAAAAAGAACTGACGTAAAGAATGTAACAGTGAAATGCAGCAACGGGAGCTGATAGTTGAAACGGGCTTGTTTGAATCAGAGAGTGGGGACGCTCCTGTTTATTTAATAAAAAAGAGAAGCAGGAGCGTCCCTGGCTAGAAGTACCATAAGAGGATTTTTTCAATGTATTTGTGATAAAGAGAAACCTTTATCACATTAGACTCGTCTTATTATATTATATACAGCAAAATTGCAGGAGGAATTCTAATGAACAGATACATTGCCTTGTCTCTTTTATTGGCTTGTATATTTGCACTAACAGGGTGTGAAAATAAAGAAGAAGAAAAAACTAACGAGGCTACTGTAACCAAGACATATTTTGAAGCAACTGTTTTGGAAATTTCAGATACTTACCTCTTAGTAGAGCCATCGGAGGGCACGTTAGAAAGAAAATCAGCCGACAAAATTAAGGTTAGCACAGGTGATATAGCAGAAGAGCAATCTTTGAATTACCTTTCTGAAGCAGAAGCTGGAGATACTATCGAAATTGGTTATCATGGAGGTATTGCGGAAAGTTATCCGGCACAAATCAACAGTGCTTATGAAATTAAGTCGGTAACCAGGGCGGAAGCAGCCTATGATAAAATACCTATGGTCATGGCAGGCGGCAAACTCTATTATGATACAGGCAAGGAAAGTACTGTTACAGCCCGCTGCGGTGTGATGGACGGGAAAGTTACTTCGACAGTGGATAGCACTCAAACTCCAACAAAAGATAACCAGTCCAATTTTGGTGCAGGCTATGAATTTCAATTTGGAGCAGATGGTCAGATAGAAGTTTGCATCAATAATAAATGGTTTATTTTTGAAAGACGAAGCGGAGATGGCTAGAATTTCTGTGACATCCGGCAGTTAAATGATTGCCCCATCTAAAGGTAGATAGGAGAGGGAATAATGGGGAATACGGATAAGTTTGAAATGATAGCGGATAGTTATGATACTTCTGAAAGAATCCAAATTTCAAAGGTATCGTCAGATGCAATTCGTGAATATTTAGTTGATGCCAAAAGTAAGAATGCCATTGATTTTGGGAGTGGAACCGGTCTTGTTGGAATGAACCTGTTAAACGATTTTAATTCTATACTTTTTCTGGATACATCCCAAAACATGATTAATCAAATAAAGCAAAAAATTTCTGGTTCTAATATACAGAATGCGGCTACATTATGCTTTGACTTTGAAAAAGATAGTCTTTCGAATTTACATGCTGATTATATTTTTATGGCTCAGGTTTTACTCCATATTAATGATGTTGAATTAGTTTTATTTAAATTATATGATGTTTTAAATGAAGGAGGGCATTTATTAATCATAGATTTTAATAAAAACGAACAGATAGCTTCAGATATAGTTCATAACGGATTTGATCAAATAGAGCTGACTGATATTATGGCTAAAATAGGGTATAAGGATATTCAATCCAAAACTTTCTATACTGGAAGTAAGATATTCATGGGACATGATGCATCTATGTTTATTCTTGATTCTCAAAAATAAACTTTTTTGCTAGTCATTCAAATACAGCATAGCTGCATTGAATAAGCTTATCAAAGCTGAAATCATAACTGAACATATACTTTCCTTTGTTACTTTGTGAAGCTTTTTATTTCTAGTGTATCACTTTGGGACTGTTCCAGCAAATACTAAATTACCGATACATTACCAGTATATTAAAGCAGAAGCGTCCCGGTTATACTAATATGGTCAAGAAACTATACAATATAGCCAGATACCGGCTATATCCTTAAAAGGACCACCTGGTTGAAAAGTAAAGAAAGCATAAGAGGAATAATTCCGGGTATTTCCAGCGCCATTTCATAGCAGTAGCGGAATACATTTCTTGAAAATGGTTTTCCTGCCGAAATATTAATGCCGCAATGGCATTTTTAAAAAATCCTTGAAAAAGAATTTGGTAGAATATGGGTTCGTGAAATCATCGTGTTTTTAATTAACTATGCCCTTGACAAATCATATTTTATAAATTAGAATAAGGTGTAAAGTAAAAATACTTTACAGACTTCGGGTGCTTTTTATGGATGATATTTATAGAACTTCTATGCTTCTGGATTTTTATGGGCAGCTTCTGACTGAGAGGCAGTATGAAATTCTTGATTTACATTGCAATAATGACTATTCTCTTGGGGAGATCGCGCAGCAGCTCAGTATAAGCAGGCAGGGAGTATTTGACAATGTAAAGAGGGCAAAGGCGGCGTTGGATGGGCTTGAAGATAAGCTGGGGCTGGTAAAAAAATTCGCAGAGCAAAAAAAAGGGGCGGAAGAAATTCTTCTCTGCTTGAGAAAAATAGACAAAGAGGTATTAAGTCAGGAAAACAGAAAGATTTTTGACACTATTGAAGATAAGATAAAGGTCATTATCTCCAACAGTTAATCGTATCCTGATTGACTGTGTTGGACTATACGGAGGTTTTTAATATATGGCTGTATTTGAAGGCTTGTCCGAAAAGCTTCAGGAGACTATGAAAAAGCTCCGCGGCAAGGGAAGGGTAACTGAAAAAGATGTAAAGGAAATGATGCGGGAGATAAAGCTTGCTCTTCTTGAGGCCGATGTGAATTTTAAGGTAGTAAAGGACTTTATAGCAAGGGTTTCGGAAAGGGCCGTGGGGCAGGATGTGCTGGAAAGCCTCACTCCGGGGCAGCAGGTTATAAAAATTGTAAACGACGAGCTTATAGATTTGATGGGGAGGGAGCAGAGCAAGGTATCCTTTTCTCCAAGACCTCCCACCGTATTTATGATGGTAGGGCTTCAGGGCTCGGGTAAGACAACAACCTCCGGGAAGCTGGCAAACCTCATGCGAAAGCAGGGTAAAAGCCCTCTTCTTGTGGCATGTGACGTATACAGGCCCGCAGCCATAAAGCAGCTTCAGGTTTTGGGAAACCAGCTGGGAATACCCGTCTTTTCAATGGGCGACAGCTTAAGTCCCGTTGATATTGCAAAGGCGTCAATAGAGCATGCCGCTTTAAAGCAGCATGATCTGGTGATAATAGATACCGCAGGACGGCTTCATATAGACGAGGAGCTTATGGATGAGCTGTTTAGCATAAAAAATTCCGTTAAGCCTCATGAAATTCTTTTGGTAGTTGATTCAATGACAGGACAGGACGCGGTAAACGTTGCCGACAGCTTCAATAAGAAGCTGGGGGTGGACGGGATGGTGCTTACCAAGCTTGACGGTGATACAAGAGGCGGTGCCGCCATTTCGACAAAGGCTGTAACGGGCAAGCCGATAAAGTTTGTCGGCATGGGAGAGAAGCTGAGTGATCTTGAGCCCTTTTTCCCTGACAGGATGGTGTCCAGAATACTGGGAATGGGAGATGTCTTAAGCCTGATTGAAAAGGCGCAGGATGCGTTTGACGAGAAAAAGGCCATTGAAATGGAAAAGAAAATGCGCACAATGCAGTTTACGTTTGACGATTTTCTTGAGCAAATGCAGCAGGTAAAAAAGATGGGTCCCTTAAGCCAGGTATTGAATATGATTCCGGGCATGAACGCCAAGGCTCTGCAGGGAGTTGATCTGGACGGAGAGGAGAAGAACCTTGCCAGAACCGAGGCCATAATAAAATCCATGACTAAGCATGAGAGAAACGATTCCTCAATTATTAACGGCAGCAGAAGAAAAAGAATTGCCGCCGGGAGTGGGACGTCTGTCCAGGAAGTGAACAAGCTGCTTAAGAGCTTTGAGGAAATGAAGAAAATGTTTAAAATGATGTCCGACATGAATAAGCATGGGAAAAAGAAGCTTGGGAAATTCAATTTTCCAATAGGATAAAATATGGTAGCCGGCTTAGATACAGGACTTAAAGCTTCTGCTATCCGCCCGCTATTAATATAAAATTAATAATTCAGGCGTTTATAATTGTCAATTTACAAATTGTAAGCTGTCCATGAGAACTAAGAAAGGGGTGAAAACAATGGCAGTTAAAATAAGATTGAAAAGAATTGGAGCCAAAAAGGCGCCTTTTTACAGAGTGGTAGTTGCCGACTCCAGATATCCGAGAGACGGAAGATTCATAGAGGAAATAGGTACTTACAACCCCATCGCTAATCCTTCAGTTATTAACATAGACGGAGAGAAAGCCTCTGCATGGCTGAAAAACGGAGCACAGCCTACAGATACTGTAAAATCTTTACTTAAGAAGGCTGGAGTGATACAGTAAAATGATAAGTTTTATAAGTACGCTGATTAACGGGAGGTAATTAATATGAAAGAACTTCTCGAAGCTATTGCAAAAGCATTGGTTGACTATCCTGACGAAGTATCGGTAAATGAGGTTGAAGGGGAGAGATCCCTCATCCTCGAATTAAAGGTTTCAAAAGAGGATATGGGAAAGGTTATAGGAAAGCAAGGCAGAATTGCCAAGGCAATCAGAACGGTGGTAAAAGCTGCGGCAGTAAAGGACGACAAAAGGGTGGTTGTGGAAATAATACAATAATGCTTAAGAATTCTTTGTTTTAGAGGGGACACGCTTAAAGGCAGAAAGGATATGGCTGTTCTGTAAAGCCTTAAAGTGTCCCCGAATAATTTAACTAATTGCAGCCGGGCAGGTGGAATGGATGCATGAGTATTTGCAGGTAGGAAAGATATGCAACACGCATGGTATAAAGGGTGAGGTCAAGGTAATACCCTTGACTGACAATCCCGAAAGATTTAAAAGCTTAAAAAGTGTTCTCATTGAAACAGAGGGGACTAACAAGCAATATGACATTGAGAGCGTCAGATATTCAAAAAATCTCGTTCTGTTAAAGCTAAAAAACATTGACAGCATGGATGATGCGCAAAGACTTAAAGACATGTATATTGTGATTAACAGGGAAAATGCCTTAAGGCTCCCGCCGCAGAGCTATTATATCTGTGATCTTGTAGGCTGCAGTGTTTATGATGCAGCGAATGGCAAAAAATTAGGCATTTTAAGCGACGTACTAAAAACGGGGAGCAATGATGTTTATGTCGTCAGGGATGAAAATAATAAGGAACTTCTCATACCTGCCTTAAAAAGTGTGGTGAAGAGGGTTTCCATAGAGGATAAAGCTATAGATGTGGAGCTGCCCGAGGGGCTGTAATATGAGAGGGGACACTTCTCTCGTTTTGTTGAGAAACGTCTCCTGATATTTTGGAGAGGGACTTCTGATGAGATTTGATGTGCTTACGCTTTTTCCCGGTATATTTTCTGCCGTTATGGGTGAGAGCATAATAGGAAGGGCCAGGGAAAGCAATATAATACAGGTAAACACAATAAACATAAGGGATTTTTCAAAGGACAAGCATAAGAAAACCGACGATTATCCTTACGGCGGGGGCAATGGGATGGTAATGACGTCGCAGCCCATTTATGATGCTTACAGACATGTCACAGGCGCTCTTTCCTACAAGCCCAGGGTGATATACTTAAGCCCGCAGGGAGCCTGCTTTAATCAGAATAAGGCTGAGGAGCTGAGGCGCGAGGAACATCTGATTCTCCTTTGCGGCCACTATGAGGGAATAGATGAGAGAATAATAGAGGAGATAGTGGATGAGGAAATTTCCATAGGGGACTATGTACTGACAGGGGGAGAGCTTCCCGCAATGGTTATGATTGACTGCATAAGCAGGCTTGTACCGGGGGTGCTTTCAAACGAGGCCTCCTGTGTCGAGGAGTCTCACTGCAACGGATTGCTTGAGTACCCCCAATATACAAGGCCGTATGAGTTTAACGGAAAGACTGTGCCGGAGGTTCTTATGTCGGGGCACCATGCCAACATCGAAAATTGGAGGCGGCAGCAGTCCATAGAGAGAACGCGCAGGAAGCGTCCCGATTTATATCAAAAAACCATGGGTACTGATTCATAAGCTTTTTACGATGGCGGTCCGCAATTAGTAAAGGCGAAAAAAATTATTTACATCTATGCGTATTTATGATATAATACCCTGCGTGTGTGTATTACGGGCGGTCCTCTGCATTGTATGTATGGAATGCAAGAACGTTCAGGAAAGGGAGGAGGAATATAAATGGATGTAATAAGGGCTATAGAACAGGAACAGATCAGAACTGATATGCCAAAGCTGGAAATCGGTGATTATGTCAAAGTTCATATAAAGGTCAAAGAAGGAAACAGAGAAAGACTTCAGGTTTTTGACGGCACTGTAATAGCTATTAAGGGTGCAGGCTTAAAGGAAACCTTCACTGTAAGAAGAATTTCTTACGGAGTAGGCGTTGAAAGGATTTTGCCGGTGCATTCTCCTAAAATCGGCAAGATTGAGGTTATAAGAAAAGGTAAGGTAAGGAGAGCTAAGCTTTACTATCTGCGTGACAGAGTGGGCAAGGCTGCAAAGATTAAGGAAAAGCTGAGTGCTAAATAAAAAGAATAACATATATAACAAAAGGGACAATATTAGTGTCCCTTTTGTTATATAAATAAAAGATAGGTAGCTGATATTATGGATTTGAATGAACCTGTAGCAAACGGGAAAAGGAATAAAAAGAGCGGCCTCCGGGAAGTAATGGAATGGGTGCAGGCGATACTTATTGCCGTTGTCCTTGCATTTTTAATAAGGGGTTTTATTTTTGAACAGGCTATGGTCGAGGGAAGCTCCATGGACGATACGCTTCATAATAATCAACGGCTTATAATATACAAGCTGGGTTATTATTTCAGCCCGCCTGAAAGAAAGGATATAATCATTCTTGAGTATAAGCAGGGCATGTTTAAGTATCTTCCCTTTCCCGATCCTGATGAAGTGGATTACATAAAGAGGGTTATAGGCATTCCGGGGGATGTAGTGGATATAAATGGTGACGGACATGTATATGTCAATGGTGAAAGGCTGGATGAGCCTTATGCAAAGGGGGTCACGGCACCTAACGGAATGAGCTTTCCTGTAACAATACCTGAGAAAAAGATATTTGTCCTGGGAGACAACAGGGAATACAGCAGCGACAGCAGACAAATCGGACTGATTGACTTTGACAGGATAAGGGGAAAGGCTGTTTACAGGATATTTCCCTTTAAGGATTGGGGGCCTTTATACGATAATTTGAAGGAATAATATTGCAGGCCCTATCTCTTTCTATATAGGATGCAATATTGATTTTACAAACAAGGAGAATATAATTTCTTACAGAAATTTTTAATAGCATCGAAAAAGCGCCTTGCAGAGAAATGTCTCCCGGGTCTGTCATCAGGCGCATTTCTTAGATGTATTCCTTACGGGTCAAAAAAAATTTCTTCCATCAAATTATATTCTCCTTGTAAAATCAATATTTGCTAAATATATGGTAGTACAGGAGAGAAAGAAAAAACGGAGGGGAATAATGAATATACAATGGTTTCCGGGACATATGGCAAAGACAAGAAGACTTGTTTCGGAAAATCTGAGATTGATAGATGTGGTTATAGAGCTGCTGGATGCCAGAATTCCCATAAGCAGCAAAAACCCTGAAATAGATGAATTGATTAAAGGCAAGCCAAGGCTCATTGCGCTCAACAAATCCGATCTTGCCGATCAGGCTGTGTCGTCTGAATGGAGCAAATGGTACGGCTTAAACGGCTATACCAATATTTTTATTGATTCTGTAAAGGGCAGGGGAATAAATGAGCTGAAGTCAAGGCTGCGTGAAATTATGCGGGACAAGATAGAGAGGGAGAGGCAAAAGGGACGCATTTCCCGCCCTATCAGGACTATGGTCGTAGGAATACCCAATGTAGGAAAGTCCTCCTTTATAAACAGGATCGCAGGAAAGGCCAGCGCCGCAACCGGTGACAGGCCGGGGGTTACGCGCGGAAAGCAGTGGATAAGGATTAATGAACAAATAGAGCTTCTGGACACTCCGGGGATTTTATGGCCCAAGTTTGAGGACAAAAGGGTGGGCATGAATTTGGCTTTTACAGGCGCCGTTAAGGATGATATAATTGATACTGTAGAGCTTGCGGCTTCTCTGCTTGAAAGGCTTGCCGGAATATATCCGGCAAATCTTAAGGACAGGTTTAAGCTGGAGCCGGTAAATGATAAGACGGGGCCTGAGCTTCTGGAAATGGCAGGCAGAAGAAGAGGTTGCATTATATCGGGGGGACAGATAGACTTTTCAAGGATATCCGCTATTGTACTGGATGAATTCAGGGGAGGAAGGATTGGCAGGATGAGTCTGGAAACGCCCGGGGAAATTATAAAACGGGGGATATAAGCATGCCTGATAAATTTACAATTAAGTACGTTGAAGAGCAGGTAAGGCAGATGACGCCTGAGCGTGCGGTGGAATACATGGAAGGTCTGCGGAAAGACGGGGATATGAGGCTTGAAAAGCTTTTAACAAAATATTTAAGAAAAAAAGAGGCCTATGAAAAAGAGCTTGAGAGGCTTAAAAAAATGCGGGCTTATGAAAATGAAGCGGTAAGTAAAGGCTTTAAGCTGGTTGCAGGGATTGACGAGGCGGGAAGAGGTCCCCTGGCAGGCCCTGTTGTGGCGGCCGCCGTAATACTGCCCGAAAATGCGCTGATAGAGGGCATAAACGATTCCAAGAAGCTGTCCGCCGCTAAGCGGGATGCTTTGTTTGATATAATTAAAGAAAAGGCAATTGCCTATGGCATAGGTATTGCCGACGAGAAATGCATTGACGAAATTAATATTTTAAATGCTACAAAGAAGGCAATGAGACTTGCTGTGGAGGCGCTTAAGCCCGCTCCCGATTTTCTCCTTATAGATGCGGTGGAGCTTAAGGCTGACGGTATGGGGATGAGAGCCCTTATAAAGGGAGACTGCCTGAGTATATCGATTGCTGCGGCGTCTATTCTTGCAAAGGTTACCAGAGACAGGATTATAGACGGCATGGACGGGGAGTATCCTCAGTACGGCTTTTCAAAGCATAAGGGGTACGGCACGCGCGAGCATATAGAGGCTATAAAAAAATTTGGAATTTGTCCGATACATAGAATGAGCTTCACAAAAAATTTTGTGGGCTGATATATATGTAAAAGCTTTATTATATATGCTTCTAAAAAGCTTTTGCCTAAGGGGAGTTAGTTATGAGGGTAGATACATTAGTGCAAGGCCATGGTGTAAATGCGGCGGTTCTTTCCAAAATACTTGAACGCTTAAATACAGGCGATATCGTCAGGGCCCAGATACTGAGCATGACCTCCGGTGACCTTTTGCTTAGGCTTTTTGACGGCTCCGAAATATCTGCCTCAGTGGCAGGCGGAAGCGAGAATATTGACGCAAAGCCGGGAGAGTTTATCGAGCTGGTGGTTAAAGGCAAAAATGACAACCAGCTAATACTGGAGCAGCTAAAAAACAGCGAGGCTGTGAAAGCCGGCCAGGCCGCCGGGCTTAAGGCTCTGATTAAGGCTCTTGGGCTGCCTGCCAGCGCCAGGAATATAGAGATAGCAAAAGAGATACAGTCCAATAATCTTAGCCTGAATAAGGAAACCTTTGAAAAAATAACTGACGCACTTATACGCTTTAAGGATGTCAATGCTGCTAAGGCGGTATTCCTGATAGCAAATAAGCTTGGGATAGAGGAAAAGAATATCAGTGCCCTAAAACAGCTTACCGATTTGCGGGTTAAAATATCGGGCAGTATAAAGGAGCTGCTTGTACACATAGACAATATTCATGATGACGATATAATAAAAGACCTTGCAGGCAAGCTACTCAGCCTGGAAAAGCAAGGGCTTCAAACAGCGATGCAGGCAAAAAATTCCCCTCCAAAGGCTTCCAACGCGGACTTGCTTATGAACGCCCTTAGCCTCGGGCTTGAAAGGGAAATGCCCCAGACGGGCAAAAGCCAGGGGTTTAATAATGAGGCCTTAATAAAGCTTCTGGATAAGATAAAGACGGTAGTGGAGCAGAGCCGGAATGTGAGCCCAAGGGTGCTGGAAAAGACTATAAGCAGCCTTGATAAGCTGGTGGAAGGCCCGCGGGGAGCTGAGGCTTCAACGCTCGAAAGAGCGGGCGCACTAAAGGACAGCCTTGTATTAGCGCTTAACGGCTTAAAGAAGCCTGAAGCACAGCATAAGCAGCTTCAAGATTATCTCGGTGTTAAGACAGGGGAGGATATTAAGCCAGGCGAAGGAAGAGATATTATAAGGCAAGCCTTTGACAAGCTGTCTGTAAAAATTGAACCCGACGGGCTTAAGGGAGAGATAAATGTAAAAAGGTTGTACAGAGAACTGCTTGCAAAGCTGGAGGTGCTTAAAGAAGCTGCCGAGCTTCCGGGTCTTGTGCAAAAAAACGAAATAGCAAGCCGCATAGAGAGTATCGAAAACAATATAAGGTTTATGAATCAGCTCAACAACTGCACAACATATATACAGATACCCGTCAGTATGCCTGGAGGTATTGCTGCGGGAGAACTGTACGTGCTTAAAAGGGATTCAAAAAGGAAGCGCATTGATCCTGAGAACGTTACAATGCTTGTTTCTCTGGATACTGAGAATATAGGCAAAATAGACTCGCTCATAGGCATAAATAAAAAAAATATTACGCTGAGCGTAAGGGCAAGTGATGAAAGGGTAATAGACTTTATAAAAGGCTACCATAAGGATTTATATGAGAGGCTCTATGAAAAGGGCTTTAAGCTGGTAGATTTCAAGGTGCGTAAAACAGAGGAGGATGTGCATCTTATGAGCGCCGAAAGAGTGGCGGGACGCGAACTGGAATTAAACAAGGGGTCTATAGATTTTAGACTGTGAATTTTTGCATAGAGTACGGACTTTATAGGAGCTTGACTTGAAAGAAATTTGTTTTCAGGTTTTTATTTTTTAAAGCAATGCTGTATGCATAAAGGGGTTAAAATGAGTGCTGAAAAGATAAGCCGTAACAAGGCAAAAAGGCCGAAAGAGGTTGCTGCCTTAAAATATGTCCCGGGAGAGGACCAATCCCCCAGGATTGTAGCTCTGGGCAGGGGAGAAATGGCCGAAAGGATACTGGAGAAGGCAAAAGAAAATAATGTCCCTGTTTATGAGAATTCCGGCCTTGCGGAGACGCTTAACACTCTGAGCCTGGGGGACGAGATACCTGCGGAGCTGTATGAGGTTGTTGCGGAAATACTTGTCTTTGTAAGCAGAATAGACAGAGGGTACGGAGATAAATATGGAAAGTATAAATAGGTGCAGTCTGGGCAGGATGGGGGAGAAAATAGCTGCGGATTACCTTTGCAGGAATAATTACATTATACTTGACAGAAACTACAGGGTGGGCAAAATGGGCGAGCTTGACATAATAGCAAGGGAGTTGGAGTACATTTGCTTCATAGAGGTTAAGACAAGAAGAAATACACTTTTCGGAATGCCCTCCGAGGCTGTCAGCATTAAAAAGAGGAATAATATAAGAAGACTTGCATATGCATATTTGAAGAACCGCAATTTAATAGATTGCGATGTAAGGTTTGACGTTGTAGAGGTGTTAATTCAAGCCTCGGGGCACAGCATAAATATTATAAAAAACGCATTCTGACGGGGGCAAGGTCTGTATGATATTTGTGGATGCACACTGCGACACTGTGACAAGGATAATGGATACGGGTGAGGAGCTTTTTAAAAATACATGCCACATTGATATGGAAAGAATGTCTTCATATGGGAAATACCTGCAATTTTTTGCCGCATTTGTGTCTCCTGAATTCGGCCGGGCCTACGCAATGAGAAGGGCCGTTCAGATTATAGACAAATACTATGAGCAGATTAATATAAACAAGTGTTATATAACCCCGTGCTTGAATTACGGGGATATTGAGGCTGCGTTTGCAGAAGGTAAGGCTGCCGCGCTGCTGTCGATAGAGGGCGGAGATGCGCTGCAGGGGGAGCTGTCGGCCCTAAGAGTGTTTTATAGGCTTGGGGTGAGAAGCATATGCCTTACATGGAACCACAGGAACGAGATTGCCGACGGAGTAGCGGACGAGACCCCGGGAGGAGGGCTTACACCCTTCGGCAGAAAAGTAGTGAGCGAAATGAATAGCTTGGGTATGCTGGTAGATCTGTCACACATAGCTGAAAAGGGATTCTGGGATGTTATGGGGGAAACGGAGTCTCCCGTTATAGTATCCCACTCCAATGCAAGGAAGATATGCGGACACAGGCGAAACCTCCGGGATGGCCAGATTTTGGAGGTGAAGCGAAACGGAGGGGTTATAGGCATAAATCTTTACCCTCTGTTTCTCAATGATTCCGGTAAGGCAGACATGACGGATGTAATAAAGCATATAGAGCATATTGCCTCGTTAGCTGGTGAGGACAGCATAGGAATAGGCGCTGATTTTGACGGCATAGAGCTTGTGCCGGATGGTATAAACGGCATACAGGACGTCGTAAAAATATTTAACGAGCTTGCCCGCTTAAATTATACACAGCAAAGTATAGAAAAGCTTGCAGGAGCCAACTTTATCAGGGTTATACGGCAGGTTTTAGGGTAAAGCTGGCAGTACGGCCCTGCGGCTTTAATGGTATGCCTCCGATATGGATTATTATAGTGTGGTTCGATTGAAATTGAATTAGTTTGCACCATAATGTATAATAATGTAAATTAAACTAATAATACGGAGGTGCATAAGACGTATGAATGATTATAGGCTGGCCGACGAGGTCCTTTTATCCTGGCAAAGATGTATGGCTAAAAATCTCTCCACAGGAAATATTCCAAAGGATATAAAACAACGCACAGAAAGCCTTGAGGAAAAAAACAAAGCACTGATATCGGTGTTTGAGAGAGCAGCCGATGACATTAAAAAATACTACAGAAATCAAAAAATTTTTTGCACTGTTTGATTCCACCGGGGTTGTGCTAAGAAAAAAAGGAAGCAGGAAGCTTCTGGAGTATTCGGACAACTCATCTATCCATATAGGAGCATGCCTTGAGGAGTCTGTTTCCGGAACTAATTCCATAGCGCTGGCAATGAGACTTAAAAGCAGTATATATACCCTTCCGCATCATCACTATTGCCTTTTCTTAAAGAAATGGCATATATTCTCGGAGCTTCTGATAATCGATAAAAACATTGAGGGATATCTGGCTTTATTTTCCACAGAGCATCTAACAAATGAATTTGTTTTAATAACAAAATTACTTGCTTATAAAATTTCCAATGAAACTAAAAATCTAAAAAATGACTGTACCATTACAATTAACGACGGTATTAGGCTTACTCCAAGACAGCTCGGTGTTTTAAAAATGATTGCGAGGGGTGAGACAGACATGCTGGTTGCATTGAAAATGGGGATAAATGTTGGGACTATTAGATACCACAAAACTAATATATTTGCAAAATTAAAAGTGGAAAGTGCTGTACAGGCAGTGGTTACAGCGCTTAAGCTTCGACTGATATCCTTAAATGACATTGATATTTAGAGCAGGGATATATATATGTAAAATAACAAGCATACTGGATCATGATCCAGTATGCTTGTTATTTTACATAAACTGTATATTGATGCAGTAGATGTTTAAATTTCCTTACATTATACTTATAAACAACATAATAATTCAAATATTTACAAATAAAAGTATAAAGAATAAGATATGTCACAAAAAATCTTATATGTACAGCTTCATTTACCGTTTTGTATATTTTTAACAAAGGATGTTGATGCTTAAATGAACAAGGAAAATGTCTTATATAGAGATCAAAAGGATAGCAAAGATAACGTATATTCAACGGCGATCGACAGCCTTATGTGCTTTGTACGGTTGCTCAGGCCCCGCCAATGGTCAAAAAACATATTTGTATTTTCAGGGCTGTTATTTTACCACGGACCTTTCAGCCTCAGTGCGGTAATGAAATCAATTTTTGCCTTTGTGATATTTTGCGGTATTTCAAGTTCTGTATACATCATAAATGATATCCTGGATGCTAAGAGAGACATGCTGCACCCTGTCAAAAGAAACAGGCCGATTCCAAAAGGGAAAATAAGTGTAAAAAATGCTGTTATACTGCTGTTTATATTAAGCAGCTCGGTTATTTTATCAGCACTCCGGTTTAATCTTAATCTGGGCGCAATTGTTATTGCCTATTTCATTTTAAACTTATTATACTCGTTTAAGCTGAAAGAGCTTTTTCTCGTTGATTTAATAATAATCTCAACAGGCTTTGTTCTAAGATATATTTCAGGCGTAGCAGTACTAAACGGAAATATATATGTATGGTTTTTATTAAGCGTGGCCTTTCTGACATTTTTTCTGGGACTGAATAAGCGTAAAAAAGAAATGATTTCTATGGAAAATTGCTCATATAAGCACAGAAAAGCCTTAAGCGAATACTCCATTGAGTTTATAGACGCCGCTATACCTATGATAATGGCATGTACTGTGGTCTCGTATTCACTCCATATATGGCATGAAATGAGTGCCAAATATATGCTTATTACTATTCCTGTGGTCATATACGGGATACTGAGATATGAGCAGCTTACAGTAAAAAAGAATTATGGTGAAAGTCCTGAACTGGTATTGCTTAAGGACAAAGGTATTATTTTTACAGTATTCTTATGGGGATTAATATACTTTTTATACAGTATAACTCTTAAAGTATAAAAGCATATACGGCAAAAGAAAGGTACGGGCAGGTTTATGGGTATGACACAGGAGCTTCTGAAAAGCATCAATCAAAGGGCTCTTAATTTAATAAGCGACGGAAACATTAAAAAATTTTTCGGCAGCCTTGGAGTTGTATTTGTTTTCAGGTTCACAACTGCAGCCTTAAATATGATAAGCATTGCTTTGACGGTGCGATATATAGGCGTGGCGGCCATGGGAGATATTACAATAGTTCAGAATGCGGGATATTTACTTGTTATCCCTATTGTATCGGGTATAAATTACTCGATAATAAAATATCTTCCTCAGTGCGGCATTAAGGAAAGACAGGAGTTTATAGGGTCTGCCTTTTTAGCTAATATATCTGCTGCGGTGCTTTTAGTGCTTGCTTATATATCAGCCACGGGCCTGCTTTGTAAAATAACCAGCCTTTCAACAGACAAGTGGGTGCTAAGTATCATATTTGCAGTAGCTTTAAATTTTTCAATGGTAATGGAGTCTGTGCTTAGATCTCAAAAAATGTTCTTTCGGCTCAGTTGCCTGAAAATGGCCGGTTCTTTGCTTTTCTTTGCTATTGTGCTGGTATGCAACTTCATAATGAAAAGCTTTTATTACTTTGTTATTGCAATGATAATAAACCAGTGTGTATTTGCAATATTGGCATTTAGGGATATAAAAATAGAGAGAATGGGCTTTTCTATAAAAGCAGTCAGGCTTATTTACAGCTATGGTGCAATAAACATGGTCGGCTGGATTTTATCCTATGCTTTATTTTCCACAGACATTTTTATTGTCAGTCGTTACTGCCCGGCATATGACGTCGGACTTTATTCACTGTACCATACTAACGTGAGGGGCTTTTTTAATATAATGTTCCATGAGGTTTTTGCGGTGGTATTCCTTCCCACCGTTGCGGAAATTGACAAAATGAAGGTGTATAGAAGGATTATAGGTCTTATTCCCTTGCTGCTTCCTTTTTCGGTGCTTGCCAACGCAGCTTTCAGCATTACTATGTATTTCATGTATGGAAGCACGTATGAATTCAGTTGGCTATATATAGGTATAGTTTCGATAAGCACGGGATTTCATTCAATTTACTGGATGCTGAATTCTGCATTCACAGTAGAGGGGAAAAAGGGTGCGGTGCTTTGCCTGTGGGTTGTGGGTGTGCCATTGCCGTTCTTGCTGGCGGCTACTGTCTGGCTTACAAAAAGCTTCGGCATAACCGGAGCTATGGTATCGTCACTTATAGCTCAGTTGGTTCTTATAGGCATGTTTATTCTGACAATAAAGCACTTGTATCTAAAACATAGCATTAGCGCCGTGAGCTCTGTTGCAAAAGGATAATCCAATTTTATTTACGGGAGAAGTTAACTTATGAAGGTCAGCATTATTATACCCACAAAGGATAAGAATTCAAGGCTGAGGCTGGTGCTGCAGGCACTTGAGCCCCAGCTAAACAATGAAACGGAGGTCATTATTGTTTTTGACGGCTGCAGCCAGAGTACTCTTGATGAATTTGACAAAATACCATTCTCGTTTTCACCCGTCAAGATAATTTGCAAAACAAATATAGGACGTGCTGCTGCAAGAAATGCCGGAATAAAAAAAGCCAGGGGTGACATAGTGCTCTTCTTAGATGACGACAGAATTCCCTGCACCGGCTTTGTTCGTATGCATGAGGAGGGACACAGGCAAAAATGTGTTTTGATTGGTGGAAGAATGGACGTGCTCCTGACGGAAAATGAAATAGGAGACCTTTTTCATACAGGAATTTTGGGGAGAGGTACGGCTTTTCTGGAGTCAAAGGTTTTGAGAAAAAAAGCCAATAGCGGAATTCCGGTCATGCGCGGAAGCCCCTTGAACTGGTTAACCTTTTTTACCGGGAATGTATCGGTTGAAAGAGAATGCTTAAACAGGGCCGGAGGCTTTGACGAAGACTTCAAGGGCTGGGGGCATGAGGATATTGATCTGGGTATCAGGCTGTGCAGGCTGGGCGTTTGTTACAGAAGAGAAAAAAATGCCGTTAACTATCACATCCTGCATGAAAGTAATTTTATGGACAAAAGAGAAGAGTCGTTAAAAAATTTAAGGCACATGATAAATAAGTATAAAAAGGATTTTTTTCTGTGCCTGGTGTTAAAGGCTTTTTATATTAAACATAAGCTAATCGGCTTAAATGAATGTCGTTATTTAATCAAAAAAAGAGGCTCGTAGAGCTATGGCAATTCAGAAATCAAATTTGTAATGGGGTGAATGAAAATGACGGACAATCCCTTGGTGTCTATAATTATTCCTAATTATAATTATGAGAAAACCTTGCCGAGATGTATGGAAGCACTTATGGAACAAACCTATAAAAACACAGAGATTATTTTTGTAGATGACGGGAGCACCGACAGCTCTATAGAGATTGCAAAAAAATATCCCTGCAGAATTATTATAGCTCCTTCAAACAAAGGAGTGTCGGCCGCGCGCAATACAGGAGCAAAAAACTCGTCGGGAGAAATATTCTTTTTTCTTGACAGCGATGTGGCGCTCTTTAATAATGCCATTGAAAACACGGTTAGGGAATTTAAAAAAGATGCTTCACTGGCCTCGGTATGCGGCATATACGCAAAGGAACCTCTATTTAACGACAGCATTATAGAGGAATACAGGAACTTGCAGGGGCATTACTGGAGAAAAAGCTCCGAGGGCTATGTTACTGCGGGATTTTTTTCTCTGGGAGCCGTCAAAAGGGATGCCTTTTATGAGATGGGGGGCTTTAATGAGAGACTGAATAATTCTGAGGATATTGAGTTCGGGCACAGAATTAATATGAAATATAAGCTCTTACTTACCAGCGGTGTGGTAGGCTATCATGATGACGAGGACAAGCTGCTGCCGCTGATTAAAAAAATGCACGAGCGTGCAAGACAGAGAGTTCCTTTCTATTTTCACAGGAAGAAATTCAGCAGGGGCTTTGAGACTCCTTTAAGGGGACTTGGAATGCTGGCCGTAGGCGCAAGCAACATAATGCTTTTTACAATACTTTTTGAACCTGTGGCTGCGCTGCTTTTTGCAGCATGTATTTTTATATTTGTGTTGTCCGATTTTGGACAGTATAAATTTGTAAGGAAGGAAAAGGGCCTGCTCTTTACTTGCTTTTTCACATGCATGCATTGGTTGATTAATTCGGTTGTGTTTTGGGGGTTTGTGAGGGGACTCATAAATATAATTTTCAGCAGGGAGTTTCGTTTAAAATATGTGAGTGGGGTGAAGGGATGAAGAAGAAGGTACTAATAACCGGAAGCAGCGGAGTGCTGGGGAAAAATTTAGTTGAGTATCTTGAGGCTGGTTACAGCGGCTTATATGAGCTTGTGCTTTTTGACATAGCGCAGGACACAAGGCTGTATTCTCGCTTTAAGGCTTATAGCGGAGATATAAGGAACAGAGGAGAGGTTAACAGGATTATTAAGGGAATTGATATTGTAGTTCATTGTGCTTCGGCCTCCCCTTCGTATCAGGAAAATGAGATATATGACATAATAATCAACGGTACTGCAAATTTGCTGGAATGTGCCTTTAGCATCGGCAATGTTGAAAGGTTTATTTACATATCCTCCACGTCGGTATACGGAGTTCCGGAAAAGGTTCCTGTTTATGAGAGTGATGAGGTTAAGCCTTATGATCCTTATAATAAGGGTAAGATAGAGGCTGAAAAAATATGCGGCCAATGGAGAAACAGAGGAAAATGCGTCAGTATATTAAGGCCCAGATCATTTATAGGGCCCCAAAGGCTGGGGACCTTCGGAATTTTATATGAGTGGGCCAGTGAAGGAAGAGGGTTTCCGATGCTGGGGCGTGGCAATAACAAATATCAGTTGCTTGCGGTAGAGGATCTCTGCCAGGCCATTTACCTTGCTATGTCAGTGGATATGGAAAAGGCAAATGGTTTGTTCAATATAGGCGCCGCAGAGTTTTCCACTATTAAGGAGGATTATCAGGCGGTATTGGATGAGGCGGGGTATAACAGGAAAATTATTTGTCTTCCCGCTCTGCCCATGCTGGTTGCGCTTAATCTTCTGGAAAAGTTAAAGCTTTCCCCCTTTTATAAGAGGCTCTATATGAAATTAAACAGAAATTATTATGTTTCTATTGATAAGGCCAGAGAAAATTTAGGCTATGCCCCTGTGTATTCCAACCGTGAAGCTTTAATAAGAAATTATCACTGGTATTTAGAAAATATGGGCAAGAAGGCTTATAAAGCAGGAGCCGGAAATAATGCTGTCTGGAACAGGGGAGTTGTGAAGTATGCGAAATATTTTTTCTGAATCCGCTAAGACCGATACAACGGATTAATTTATATATAGGAGGAGAATAACATGCTTACAGCACATAAAACACAACAAAGACTACTGACTATAGAGGATGCGGAGAGGCTGACGCCGAAGGAAACGTTATATTTGTTTAAAAAGCACATCAACCCCAATCTGGGAAAGCTGCTTAATATGCTGGGCTTTACGCAATCCGCGCCGGTGCGTGCCAGAGGCACAAGGCTTTATCTTAAGGATGGAACGGATATTCTTGATATGTCGGGGCATCTGGGTGTAATGAATATCGGGCATAACCATCCAAGGGTGCTGAAGGCCAGAAGGGAGTGGGCAGACCAGGAGCAATTGGAGTTCTGGAAATTCCATCCGTCGCCTTATCAGGCTGTGTTATGTAATAATCTGGCACAAATATTTCCGGAGGATTTAGAGGTTGTATTTTTTTGCAACAGCGGAGCAGAGGCTAACGAGGGGGCATTAAAAATGGCTGAGAAATATGGAGGGATCGGGAGAGATATTATAGTGTATACCGATATCTCCTTCCATGGCAAAACCCATGCCACATTATCGGTCTCAGGCTCGGAAAAGCATCAAAATAAGCACTTTAAGCTTCTGCCGGGCTGCGTCGAAATTCCCTATGGAGATGCAGAGGCTCTGGAAAGAGTTGTTGTCCAGAATAAAGGAAGAATGACTAAATCCAAGGTTTGTGCATTTATAGTTGAGGCAATACGCACAGAGGGAGTGGTCATACCTCCTGACGGGTATTTCCGGAGGGTCAGGGAAATATGCGATAAATATGATGTAGTATTAATTATGGATGAGGTCTACTCAGGATTTGGGCGCACGGGAAAAATGTTTGCATTTGAGCATCATGGCATAAGTCCCGATATATGCACCTTTTCAAAGGCTTTTGGAGGAGGAAAGGGCACCTTTGCGGCATATATCGCAAGGCCGGATATTTTCCAGAGGGCATATGGAAGAATAAGTGAGGCGGCTTTGCACTCATCAACCTATAATGGCTATGGGGAAGAGGTAGTATCGGCCATTGAGGCAATCAACATACTTATGGAGGAGAAGCTGGTGGAGGGTGCGGCTGAAAAGGGAGAGTACTTTTTGCGGAGGCTTAGGGAAATCCAGCAAAAGCATTCCATTGTACAGTATGTTAACGGAGCAGGACTGCTGCTGTGCATACGCTTTGAAAACGTAGCCTATAAGCTTGCAAAGCTAATCCCCGGCGTCCCCGAGGAGATGTTTGCAAAATTAACAACGGGTGGGATTATAACAGAGCTGTATGAAAGACATCATATCCTTATTCAAACGCCCCCGCATGACACCAATCAGTTGCTGATATCTCCTCCGCTTGTGATAAGCACGGAGGAAATAGATCACTTTATAGAAGCTCTTGATGACGTTCTGAATATGAACCTTATAGAGATAGCTAAAAAATATATTAAAAGGTATTTCGGGTAAAAGTATTGTTATGGCTATGGACTGGAGATACACCGGACTATTATTTGCTGAAGCATAAATATTAGTGCTTATTTATTAGGAAAGAGGAATTTGGAAATGTATAAAATAAAAAATCCTGTTGGCTTCACAATAAGAATGCTGTTGGCGCTGTGGCTTGTCTTTATGGCTTTTCATTTAATGCTTACAGGCAAAATATTTTTATGGAGCTTTTTTGGGAGCGTGCCCACATTCTTTTTTGTAATAATTCCGTCAGGGTTTCTTGCCTACGAGCTTCTGCAGAAGAAAAAAAATGTGCTTGCGCTGTTTATGGCAGCAATATCACTGGTTATGGGATTTACTCAGTTTGATATTAATTTTTCCCGGCAGAAGAGTAGTAATGCCGTCTCGGATATTCATCCGCCGGAGGAATATAAAGAAATAAAAATATTTAACTGGAATACTGAATGCTGGGATCAAAATAAGGACAAGGATGAGCTCTATAGCTTTTTAAAAAAACAGGATGCGGACATATATATTCTCCAGGAATATTTATATGGCTCCATAAATCCGGAAAGCCCGGGAATTGACAAATCGCGCCTTTTTAATATTTGCTCCGTCGTCCCGGGCTTTCCGCTAACCTATTTGGAAATTGACGACACTGAAAGAATGAAGGAGGAATTTCCGGGATATTATCTGGCAGTCAATAAGCAATTTGTCATTATCTCACGTTTCCCAATACAAGACTCCCATACGGATTATTCTGAGCAATACTCTGTTCATGATATTGAAATTTATGGCAGAGCAGTGCGCTTCTTTAATGTTCATATGCTGCTTCATATAGAGCCTGTGAGCCCATTTACGAGATATTTTTATGAAACCATGAAAAGAAGGTATACCGCAAGGCGGCTGGGATTTGAAAACCTGAGAAGGGATATTGAAAAAACCGGTATGCCTTATTTTGTATCAGGAGACTTTAATTCCACTAAGGCCATGGGGGTTATGGACATGATCACGGAGGATAACATAGATGCCGTTAAATACTCTGATGAGCTTATTCCGCTTACATTTGACTTTAATGGATTAAAATTCTGGAGGTTTGACTATGCGTTCGTAGCCCGTGATAATATAAATATACGTATTAAGGAATATAAAAGCATTTACCATGAAGGACTGTCAGACCATGATGGACTGAAAATTGTTTTGAGACTTAATATATGATGCTAAATATTTCAAAATGTAGTTTTGAAGCATCAAACCTTCATAAAGTCTCTTGTAAAAGTTTTAAATGCCCCCAAAGCAAAAAATATTTGCATATTTATGAGCATAAACTTGCAAAAGTTAATATGATGTATTAAAATTAATTTCATAGGTACCAATTATATATCTAACAGGTATCCGTTAGATATATAATTGGTAAATTGTAAACTTAAGGTGAGGAATATTTTAATAACATATAAATGGGGGCATTGTAAAAATGAAGGAGTTAGAGTCATTTGACATTTCACAGCTGCAAGAGTATATATCAGAGCTTGAGGGCAGGTACAAGCAGTTTAAGGATCTGGGACTTAAGCTTGACATGTCTCGCGGAAAGCCATGTCCGGAGCAGCTTGACCTCTCGGCCGGGATGCTTGACTTTCCGCTCGGCGCCGATACATGCAAGGCGTCTGACGGAACCGACTGCCGAAACTACGGAGGTGTTGACGGCTTGCCCGAGATGAAGGCAATATTTGCCGAAATGCTTGAGGTAAGCACTAAAGAGGTTATTATAGGCGGAAATTCAAGCTTGAATATGATGCATGACACCGTTGCGCGTGCAATGCTTTTGGGAGTATGCGGAGGGAAAAGGCCATGGTCAAAGCTCCCGCAGGTGAAGTTCTTATGCCCCGTACCCGGGTATGACCGTCATTTCGGGATATGCCAGCTTATGAATATTGAAATGATAAATGTGGACATGACAGAAGAAGGGCCTGATATGGATGCGGTAGAGGAGCTTGTTTCAAAGGATGAAGCAATCAAGGGAATATGGTGTGTTCCAAAATACAGCAATCCTGACGGAATAACCTTTTCTGACGAAGTGGTAGACAGGCTGGCGAAAATGGATACAAAAGCGGATGATTTCAGGATATTCTGGGATAATGCGTATATAGTCCATCACCTTGAGGATGAGCCGGATGAGCTTAAGAACCTGCTTGAGGCGTGTAAGGAAGCGGGAAATCCCCACAGGGCATTTATCTTTGCATCCACCTCAAAAATAAGCTTTCCTGGCTCCGGTGTAGCTGCCATGGCGGCAAGTGAAGACAATATTAATTTTATAAGGAAGCAGTTGTCCAAGCAGACAATAGGCCCCGACAAGATAAACCAGCTCAGGCATACGGCGTACTTTAAAAGCCTTGATGACATAAAGGGGCATATGAAAAAGCACAGCGCGATAATAAAGCCCAAATTCGATGCGGTGCTTGACATATTGGAAAAAGAACTCGGAGAAAGAAATATTGCATGGTGGAATAAGCCGCGGGGAGGCTATTTTATAAGCCTGAACACACTTGACGGGTGTGCGGGGGAAGTGTACGATATGGCCGGCAGGGCAGGGGTTACACTGACAAACGTCGGGGATACCTTTCCTTACGGAAAGGATCCGAGAGACAGAAATATCCGCATAGCTCCAACATACCCTTCCCTTGAGGATTTAAAGAGCGCAATAGAAATTTTGTGCGTGTGTGTACAGCTTGTCAGTGCAAAAAAGTTTGAGCAGTCAATTATTGATAAAACAGAAGAAAAATTTGTGGTATAATAAATTGTAATTGTATTAGAAATATAAACTAAAAAATTATGCTTATAAAAAGCATGGGAGGTATTTATTTTATGAATATTCGTGAGTCTGATTTGCCCGGAATTGGACATAAATATCAGATTGAGGCTCGTAGCGGTGATAAAATTGTGGTTGTTATTCACGATGACGGGAGGCGTGAGCTGTACCATTTTTATCACGACAATCCGGACGAAAGCATATCTATGGTGACACTTGAGGATGATGAGGCCAGATCGGTTGCCGCAATTATCGGCGGGATGTCCTATAAGTCAAAGCTTCTGGATAATATGGATATTGCTTTGGACAATCTGGTTGTAGAATGGTATAAAATCGAGGCGCATGCTAAATGCATAGGTAAAAATATAGGAGAAATGGAAATTCGCCAAAAAACCGGCGTAACTATAGTTGCAGCAATTAAAAAGAATCATAAAATGCAAATTAATCCTGGTCCTGATTTTATATTTTCCGCGGATACTATTATTGTGGTAGCGGGAGAAAGGAAGAATCTGAAAACATTAAAAGATCATCTGTTAAGGGGAAGTGAATAAATATATAGGGGGTAGTTGATGGACACACTTATTTTTGAAGTAGGCCTTGCGCTGGTGCTGATTGCTGTTGTGGGCTTGATATCCAACAGGTTCCGGTTTTCGGTTATTCCATTTTACATATTGATCGGAATGGCGGTTGGGCCTCATGCTCCGCATATCGGAATTATTGATTTGAGGTTTCTTGAAAGCTCCGAATTTATTGAATTTATGGGACGGCTGGGAGTGCTGTTTTTACTGTTCTACCTGGGTCTGGAATTTTCCGTGACGCGGCTTATAAAGTCAGGAAAGTCTATTATAACGGGAGGAACGTTTTATATAGCTATAAATTTTATATCAGGCCTGATTTTGGGATGGCTGATGAAGCTTCCGGTAAAAGAAACTCTGGTAATATGCGGTATTATGACAAGCTCTTCTACCGCCATTGTTGCCAAGGTTCTGGTGGATCTTAAGCGTACTGCCAACAGAGAAACGGAAATCATTATGGGCATGATCATGTTTGATGATCTGTTTATAGCAATACACATGTCAATATTGTCAGGGCTTATATTAAGCGGAGCGGGTTCCTTTGTAGGGGTACTGCTTACTTCCCTGGCCGCTCTCATTTTTATTCTTTTATTTTTGCTTATAGGCAGAAAAATAATTAAATATATTGACAAGGCATTGGATATAAAATCCCCGGAGATATTTCTAATTGTAGTGATGGCAGTGCTCTTTATAGTTGCGGGCTTTTCGGAAAGCGTCCATGTAGCAGAGGCAATAGGCGCATTGCTGACAGGGCTTGTCCTCGCTGATTCGCAGCATGTCAAACGCATAGAGCATAATGTCTTGCCTTTCAGGGATTTATTCGGGGCAATGTTTTTCTTCAGCTTCGGGCTTTCAATTGATCCTACATCGTTAGGAGGAGCTGTCTGGATGGCTGGTATTGCAGTACTTCTTACTATTGCGGGAAACTTTTTCTCAGGAATGATTGCCGGAAAAATCTCAGGGGTTACTCCCCGTGCTTCGCTTAACATCGGATTCACGTTAGTCTCAAGAGGAGAATTTTCCATTGTTATGGCCAATATAGGAAAAGAGGGAGGATTGCTGCCCATCCTCCAGTCCTTTGCCGTGCTGTATGTGCTGATTCTGGCGGTTATAGGGCCGTTGCTTACAAAGGAATCTAAAAATATATATAATGTATTTGACAGGGTACGCCAGAAGTTTGCAAGCCTCAGCAGGACAAACAACAGCGTATAGGCGCGGCAAGGATTATTTGCGAATATTTCACTTGATTTGTTCCTTTATCAGTATTATAATTGACTTTGGATTTCAGATGGGCAAGCTCTTTTAACAGGAGCGGGTTCTGTCGGAAATCCTTAAGTATCAATCTCATATTCATAAATATCTACGCGGGGATTGCATATACCCCGCAATTTTTTTGCCCGCGGCTTGATTGTCAATTTACTTACAATGACAACTACTGGATTTAAATAATAAAAATATGTATAATAAATAACATAATTTCACTGGAGGTAGATATAATTTGAGAAAAACATACGAAAGTCCATTTAATGCAAGGTATGCAAGCCCCGAGATGCAGGAGGTATTCTCCCCCGATATGAAATTCAAAACATGGAGAAGGCTTTGGATTGCCCTCGCTGAAGCGGAAAAGGAGCTGGGGCTTAATATAACCGATAAGCAGATTGAGGAGCTCAAAAGCCGCAAGGATGATATAAATTATGATGTTGCAGAGAAGAAGGAGAAGGAATTCAGGCATGATGTAATGGCGCATGTGCATGCATATGGAGAGCAGTGCCCCGGCGCCAGGGGAATAATACATCTGGGTGCTACCTCCTGCTATGTGGGAGACAACACCGATATAATTATAATGAACGAGGCGTTAAAGCTTGTAAAGAATAAGCTTGTAAATGTTGTGAAAAGGCTTTCGGAATTTGCCTTAAATTATAAGGACATGCCTACCCTGGGATTTACACATTACCAGCCGGCCCAGCTTGTGACAGTGGGTAAAAGGGCATGCCTGTGGATACAGGATCTCTTAATGGATATTGAGGAGGTGGAATTTGTCATTTCATCAATGAAGCTGTTGGGGTCAAAAGGGACTACCGGCACGCAGGCCAGCTTCTTAAGCCTCTTTGACGGAGATCATGAAAAGGTAAAGACGCTCGAGCGCATTATAGCCCGCAAAATGGGCTTTGACAGTGTATTTCCGGTGTCGGGACAGACATATACAAGGAAGCTTGACAGCAAGGTATTAAATGCACTAAGCCAGATCGCGCAGAGCGCGTATAAGTTCAGCAATGATATAAGGCTTCTGCAGAGCATGAAGGAAATTGAGGAGCCATTTGAAGAAAAGCAGATAGGCTCTTCTGCAATGGCGTATAAAAGAAATCCCATGAGAAGTGAAAGGATTTCATCTCTTGCAAGATATGTAATAGTTGATGCGTTAAATCCTGCGATTACGGCTTCTACCCAGTGGTTCGAGAGGACTCTCGATGATTCCGCCAATAAAAGGATAAGCATACCTGAGGCGTTTTTGGCTGTTGACGCTATACTCAATATATATATCAATGTTTCAGAGGGGCTTGTGGTCTATCCCAAGGTTATACACAGGCATGTTATGGAGGAGCTTCCGTTTATGGCAACCGAAAATATAATGATGGAGGCCGTTAAACGCGGAGGTGACAGGCAGGAGCTGCATGAAAGGATAAGGGTTCATTCCCTCGAGGCGGCAAAGCAGGTTAAGGTTGAAGGGAAAAAGAACGATCTTATGGAAAGGATAGCTTCCGACAGCATGTTCGGAATGACTCTGAAGGAGCTGTATTCGGTGCTGGACCCTAAAAATTATGTAGGAAGAGCACCGGAGCAGGTTGAGGATTTTGTAAACCAATTTATAAGGCCCGTCCTGGAAAAAAATCATACAGGAGATATAGACGTAGTTCTCAAGGTTTAGGGCTGTAAAATATTATTGAAGAATAACCGATAATACTGTAGAATTAGTTAGGGTGTAATTATGTCAGGTAATGTTTATGTGTGAGGAGGCTCTCTTGTGATAAACAAATATAGTGATGTACCTTTATATTGCCAGCTAAAAGCATTAATACTTAAGAAAATAGACAGCGGCGACTATGCACAGGACTCAAAAATACCTTCCGAGCAGGAGCTGTGTGATATATACAATATCAGCAGGCCGACTGTCCGCCAGGCCATAAGCGAATTGACAAACAGCGGATATCTGTATAAAGAGAAGGGCAAGGGCACATTTGTTTCCAGATCCAAGACACATATTGACATAAAAAGCTACTCAGGTTTTACCGATTCGCTCCTGGACAGTGAGGTGCCGGGAGAAAAAGAGATTATTTCAATTGATGTTATAAAAAATATAGATTTCCAGAAGCTGGACGAGATTTTCAATATTTTGCGAAACCAGAGGGTGGATTTTGCGGAGATAAAGTATGTTTCCATATGGAACGGTGAGGTATTTGCGTTAAATGTCTCTTATATACCCATAAGCCTGTTTCCAAATATAGTTGAGGATATAAAGGACAAAAAGCCGTCCTACGATATAATGAGAGGAAAGTACCCGTTAATACCTGCTAAAACAAAGAGCTCTCTTGAGATTATATATGCGGAGCAGTGCGATTCGCAGTTTTTGCAGGTTCAGACGGGACAGGCTCTTATAAGAATAGAGAATGTTTTATACTCCAAGAGCTCTCAGGCGGTGGAGCATGTTATAACAAAATACCGCGCGGACAAATGCAAGCTTATTTTTGAAAATTCCAGATGAATTATATATAATTAGGGTTGTGCAAAGGAGACGGCATGGAAACGGTTATAATTGAATTCTTAAGAGAATTTGTTGAAAAAAATGTTTTTTTTGTGTATGTACTTTTGTTTATTTCTTCCATGCTCCAGATGGTTTTCCCTCCGCATCCCGGAGACGTAATACTGGTTTTTGCGGGATATGTCACTACAATGGGCGTATTTTACAGTTTTCCAACAGTTTTTTTAAATTCCATGGCGGGTACTGTTTTAGGGTCTATAGTAATTTATAGACTGGGATATTGTAAGGGAAGCAATGTGTTTCGGTATAAGCTCATAAAAAGATATGTTAGCGAAAAACACAGAAATAGGGCCGACAGAATATTAAAAAAATACGGGGCCTATGCGATAATAATAAGCAAGTTTGTACCCGGTATAAATGCTGTAATGCTTCTTCTGGCAGGGATATTTAAGGTGAGGCGGAGGGATGTGTATCTGGCGGTGCTTGCTTCAACTGTCGTACATCATGCACTGGCACTTTTCCTCGGAAGATTCATAGGAAATAATATTTCCCTTATAAATAAAATACTCAAAACCTACAACGGCATCGGATTTGTACTGCTGTGCGTATTCGCGGCATTGGGTATAGTGTATATTATGCTTAAGCGCAGGGGGGCAAAGGCGTAAATTTTTTGTGGTATGGTATAATGTTTTTAATTCATGTAATTAGAGGGGGAAAAGTATGAGACCGCTTGAATATAAGGACGGTATTTTAAAGCTTATAGATCAGACAAAGCTGCCTTCTGAGTATAAGATCGTAGACTGTGCCACCTATATGGAGGTGGCGGACGCAATAAGGGATATGATAGTGAGAGGAGCTCCTGCGATAGGAGTTTCAGCGGCATATGGTGTAGCCATAGGAGCACTTTCGGCGTCAGACGGCTCAAAGGACGAGTTTTTCCGCGAGCTGGATGTGATATGCGATACCCTGCGCGGTACCAGGCCCACGGCGGTAAACCTTTTCTGGGCCATAGACAGGGTGTACCGCAAGGCTGTGGACAACAGACACAAATCTGTTGAGGAAATCAAGAGCATTATTGCACAAGAAGCCTGCAATATGGATTGTGAGGATGTTGAAACCAACAAGGCCATAGGGATGCATGGCAGCAAGCTTATAAAAAACAATGACACAATACTTACACACTGCAATGCAGGCGCGCTTGCAACCTGTGACTATGGCACAGCGCTCAGCGTAATGAGGATTGCCCACGGCGAGGGGAAAAACATAAGGGTTATTGCCGATGAAACAAGACCCTATCTTCAGGGAGCCAGACTTACGGCGTGGGAGCTTAAGCAGGACGGAATTCCGGTTACGCTTATATGCGACAATATGGCGGGGCATTTCATGAAGCTGGGGAAAATAGACTGTGTGATTGTCGGCGCGGACAGGATTGCCTTAAATGGGGATACTGCAAACAAGATAGGGACATATTCTGTGGCAGTGCTGGCAAAGGAAAACAACATACCCTTTTATATTGCCGCGCCTGTTTCCACAATTGATTTTTCAATACAGACCGGCGACAGCATACCTATAGAGGAGAGAAGCCGTGAGGAGGTCACTCATATAAAGGGGATACCTGTTGCTCCTGAAGGAATAGACGTAATGAATCCTGCATTTGATGTGACGCCCAACAGGTATATAACAGCTATAATTACCGAAAAGGGAATAATATATCCTCCGTTTGAAGAGAATTTAAAGGGAATTGCATAACAGTATGCATAAATATGATTTAAAATAAAAATCCATCAGTACCCGACCATACATACAGCAGGCTCATTTGGATCATAATAAAATATGTGCTTTGCATATCAGATAATTTATTGACAAAAGATATATTAGTTAGTATAATATCTTTTGTCGGTTTAAGAGGTGGCTTATGAAGTTTGATATTTCCGGTATTGAAAAAACTGATGGGTCTTCATTGCAGATAGAATATAATAATTTGATTGAGGATTTAGATTCTATTTTGGGCCATGAGTTTTTATTTAATGCCCCCGTTGAATTTAGTGGAAGCCTTACAAATGTGGGGGGGATTTTAAAGTTAAATGGGCGACTGAAGGCCGGTTATACAGTAGGATGTTACAGGTGCCTTAAGGAGATCCGCGATAAGCTGGATTTGCTTATACGTGAGGAGTTTGTGAATGCCGGGGAAAATATGGATGTCGAGGCGTATACATATGAGGACGGCTTCATAGAGCTTGATAAGGTGCTTATAGATAATATCATATTGAATCTTCCAATGAAGCAGATGTGTTCAGAGGAATGCAAGGGGATATGTCCGGTGTGCGGTGCAGACTTGAATTACAATGAATGTAATTGCAGAACGGATGCTATACATCCAGGCATGGAAGCATTAAAAAATTTTTTTAAAAATTAAAATATTTAATTTTATATGTAATCAGCGTTTTACGGTTGCAGTGGTAGGGAGGTGTAATGCATGGCAAATCCAAAGCGTAAATGGTCCAAAGCCAGGACCGGTGCCAGAAGGTCACAGTGGAAGCTGACAATACCAGGTCTGGTAAGTTGTCCCCAGTGTCATTCTTTAAAACTGCCTCACAGAGTTTGTAAGGAATGTGGTTACTACAAGGGAAAAGAAGTTATTAAAGTTGAAGCTAAATAATATGTTATAAACCGGAAAAGCGGCAGGTTTTTAAAACTGCTGCTTTTTTCTTGAGGAGGACTAATTTTTGAAACATCAGCCGGCTGCCGTTCAGTGCGTTTTGCCGCTGAGTATAGCTGAGGAGGCGGGCATTGAGCAGGGTGATGCCATATTATCAATAAATGGTGAGAAAATTAAAGACATATTTGATTACAGATTTCTTATTGCTGATTCCGAGCTGGTGCTTGAGGTTCTTAAAAAGAACGGAGAGATCTGGAGTATAGAGGTAGAAAAGGACGAATATGAGGATCTGGGAATTGATTTTGAATTCTCAATGATAGACCGGGAGAAAAGCTGTACAAATAAATGTATATTTTGCTTCATAGATCAATTGCCTCCCGGAATGAGAGATACACTGTACTTTAAGGATGACGATTCGAGGCTTTCATTTCTTACGGGAAATTATGTCACCTTAACAAATATGAGTGACGGTGATATAGACAGGATTATCAGGTATAGGATGTCTCCTATTAATGTATCTGTGCACTGTACAAATCCAAGGCTTAGAAAATATATGCTTAAAAACAGATTTGCAGGGAATATACTGGACAGGATACAAAAGCTGACGTCTCACGGAATCGAAATAAACTGCCAGATTGTCTTATGCAGAGGGATAAATGACGGAGAAGAGCTTGACAGGACAATCTTCGAGCTTGCCGGGCTGCGTCCGGGAATAAGAAGCATTTCAATAGTGCCTGTGGGAATAAGCAGGTACAGGGAAGGGCTTGAGCGCCTGGAGCCTTATGGGAAGGAATCGTCTGCAGAGGTTATAGGCCAGGTGCATAAATGGCAAAAGAGATTGCATAAAAAATACGGCTCAAGGCTTGCGTATCTTTCCGATGAGTTCTATATAATGGCTGGAGCGCCTCTGCCTGAATATGAGGAGTATGAGGATTTCCCGCAAATAGAAAATGGGGTGGGCCTTGCTGCTTCGCTAAAGCATGAATTTTATGAATTTCTTGAAGCCGCGGATTTAAAATGTATATCTCCGAGGAAGGTCAGTATAGCAACGGGTATTTCTGCGTCCGCGCTTATAAGGGAATTGTCCGGTGTGCTTGAAAGAAGGCTTGGCACAGTAACGGTAAATGTATTTGCTATAAAAAATGAATTTTTTGGAGAAAATGTTACAGTAACGGGCCTGCTGACGGGAAGGGATATTATTTCCCAATTAAAAGACAAGGCTCTGGGAGAGGAGCTTCTTATATCAGCAAGCATGCTCAAAGCGGGAGAGAGAATTCTTTTGGACGATTGCAGCATAGAGACAATGGAGCAGCAGCTTAATGTAAAAATAACCGTTGTTGAGAATGACGGCAAAGACTTTATTGAAAAAGTAGTGGGAAAGATTATATAATAAGTAGGACTTATTACGGAATATAGAGGTGAAAAAATTGGCAAAACCGGTTGTGGCAATAGTTGGAAGACCTAATGTTGGGAAATCGACCTTTTTTAATTATGTTGCAGGCAAAAGAATATCTATTGTTGAGGATACCCCCGGAGTTACCCGCGACAGGATATATACGGAGGTGGAGTGGAGAGGCAGAAAATTTACGCTCATAGACACGGGGGGAATAGAGCCTTATAGTGAGAACAGGATAATGCAGCAAATGAAAAGGCAGGCGGAAATGGCTGTCGAAATGGCAGAGGTAATAGTTTTTATGGTAGACATGAAGGATGGGCTTACTGCCTCGGACAGAGAGGTTTCTGTCATGCTCAGGAAGTCGGGCAAGCCTGTTATACTGACAGTCAATAAGGTTGACAGGGTAGGCGAGCTTCCTGCAGAGGCTTATGAATTTTATAATCTGGGGCTGGGGGATATAATGCCTGTATCGTCTGTTCACGGCCTTGGAATGGGCGATTTGCTGGATGAGATATTCAAGTATTTTCCCGAGGACAGGGAGGACGAATACGATCATGAGGTAATAAGGGTTGCGGTGGTAGGAAAGCCCAATGCCGGAAAATCTTCTCTCATAAATAAAATACTGGGGGAAGAAAGGGTTATTGTGAGCGAGGTGGCGGGGACCACCAGAGATGCTATAGATACATATGCGGAGATAGACGGCGATAAGTTTGTATTCATTGATACCGCAGGGATAAGAAGAAAGAGCAAGGTTGAGGAAAATATTGAAAGGTATAGCGTAATGCGTGCATGGGGAGCAGTAGACAGGGCGGATGTATGCCTTATATTGATTGATGCCGTGGACGGAGTTACGGAGCAGGACACAAAGATTGCGGGATATGCGCATGAAGCCGGGAAAGCTTCTGTTATTGTGATAAACAAATGGGATATAATCGAAAAAGAGACGGGCACACTGGAGGAGTACCGTAAGAGGGTGCATGAAAAGCTGGGCTTTATGACCTATGCGCCGGTAATATTTATTTCTGCCAAAACCGGGCAGAGGGTAAACAAAATTTATGAGCTCATAAAATATGTGGCAAATCAGGCAGCGCTCAGGATCTCCACCGGAATGCTCAATGATCTTGTGGGAGAAGCGGTTGCTATGGTCCAGCCGCCTTCGGACAAAGGCAAAAGGCTCAAAATATTATATGCTACCCAGGTGGGGGTAAAGCCGCCCGCATTTGTAATATTTGTAAATAATTCGGAGCTTTTTCACTATTCTTATGAAAGATACCTTGAGAATCAGTTAAGAAAGAATTTTGGGTTTGAAGGGACTCCTATAAAATTAATACACAGAGAAAAGGAAAAGTCATGACAAGATGTCGTTGCATATAAGTACAAAAAATAAATTGGATAAGGGGAGATATTCCTGATGTTTATTGTTGTGGTCAAGCTGGTGATAGCAGGCGTTATAGGATATCTTTTGGGCAGTGCAAACACCTCCCTGATTGTGGGCAAATTCTATGGGGTGGATGTGCGAAAGCACGGCAGCGGAAATGCCGGGACGACAAACACCTTAAGGACCTTGGGGAAGGCGGCCGCCGCGCTGGTTATTTCAGGGGACATATTAAAAGGTGTATTAGCATGTATTATGGGCTTATATATAATCCACGGAGGTGTGACGGCAGAGATATTCAACAGAGACTATATTGAGGATATGGGGCTTATGGTGGGAGGAATTTTCAGTATAGTTGGCCATAACTGGCCTCTGTATTTTAATTTTAAAGGAGGAAAGGGCATACTGACGACCTTTTCGGTAGCTCTTATGATGGATCCCGTAATGGCCCTTGCGCTTCTTGGGGTCTTTATAATCATCGTCGCACTTACAAGGTACGTTTCATTAGGGTCTATTATTGCGGCTGCACTGCTGCCTGTGGGCTCGCTGCTGTTCGGAAGAGGGCCTGTGTTTACGGTTTTTTCCGGCATACTGGCACTGCTTGCGATATTTAAGCATCGTGAAAATATAAAGAGAATACTGGATGGCACCGAGCGAAAGCTGGGAGAAAAAAAATAAGTTGAATGGAGGTCTTTATGAAAAAAAATATTGCTATAATAGGCGCAGGGAGCATGGGGACTGCCCTTTCTGTTCTTCTTTCCAAAAATGGACACAGCGTAAAAATCTGGTCCCCATTCAGTGAAGAAGCTGACATGATTAACAATATAAGAGAGCATATACACAGGCTTCCCGGCGTAGTTATTCCGGAGGGGGTGAACTGTACCTGTGATCTGGAGAAGGCCCTTGCCGGGGCTGATGCGGTGGTGCTTGCCGTGCCTGCGCAGACAACGAGGGCAAACGCTGTCAGCATAAGGAACTATATAAAAAATGATCAGCTCCTGATAACATGCTCAAAAGGGATTGAGGAAAATACCTGTCTAATACTGTCCGATGTAATAAAGCAGGAAATTCCCGGAGCAGAAGCAGTCGTGCTGTCGGGACCAAGCCATGCTGAAGAGATAGCCAGAGACATACCTACCACAGTAGTAGCGGCAAGCCCTGACAGAGCAGCGGCGGAAGCAGTTCAGGAAATATTTATGACGCCTAAATTCAGGGTATACACAAACCCCGATATAATAGGAGTAGAATTGGGTGGAGCTCTTAAAAATGTAATTGCACTTTGTGCGGGGATTTCAGATGGGCTGGGCTTCGGCGACAATACAAAGGCCGCTCTCATGACAAGGGGTATAACCGAAATAGCCAGACTGGGAAAGGCTATGGGTGCCAAGCCTCAGACCTTCAGCGGGCTTACGGGCATAGGCGATTTGATAGTTACCTGTACCAGTATGCACAGCAGAAACAGAAGGGCCGGTATTCTCATAGGACAGGGCAAATCGGTAAGCCAGGCGCTGGAGGAGGTTAAAATGGTTGTTGAAGGAGTTTCCACCACAAAGCCTGCATATCAGCTTGGAAACAAAATGGGAGTATCCATGCCTATAACTGCGGAGGCCTATAATATACTGTTTAACGGAAAAAACCCAAAGCAGGCGGTAGTGGATTTGATGATGAGGGACAGAACCCATGAAATTGAAGAGGTGGTCCATGAAAGCAGTTGGGAGGCATAAAAAAAGTGAGACTTTAGTCTTTTAAGAAGTATTTTATAAAAAGGCGGAGGTTTGAACCTATGACAAGAGCCATTTTAATTTATAATCCCATGTCGGGAGATCACAGCATAATAAACAGGCTGGATCATATTATACAGAGGTTTCAATCTCGCGATATATTGATTCAGCCTTTTAGAATAGAGGCAGAATGTGAAAATATGCTGGTGCGTGTCCTGAAGCTTGACAGGTATGATTTTGCCGTTGTTTCGGGAGGGGACGGAACCGTTAATTTTATAGTGAATATTATTTTAAAGCACGGTATTAATATCCCTCTCGGTATTTTCCCGTGGGGAACCAGCAATGATCTGGCAAGATGCCTGGGACTTCCCGCAAATGCTGATGAGCTTATAGATATAGTGCTGGGGGGCAATACCTCAAGGATTGATGCAGGGCTAATCAATGATAAGCACTATTTTTTAAGCACCTGTGCCGGAGGGGTATTTGTAGATGTTTCCTTCAATACCCACAGTGAGCTTAAAAAGAATTTCGGGCTTTTTGCGTATTATCTCAAAGCATTAAGTGAGGTAACGAGCATAAAGCCGTTCAGGGTTACTTTAAGGACAGAAACCTTATCCATAGAGGAGGATATTCTTTTATTTATAATACTCAACGGAAAGCATGCGGCAGGGTTTTATAACCTTATTGAGGATGCGGATATTTCGGACGGCATAATGGACATTGTGCTTCTGAAAAGCTGTTCTCATATGGATTTGGCGAACCTTTTTTTCAACGTACTCAGCAGCTCCTATATCAATAACAAAAATGTCGTGAAGCTGAAGGCCAAATCCTGCACCATAATGTCCAGCAGCGATATTAACGTAAGCATAGACGGAGAAAAGGGAGAGGGGCTTCCGATGTCCGTCAGCTTCATAAATAAAGCCATAGAGGTATTTGTAAAATAGAAAAAGGGAGTTTGGGTATTAGATTAGCCTGTAAAAAAGTGAGCGGATATAACCCGCTCACTTTTTTTGTAATATTAAATAAATACGGACATATATTTATATTGATAAGGGACAGCACTTTTTAGCCTCGTTGGCTGTAAAAATATCAAATGCTTACTTTTAGCCGTGGAGTGAGCAACCGGAGGATAATAATTTAAGGGAGGTTCTAGGGGTGGAGAAATATAACATATATCAGCAAATAGCTGAGAGGACGCAGGGAGATATTTATATAGGTATAGTAGGCCCTGTGAGAACGGGTAAATCCACATTTATTAAAAGATTTATGGATTTGCTGGTTATACCTAATATAGAAAACGCATATCAGAAGGAGAGGGCAAAGGATGAACTGCCTCAGAGTGCCACAGGACGTACAATAATGACAACCGAGCCTAAATTTGTACCCAATGAGGCTGTTGAAATTACAGTTGATGAAAATGTAAGGCTTAAGGTAAGGCTGGTCGACTGCGTAGGATATCTTGTGAAGGGAGCTCTGGGATATATGGAGGATGAAAGCCCCAGAATGGTATCCACTCCCTGGTATGACCATCAGATCCCCTTTGAGGAGGCGGCAGAGCTGGGGACAAAAAAGGTTATTACCGAGCATTCTACTATAGGATTAGTGGTGCTTACTGACGGAAGCATAACGGATCTGGACAGGGAAGAATATATTGAAGCGGAAAAAAGAGTTGTAAGCGAGCTTAAATCCATTAACAAGCCTTTTGTAATCATACTTAATTCAACAAGGCCGTCGCATGCCGAAACAATTAAACTTAGAGACGAGCTCGAGGATAAATATTCAGTCCCTGTTATTAATGTGAATTGTGCACAGCTTAGAGTGGAAGACATAAATTCCATAATGGAAAATATACTTTATGAATTCCCTATTGACCAGATGGGGATAAATATTCCAAAATGGATAGAGACTCTGGAGGATGAGCATTGGCTTAAGACCGATGTAATAAATGCAATAAAGGATACCTTTAAAGGAGTATCCAAGATACGCGAGGCAAAGGATGCCATAGGAATGTTCGGAGAATATGATTTTATAAAAAGGGCTTATATAGATAGAATAAATCTTGCGGAAGGCAATATACTGGTGGATCTCAGCACCTCAGACGGGCTGTTCTACAGGGTCTTAAGTGAAACCACAGGGCTGGAAATCGAAGGCGAGCACAGGCTGGTGGGAATGATGAAGGATTTGTCGAGAATAAAAAGGGAATATGAAAAAATTGAATATGCCCTGCATGAGGTAAAGCTTAAGGGCTATGGCATGGTTATGCCGCAGATGGAGGAGCTGTCCTTAGAGGAGCCTGAAATAGTCAAGCAGGGTGCCAGATTCGGAATAAAGCTGAGAGCCAGCGCGCCTTCTATTCACATGATCAGAGCGGATATAGAAACTGAAATAGCTCCTATTGTCGGTACCGAAAAGCAGTCCGAGGAACTGGTGAGCTACCTTCTGAAGGAGTTTGAAAGCGATCCGGGAAAGATATGGGAGTCGAACATATTCGGAAAGTCGCTGCATGAGCTTGTAAACGAAGGGCTGCAAAATAAGCTGTTCAGGATGCCCGAGGATGCGCAGCTAAAGCTTCAGGAGACGCTCCAGAAAATAATTAATGAAGGCAGCGGCGGCTTGATATGCATAATATTATAAATAGATTTTAAAAACCTGGGAGCTTGCCATCCCGGGTTTTTCTGCATAAGGGGGCGCTTCTTTTACTCCCTAAAAAAAGCCTCAATACATAACTCATCATTCTCAATAAGCATTTTCAAGCCTCTCTTTCTTAAAGAGAGCACCAAAAGAGAGCACCAACATTTCAAATGGAATTGAGTTATAAAGATTTTGTTAGCTATATTCTATGTTCAGAAACTGGCAATGGGATTCTTCCCTAAGATGGGGACATTCCTCAAAAATAGTGATTAGCTTGCTAAAGGCTTAAGCAGTGATACCGCATAGCAAGTGGGCTTGCACGGGCCTTTTTGCCTGTGATTTAGGGAGGATGTATTGCTTGTTTTTTGAGAAATGTCCCCGATTTTGCGGTTTTCAAATTCACTGCAAATATTTAAGTCTAATGCCCTTAAAGTTGTGGTATAATTGTTATATCAAAAGAATTCGGAGTGAGATATATGAAGAATATAAATATTAGTGTAACTTTACCTAGCGAAATACTTCTGGCACTGAGAGAATCCGATAAAGAGCTTGCACTTGACATGAAAAGGTTCACGGCCTTGAAGCTTTATCAGGATGGAAGGCTATCGGTCGGTCAATGTGCGGAGCTTGCAGAAATGAATGAGGAAGATTTTATAAAATTTCTTGCTGAGAATCAAATTTCAATATTTCAGTATAGCTCTCAAGAAAGCCTGAAAGAGGATTTTGCCAATGCTTGACAGGGTTGTTATTGTGAACTCCACACCTATAATTGCTTTATCTGCTATAGACAGGCTTCATTTATTAAAGGATATTTATAATATTGTTTACATACCTAAAGCTGTAAATGACGAAATATTTGTCAAACAAAATTCCAAGGCACAGAATGACCTTGTTAAGGCCAGGGAGTGGATACAGGTAAAGCAGATAGAAAACGTAGAATCACGGAGATTTTCCAAGGTCCAATTGCATGATGGGGAAGTTGAGGTAATGATATTAGGCAAAGAGCTTGGAGCAGATTTGCTGATAATAGCAATAAGCCTTGTCTCTTTCGCTCTCAAAATTACTCCTAATGTTCCAGTAATTTTAAAATCCAAATACTCAGCGTATTTTCTCGCAAGATAATCATCTATAGTTAAGCCTTGTCTTGACGGGCTTATTGATAATGGTATTTATATTGGAAAGCAAGTTTACGATAATGTAATTATGTTTGCAGGTGAAGAATGATAAGCAGGTACAAAAATTGGAATGGTGATTTATACTCAAAGACGAGGACATTCCGGAAAATAATCAATGAAGGCAGCGGCGGCTTGATATGCATAATATTATAAATAGATTTTAAAAACCTGGGAGCTTGCCATCCCGGGTTTTTCTGCATAAGGGGGCGCTTCTCTCATTGCCCTGAGAATTCCTCCATACTTTTATCAGGCGGAATCCTCCCCGCGTGCAGCTATCCTTAAATCAAATTGCAAATATGTTGTAATTTTAGCGTTTACAAAATCCCAAAAGTATAATATATTTGATGTAATAAATTTGTATATAGGAGGCATATTATGAACAGCATGGAAAGCTACAGGTTTTGGCTTGAAAATGAATACTTTGACAGGGATACAAGAGATGAACTCTTTAAAATAAAGGACAATCCCAAAGAAATTGAAGAAAGGTTTTACAAGGAACTGGAGTTCGGTACGGGCGGCCTCAGGGGTATTATCGGGGCGGGAATCAACAGGATGAATATATACACCGTCAGAAAGGCATCTCAGGGGCTTGCAAACTATATAGCCAAAAAGGGTGAAAAGGCCGCAAGGGCAGGCATAGCAATTGCATATGACTCCAGATACATGTCGGCGGAGTTTGCTTCGGAGGCTGCCAGGGTGTTTGCGGCAAACGGGATAAAGGTATATCTCTTCGACGAATTAAGGCCCGTGCCAGAGCTATCCTTTGCAGTAAGGCATTTTAAAGCCTCTGCGGGAGTAGTTATTACGGCAAGCCATAATCCTAAGGAATATAACGGCTACAAGGTTTACGGCGAAGACGGAGGGCAGCTTTCACTTGAGGGCTCAAACGCCGTGCTGGATGAAATAAGCGGAATTTCAGATATTACGGCAGTCAGCCTTATGTCCGTCCGGGAAGCGCAGGATAAGGGCCTTCTTGAGATAATAGGCAAAGAGGTGGATGATGCATATATGTCTACTCTCAGGCTTTTAAGCATTAATCCCGAGCTTGTCAGAAGCGTGGGAGAGACCTTTAAAATTGTTTATACGCCTCTGCACGGGACAGGGAATAAGCCGGTGAGAAGAATATTGCAGGAAATAGGCTTTAAAAATGTTATTGTCGTAAAGGAGCAGGAGCTGCCCGATTGCCGGTTTTCTACCGTGAAATCCCCTAACCCTGAAGAAAAAGCCGCTTTTCAGATTGCCATAGAGCTGGCTGCAAGGGAGAATGTAGATCTTATCATAGGCACCGACCCCGACTGCGACAGGGTGGGAGTAGTGGCAAGAAATGCGGCGGGAGAATACATGGTGCTTACCGGAAACCAGACAGGATGCCTGCTTCTTGAATATATTCTGTCTCAGAAAAAGCTTAAGGGAGAGCTGCCATCCAATGGCTTTGCAGTTAAGACAATAGTAACGACAGAGCTTTCAAGAGCTATTGTCAAGGCCTATGGCATAGAGCTGGTAGAGGTGCTGACAGGCTTTAAATTTATAGGGGAGCAGATAAAGCTTTTGGATGAGATGGGAGATAAAAAATACCTTTTCGGGTTTGAGGAGAGCTACGGATATCTTGCAGGCACCTCTGTGCGTGATAAGGATGGGGTTGTCGCATCCATGCTTATTGCTGAAATGGCCGCTTACTATAATTCAAGAGGAATGTCTCTTTATGAGGCACTGCAGGAGCTGTTTCAGAAGTATGGTTATTCCTTTGAGGGAATAAGCTCCTTTACGCTGGCGGGCAAAGAGGGAATTGACAGGATTAAGGGCACGATGACACAATTGAGGGAGGATAGGACAACAAGGTTTGGGAACACCGGGGTCCAAGCGGTGAGGGACTACCTTAAGGGTACTAAGTACAGCGTTGAGTCTGAAAGCGAAGAAAGGCTGACATTGCCTCAGTCGGATGTATTGTATTATGAGGTTAAGGAGGGCTCATGGTTTTGTATAAGGCCTTCAGGTACAGAGCCTAAAATAAAAATTTATTACGGAGTGTCGGAAAATACGGAGGCCCTGGCAAAGAGCAGGCTGAACGACCTTCAGGAGGATGTTGTTTCCGTAGTTAAAGGACTGCTGAACATATAATATTGTGTATTTAACTTGTCTGATTTGATATAATATTTCCGGAGACATAGTGTATATTAACGTATTTAAAATTTTACATAAAAATCAAATTGTTTTTTGTTAGTTTGCAGGTATTTACAAAAAGTTGTCGAATAATAAATTTGATTTACATTTTTTTCTACAATCATTAATGATTTTTATAATATGGTACGTTTTTTACTGGGGGGTAAAATGCGAAAGGTATATATAGGCAGCGTAGTACCGGGTACTAAGCTGGCAAAGGCGGTGTTTGGTCCCGAAGGGCGTATTTTGCTCGGGGAGGGCGTGGAGCTTAACGAACATTTTCTGGAGAAGTTGAGGATAAACGGAATAGCGGAAGTGTTTATTGAGGATGATATATCACGGGATATTGAAATAAAGGATGTCGTTTGTGACAATATAAGAATGGAAGCCAAAATGCTTGTAAAAAATCAAATGCAGGGATATGAATCCTCTAAAGCCATAGATGATCTAAGGATAAACGAGCTGGTCTATGCCATAATTGAGGAGCTGTTGTCCAACGATGATATTCTTATAAACCTGTCCGACATAAAATCAGTAGATGACTATACGTTTGAGCATTCCGTCAATGTATGCATATTTTCGCTTATTACGGGAATAGGCATAGGGTATAGTACAATCCGTCTTAAGGATCTTGGCATGGGTGCGCTCCTCCATGATATAGGCAAGCTTAAAATCCCCGAGGAAATATTGAAAAAGCCTTCTCAGCTTACCGGCGAAGAGTTTGAAATAATTAAAAAGCATACCTTTCACGGGTACGAGATATTAAAGAGCAATTCCAATATCAGTATGCTTTCGGCATATATAGCCCTTGGACACCATGAAAGATATGACGGCAGCGGGTATCCCCTCCAGCTTAAGGGAGAGAACATACAGAAATACGCCAGAATCGTGGCAATAGCGGATGTATATGATGCTCTTACATCAAACCGGGTTTATAGAAAGAAGCTCAAGCCCCATGAAGTAGTTGCGTATATAGCTTCTCTTTCCGCTTATCACTTTGACAAGGAAATTGTAGATACCTTTATGAGATATATTGCAATTTATCCCATAGGAACAGGGGTAGTGCTAAGCACCAACGAAATCGGTATTGTAGTCAGAGTAAACAGAAATATACCTTCAAGACCTGTTATAAGAGTAATCCGTAATGAAAAAAAGGAATTGATAGATCATTATTATGAAATAGACCTTGCAAAAAGGATAAATGTGTATATAGTGGATTCTTGTGAATTATAGTACCTGAAAAAGGGGATAATTTACGGGAATCAATTAAAAAGGCTTTGGGGCTTAAAAAAATTGAGCTCTGAAGTTTTTTGCTGTAAAATATAAATAAGCGGGCATTATTGTTTTTGCAGTCTTTAAATTTGAATTTTTTGCAGACTACGCTGCATGGAGGGATTATTAATGAAAGACTTTGTACACCTGCATGTCCATACCGAATACAGTCTTCTTGACGGGGCAAACAGAATAAAGGATCTCATAGCGAGGACTGCAGAGCTTGGAATGAAAAGCATAGCTATTACCGATCATGGAGTAATGTACGGTGTGGTTGATTTTTATAAGGAAGCAATGCAAAGCGGTATAAAGCCTATTTTGGGCTGCGAGGTTTATACGGCAAAAAGGACAAGGCATGACAAGCAGCCGGGAATGGATTCCGAGCAGGGCCATCTTGTACTGCTTGCAAGAGACAATACAGGCTATAAAAACCTTATGAAAATTGTGTCAATAGGGTTTACGGAAGGGTTTTACTACAGGCCGAGGGTTGATATGGAGGTTCTTGAGAGATACAGTGAGGGTATCATTGCCCTTAGCGCATGCCTTTCGGGGGATATACCGAGAGCCTTGCTTCAGAATGATTACCAAAGAGCAAAGCTGCTTGCCTTAAAGCACAACGATATTTTCGGCAGGGGCAATTTTTACCTTGAGCTTCAAATAAACGGGATAGAAGAACAAAATCTTGTAAATCAGAATATAATTAAAATAAGCAGAGAAACAGGCATACCTCTGATTGCCACAAACGATGCCCATTATCTGAGAAGGCAGGACGCAAAAGCCCATGAAATACTCTTGTGCATACAGACTGGCAAAACAATAAATGATGAAGACAGGATGAGGTTTTCTACCGATGAGGTATATGTTAAGTCTCCCGAGGAAATGTGGAAGCTGTTTAAAGATATTCCGGAGGCGGCGGAGAACACAGTGGAAATTGCACAGCGCTGTAATGTGGAACTGGAATTCAACAAGCTCCATTTGCCGGCTTTTAAGCTTCCGGATAGTGAAGAACCCTTTGAGTTTCTGTCCCGTCTGTGCGGCGAGGGCTTAAAAAAGCTTTATGGCGACCATTATGACAGTACAAAATCAGACAGGCTGAAATATGAGCTTGAAGTAATCAGGCAAATGGGGTATGTTGACTATTTCCTTATAGTATGGGATTTCATAAGGTATGCAAGGGAAAATGGTATAATGGTAGGCCCTGGAAGGGGATCGGCTGCGGGAAGCCTGGTGGCCTACAGCCTTGGAATAACAAATATAGACCCATTAAAATACGGGCTGCTGTTTGAAAGGTTTTTGAATCCTGAAAGAATAAGCATGCCCGATATAGATATTGATTTTTGCTATGAGAGAAGACAGGAAGTAATAGATTATGTTATAAAAAAGTACGGCACCGACAGGGTGGCACAGATAATTACGTTTGGAACAATGGCGGCAAGAGCCGCAATAAGAGATGTGGGAAGGGCCATGGATATACCTTATAACGAAGTGGATGCCGTTGCCAAAATGATACCCTTCCAGCTTGGAATGAATATTGACAAGGCCCTTGAAATGAATCCCCAATTAAAGGAAAGATATGAGCAGGACACGCATACAAAGGAGCTTATAGACATGGCAAGGCTGCTCGAGGGGATGCCGAGGCATGCTTCGACACATGCTGCCGGTGTGGTTATTTCAAAGGAGCCCATAGTAGAGTATGTTCCTCTGCAAAGAAATGACGACAGCATTACCACCCAATTTACAATGGGGCTTCTTGAGGAAATAGGCCTCTTAAAGATGGATTTTCTCGGTCTCAGGACTCTTACTGTTATAAGGGATGCCGTGGAGCTGATAGAAAAAAATCATGGCAGGAAGATTGAAATCGACAGGCTTGTAATGAATGATCCCAATGTTTTCAGGCTTATAGGAGAGGGAAGGACTTCGGGGGTATTCCAGCTCGAAAGCGCAGGGATGACGCAGTTTATGAAGGAGCTGCAGCCCAATTCCCTTGAAGACATTATAGCGGGCATATCACTTTACAGGCCGGGGCCTATGGATCAGATTCCGAGGTATATACACAATAAAAATAATCCTGAGGATGTAAAATACCACCATCCTATGCTTGAAGGCATATTAAATGTTACATATGGGTGCATGGTTTATCAGGAGCAGGTAATGCAGATTGTGAGACAGCTCGGAGGATATTCAATGGGACGGGCGGATCTGGTGAGGCGGGCGATGTCCAAGAAAAAGGTAAGCGTAATGGAGAAGGAGAGGCAAAACTTCATATACGGTATAACCGACGCCCAAGGGAATGTCATCGTAAACGGGGCTGTCAGAAATGGGGTTGATGAGAATACCGCAAATAAAATATTCGATGAAATGATGGACTTTGCCAGCTATGCCTTCAACAAGTCCCATGCTGCGGCATATGCCGTCGTCGGCTATCAGACAGCATGGCTTAAATGCTACTATCCCGTTGAATTCACAGCGGCACTGTTAAACAGCTTTTTAGGGAGCAGCGACAAGGTTTCCCAGTATGTATATCAATGCAGGCTTATGGGCATTGAGGTGCTTCCCCCTGATATAAATGAAAGCTTCGCCAAGTTTACTGTCGTTGGAAGTAAAATAAGGTTTGGGCTGGCCGCTGTCAAAAATGTGGGAGAAGGTGCGGTAAACCAGATAATAAGGCAGAGACAGGAAGGCGGGAGCTTTAAAGGCTTTGGAGAATTTTGCAGAAGGATAGACGGAAGAGATACTAATAAAAGATGCATAGAAAGCCTGATAAAGAGCGGGGCCTTTGACTCCTTAAAAATATTCAGGTCAAAGCTTTTGCACGTCTATGAAAAGATACTCGACGGGATACAGCAGAGCAAGAGAATAAAGCTGGAGGGCCAGATGTCAATATTTGAAATGGGCAATGGAAATACGTCTTCTTCAAGCGGGGGAAAGAGGTATGATGAGGAAGTATATCCCGATATCGGTGAGCTTTCCGGCAAGGAGCTTCTTGCAATGGAAAAAGAAATGCTTGGACTTTATATATCGGGGCATCCTTTGAGTGAATTTGAAAAGGAGATAAATTCTGAGGTAAATTTTTTCAGCTCCAATTTAACTGTTAGTTCTTCCGAGGAGACTGAAAATGAAGGCCTCAATGAGCTGAAGGGCCTGAGGGACGGTATGGAAGCAGTGGTTGGGGGAATAATAGCGGAAAAAAAGACTAAAACTACAAAAAACAATAGCCTGATGGCTTTTATTACACTTGAGGATTTGTACGGTTCCATGGAAATCATAGTTTTCCCAAGGGTTCTGGATAAATATTCCGCACTTCTGGCGGAGGAAAACATTGTGCTTATAAGGGGAAGAATAAGTGTAAAAGAAGAAGAAAGTGCTAAAATAATATGTGAAGAGGTAAGACCGCTGAAAAAAGTCAAGACCAGAAAGCTGTACTTAAAAATGGATGAGGCTGAAAATAGAGAGCTTGCAAGCTCAGTTATATCAATGCTTAAATACTTTAGCGGAAATACGCCTGTTTACCTGTGCCATGAGAGCTCAGGCGATCCCGGCAAAAAGGTAGTGGTATCAAACAGAGAATTTAGAGTAAGTCTGAATAACTCTCTTCTGGAGGAATTAAAAATCAGGCTGGGAGAGGAAAATGTCAAAATTATTTAATTATATAGCTATACGGATTTTATAAAACAAATCTTTGAAAAAATCCCGGAGGCCATGGTGCTTATAACATTTGCTGTTGATTTTTACTGGTAAATAATATATAGTTATGACGAGGTGGTTAATATGGATACGGAATCAAATAAATTTTTAGGTGATTATGTTGTAATAAGGGCTGAAGAAAATGGTGTAAATATTATAGGCCTTACCCGCGGTAGGGATACTAAATTCCACCATACAGAGAAATTGGATAAGGGCGAGATTCTCATAGCTCAGTTTACCGAAAATACTTCTGCCATTAAGATTAGGGGCAAAGCAAAGATATTATGCGGCCATGGAGAAATACATTCCGGAGAATAAAGAAAGAGGGGCGTGTTTTATATGTGGACAGTAGTCTATATGGCTCAAAGCAAGGATATTGCTACCAGACTACAGGAACTGCTGAAGAACGAAGGGATACTGGTTAAGCTGAGACCAATCAGTAAAAATCCTGAGAACAATGATAATTATTATGAAGTACTGGTTCCGGAAGCAGAGGTTGAAGAAGCACACAGCGTTATTATAGAAAAGGGATTTTAGTTCTTATCGTCTGTTTAGGTAAGTATTTGTTTAAAATATTTATTATAAGCTTGTATTATAATCCCGTGTTAAAATTATTGACACGGGCTTAATATTATTTTAAGGAGGCTGGTTTAATGTCAAAAATAAAAACGATAGGAGTCTTAACAAGCGGTGGAGACGCTCCCGGAATGAATGCCGCAATCAGGGCAGTTGTAAGGACCGGCATATATTACGGAATGAGGGTAATGGGGATCAGAAAGGGGTATAACGGCCTTATAAACGGAGACATAACAGAGATGTCGCTCAGGGCTGTTTCAGATATAATACACCGGGGAGGTACTATACTGCAAACCGCGAGGTGTCCCGAGTTCAAAGAAGAGGAAGGAATTAAAAGAGGGGTGGCAATGTGCAAGGTGTTTGACATTGATGCCATAGTGGCAATAGGAGGAGACGGATCATACAGGGGAGCCAGAGATTTGAGCAAATTCGGGATAAATGTAATAGGCATTCCCGGAACAATAGATAATGATATTGCCTGTACGGAGTATACCATAGGCTTTGACACGGCATTAAATACCGTTCAGGATGCAATCGACAAAATAAGAGATACGGCATATTCTCATGAAAGATGCAGTGTGCTTGAGGTTATGGGAAGACATGCGGGATACATAGCCCTGAATGTGGGTATAGCGGGAGGTGCCGAAGTAGTCCTTCTTCCCGAGAAATCCTTTGACCTTGGAAAAGATGTTATAAAGCCAATTATCGAGGGCAGGAACCGGGGAAAGAAGCACTATATAGTTATTGTGGCCGAGGGGGTAGGCGGGGCTATTGAAATAGCCGGGGAAATACAGGAGAAGACAGGCATAGAGGCGAGAGCCACCATACTTGGGCACATACAGAGAGGCGGAAGTCCTACCGTAAATGACAGGGTAATGGCAAGCATGATGGGAGCGAGGGCAGTAGAGCTTCTTAAGGATGATATCGCCAACAGGATCATAAGCCTTAAGGATAATAAGATTGTGGATATTGAAATAAACGAGGCCCTTGATATGAAAAAGGAAATTGATGAAGAAATAATACAGCTCAGTAAAATTCTTGCGCTGTAACGGCAGGCTTTTCCTGTTGTTCCGCATTTATAAAAGGCAGGTATTACAATGTTTGTATCTGAGACGCATTTAATCGTAAGGTATGCCGAAACGGATCAGATGGGTATTGTTCATCATTCTCATTATCCGGTATGGTTTGAGGCGGCCCGGACAGATTTTATAAAAAAGATGGGAATGCCATACTCTAAAATAGAAGAAGAGGGAGCGATGCTTCCACTACTGGAATTAAAATGCTGCTACAAGGAGGCGGCGAGATATGAAGATGAAATTATTATTAAAACGCAAATAAAGGAATTTACGCCTTTGAGGCTGCTGTTTTTGTATGAGGCATATAAAAACGGCCTGCCCAGGGTTATAGCAACGGGTGAGACTTTGCATGTCTGGACCGATAAGGCGCTGAAGCCTGTTAACATCAAGAAATATTCCCATCATATATATGAGCTGCTTCAAAGGGCTGTGGCGGTGTGATGCGAGTTTATTTGCCATAATTCATTGCAATAAAGGCACAAAGTATGGTAAACTATACATTGTTTATTCAGGCTGGAACTGGTGACATTATACATTATAGGGCTGCTGTCTTTACTTATTGCAGATAAAACAAAAATAGTTCAGGTGGTGAGTCGGTGAATATACCAAATGCTTTGACTGCAGTTAGGTTTGTTATTATACCTTTTTTTGCATACTTTTTATACATGGGACAGTTTGATAAAAGCCTGTATGTTACGGCAGTAATCCTTTTTCTGGCGGGGGGAATTACAGATGTTCTGGACGGCTATATAGCGAGAAAGTTCAACATGATCACCTCTTTCGGAAAGCTTGCTGACCCAGCGGCAGATAAACTTATGCAGATAACTGCTCTTGTCATATTAACCATGCAGAGGAAGATCCCCGTGGCTGTATTGATAATTATAGCTGTCAAGGAGATATTTATGGGGCTCGGGAGTATTTTATTGTACAAGCAGGAGAATTTGGTGGTATCTGCAAACTGGTATGGAAAGATGTCAACGGTAGTATTATATATCGCAATAATTATTGCAATATTTAGTGAGACCTATAGCAAAATAGCTATAATAATCGCGCTCTGCGCTGCGCTCTTTGCATTTGTCATGTATTCCCTGGCATATAGAAAAATTAAAGCCCACAATAGTGAAAAAATATAATATACATACTGGATAAAGGAGCCGGAGGGAGCTATAAACTGCTCTCCCGGTTTTTTTGCATACCCTCCAGCCAGTCTACAAATTGCTTTGCTGTTCTTGGGGAGCGCCCGTTATACCACAGCTCCCACTTTAACGCTTCCTTATGAAGGTATTCTTTATCAACAACGATTCCCCTTTTTTGTACAAGGCCTTCCACTATATTCAGGAACTTATACTTGTCGGGGGAAGAGAATACCACAGTTATGCCGAACCTGTCCGCAAGAGAAAGCTTTTCCTGTATGGAGTCGGAAGCTCTTACCTCGTCATCATGGTTCAATGAGTGCAGGGCATGCCTGTCACTGAATTTTTCCTTTATGAGATGTCTTCTGTTGGAGGTGGCGTATATAAGCACATTATGGGGTCTGCTCTCAACTCCTCCCTCCAGTGCGGCTTTAAGTGCGGTATAGCTTTCCTCGCTGTCCTCAAAGGAAAGATCGTCTATAAAAATTATAAATTTTTGCATTCTCCTCTGCAGCATGCCCATTATCCTGGGAAAATCTATTAAAGCATTTTTAGGAATTTCAACAAGCCTTAGGCCCAGATTATGGTACTCATTCAATATAGCCTTTACCGACGAGGATTTGCCTGTACCTCTGTCTCCGTAGAGAAGTACATTGTTTGCCGGGTATCCCTTTAAAAAATTAACCGTGTTGTCTATGATCTCGGAGCGCTCCTCCTCGTAATCTATTAAATCCGACAGCCTTACCGGGTCAGGGGACTCAATTCCCCTCAGCCCGCCGGTGCTTCCGCTGCTGTCCCAAACAAAAGCACTGTACCGGCATACGTCTCCGCGCCCGTACTTATAATGAAAGCTGCAGAGGCGTTCAAGGCATTTGCTCCAGGACTCGGATGAGTACAGAGCATCCATCAGGGGAGGTATATGCTGAAGGTATGGCCTGTCTTTGTATACCGGTTCAGAGCAGGCAGAATTCCATATGGGAAGCGCCTCTATTGCTTCCGTCTCAAAGGCTGACAAAGCCGATGACTTTAAAAGCAGCTTTCTTATATCTCCGCATGATACTGCGGAAATCATCTGTAGTGTGTCCAGGTCATTGGCGGCAGCCCTTAATACTTCTCTGTCCATTTCCTCAAAGCTCTGCTTTTCAGACATTGCGGAAAAGGGGTTGTCATCAAATATTATCCCTTCTATGATGTATTCTTTAAAGCAACTGTACCTTCCTGAGGACATTAAAGAAAAATACACATCGCTATACAGCTCTGCCGCTTCCAACAGATCGAAGCCCGGTGTGCCGATGTGCTTTACGAGCCTGTTAAAGGAGCTGATCGCAGGAGCTTTTTTCAGCCGCCTGTAAACTGAAAGAGAAGCCAGCGCAAAGGCAGCTTTCTTTGCAAGGCTTAAATCCGAATCTTTGTAATCCATTATGATGCCTCCGTAAAATTTTAAAATAGACAATGCTATTATAACATAAAACTTATATGGCATGGGATGTAAAGAGCGCACAATATCCCAGCGTGCCGGGATTAGAATCCGCTTGGGCTTTATATATGTTTTTTGCAAAAGCAGCTATTTTATTTTTAGCACTGTTATGGTATTATAAATAAAATGTCTAAATTATTTGTACTTTTGTCTCTTTTGAAGGGAAGATTTAATGTTCGGATATGTTTTACCGGATAAGCCGGAGCTTAAGGTAAGAGAATATGAGCTTTTCAGAGCATACTATTGTGGAGTATGCAAGTCTATAGCGAGAAGGCACGGACACATTCCCCGCCTCACGCTAAATTATGATTCCGCTTTTTTGGCTTTACTGCTGTCCTCTGTTTCAGGCAGCAAATTAAATATTAAAAATGAAAGGTGTATCGTCCGGCCCGTCAATAGGAGATATGTAATTAAAGACAGCGATCCTGTAGATTATGCCTCAGACATAAATATAATGCTTGCGTATTATAGCTTAAGAGATAACTGGAGGGATGAAAAATCAGTTGCTTCGGCGGCGGCGGCGGCAGTACTGAAAAGGGTCTTCGGGAGACTGAAAAGAAAATACACTGATAAATGCGCTGTGATTGAAGAAAGGCTGCAGGAGCTCTCGGAGCTTGAAAAGCAGCGATGTGCTTCGGTCGACAGAGCTGCCGAGCCTTTTGCAAGGCTTATGGAGGAGATAACAGCGTACAGCCCCGCATGCAGGAATAAAAAGGATGCGGGGATACTCAGGCGTATGGGCTATAATTTGGGGAAGTGGATTTATATTATAGATGCTTACGATGATATAGAGGATGATATTAAAAAAAACAGCTATAATCCCTTTTTATATCAATACAGGTATGAGGGGGAAGATATACAGGTGTTTAAGCAACGGATAAGGGATAGGGTTGAATTTAACCTTACATACACTTTAAGCCAGATGTCGGAGGCCTATGAGCTGTTGGATATAAAAGGCGGGAGCCCGGAGCAGGGCAGTGCGGAAAATAAATCCCGGCTTCCGGACATTATTGAAAATATAATTTATATGGGAATGCTAAAAAAGACAGAGCAAATACTTGGAATAAGGAGTTGTGAAAAATTTGAAAAATCCATATGAGATATTGGGAATAAAAGAGGGTGCGAGTCAGGAGGAAATAAAAAAGGCCTATAGAGAGCTGGTGAAAAAATACCATCCCGACCAGCACCATGACAACCCCTTATATGATCTGGCAGAGGATAAGCTGAGAGAAATAAACGAAGCATACGAATACCTTACAAAAAACGGAGGCCCGAGGGGCGGAGGAAGCTGGAGCGGCGAAGCGGGAGGCAACGGAGGCGGCAGGCACTCCGGTGATTTTTACAGCACCATTAAGATGCATATTCAATCGGGCAATATAGCTGCTGCGGAGCAAATGCTTAACAGCTCCGGCGATCGCTCTGCCGAGTGGTATTATTTAAGCGGTCTGGTATTTCTGCGCAAGGGCTGGTACGATGAGGCATACTCCAGCATACAGAGGGCAGTTAATATGGAACCCGGCAACTTTGAATACAGGGATGCATTGAATAAAATAAACATGACGAACAGGACCTACAGGGGGAATGCTGCGGGCAGAGGATACGGACAGGGGCCGGATTTGTGCACCATGTGCCAGTGCCTGTGGTGCTCCGACTGCTGCTGTGAGTGTGCCGGAGGAGATCTTATAGAGTGTTGCTAATTGTTGCTAATTACCGTTGATTTATATAAAAGTATTCTATTGATAGAGGTTATATATGCGTAATCGAAGAGATATTACAAATAATTTTTCCGCAAAAAGGATAGCACTGAGCGGCATATTGATTGCTCTCACCGTTATAACCCTGCTTTTCGCTTCGGTCATGCCGACAGGCCGGCTGTCGCTGTATGCGCTCAGCTCCTTTTTCGTTTCTATTATCATAGTTGAATACGGGGTGAAATGGGGATGGGCTTTTTTTGCAGCCTCATCTCTTGCGGCACTGGCGGTGATACCCGTCAAAATACGTACTGTGCCGTATATCATATTTTTTGGGGTTTACGGAATTATAAAGCTTTATATTGAAAAGCTGAATAATATTGTGCTGGAATATATTCTAAAGCTTTTATATTTCAACCTGTGCCTGGCTGCTTCGGTGTATTTGTTTAAGGAGCTTTTCATTCAGGGGGCATGGACGGATCTGGATTTTCCATGGTGGATTATAGTGGCGGGACTTGAAATAATATTTCTGATATATGACTATGTCTATACGCTTTTCATACAGTACTACAGGATGAGGCTTAAAAGGATAATTAAGCTTTAGCCTTATAATCATAATAAATACATAAGAGGAGAAATATGAAGCGTAAATCTGCCGCATTCAGACTTATATATATAATACTGATTGAGCTGATTTTTATCGACTTGATATTGATTGGATGCTTTGTTAAAAAAATAAACACAGACAGGCACTATGAAGGGAATATAGCCGGGGTACCGGCTGCTGTTGCCGGAACATTGGCCGTGAAGGAAGCGGCTGGCGCAGCGAATGAGCCTGCCGGGGAAGCTGTAAATATGGGCTACCCGTATAAGTATCAGGATGCTTTAATAAAGGAGCTGTCTCAAAGCATTTTTTTACAGGGGATTAACGCTGAGCTCTTTAAATACAGGGAAAATAATAATAAAATGGATTTCATAGCCACTGTCTATGATTTGTCCTATGAGTGCTGCGGGAAATACCCGTCTCATCCTGAATACGGAATTACCTTCAGTGGAGCAAGGGCAATTAAAGGCAGAACGGTGGCGGTAGACCCCGAAGTCATACCCTTGGGAAGCGAAATATATATAGAATTTACCGAGCCCTATACCGGGATGAACGGATGGTATAAGGCTGAGGATATAGGAAGCAGGGTTCGGGGCAATGTAGTGGATGTGTTTATGGGGGAGTCTGCATCTGCCGAAATGGAAAGCTTCGGACGCAGAAAGGTTAAGGTGCAGATAAAGAATTACAACGGAAATATGAAATAAAAGGGTTGAAAAGCCTTCTTCTATATATTACAATATTTGGTAATAAATAAGAGAAGGATGAAGATGAATGTTCAATATAGAGTCATATTCCATCGGAGTTTTTATTATAGTTTTAATATCAGGCTGTGCTGTAAATTTTATAAGGCAGCATTATATAATTCAGTTGACCGGAATAGCCGTGCTCTTTACATGTACGGTTTTGCGGCTGGCACATTTTGTAAATACCAATATGTATACCAGCTTAATAGATGCATATAACATTTCCCTCCCCATGCTTTCGGGAATTTCTGCCTGTCTTGTGAGCATGGCCTTAGGCTTCTGGATATTTCCCGTCATACGCAAAAAAAGGCTAAAGTAATTTATTACTAAAGTGATTTATTACTCAAGGTAATTTGTCCCAAGTCTGCTCTCAACATCAGGATTTGCCGGCGTGTAAAAAATTACATGGAGGATTCGGCTTCTTTTTATCGAAATATTATGTTAACCTGTTTGTGAATCCTTATTCTTTATGAATTCTTAATTCATAGATAAGCAGGGTTACTAATATTTTTTGGAGGTGATTTTTCGGCGGTGAAAACCAAGAGGTCGTTTTTATTACTTATTGTGCTTTGCTTGCTGACCACAGTATTATACCCCCAATTTACCGAAGCGGCGTCCACCTATTATAAATCAAGTGCGATAATACTTGCAAACGGACAAAAGCTAAGCCTTGAAAGACAGCCTGTGAATGTCAACGGAAGAGTGCTTGTACCTGCGAGGACTGTATTTTCAAAGCTGGGGGCAAGAATTGACTGGTATTCCTCAAGCGGAAAGGTTTATGTGGTTACCGGTAACAAAAAAATAGAAATGAAAATCGGAAGCAGCAGCGTGAGCATTAATGGCTCAAGCACAAAAATGGACACCTGTCCCGTTCTTGTAAATGGTACTGTTATGGTGCCCTTGAGGCAGGTGGCAGAAGCCCTTGGAGCAGAACTTAAAATCAGCGGCTCCAACATAGACATAACATTTAAGGGCGGGTCGGAGCAGGACGGCAAAATGCAGGGGTATAAAGTGGTTATAGACGCAGGTCACGGGGGAGCGAACCCCGGAGCGGTGGTTGGGGGAACTTCGGAGGAGTCGCTGAACCTGGATATAGCCAACAGGCTCAACGGGCTTTTGACAAAAGAGGGGATAACAACATACATGACAAGGGAAAAGGATGTCGATGTGGGGCTGTACGACAGATCAGGACTTGCAAACAAGGTGAATGCCGATCTGCTTATAAGCATACACAACAACACACATTCCAACACCAGTATTTCAGGAAGCATGAGCCTGTATTATCCCGGTGACAGCAAGACAAACGGAAAGCTTACCTCAAAGAGCTTCGCTTCAATAGTACAGAATAAATTAACGGGTATACTGGGAACAAAGGATTTAGGAATAATTGAGCGTCCAAACCTGGCTGTTTTGAGAACGTCAAATATGCCGGCGGTTATAGCCGAGGTGGCATACATGACTAACAGCAAGGAGCTTGCAAAGCTGAATACCTCCGAGTACAGGCAGGCCGCGGCTCAAGCATTAAGGGATGCCGTAATTGAGGCGCTGAACAAAATATAAAAATGCCGCCAACGGTCATAGTGAGAAGCTTATTGCTTTACTGCAGAAACCCTGCGCAGAAACCTTTCTAGGTGATCTGCGCCTTTTTTTTAACAAGGCAATTGATTTTTAAGCGGGAAGGATATATAATGTAAGAATATGAAGCTAATCAACAAAAGCATACTAAATCACAAGTATATATTATCACAAAAATATATTTATGTCAATAGGCAATTTCAAATATAAATATTTTTAATTAATTTTACTTCATATATTAAATGCTTTGGAGGTGGCTGCTATGACATTTGATTTGATGCTGTTTTCCGGCGGCCTGTTGGAAAAACAGGCTGTTTCGGAAATAATAAAATGCAATGAAATTACACTGCGCTACGGGTTGGTTTTATCGGAGCAGCAGGCAAGGGAACTGGTAGAGACACGGGGCAACTCTCTCAAAAGCAGCGGAAGGATAGAATTTGGCGGAGGCGTTATAGATAAGCTTATTACCGAGTTCTGCGATTCCCCTTATATCTTTCAGAGTAATTATTCCGAGGTAATGCATGAACTGATAGAAATATTTTATTATTACAAAAATGAAACCCTTGACCTGATGAGCGATGATGAGTTAATCAGCTTTATGAAAAGCTGCTTCGACGGGAAATGCCAGGGCTCGCTTGAGCTGTTAAAGATGAGGGAGCTTGAAAAGATGGCCCGGAATATAAGATTCGGCTATGATCCCGGGCATCGGGACGAAGAGGATGCGGATGCGGAGGAGGACGAGGATGAGCAATATTGAGAGGTTCCGTTTAATTAATGATGAGCTGCTGAGCGGAGAATTCTACTTCCAGTCGCTGGTTGAACAGGCTTTTAAGCAAGGGCTTATTGATGATTGTGCTATGGAAAGCATTCAAATGCAGAGCATACGGCTTTTGGCCGAAAGGACGGAGCGCTTCAACAAGGGCGACAGCAGCTCAGTGAGAATAGAGAGAGCACAGTCTATTATGGCTTCTAATTTCTATACCATGAGTATATATTTAAAATCTCTGCCCGATGCCGACGCGGCTGTTGCAGAGATTAAAGGCACACCCGTTTCAGAAATATATAAAAAAGGAAGGAGAATGCTTGACATAAAGCTTCATTCTGCAAAGCATTTTTATTCCATTATATGCCGCAATAAAATACAGACACCTAATCATGATTACAATGCTACAATAGATGAAGGCATAAAAAGCTTCTTTTATACTTATGACGCGGATTTTGCGGCACATGAAATTATACCTGTTATTGATTACCCCTTAAGCACTCCTGTTGCAGATTTGGCGGGGCTTGAATATATACAGAGGTATCTGGGGAATTTACAGCTTGAAAACCTGTTCTGCTCAAAGTTTGATGCTGCTGCAATACACCGGGTTATGCTGGGATATGACACAGGCTACGGAGAGCTGCTGATTAACATTTATCAGCAGGTACTGTCCCAGGCCCTGGGGTGTGCGCTTTTACACAAAAATATTTCACGCCTTGAGATTTTACACTGTGATGCACAAAAGCTGGAGCAGCTTTTTGCGGGAAAATCCAGGGAAGAAATACATTGCCTTATTTCGGACGCAGCTTGTGTCCTCTGCAGGACTTTAGGCATTACCAGTAATGGTCCGGAAAAATATATCCGGGAGACTTTGCCTGAAATATCGTCAAGAATATATAATGCAGCAGGAAGCGGCGCTCTTTCGAGGGTGATTGTTATTCCGCAGGAGCAGGATTGCTGTGAAACTTTGCGTTATTCTGCGGGAGAAAAAATGGATGATGAGAAGTATCGCGGACTCATTGAGGAAATATTGCAATGCAGGTATGCCCAAGATAAGCTTGAAATTATTAAAAATAATATAAAATCACTGGAGGACATTGAGGATGTACTTGTCGATGCTGAATTGGATGAGACTGAAGCCTTTGAGGTTTTAAAGCTGCTTGGAGAGGCAGAGCTTTCGGTATTGATCGGGCGCCATATATATGGCACGGAGATTGAGGCAGTCGATTGCTCCGATAGGGGAAAAAGGCTTCATCAATATTTGTCCCGCTACTTATTATGCCTGCCTTCTGAAATTCGGGAGGAGGTTAAAAGGCTTGCAGGCAGCATAAAGGAGGTTTAAGCCAATAATCCACATTATATATTGATTATATAAGAAAATATATTTATAATAGTGCGGAGAGGCTGTGTTGTTATACCTGCAATTGAATTTAAAAAGTTATAAAAACTTTACTGCTGCTTTTTTAAGGAGGGCCATAATGAAAATTGCTGTAATAGACGGTCAGGGCGGTGGAATAGGCAGAGCTGTTGTTGAAAAAATACGTAAGGAGTTGCCTCCCGAAACTGAGGTAATGGCGCTTGGAACCAATGCGATGGCTACAATGCTGATGCTGAAGGCAGGTGCCAATGAAGGCGCTTCGGGAGAAAATGCTGTAATATATAATTCGGCAAAGGCTGACATTATAATAGGGGTAGTGGGAATAATTGTGGCCAATTCGATGATGGGGGAACTGACTCCCGGCATGGCAAGAGCGATAGCGGAGTCTCCCGCGAAGAAATGCTTAATTCCTCTCAACAGGTGCAATGTCGAAATAGTGGGAGTCAAAAGCGAGCCCTTGCCTTATTATATAGATGAAGCGGTTTCAATGGTGAAAAAGCACCTCTTAAGCTTTTAAATGTATTTAGGGCTTTTGGCATAGCCCGGACAGTGCTTTAAGGCAAGCATTGCCCGGCCGGCGTATTCCCTTTTACTGGAGCATATAAAAAAAGCCCGAGAGGTTTTCGTGAAGTATGTCAGGGTCTATCTTGCCCCTTTGGACATCCCTGTATATGTCGTTATAAACCGCATAGGCCCTCTCCATGTGCTGCTTTTGATCTAAGGAAAGCTGAGGGTTCTTTATAAATGCGTCTATGTCGTCGATATATCCTTTTATTATCTCAATCTTCTGCTGGTCTGTCATAGCCCATTCCTCCAAAAATAATTGTTATTAATATTTTAACCCGCGCAGAGCATAATTATCATGCAAAGCATGATTTTAATAATACTGTATTTTAAATGCGCGCAGAGGATTTAACAATGTCTGCAAGCTGCTGCGGCGACATTATATGGAAGTCGGGAGAAATTTTGAGAATATCGGATTTTGGGAAAATGGTCCAGTCAACGAGAACTGTTTTTATGCCGGCATTTTTACCGCATAATATATCATATGGGCTGTCTCCTATCATAAGAGCCTGATCCGCCGTACCCTTAAGCGCTTCCAGAGCTTTAAGCGCAGGCTCGGGGTGGGGCTTGTTGTTTTTTATGTCATAGGCGCTTATAATTACATCAATAAACTGCTCCATGCCGAAGCGCTTCAGGCCGTGCTCTATCCCTCCGCGGCCCTTTGCGGATACTACCGCTGTTTTGCAGCCGAGCTCCCGAAGGCTCTTAAGCATTTGCCGGACACCCGGAAATTCGTATATCATACTGTCCTGCTTTGCCTTATAAAATTCCTTATAGTAAAGGACCATTTTTTCATACTGCGAGGGGGATAAAAGCCTCATTTGATCTTCCAGATATTTTCCCAGTACGGAGTTCAGCTCGATATCCGAAAGCTCTCTTCCCAGAAAGCTTTTGCAGGTTTTTCTCAGAGCGAGTATAATTAATTCGTTTGTATCAACCAGTGTACCGTCAAAATCAAAAAGCATATATTTGTAAGAGCTGCCGTGAAGCATTACGTAAATCACCTCGAGCTTATTATAGCACAAATACCGATTGATATAGAAGTATTATGTGCTATAATTATTAAAGAAAAGAATAGGAATAATAATCGGTAGATGTATTGCTAAACAAGGAAGGTAATCCGGCCTATGAATAAAAGGACAGTTAAAATACTGGAGTTTGACAAAATAGTGGATCAGCTTGCGGGACTGACGGCATCCGGCATGGGAAGGGAAATTGCTCTTGCGCTTTTGCCCTGTAAAACTCTTATCAAGGTTCAGGGGCTTCTAAACGAGACAAGTGATGCGGTGAGCTTTATTGTGAGAAAAGGAAGTCCCCCCTTAGGCGGCATTCATGATATCAGGGCAAGCCTTAAAAGGGCTGAAGTTGGCGCCGTGCTTTCACCGGGGGAGCTTTTAAAGATTGCCGATGTTTTAAGGGCAAGCAGAAGTCTTAAGGCGTATGGCTCAGGAGATGTGCAAATTAAAGAGGAAAATGCTGTGAATGCTCTCATTGCCTGCCTTGAGACAAACAAGAGGATAGAGGACAGGATAAGCATTGCCATCGTGAGCGAAGAGGAAATTTCCGACTCGGCAAGCCCTGCGTTAGGGAGCATAAGGAGACAAATAAGGGATGCTCAGAATTCTATAAAGGATAAGCTGAACGACATAATAAGATCCTCAAGATACCAGAAATTTATGCAGGAATCCATTGTCACAATTAGGGGCGACAGGTATGTGGTTCCAGTAAAGCAGGAGTACAGGAGCGAGATACAGGGGCTTGTGCATGATTCCTCCTCAAGCGGGGCTACACTGTTTATTGAGCCTGTTGCGGTTGTAGAGGCCAACAATAATATTAAGCAGCTTAAGGTTAAGGAGCAGGCGGAAATAGAAAGAATACTATATGAGCTGACGGCGGAGGTTTCGGGAATACTGCCGGGGCTGAGCTCAAACATATCCGTTCTGGCCAAGCTGGACTTTATTTTTGCAAAGGCCAAGCTAAGCGTTAATTACAAATGTGTCTGTCCCTGTCTTAACAGCCGGGGGAGAGTGGCTATAAAAAAAGGAAGGCATCCCCTTTTAGATCCCCGGACGGTGGTTCCCGTGGATTTCTGGATAGGAGACAGCTTCAGGACTCTGGTTATTACCGGGCCAAATACCGGAGGAAAGACAGTCAGCCTTAAAACGGTAGGGCTGTTTACGCTTATGACTCAGGCGGGTCTTCATATTCCCGCAAATGAAGGCACTGAAATGAGTGTTTTTGACAGCGTTTTTGCGGATATAGGCGACGAGCAGAGCATAGAGCAGAGCCTCAGCACCTTTTCGTCACATATGAAGAATATTGTAAATATACTTGGAGAAGCTGCGGGAAACTCACTTGTGCTGTTTGACGAGCTGGGTGCCGGCACAGACCCTGCAGAGGGGGCGGCGCTTGCCATGGCTGTACTTGAGTGCTTGCACCAGGCAGGCTGTATATCTATTGCCACCACGCACTACAGCGAGCTTAAAGTTTATGCCATGTCCACTAATGGGGTAGAAAACGCGTGCTGTGAGTTTGATGTAAAAACATTGAAGCCGACATACAGGCTGCTGATAGGAGTGCCGGGCAAAAGTAATGCCTTTGCCATATCAAGCAGGCTGGGGCTTCCTGAAAATATAATAGAGAGGGCAAAGGAATTCCTCACGCAGGAGGACATTAAGTTTGAAGACCTTCTCATGAGCATTGAAGGCAACAGAACAAGGACAGAGGAAGAAAGAATAAAGGCTGAGAGCTACAGGCTTGAAATCGAAGGGCTTAAAAACCAGCTTGAGGAGCAGAAAAAAAGGCTGGACTCCCAGAAGGATAAAGTGCTCAGAGAGGCAAAGGAGAGTGCGAGGCGCATACTTGTGGATGCCAAAAGAGAAGCCGGAGAAATACTTTCAGAGCTTAAAAGGATAGAGACGGAGCGCCAGAATGCGGAAAGGGAAAAGGAGGTAGAGAATCTAAAGACACGGCTTAAAAATAAAATAAATAAAATTGAGGATTCCCTTACGGAGACTGTAATACCCAAGCAGGGCTACGCCAAGCCGCCTGAAAATCTTAAGCCGGGGGACAGTGTGCTTATAATAAGCCTCAACCAGAAGGGAACGGTGGTAAATCCTCCCGGCAATGACGGAGAGGCTCTTATACAGGCGGGCATAATGAAAATAAATGTTCATGTGACCAATCTGAGGCTGATAGATGAACAGAAATTGCGTTCTTCCCCGGCCGGAACGGCAAAAATAGGGATGTCGAAGTCAAAAACAATTGCTCCCGAAATTGATCTTAGGGGAATGACTATGGATGAGGCGGAGGAAATAGTTGACAAATACCTGGATGATGCCGCCATAGCGGGACTGCATGAGGTGACGGTGATACACGGAAAGGGAACGGGAGTATTGAGAAGCGGAATACACCGGTTTTTAAAATACCACGGGCATGTGGAGGCATACAGGCTGGGCAAGTATGGCGAAGGTGAGACGGGAGTTACTGTTGTGGCACTGAAATAAAGTGTTTGACAATGCTCTGCTCATAAATTAGAATGTTTATTGTTCCGGCAGTTTAAGCTTTATTGCCGGGGCTTAATATAAAAAGCAGTTTAAGGAGATTAAAGGAGAGTTTTTGTGAAAAATATTAGACAGGATATAAGGAATATAGCAATAATTGCCCATGTAGATCACGGCAAGACTACACTGGTTGACGGAATGCTCAGACAGAGCGGTATTTTCAGAGAGAATGAGCAGGTTCAGGAGAGAATAATGGATTCCAATGACTTGGAGAGGGAGAGAGGAATTACTATTCTTTCCAAAAACACTGCCGTCAATTACAACGGAATAAAAATAAATATAGTGGATACCCCAGGCCATGCCGATTTTGGAGGAGAGGTGGAGCGCGTACTTAAAATGGTTGACGGGGTTTTGCTTCTTGTGGATGCGTTTGAGGGCCCCATGCCGCAGACCAGATTCGTGCTCAAAAAAGCTCTGGAGCTGGATTTAAAGCCCATTGTGGTTGTTAATAAGATAGACAGGCCGGAGGCAAGGCCTGACGAGGTTGTGGATGATGTTCTGGAGCTTTTTATTGAGCTTGGAGCGGATGACGATCAGCTGGAGTTTCCCGTGATATACGCGTCCTCAAGGGAAGGGTTTGCCGTTTGTGATTTGTATGGAGAGAGAGTGGATTTGAAGCCGCTGTTTGAAACCATAATAGAAAAAGTGCCGTCCCCTGAAGGATATGACGATCAGCCCTTGCAGCTTCTGGTTTCCAACATAGACTATGACGAGTATGTCGGTAGAATCGCCATAGGCCGTATAGAGAGGGGCAAAATAAAGTCGGGGCAGCAGGCCGTTATCTGCAGGAAGGATGGAAGCCTGCAGAATATAAAAATAGCAAAGCTGTATAAGTTTGAAGGCCTGAAGCGGGCGGAGGCTTCAGATGCAATGCTGGGAGACATAGTGTCGGTATCGGGCGTTGGTGATATAACCATAGGGGAAACGGTCTGCGATGTGAACGCTCCCGAGCCTCTTCCGTTTGTGGACATAGACGAGCCGACAATATCTATGAATTTTATTGTAAACAACAGCCCTTTTGCAGGACGCGAGGGCAGCTTTGTGACCTCGAGGCACTTAAGGGACAGGCTTTTTAAGGAGCTTGAAACAAATGTAAGCTTAAGAGTGGAGGAGACTGATACAGCAGATGCGTTTAAGGTATCCGGAAGAGGAGAGCTTCACCTGTCCATATTAATAGAGACAATGAGACGGCAGGGCTATGAATTTCAGGTGTCCAAGCCCACTGTTATTATGAAGACCGTTGACGGAGAGGAGCATGAGCCCGTTGAATACCTCACAATAGATGTGCCCGAGGAATTTATGGGTGTTGTCATGGAAAAGCTGGGAACAAGAAAGGCAGAGATGGTGAATATGCATTCTGCCAATCAGGGATATATGAGGCTTGAGTTTAAGATTCCCGCAAGAGGGCTGATAGGTTACCGTTCGGAGTTTTTGACCGATACAAAGGGAAATGGAATAATGAATCACGTGTTTCATAGCTTTGAGCCGTATAAGGGAGAAATATCCTCAAGACAAAGGGGCTCAATGATCGCGTGGGAACAGGGAGAAGCAGTTACCTACGGGCTTTACAATGCCCAGGAGAGAGGCACGCTGTTTATTGACGCCGGGGTCAGGGTATATGAGGGAATGATTGTAGGTGAAAATTCAAGAAGTGAGGATATAGTGGTTAACGTGTGCAAGAAAAAGCATGTCACAAACATGAGGGCATCTGGCTCCGATGAGGCTTTGAGGCTGACTACTCCTACAATTCTGAGTCTGGAGCAGGCGTTGGAATTTATTACTGACGATGAGCTGGTTGAAATAACACCTAAAAGTATAAGGCTGAGAAAGAAGATCCTCGACACTGAAATGAGGGCTAAGCAGGGGTCTAAGGTAAAAAAAGGACTTTGATTTAAATCGGCGGGGTGGGGATAACATGGGCGGAGGTACTCCGGAGAGGGACGGAAGATATGATGCGCCAAAGAGAAATAAGGGCTTTTTAAAATTCTCCGTGTTTGTGCTTATTATACTTCTGACGGCAGCAAGCTGTATGCTTTCATATAAGTATGCTGTGAAAAATGTAATAAGAAATGAGCAGGCCGCTATAAGCATTCTGCCGGAGGATCAGGTGCGCATAAGCATACCGATGGGCTCAGGCACAGGACATATAGCCGATATTCTTAAAGAAAACGGAATAATAAACAGCACCGGGATGTTTAAGCTGATCTCAAAAATTAATGGCTTTGACGGAACCTACAGATCGGGGACGCATATTGTAAGCTCTAAGCTGGGATACGTTGAAATAATGGCTGTTTTAACGGGAGCTCCCATTCCTGATCCCGGCATGAAGGTTACCATTCCCGAAGGCTATAATTACAGGCAGTTGGTTAAGCTTTTAAGCGAGAAGGAGCTTATTGATGAGGATGAGTTTGCAAGGGTAGGGCGGAGCCAAGAGTTTGACTTTTTAAAGGATATACCAAAGGACAGGGAGCACCGCCTTGAAGGGTATTTGTTCCCTGAAACCTATGAGTTTGAAGCTAAGGACGGCAGAGAAGAGGAAATAGTAAATAAGATGCTGGAGCAGTTCGGGAAGGTATTTGCGCAGAAAGAGCGTAAAAGGGCCGAAGAGCTGGGAATGAGCACAGATGAGATAATAACTCTTGCCTCAATTATTGAGAGAGAGGCAAGGGTGTCCGGGGAAAGGGCAAGAATATCCGGGGTTTTTTACAACAGGCTAAAGAGCAGGGATAAGACGCTTAGAAGGCTTCAGTCCTGTGCTACAATACAGTATATACTTTACAGCCAAACGGGAAAAATAAAGGATGTAATACTTACTGAGGATACCGAAATTGACAGCCCGTATAACACGTATATACATGATGGACTTCCTCCGGGGCCTATATGCAGTCCGGGAGAGGAGTCAATAATGGCGGCTCTTTACCCTGAAGACCATAGCTATATGTTTTTTGTTGCAAAAGAGGACGGAAGCGGAGAGCATTTCTTCTCAAAGACCTATAATGAGCACCTTAGTGCACAGGCAAAGGCGCAAAGGACCTTAAAGAGCAGATGACAATACGGCGTCAGGTATTTGGTAAAAAGAGAAATTGTGGGGGAGTTCCCCTCACAATTTTCATGATTGGAGAAGCTGCCGGTTATGATTTGTTATGACTATATCAACGATTATATAAGGAAAACGATAAGAGGTAATGAGGGAATTCTGGCCGAGCTTGAAGACTTTGCACGGGAGAATCACGTACCCATAGTACGCCCTGAGGTTGCGCGCCTGATCACGGTGCTCGGCAGGATGGCAAAGCCCCGCAGAGTGCTTGAGGTGGGTACTGCCATAGGATACTCTGCCATACTGTTTTCAGATATACTGGCGCCGGATGGAAGAATTGATACCATAGACAGGTATGAGCTTATGCTGGACCGGGCAAGGTATAACATAAGCAGGGCGGGGCTGGGTGACGTTATTAATGTAATACAGGGAGACGCTCTGGAGGTCTTAAGCTGTCTTGACAAAAGCTATGATATTATTTTTCTGGATGCTGCCAAGGGACAGTATGGTGAATTTTTGCCCCATTGTATTCGCATGCTGGGCGACGGGGGACTTATTATATCCGACAACGTGCTGTATAAGGGCATGGTAGCCAGTGACCGCCTTGTGGTGAGGCGAAAAAAGACCATTGTAAAGAGGATGAGGAGCTATCTCGACGCAATCTGTACGGATGAGAGGCTGGATACCAGCATAATCCCGATAGGGGACGGAGTGGCATTGTCGTATAAGGTATAAGGTAAGGGGTAGCACCTCACGGGGACACACCTCTCCGAAAGAGGTACGGGGACACACCCCTCCTTCGTCGGGGAATGTCCCCGGAATGTCCCTATTTTGAGGAGGAACTGATGAAGAAAGTTGAGCTGCTTGCACCGGCGGGAAACCTTGAGAAATTGAAGATGGCGATAGTATATGGGGCGGATGCGGTATATGTGGGAGGAGAAGAGTACGGCCTCAGGGCATCTGCCGGCAATTTCGGCGAGGAGGATATGAGGAAGGGTATTGAATTTGCTCACGCAAGGGGTAAAAAGGTTTACCTTACTATGAATATCGTACCCCATAATACCGATCTTGAGGGTATGGGAGAGTATGCAGAGGCTGTATCCGCCATGGGAATTGACGCAATAATATTGTCCGATCCCGGTGTATATTCCATTGTTAAGGAAGCAGCGCCAGGGATGGAGATACACTTAAGCACTCAGGCAAACAACACTAACTGGAGAAGTGCGAGGTTCTGGCATGAGCATGGAGTGAAGAGAATTGTAATGGCACGGGAGCTTTCACTGAAGGAAATACGGGAGATAAGAGAAAAAGTGGACGACAGTCTGGAACTGGAGCTATTTGTTCATGGGGCAATGTGTATTTCCTATTCCGGAAGATGCCTGCTCAGCAACTATATGGCAAGCCGTGACTCCAACAGGGGGCTGTGTGCGCACCCCTGCAGATGGAAATACCACCTGGTTGAGGAGAAAAGACCCGGTGAGTATATGCCTGTGCTGGAAAATGAAAGAGGAACCTTTATATATAATTCAAAGGATCTCTGCATGATTGAGCATATACCCGAGATGGTTGGCTCGGGCGCCTGCAGCTTTAAAATAGAGGGCCGCATGAAAAGCTCATACTATGCTGCAACTGTAGTAAAAGCTTATCGGCAGGCTATAGACAGGTATTATGAAAATCCCGGAGACTACAGCTTTGATCCCTTCTGGGCTGAGGAAATATCAAAGGCCAGCCACAGGGAGTATTCTACAGGATTTTATTTTGGAAGGCCCTCGGGAGACGGACAAATTTACCATACAAGCTCATATATACGGGAGTATGATTTTGTCGGGCTGGTCAGGTCGTATGACAGGGATACGGGGATTGCTGCGGTAGAGCAAAGAAACCGTATGCAGGCAGGAGAGGAAATAGAGGTTGAGACTCCCGAAGGAAGGTATTTTAACCACACAATAACGGGAATGAAAAATGAGGACAATGAGGATATTGATGCAGCCCCCCATCCTCAAATGACTGTTTATATGCCGATTGAGAGAGAGATTCCGGAATATACTATTTTAAGAAGAGCAAAGCAATAAGAGATTTTATGAATAAACAGGCCCTTTTCATGGCAGACTTAGAAAATGAAAGGGGCTGTTTTTATGTACAAAAATAGAAGCAAATTGGTTTTTATAGCCATATGTGTATTGCTGCTTTCTCTGGCTCTGCGCATTTTTTATCTCCAGACGTACGCAGCAGACAAGCTTTCTAAAGCCGCATCGTCACAGAGAATATCCAACTCCGTAATACAGAAGCCCAGAGGGAATATATTGGACAGGAACGGAATATCCTTTACTGGAAGGAATAAAAAGTCAATGATTGTGTTGAAGCCTCTTTATTTAAGAGGCAGGGAGGAGGATATAAGAAAAGCTGCGGGTATTCTTGGAGTTAACTTTAACACTATAAGAAGAGAAATAGATATAAGGCAGGAGCCTATTATATTTGAAGCAGATCAATACACAAAGAATATAATTTTAAAGGAAAATATACAGGGAATATCGGTAATTAACTATCTGGACAGATACAGCCCGGACAGTCTGGCAAGACATGTGGTGGGATACTTAAACAGCGTGGATAAGACGGGAGAGGCAGGTATTGAAAAAAGCTATGATGGACTGCTTAAGTATGCTCAGAAAAACTTTGTGGGTATTATTACAGACGCAAAAAATAATGCTCTCGAGGGCATGGGCTACAGGCTTGTGGCGGAGGATACCGCCCAAAAGGTAAATGTGAGGCTCACGCTGGATTATCATATTCAGAAGATAGTTGAAGAGGTCATGGACAGGAACTCTATAAAAGGGGCTGTTGTTGTGGAGGCTGTTGACAGCGGGGACATAGTTGCCATTTCAAGCAAGCCGGATTTTGATCCTGATAATGTTCAGGCCTTTCTTAACAGTTCTGAAAAGGAGCTGTTCAATAAGGCAGTCGCATCATACAATATGGGCTCTATATTTAAAATTATCGACGTAGCGGAGGCGCTGGAAGGAAATGTGGGATATATGGAGGAGTATTTCTGCGGAGGCTCCGTAAAGCTGGGGAACAGGGTATTTGGCTGCCACAAAGAGGAGGGGCACGGCTGGGTTGATTTGAAAAAGGCATTTGCCATGTCCTGTAATTCATATTTCATTGAGATGGGAATAAGATTGGGGCATGATAACATAATTGACATGGCAAAGAGGTTTGGGCTGGGAAGCGCTGCGGGAATAAAAGCTCAGGGAATCAGTGAATCTGCGGGGAGGCTGCCCTCAAAAACAGAAAGCCATACAAAAGGGGACACTGCAAACATGTCCATAGGCCAGGGGGAGGTTATGGTCACTCCCGTACAGGTTGCGGATATAGTTGCAACAGTTGCTAACGGGGGCATTAAGAATAAAATCAACATAGTGGATTCAATAGTGGATGATGAGGGGAACATATTAAAAAAAATACGTGTGACCGAAAGCAGGAGAATAATACGGAAGGACACCGCAGAGCTTATTAAAGAGCTTATGGAGGAAGTAATAACAAACGGTACCGGAACAAAAGCGAATCTTGAGGAATTCGGAGGATCAGGGGGTAAGACAGGCAGTGCCGAAACGGGGCAGCTTATTGAAGGGCAAAGCGTCGTGCAGGCATGGTTTGCAGGGTATTTCCCCGCAGAACGGCCTAAATATGCAGTGGCTGTGTTTGTAGAAAACGGTAAAATGGGCAATGAGGCAGCCGCACCTGTATTCAGGCAAATAGGAGAGGAGATTATAAAAAAGGGATATTAATTATGAGAGCGCGATTCTGTTACAGGACACTAGTTGACAAACGATGGTAAGTATTTTATAATACTTTTTGTAGAAATTAATGGAATATTATCGGGAATAATGGTAGAATTGCATATATTAAGGAGTCGATTAATAGGAATATTCAACATAATTAGCAAGGGATGGCTAATGCGCATCGGCACCTCAATAAATTCGTAACGGAAAAAATTGTTCCCGGAAGATATTTTTAGCATTTGCACCGGTTTTTAGCTAAGGATGTCGGAGAAGGCAAAAAACTAATGGGGAGCATTATAGTCTTTTGCAAAGGAAATAACCTTAACTTTAAGGACTGCGTTGAATTAAGGGCTGTAAAAGCTGGGGCTGAGAAAAATACGAAGCAGGCAGGCGTGAGGCATCCTTAGTTAAAAATTCGTGCAAATATTATTTTATTGAAAGCACCTCGGACAGATCCTTCATTTTTTTATCTCTGGGAGAATAAGCGGGAAAGCCTATGGGTATAAGGCTTATGAATCTATTCTCGGCAGGCTCTCCAAGAATTTTATTGATTTCTTCTCCCGCAATGACAGGATCATTCATCCAGCATGCCCCATAGCCCTTTTCGTGTATAGCCAGAAGCATGTTCTGCACCGCAGCTCCTATGGACAGCAGATCATAATTTCCATACATCCTCATAATGGCCTCATCCTGATAGCCGCAATCCTTAAAAGCCGATATAAGAGTGGGATCGAAATACTTTGCTGCCGTCATAAATACTGCTATATTAACGGGAGCCTTTGCAAAAAACGTTGACAGTTTCCTTCTGGAAGACAAATACTCATGTGATAATTCTCCGCTCTTAACCGCCAATATGCTTTCTGTCTTTTTAATAACAGCCTCCTCTATCTTATGGATTATCTGCCTGTCCTTTATCGCCACGAATTTCCAGCATTGGCTGTTACAGCCGCTTGGGGCGCTTATGGCAGCACTGATAAAATATTTTATGTCCTCGAGTGGTATGTCTTTATCTTCAAATTTTCTGATGCTTCTTCTTTTAGATGCAAATTCTAAAAAATTACTCATTGCATAGCCTCCTTAAACTGTAAATGTGTGCTGATGTAATTATAGCATATTCTTATTTATAAAGCCATGAAGTAAAGGACGGATAGAGTGGAATTTGTTTTGGCTTTTGTTAAAGTATTGAATTAAATGCCTTAATATGATAAATTAAATCTAAATATAGAAATAATAGAGAATTAAGTTAGCTGGTGCTGTGTTTAGCAGGATATTACAGTCAGGCTTTTTTCAACTTTAAATTTTTCAAGCAGGTGAAAAGTATGCTTTTATCAGCTCTTATACAGCGGCTTAACGATATAAAAATAAGGAATAAGCTGATGCTTGCTTTTGTGCTGGTCGTGTTTGTTCCTCTTGTTTTTGCAGGTGCGGTGCTTACATCCAGATTCAGGCAGGCAGCGCTTGAGGATGCCGTAAAGGATATGGATAACGCTATCCTGCGTATAAAAAATTCCACCGAGGATATTTTAAAAGTTCCCATAAATGTTTCAGTAGAATTAATGTTTGATTCAAGGCTGAAAAAACTGGTCAGCACGAGACATGATTCCGTACTCAGTGTAGTTATGGCGTACAGGGAATATGACGATATCAACGAGAAGCTGAGAAATCACAGCGGGGAGATATCCAACATAAGACTGTATGTTGACAACCCCACGCTTATAGCTAATTGGTGCTACATACAGCCCGAGGAGGAAATTGTAAATTCTTTATGGTACTTAGAAGCAGTAAAATCAAAGGGCCTTATAGGATGGAACTATATACCCGATGAAACCAAAGCAAACGAAAAATTTTTCTCCCTGGTACGCAAAATAAACCTTTCAGGCTACGGCAGCTATGGAATTCTTGTTATCAGCATAAAAAAAGCCTGCTTGAACTCGGCATTGGACCAGGAAGCCTTTGAAACGGTTATTGCGGATTCAAATGACTATATTGTAGCGGCAAATAATGATGCCTATATAGGCAAAACCCTGAGTGAGATTGGGCTTTTTATGGGCGATGCACCTGAAAACGGAATGTTTGATCAGGCCATCAAAGGAGAGCCCTCAAGGATAATTGTCAAGGAATTGAAAACTTATGCCAGCATCAATGGACTGAAAATAGTATCTGTTGTTTCTTCCGACAGTATTTTTAGAAAAAGCAACCAAATCCTTATGCAGAGCTTTTTTATTGTTTCAGTAAGCTGCATTGCCGCAATTCTGCTTGTTTTTATTGTTTCATGGCTTTTGTCCAAAAGAATTACCAGGCTCAGCATGACAATGCGCCAGGCAGCGGACGGCAATCTGGATATCTGCCCGGACATCGGCGGGGATGACGAAATAGGACAGCTTTCCAGGCAGTTCAATAACATGCTGCGCAGTATTAAAAATTTGATATTCGAAGTAAATGAATCCAATATACAAAAAAATCAGCTTCAGCAAAAGCAAAACGAGCTGAGGCTGAAAATGATGGCAAGCCAGATGAACCCCCATTTTTTATTTAATGCTCTTGAGTCAATACGAATAAACTCACTCATTAAAGGGCAGACGGAAACAGCCCATATTGTAAAAACTCTGGGCAAGCTTATTAGAAAAAAGCTGGAGGTCAGTACCCAGGACATTCCTCTTAAGTATGAAATAGATATGATACGCTGCTACCTGGAAATTGAGAAATTCCGTTATAAGGATAAGCTGAGCTATAAGCTGGAGGTGAGTGCATGTGCCGAGGACGTATACATACCCCCTTTGACAATTCAGCCTATTGTAGAAAATGCTTTGCGCTATGGAGTTTCGGGTATAGACGGAAGATGCAATGTATGTGTTGAGGCCCATGTAATGAATAATGAGCTTAGCGTTTGCGTGACAGACCACGGAGACGGAATAGAGAGGGATAAAATGGACAAAATTCAGGGGCTGCTTAAATGTAAGGATGGAGAAGAGGAGGGGCATATAGGATTGAAAAATGTAAATATGAGGCTTAAGCTGACCTACGGTGAAAAATATGGAGTTACTGTTGAAAGCAAGCTTGGCCGGGGGACTCGGGTATTCATCCTATTTCCTGTGGGGGAGGGATTGTAATGTTTAACGTTATGGTTGTAGATGACGATTCCAATGTGCGTGAGGGACTAAAGCTGGTGGTGCCATGGGAAGAATACGGATTTATTATTGCAGAAGCAGCCTGTGACGGAGAGGAGGCTCTGCAAAAATACAAGAGGCAGTCATTTGATTTAATTGTTGTGGATATGCGCCTTCCTAAGGCAAATGGTCTTGAGCTTATATCCTCCATACGCAAAATGGATTCACGTGTACATTTTCTTGTCTTGAGCGGGTATGCCGATTTTGAGTATGCAAAAAGGTCTATCGACTGCAGGGTTGACGGGTATATACTTAAGCCTGTTGATGAAGAGGAGCTGATAGAATATTTAATAAAAATCGGAGAAGCACTGAAAAAGGAACGGCAAAGAGAATGGCTCGATGGAGAACAGGACTTTGCTGTGATTCTGGAGGAGGGGAGCAATGAAATTCTTATAAAAAAGATGCTTGCCTTTATAGAAGAAAATTATAGTGATAAGCTTACCCTTGAAATGTGTGCGGGCAAGTTCAATTATGGGAGCGGATATTTGGGAAGGCTGTTTAAAAAGCACATGGGGGAAAGCTTTAATACTTACCTGGACAGGGTCAGAATACAAAAGGCAAAGGATCTGCTTTTAAGGGGTATGAAGGTATATCAGGTAGCAGAGCTTACAGGCTATTCCAATGTTGATTATTTTAACCTTAAGTTCAGAAAATACTTAGGTATTTCGCCATCGCAATTTCGTAAAAGGAAGGATTTATAGCAGGCATTTACAATTTTTATAGGAATTTTATTCAAATTTGATTGGTATTACTTAATATATTTTTAATATATAATACAATTATGGTAAATAAAATACTCCAATTTATAAAGGAGAGGGTTAATTTTGAAGCCGCTTGTAACTGCAAACACTCCTCCAAACAGAAGGCCGGAAGGAAAAAGATTCTGGAGCATTGCTTGGAAGCAGCGTTATCTGTATCTTATGTCTTTGCCTTTTGTAGTATGGTTGATTGTATTTTGTTATGTCCCTATATGGGGCTGGATTATGGCTTTTCAAAATTATAAACCGGGGAGGCCCTTGTTTGAGCAAAAATGGGTGGGCCTTGACAACTTTTTAAAGCTCTTTACAGACGAAAGATTCTACCTTACAATGAGAAACACATTGGCTATGAGCATTATGGGTCTTATTGGAGGGTTTATATTTCCTATTTTGTTTGCAATACTTATAAACGAGATAAGGAATCAGTTTTTTAAAAGGACAGTTCAGACAATATCGTATCTTCCCCATTTTGTTTCATGGGTAGTTGCCGCAGGGTTAATTACCCAAATTCTTTCTATTGACGGGGGAATAGTAAACGAATTCTTAGTGAGACTTCATATTATTGACGAGCCTATTCAGTTTTTTACCAAGGGAGGCCTCTTCTGGATTATTGTTACCCTTGCGGATTTGTGGAAAGAGACAGGCTGGAATGCAATAATATATCTTGCCGCAATAGTGGGAATAGATCAGGAGTTGTACCAGGCGGCTTATGTGGATGGGGCAGGGCGCATGAGGCGCATATGGCATATTACACTTCCCGGTATCCGCCCGACTGTCATTATTGTCTTCATACTATCAATAGGTAATTTGATAAGAATAGGCTTTGAAAAACAATTCTTACTTGGGAATGCTTTGATCATGGATTATTCCGAGGTTCTTGAGTTATATGTTCTGAATTATGGAATTAAGCTGTCCAGATATTCCTACGGAACTGCAATAGGGGTGTTCAGCTCGGTGGTAAGTGTAGTTCTCTTGTTTGCAGCCAATAAAATATTTAAGAAAATTACCAGTGAAAGCGTTTATTGACGGAGGGAGGTGTTTTTCTTTATGCAATCCGAGACTTTATCTACAAGAAGCAGCATTTATGATAAAATATTTGATGTATTGTTAAACGTTGTTATGCTGTTTGTTCTGGTTATCACCATATATCCTTTCCTGAACGTTCTGGCAATTTCGTTCAATGATTCCTCAGATACTGTCAAGGGAGGAATATATATATGGCCCAGAGTTTTCACGTTTGAGAATTACCGGACCATATTTAGTTTTGATACTCTTATAACAGGCTTTACCAACTCTGCGCTCCGTACAATAATAGGCACCTTTGCGGGGGCTGCAAGTGCGGCTATGGTGGCATATGTCTTAAGCTGCAGGGAATTTCAGGCACGAAGGCTTTTTTCTCTTATGTTTGTAATAACAATGTATATTTCCGGGGGGATTATTCCTACCTATATGCTTATGAGAGATCTCGGCCTGTTTAACAGTTTCTGGGTATATATCATTCCGGCAATAGTTAACGTATTCAATATCTTTATAATACGCTCTTATATTGACGGTCTTCCTTATGCCCTGCAGGAGTCCGCCAAGATTGAGGGCGCAAATGATCTGGTAATATTCTTACATATAATTATCCCTCTGTGCAAGCCGGTATTGGCCACTATTGCGCTGTTTGTGGCAGTAGGGCACTGGAATTCGTGGTTTGACACATATTTGTATAACGGTTCCAAAAAGAGCCTTACGACTTTGCAGTATGAGCTTATGAAGATCATACAGTCAACTCAAAGCGGAAACAATATCCGCAATTCCAATGCTCAGGATATAATGACCAGGGTTTCTCCCGATTCGGTAAAGATGGCTATAACCATAGTTGCAACTGTACCAATTTTAGTTGTTTATCCTTTTCTTCAAAAATATTTTGTCAAGGGAGTGACCCTTGGCGCTGTTAAAAGCTAGTGCTTTTTAACACAACAAACTTCCGGGATATAAGGTATTAAAAAGCACCGGCTGTTTTTAAATCTATAATCTTATAATAAGGGGGAATAAGCTTTATGAAAAGGAATTTAACTGCTTTAATCAGCTTTATCCTGATTTGTGTCATGGCACTGTCCATGGCAGGCTGCGGAGGTTCTGCCGAAAAAACGGGATCAGATGCTGAGGATCAGGCCTCTCAGGCTTCAGGAAGTGAAGATGAGGTTCTTGAGCCTATAACACTTACAATGTACTGTGCCGATCCCAGTGCTACATGGAATGAAATGAAGGACGATGTGGGTAAGGTTATAACTGAAAAGACCGGTGTCACACTTGAAATGGAATTTGCTGTGGGAGATCCTCAGCAGAAGGAAGCTCTTTTTGCTGCCAGCGGAGAATATCCCGACATTATGCAGGCCAGATACCCCAATCTTTTAGTGGATGCGGGCGCCCTTATGGATTTGACGGGACTTATTGAGGAGCATGCTCCAAACATAAAGAAAGTATATGGTGATTACCTTGTGCGCCAGCGCTGGAATCTTGAGGACCCTTCCATTTACGTAATTGCAAGCGTTGATACAGTGGATCAGCAGTTCTTTGACGCCACCGGAGGCTTTGAGCTGCAGTTTGCAGTGCTTAAGGACCAGAATTACCCTAAGATACGCACTGTAAAGGACTTCGAAAATGCTATAAAGGCATACAAGGATAAGTACCCCAAAATTGACGGAAAAGAAACTATAGGATTGTCTCTTATTGCCGAGGACTGGAGATCGATGATTACCGTAAGGAATCCCGCCTTCTTTGCAACAGGTGCGCCGGATGACGGAGAATGGTATATCGATCCCAAAACCTACGAGGCAAAGCAGCATTACTTAAGGCCTGAGGAAAAGGAATACTTCCGCTGGCTTAACCATGTTAATTCTATAGGGCTTCTTGATAAGGAAACCTTTACGCAGAAGTATGACCAGTATAAGGCAAAAATTGCAACAGGAACTGTTTTGGCGCTTATAGATCAGGAATGGCAGTATAAGGACGGGGAGGACGCCCTTAAAAAAGAGGGTAAGCATGACCGTTGCTATGCGCATTTCCCCGTTACGCTAAATGAGGACATAAAGGATCACTCCTTCCAGAGAACCGGCTTTTCAGGAGGGCTTGGAACAAGCATTACTCAAAAGTGCAAGGACCCTGAGAGGGCAATAAAGTTCCTGGACTTTCTTGCATCCGAGGAAGGACAGATCTTGAACAACTGGGGTATTAAGGATAAGCATTATACCGTTGACGAGAACGGGATACGGCATATGACTCCGGAGGCGCAGGACAGGAAGGTGAATGACAACACAAACTTCACAAGAGAAAGCGGAATAAGCCAATACAGGATGAGCATAAGGTACGGCGACGGAGTTAAGGATTCGACAGGAAGTTACTATACTACAAATTTCCCCGAGCAGGTTGTAAAGGATTATACCGACGCAGAGAGAGAAATTTTGAGCAAATACAATGCTACTACCTGGCTGGATTTATTCCCTCAGCCTTCAGAGTTTGAGGTAAAGGAATGGGGGGCGGCATGGCAGATTCAGATTCCGGTGGATTCAGATCTGCATGAGCTGAACCAGAGGTTTGACGACATTGTTAAGAAGCGTATACCTGAGGCCATATTATGTGAGCCCAGCAAGTTTGATCAGGTCTATGACAGCTTCTTGGATGAATTAAAGAGGGCGGGTGCCGATAAGGCGGGTGCCGAATATTCACAGATGATAAAGGACAGGATTAAGCTGTGGAGCAATTAGAGTTGGCAGTACCTTACTGCGGGCATACAGCTTGCAGTAAGAATTAAATATTACAGGTTGACATAGTGGAAAGGCCGCTGGCATATCAGAGATGATATTGACAGCGGCTTTTTCGGCACATTCTCATTCTTTTTCAGATTCAGGGCTCAGAGCTTTATTAAAGTTACTTTAATGAATGCCCAAATTACATTTTCGCTATTGCTTAAGCAAAATTTTCTGTCCCAGGTTGTCCAAATACTCCTTGATTTTATAAAATGCAATCTGTATAATAAATTAATTCCATATTATTGCTATCATGTATTGCGGAACAATAAAAGGAACTGCGGGGTAATTATTAACTATACATTTTAAGAGAGGAGGAGATTTTCATGGCGGCAGAGATCAAAATAGGACTTTTGGGATTTGGAAACGTGGGAACAGGCGTGTATAAAATACTGTCGGAAAATGGAGGGGAAATTTTCCACAGGGAAGGCCTTGATTTGAAAGTTGAGAAAGTTTTAGTAAGGGATATAAAAAGGAAAAGGGCTTTGGATATGGACAGCTCAATGCTTACCGCCTCTATAGAGGATATAACCGATAATCCCGGAATTTCCATAGTTGCTGAATTTATGGGAGGAGTTGACCCTGCCAGAGAGTATATACTAAAGGCATTAAAAAATAAAAAGACGGTGGTTACCGCAAATAAAGAGGTTATGGCAAAACACTGGCATGAGCTGGAGAGGGTTGCTCAGGAAAATGGTGTGGGACTTTATTATGAAGCAAGCGTTGCAGGAGGAATTCCGGTAATAAACTGTGTAAGAGAATCTCTTCAGGCTAATAAGATACGTGAGATTATGGGTATTATTAACGGGACGACTAATTATATACTTACCAAGATGTCGGATGATGGAAAGGCATTCAACGATGTGCTTGCCGACGCACAGAGGCTGGGATATGCCGAGCCTGATCCGACAGCGGACATTGAATCCTATGACGCGATGTACAAGCTGTCTATCCTGTCCTCAATAGCCTTTCATGCAAGGGTTCACATAAACAATGTTTACAGGGAAGGAATTACAGGCATAACGGTGGATGACATAAACTATGGGAAAGAGCTTGGGTATGCCATACGTCTTCTTGCCATAGCAAAAAAGAGGGGAAATGTTATTGAAACGCGTGTGCATCCTACGTTTATTCCTTTAAACCATCCTCTTGCTGCGGTTAAGGATTCCTTCAATGCGGTATTCATAAAAGGTGATGCCGTGGGAGAACTGATGCTTTACGGAAGGGGAGCGGGAGATATGCCTACGGGAAGTGCCATTGTTTCGGACATTATAGCTGCCTGCCGTCACAGGGGCAGGCATAGGTACAGCACCTTTTACAATGAGTCTATGGCTTCGGAGGATATCGTTTTCGACAACAACTGGGAGACTGAATTCTTTGTGCGCCTCACCGTAGAGGACAGGCCCGGAGTCCTTGCAAGAATTGCAGGTATATTCGGGAAATATGGAGTGAGCATTGCCTCCGTTATTCAAAAGGGACATAATATGAAAGAGGTTCCTCTTATATTTGTTACACATATGGCGAAGGAGCTTTCTTTAAAGAATGCCGTGGCGGATATAGCTCTTGGGGCGGATGTTGTAAGAGTGGAAAATGTTATTCGTGTGGAGGCAGGGACATAAAGCCTGTGCCAGTGCTTTTTAACATAACAAATTTCCGGCAGAAGCTGTGCTGAAAAGCACTGGACAATAAAGCAGGAGGAAAACTTAAAGGCATATGATTTGTCCCTGGAGTGCCAGTTCTTTTATGTTTGGCATACTATATTAAATGGGTGTATTACTGCTCTGCTTTAATATAAGACAGATTATGTGCGATGGGGGAATGTATATGAAATATTTCTGTATGCCGGCAGATTTTAAAAATTCAACTATAGATGAATATTGTGAAATAAACAGAAGGTATAGTGATTCAAAAATAGTTGAGGTCTTCGGACAATTAGCGCCGGATACCGCATTTGGCTCATGCAGGCCGCATAAGGCGCTTCCGAAGGTTGATCCCTGTAAGCTGGAGAGCTATATAAAATATTGCAGTGCAAGGGGCATAGAGTTCAATTACGTCATAAATGCCACCTGTATGTCAAATGAAGATGTTATGAAGTCGGGCTATAATAAAATAAAGGACTTTCTGCAAATGCTTGAAAGCATCGGAGTTGCTTGGGTTACAATATCTCTTCCGTCCTTAATGGAAATATCAAAATACATAGCTCCCGGCCTTAAAATAAAGGCTTCAACCGTCTGTCAGATAAATAGCCCTCATAAAGCAAAATTTTATGAGGAGCTTGGGATTAAACGGATTGTTATTGATGAAGACGTCTACAGGGAGTTTAATACCCTTAAAAACATAAGAAGTGTTTATAGCGGAGAGCTGGAGGTTATAGCAAATTCCTTTTGCGTAAATGACTGTCCTTTTAAGATGTTTCATTACAACAGCTTTTCTCACTCCCATATCAATAAGGATGAGTGCTCATACTTTAACTTAAAATGCCAGCAGATTCATACCGGGGCAGAGAATTATATAAAGCTCAATTGGATAAGGCCCGAGGACATACATTATTATTATGACATAGGGATATTGTATTTTAAAATACAGGGAAGGACGAATGTATATTCAGGAGACCCGGCAAAAGCGGTAACTCATTATATTGAGGAGCGCTACGACGGGAATTTAATAAGCCTTTTAGAGCTGTTTTCAACCGATAGGCCTTTAAGCATTGCAGGATGCAGAATTGACAACTCAAAGCTTGAGGGGTTTCTTGAAAAATTTGCAGAAGCCCCTGGTTTTTGCACTAAGGTGTGCAGTGAGTGCGGGTATTGCAAGGATTTTGCAGAGAAAAGCATTGATAAAATTGATATTGCCTTTTTTGACATCATGAATATGATGAAAGGCATTGCACAGGATAGATTTGTGCAGGAAATAAGCAAGCCGTAAAAAGCGCAAAGCGGGAGGCATTTCAAACACAAAGGGAATCGGAGGCGATTCCCAGCTCTTTGGAGGTATTTGCAAAAAATGTTATAACCTTTTTTTCTCCCAGATCATCAATGGGATAATTATCTATGACGCGTCCATTCTCAAAATGAAGCACATGAGTACAGCTCCTGAGTATCAGCTCAAGGTCATGAGAGATAATAAACAAGGTTTTTCCCATCTGCTGAAGCTGCTTCAAATTATCGGATACCTGCTGCATATGCTTAAAATCCAGTCCGCTTGTAGGTTCATCGAACAAAATAAATTCTTTCTGGGATGCCACGGCACTTGCTATTGCTACTCTCTGCTTCTGTCCTCCCGACAATGACATTGGATGCAAATCCTTAAATGTTAAAAGATCAAGACTGTTAAGAATACTTTCTGCCATTTGAGTATCCTCCTTGTCCATGCTTAAAAGAATCTCATCGAGCACGCTTTCCGTAAAAAGCTGGTGATTTACGTCTTGCATTACCATATAAAAGTGCTTCAGCCTGTTTTTTCCCGTATAGCCTTTCTCTCGGACAGACATAATGCCCTTGCAGCTTTTTTCCAATCCGCAAAGGCACCGTGCAAAGGTGGACTTCCCGGCTCCATTGTGGCCTATGACGGCAATAATACCGCCTTCAGGAACTGACAGGTCCTGTATGTTGATGGCGGGGCGTTGGTTTTTGTATGAAAATACAAAGCCCGAAAGTGATAAATAGCCCTGCTTGGTAGAGAAAGCGCCTTTGCATTTTGACAAGCTCTCCAGAAAAAGGCTTCTAAGCCCCATGCCGGAAAGCTTTGACAAGCTCATTGCCTTCATTTGCCTGGGAGTAAACTCCTCCTCTATCCTGCCGTCTTTCATATATAAAATACGGTCGGCAAGCTCACGAAGAAAATACAGGCGGTGCTCAGCTATGATGATTGTTTTACCCTTGAGTTTCCACAGGCCTATAAGCCTCCGCAGGTCTTCGATTGAAGAAGCGTCAAGGTTTGAAGAGGGCTCGTCAAGCACGAAGATATCAGGATGGCAGGTTGAGACAGAGGCACAGGCAATTTTCTGCTTCTCGCCCCCCGACAGCTTAAAAATGCTTCTGCCCATCAGAGCCTCGATCCTAAAATCAGAAATCGTTTCGTCTATCCTCCTCATTATTTCCTCTATGGGCAGGCCCATGTTTTCACACCCGAAGGCAAGCTCGCTTGTGGTATCAACATTAAAAAATTGTGAACGGGGATTCTGAAAAACCGATCCCACCATTTTTGCTGTCTCATAGATAGGGAGCTTATTAACCTGGCGGCCCTTAATCATTACCTCTCCCGTAAGAGATCCTTCATAATAGTTGGGGATGAGCCCGTTTATCAGCCTTGTAAGAGTGGTTTTTCCACAGCCCGATTCTCCGCATAACAAAACCAGCTCTCCGTCCCGGATGGTCAGGTTAATATTATGCAGCCCGTTTTCCTTGCAGCCCTGTGTATATGAAAAGGAAATATTCTTTAATTCAATCATTTTCTGCCACATCCTTTTAATTCATAGTAAACGCTATAAAGATTAATATTCCGATTATTGATATTGCAATATCCTGCACTCCAAACCCAATTTCACATACATTTGTCCTTTTGACAGGTCCTCCAAGGCCTCTGGTTAATGACGCCGCCGACAGCTCGTCTCCTATTTTGACGGTAGACATAAGAAGCGGGACCATTCTGTATTCAAGCATTGCCACAGGATTTTTAAAGATCCTGCCTGACTCCAGACTGATTCCACGCATCCTCATGGCATCACCTATAGCATAGGCTTCCTCTGCTATAGTGGGGAAAAAACGGAACATGACCGATATGGGGATAATTATTTTCTGCGGTACGTGCATACGCTCCATGGATGCCACAAATTCACTGACAGTTGTTGTTGTAACCAGATAATACCCCATTATCAATCCCGGCATCATTCTGTACAGCGTCGCCGATACCATTACGACAAAAAGATTAAGTATTCCATGAGTGGCGGGAACCACAAGCTCATTTAATACGACTGCAACTGTATATGCAAGAGTACAATACATACCTGATTTTATTTTATTGCTGGCAAACAAAAGGGATAAAGGTATAGCGGCTAAAGCCGCCATTAAATACCATACATTTCCGCTGAATGCACCCGCGTTAGCAATAAATGTAATAAGAAGCTTGGTCCTGGGGTCAAGCCTAAGGTATTTGTGGGAAGCACCTGTGCTTTGTAGAAGTCCGGCTTGCATTACACAATACCTGCTTTCTGAAAGTGTTTTTTAAGAATTGCTTTGCCTAAGAAGGCTCCTGCAATACCTGAGGCAAATGCTGCAAAAAATATGGCAACTGCGGCCCAGTCAGGGGCTATGGCAAAAATTGCATTTGTGTATTCATCCCCCATGCTGTTGCGGATATATTCCATATAGCTGTCACGCATGATCCACATAGGGAGCATGGCACCCATTAACCACATGCTGAAAATTCCGTAGCCTAATACAGAATGCTTAAAGCTTTGGTATTTGCCGGACTTAAGAACCAAATCAGCCAGAAATCCGAATACCAGCGCCGTTACGATAGGTAACCATGTATGGCCTGTTGCAAACATGATAATACCAAGAACTACAGCCATAATAGTTACCATACCAAATTTTTTAGCCTTTGTCAGAAAAAGCATGAACGGTATTCCTGTTATCATAGGGGCATAAGCGGGAAGAAAAATAAATAAAATCGGTATGTATCCCAGCATGCCGCATGCAAATAAAATAACAAAATAAATCGCAGTAAATATTCCGACGTTGATCAAGTCTTTTGCCTGTAATTTGTTGTCCATAGAATAGCCCCCCATTTAATATATAATTTAAATAGTTAGAAATGACTAACTTTGATGTTTAATAAAAGTGCCTTACGGCACTAATAAACATATAATATTTAACAAAACAGAATTATACCAAGGCGACAGGGAATTATCTGCTCCATTTGGACGAAAAAGGCTCTGTTTAGACATTTTTTATATTTATAGGGAGACACATTCCATTAGCGGGTGCAATATGGATAAAATTTAAGCTTGGTTTAAGTTTCCAAATATAAGCTAATATTACAGGGGCTAATAAATAGAATATAATTAGGGAGTATTTGTATGGGAAAAAAGTATTTTTTAAGCGTATTGTCCGGCGGTTACAATTACGGCAGGGGGGGAAGCAGCAGCGCATCCACAACCAGTACCTCCACCCAGTGCTCCGTTATGCTGGGAAGCGCATCGGCAAATTCTGTTATAAGAATTGTTCAGGGCAGTACTGAGATTCTTAACTTTACGACAAGCAGAGCCTATGAGGCTATGCTGTTTACATCTCCTCAGCTTGCATTGAACACAAGCTATACAGTATATATAAACGGAGTACAATCAACCAGCTTTACCACAAGCTCGGTATTTACCAATGCGGGAGGCGGAAACAGTCAAAATCCGGGGGGCCGCGCTGATAAAAAATTTACCGGCAGGAAAAATGGGATACAGATCTTTAAAGGGTTATGTATCCCATTGGGCTAAACGCATATATCTGATTGGGAGCTTATTGGGCGGGCAGCTCTATAGTAAACGTGGTCCTTTGGTTCAAAATGCTTTTAACGGAGATTTTGCCTCCGTGCTGTTGAACGATGGTTTTGGCAATAGATAGCCCCAGCCCATTTTGTGAGGTATAGCAGGTCGTTTGTCAGCTTGGTCATTCTCTCAATTTCAGATTTTACATAATGAATCCATTTCAGATAATCCGCTATTTGTATTTTTGGATAAAGCCAACTCTTTGGCTGCCTCGTAAAACTCCCTTTCAGCATTGAATGCGGATGAAACCGATTGTATAGCAAATGAGGAGTCTGTAAAAAAGGTAAAGCAAACCGACTGATCCCATAGCGGAGGGGGCGGCTTCATCTTATCTCCGGATGGAGGGGGAATAGAAGAAGGAGAGGGCGGAGGATAATTTGAAAAAGCGAATCCGGCTATTTTATGCATTTCGTCCTCAATATCTGAGCGAATTGTATTATATAAAATTAAATATATGGATATAAAGGCTATGAGCATCATTATAGAAATAATTATTAAGTTCAGCAGCAGAAATTTATTTCTAAGCTTTTTAAACATTTGGTTTTTATCCCCCAAAACAACCCCACACCGCGGACTGTATGTATTATAACCTCAGAATCAAGAAAGGAAAGCTTTTTTCGCAGGAAGGAAATATATACCTCAACATGATTATGCTCCACCTCGGAATCATACCCCCATATTTTTTCAATAGTCCGCTCCTTGGAGGTGCTTACGTTTTTTCTCAAGATAAGAAATTCAAGAAGCTTGCTTTCTTTCAATGTAAGCCTTACCTCTCTGCATCCCTTAGACAGCTTGAGATTTGTTGTGTTAAGCTCAATATCTTTATATTTTAAAGCACCGTTTGGCAAGATTTCGTTTTTCCGACGCGACAGTGCACGTACCCGCGCCAGAAGCTCTTCTATAGCAAAGGGCTTTGCCAGGTAATCATCGGCGCCGCTGTCTAAGCCTGTCACCTTGTCTGAAATCTCTCCTTTGGCACTTAGGAGTATAATGGGTAAATCAATACCCTCTTTGCGTATGCTTTTTAATACGCTTATGCCATCCGTTTTAGGCAGCATTATATCCAATATCATTAAGTCGTAAATATTACTCAGGGCATTGTCGAGTCCGGATTCTCCATCACTTACTGTATCGACGGAATAACAGTGCTTTTTTAATATTTGTGCCAGGGCCTCTCCGAGATGAAGCTCATCCTCTACGATTAAAATCCGCATAATGACCTCCCTGTTATAATTTGAGAATATATCTTATGGAAGTAAAGGCGGAAAAAAGCATACCAGTATGGCTGTCTAGAATTCTTTCCGAAAATAAGGTATTCAGCACCGGATTCTTAAAGTACGGAGCCGAGCACCAGAGAAGACTTTGCAATGTGCGCCGGCGGAAAGGGGGAGAGGATCATCCATGCTTGAAAACATATTTAACACAGCGGGCAATTCTTCAGTCACAGTAAGCAACGCATTATTAACAATAGGAATTTCCTTTATTTTAGGTATGGCCATTAGTCTGGTATATATGAAGACATGCAGTAATATTGCCACAGCATTTGGCCTGGTGGGCGCATTTTCCATCATCCGATTCAGAAGCGCGCCTGGAGATCCGAAGGATATTTCGTACATACTTTTCGCAATGGCTGCAGGGCTTGCATGCGGCGTAGGACTTTTTACATATGCCGCACTTTTTACTGTTATTCTTTGCTTACTGATGCTGGCTCTCAGCCGGTTTAAATTTGGTGCTAGAAAGACATCTCAGAAGCTCCTTAAAATAACCATTCCCGAGGATTTGGACTACGAAGGGGCATTCGATGATGTTCTTATGAAATTTACCACAGATTATAATCTTATACGCGTAAAGACTACCGATCTGGGAATTCTTTATGAGCTTGTCTATACTGTCGTAACAGATAGCCGCATGAAGCAGAAAGAATTTATAGATGCCCTCCGCTGCAGAAACGGCAATTTGAATATAACCTTATCAATGCGTTAAGATATGGGAGAATATTAATATTTTAAAAAAGAAATGCGACATAGTAGCTGTATTCCCGCACGTTATATATTTATTGGAATTTGCGATGTGCTTTTATTAACACGCTTTAATACGCATACGGACTTTGCTGATGCTTGACTTGGGTGTCTTGACAACGTCCGTATACAGTATTATTATAATATAATAGTAATCATATATGAATTATAGATATTATGTTGAAACGGTTATAAATTCACAATAAAAAGGAAGAATATATAATGAGTGAGAGAAAATATGGAAATGAATATGGATTTATGACAAGAGCGGTGCATGCGGGAAATGATGTGGATAAGGATACGGGAGCTATCAAGCGTCCCATAACCATGGCAAACAGCTATGAGTTGCCCTATGACCCTTCGGCGCTCAGTTGGAGCAGTGCGGGAAAAGCTCTTTATACCCGTAACGGGGGCTCAAACCAGCAGTATTTGCAGGAAAAGCTCTGTATGCTGGAAGGAGGCGAGGATTGTGCTGTACTTGCTTCGGGGGTTGCCGCATTGTCGGGAATATTTTTTACATTATTAAAAAGCGGAGATCATGTTGTTTTTTCCAACGTGACCTACATTGCGGTATACCGCCTGCTCAACGAGCTGCTGCCAGAGAAATACGGCATTGGCACAACACTTGTTGACACTGCGGACTTAGAAGCAGTAAAAGCTTCTATCCGGCCCAATACAAAGCTTATACATATAGAAACTCCTGCCAATCCTACTTTAAAAGTAAGTGATATTGAAGAAATTGCGAAAATAGCCCATGAAGCGGGTGCCCTGCTTTCTGTTGACAATACCTTTGCGTCGCCATACAACCAGAGGCCGCTTGAATTAGGGGCTGACCTTTGCGTGGAAAGCCTGACCAAATACATTAATGGGCACGGAGATGCAATGGGCGGGGCAGTTGTTGGTTCAAAGGAAATCATTAATAAAATAAGATTGGAGGCTATGATTAATGCAGGAGGTGTAATCAGCCCGTTCAATGCGTGGATGATTATGCGGGGTGCTGTTACACTTCCTCTTAGAATGGAGCAGCATAATAAAAATGCTATTGCGGTGGCAAGGTTTTTAGAAGGAATCAATTCAGTGAGATTTGTTTCGTATCCGGGACTTGAAAGTCATCCGGGGCACAGCATTGCTAAAAAGCAGATGGTGAATGGATATTCGGGAGTGATGGCTTTTGGGCTCAAAGCCGACCATGACATGCATAACCGTTTCGTCAGTCATCTTAAGGTTATAACCTCTGCGGTATCTTTAGGGCACGACGAAAGCCTGATTGTGTTTCTGGGGGAGGAGGATGAACGCCAGTACCTTTATCCCGAGGAATTTCGCGGAGGCTTTTTCCGTTTAAGCGTTGGTATTGAGGATGCCGAGGATATAATCTGGGATATCCGCCAAGCACTTGATAAAATAGGCTTGAAGTAGGGACATTTCTCACAAACTAAATGTTTTGTTTTTCGAAGCAGGGACATTTCAATATTTCCTTATGCTAAAGGTGTGTTATCTTAATATACTCTCTCAACGAGAATTTATATTGAGTACTATAGGGGGTTACAGGGAGTTCAAGAATTGATAAAGGGTGTACAGACATAGCTGTAATGAACTTTTTTACAGTTGTTCTTAAAAAGACTTGAAGATTTAAACTTTTACCAAAAGTTACTGTATGCTTAAGCCTGCCAGCTCATCGAATATGCTTTTGTATAAAGCATTGCCGGAGCTGAGCAGCTCATAGCCTCTTGAAAGCATGCGTGAGCAGCCGGATATGGTTATGTTGTGCATGCTGCAGCAGATTTGCCTGTAGCCCAGCCCGCACAGCACCCTCAGAACATAGGCGCTGAATGCCCTGAATTCCTGCATCTTCCTTTTGCCGCTTGGGGCCAGTCCGGCTTCCTTAGGAAGCATAAGACTGCTGGATATAAAAGAGATGACCTTTGCTGCGGGAA
>JAEWDM010000032.1 GCA_023390115.1 Bacillota bacterium
GGACAAAATTCAGCAGGGACACGGTAGAGGTAAGAGCCTTTATAACATACATAATGCGCGCGCTATGTGGATACACATATGGAAGGATATGTGAATATGTAGGAAATATGTCGGTGTCGGGGATATCACGGCTGTCAAATGAGGGATTTAGGCTGCTGGGAAGGAATATGCGATACTATGAGGCTTTTAGCTCATTAATTGATATAAATTAAAGGGAAATGAAGAGGTAAAAAAATATAATGGCTTAAATGAATTTGTGCTCATGTTATTTATGAGCTTCACAAATCATATAAGCTTTTTGATGGACCTTGCTTGTTTTAAGAGCCAAGGTCTTTTTGCTATGGACAAAATTAGGGATACACAGACTTAATTATAAAATGTGTGCTTTTAAGTATATTATTCTTGAAAAAGGCATGCTGTCGGCTCTGAAAAAAACAGGAGCGTCCCCCTAAGGGACGCGGCGGACAAATTTGCCCGCCGCGCAGGCCTTTTCTTATAGCTAAAGCCGGGTATATACGGGTATATCCACCATTTAACTACTTAAATGCCCTTTTACACCTTTTCCACAGCTTCTATTGCCTTTCGGGCGAAGTCCTGTGCGTTTTTTAAATCATCAGCGCCCGGGTGCTTGCGGTTAAAAAACATGAAAAATTTTCCGGGACATACAAAGGATTCGGAGAGAACGTTGATTCCTTTGGACTCCAGAAGCTGGCGCATTATTTGAATACCGCCCTCAGGGCCTCCTGCAGTGCCGAAAAGGGCTACATTCTTTACCTTCCCCGTATCGAGGGTTTTTATGTATTCTTCCATTTTGGGGTCTATTTTACCCGCATAGATACCTGCTCCGAGAAAAACAAGCTTGACATTTTCATCGGGATATGCAGGAGGGACGGACTCTGCAGTATGCCCTGCTGCCTGGGCTATAGCCTCAGCTATCTTTTTTGTGTTTCCGCCTCGCGTATGATACATGACTTTAATTTTCATGGCAAGCATCCTCCATTTAGAAATAAAATTAGTAAGGTTTTCTTCATTATATCCCATGAGGAGGGTTTAAACAATGCCCAGGGAATATTTTAACAATGCCATATGCTTTTAAAAGGGATATTTTATGACGGATAACAGCGGAAAAGCCTTATTTTAAGAGAGGAGCAGATTGAAGAAATAAATATATTGGAATATACTGAATTGTATAGTTGGAGTATGAACACGACAAAGAATGGAAACGGGGTGCAGTATGGATTTTAAAAATAAGTTGTGTGTAGTTACAGGAGGGGCAAATGGAATCGGGCTTTCTATTGTAAATGAATTTGCAGCGAGGGGCTCAAGAGTGGCCTTCATAGACATGGACAGGGAGGCCGGAGAAAGAGCTGTGAATATTATAAAGGAGAAAGGTGCTCAGGGACTGTTTTTTTGCGGAGATATTGCAGAGGAAGAGGCCATAGAGAGCTTTGCGGATAGAGTTATAAAAACATACGGGGAAGTGGACTTCCTTATTAATAATGCGTGCTTAAGCCGGGGAGGCATAATCACAGGCTGTAAATATGATGATTTCAATTATGTTCTGAGAGTGGGAATAACAGCGCCGTACATGCTTTCAAAACTGTTTCTAAACCACTTTGCACCCAAGGCTGCCATTGTAAATATATCCTCTACAAGAGCCGCCATGTCACAGCCGGATACCGAAAGCTATACAGCGGCAAAGGGAGGGATTTCGGCATTGACACATGCTTTAGCCGTAAGCCTTGCGGGAAAGGTGAGGGTAAATAGCGTGAGCCCCGGCTGGATAGATGTTTCTGCAAACCTAAGTGACGATTATGAAAGCAGACACAGCGCTGCCGACAAAAATCAGCATCTTGTACATCGTGTAGGCAAGCCTATTGACATAGTGCGCACAGTAATGTTCCTGTGTGACGAGGATAACGGCTTTATCAGCGGTGAAAATATCACAGTTGACGGGGGAATGACCAGGCAAATGATATACAGCGGTGACTGCGGATGGATTTATGCCGGATAAGGCAAAATCAAATTGAAATCCTGCAGGCTACAAGGGACTGGTGTAAGCAAGGCTATAAAAATTCCTGTAAAGTATTATGATATTATGTTACAATATAAAGGAAAACAGACAGAGTTATATGCCTGCTTAAGCAAATTTGAGAGGAGTGCCGGCCTATGAATTCGTTAGAGCTTATTGATTATCTGAAGGATGTGGGTGAGTATATTGAATACTCCTTTTACACAAATTCCTCAGAAATAATGACAGCCATATCAGAGAGTGGCTTTGAAAGAGTGTTTAATGTGATTTCCATAGAGGAAGTCAGGAAAGGAGTTTATAACTGTGTAACCACGTGGGATACAGATAACGGAAGTTCTTTTAAAAAGAATGTGGTTATAGATATGTCGGGCGAAATGGTATTTATTACTGAGACTTTAGATAATCAACAGCAAGATGCTGTGCCATCTGTGGACATTGATATGGAAAGGGAATACGGAGAAGTTTTGAAGCTGCTTAAAAGGAAGCAGCTTAACAGTATTGAAAAGGCAATTTTTATAAAGGTGGTAAAGGCGTTTTTTGAATAGGAGATTAGACAATATACTGACCTGCCGGTAGTTTGTATTATTTAAAAAGCACTATCTTTGTCTCTTGCGTCAAAATAAGATAAAAGAAGCCCTGATCCTTTAATTATGAAGGCTTATGAGGGCTTTTGCCTTTCTTGTTTGAAGCCATCCGCTTCCCCTGCCTCATAAGGTATAATATCTAATTGTACTGTGGTCTGCCATAATAATTTATTTAATTTGTGACAAGCAATTATTTTAATTGACACAGGTATTTTAATGATATAGAATATTCTATAAAATTATCTGGGATAAAGGCCCAAAGAGGACAAGCCTGTTCTAAGGCTTATTTATTGCTTCAAGCTAAAATAAAGAATCATAATTTAATATATTTATAATAATGAGGAGGGAATGCAAAGTGGCATTTTACTATGATGAACCGTCAAGAACATTTAACGAATATCTTCTTATACCCAATCTTACAACAAAGGAAATGACCCCTTCCGGTGTGTCCCTTAAGACACCTATCGTTAAGTTCTGTAAGGGGGAGAAGTCTCCCATTGAAATCAACCTGCCTTTTGCCTCTGCCATAATGCAGTCCGTTTCGGATCATAATATGGCAATAGCGCTTGCCAGAAGCGGGGGAATTTCGTTTATATTTCAGTCCCAGTCGATAGAAAAACAGGCTGAGATGGTGGCAAAGGTAAAGAAGTATAAGGCCGGATATGTAGTAAGCGACTCTAATCTCAAGCCTGACAATACCCTTAAGGACGTTATAGAGCTAAAGGAGAGGACGGGGCATGCTACCATAGCCATAACAGATAACGGGGGCCCGGGGGGGAAGCTTCTTGGTATTGTTACAAGCAGAGATTACAGGCTTACAAGGACAACTATTGACACAAAAATAAGTGAGTTTATGACACCCTTTTCTTCTCTTGTATATGGAAAAGAGGGAATTACTCTTACAGAAGCCAATGACATGATATGGGATCACAAGCTGAATTGCCTTCCTATTATAGATGAAGAGCAAAATCTTGTTTATATGGTATTCCGAAAGGACTATGACAGCCATAAGGAAAACCCCCTTGAGCTGCTGGACGGCAACAAAAGAATTATTACAGGCGCCGGAATAAATACAAAGGACTACAAAGAAAGAGTTCCGGCATTGGTTGATGCGGGAGCCGATATTCTCTGCGTAGATTCCTCCGACGGGTATACTGAATACCAGAAAGAAACAATTGAGTGGATAAAGAAGGAATATAACGGCCAGATTAAGGTCGGCGGAGGAAATGTTGTTGACAGGGAAGGCTTTATGTACCTTGTTGAGGCCGGAGCAGACTTTGTCAAGGTTGGAATAGGAGGAGGCTCTATCTGTATAACCAGGGAGCAGAAGGGTATAGGGAGAGGCCAGGCGACTTCTATCATAGAGGTAGCCAGAGAAAGAGACCGTTACTGGCGGGAGAGTGGAATTTATGTGCCCATATGCTCTGACGGCGGCATAGTACATGACTACCATATGACACTGGCGCTGGCAATGGGTGCGGATTTTGTCATGCTCGGGAGATATTTTGCGAGATTTGACGAAAGCCCAACCAGGAAGCTTAAAATAGGAGGCAATTTTGTAAAGGAATACTGGGGGGAGGGCTCGAACAGGGCACGCAACTGGCAGAGATATGATATGGGGGGAGAGCAGAAGCTTTCCTTTGAAGAGGGCGTGGATTCATACGTGCCTTATGCCGGAAAGCTTAAGGACAACCTGGATATAACGGTAAGTAAAATAAAGTCTACAATGTGTACCTGCGGGGCAGCCAGCATAAAGCAGCTTCACAGGGAGGCCAGGATAACTCTGGTGTCTGCCACCAGTATTATTGAGGGCGGTGCTCATGATGTAATACTAAAGGAAAATGACCGTTCATAAAATAAATGTTTGTATGGGGGCTCGCTTTAACGGGTCCTTTTATAAATATTGTATGCATATTTACAGGCTTAATTAAATAATTATCATAATATAAAATTATGAAGGGCTGTGCTATATGGCAAGCTTTGCGTTATTTACATTTGAAAACCGGCAGGAGAATATGCATGAAAAAAGCCTTGCGGGATTTATTTCGGATAAGGCCTGCAGACTGCTTTTAAAGTTTCGCAATAAAGAAAAGGTAACTAAAATTAACCTGTTTGATGAAGTCGAGCTTTGTGTGGTAAATGCTCCCTACGGCATTGGAGATGTATTGTCAGGGAAAAAGGACATGGGGCCTTTGATTGAGAGGGTAAAAGCCCGGTATAATGTAGGAAGGTGTATTGTGCCCAGGAGCCTGTACCGGAAAGGCAGATATGGTGAAGGCGATATCGGAGATGCCGGGTATGTCTGTGAGTTCAGCGGCCAAACACTGTATAAAGCACTTTTAATTAATATAATAAAAGATGTTTTTAATAAAAAGAGAAGAAATATTTGCGACCTGGATATTACCGTAGTGCATCAGAATAATAGGGAGGAGCTTTACGCGATAATAGCGGTATTGTCTCCGTTTGTAAAATATATAACGGTAGCGACCGGCGATAAGGAGAGTATTGATGACGAAATAGCTGAAATATCTTATAATACGGGCCTGGCAATAAGAGTAACGGGTGATTATAAGAATGCTGTAAAAAACGCCGAACTGATTATTAATCTTGCATATCCAAATCAGCCTTCCATTAATATAAGAACTAATTTTAAACAGGTTGTTATAAATTACGGGGCTCCAGGCTTAGAGCAGGTGTCAGGTGAGGGCACTGTAATAAATGGAATAGATATATGTATTCCTCCCGGAATTGCGTGTATGTTGGATAAAGAACTATTTGAGCATTACAGCAAACTTGAGCTTTCTGAAATTTTGCTGAGCCATAAATCGGGATGTCAAGAAAGGATTTGTGGGGTGCTTTGTGATTATGAGCTTGCAACTTGTCTGGCAGGCGAGTTTTACAGGCACTGTTATTCAATATGCGGCTATATGGGAAGGCACAATGCATTCAAAGCCAGTGCTTTTTAGCATAGCCAGCTTCCGGCAAACAAAATCTTAAAAAACGCTAATAAAAATATATTTACTGCTCTTCTTGACAAGAAATAGTTTGTATTCTATAATTAATAAAAATAATCAACGGAATGTCCATGTTTTAATAAATATGAGTTGCTAGAAAGACACTGGCTTATAATGAGAATTCAGTGTTATTTATATTTTATGCCCATATTGTTGTAGTTACATTTAATATTCAGGAATAAATTAATCAGCAATACATATATTATTAACCTCACGGCTTAAGACTTGTCTATAAATTTTGAAATGAGGGCTGGCAGGAAATCCGGGTTGCTTATTGGGTGAGGCTTGCTGTGTTTAATTTCATATGTATTTAAGACGCATCTTTATTTAAATTGTCTTCATACATATAAACACAAAATATTTGGTAAAGGAGAGGCTCCAGATGACAGGCAAAGAAGTTGTATTGACCTATGAGGGCTTAAAGAAGTTAGAGGATGAACTGGACTATCTGAAAAAAATTAAAAGGATTGAGGTCGCCGAGAGGATAAAGGAAGCATTATCCTTTGGTGACATATCGGAAAATTCCGAATACGATGAGGCGAAAAATGAACAGGCCCAAATGGAGGGCAGGATTGTGCAGCTTGAGACCATGCTTAAAAATGCGAGGGTTATTGATGAGGACGAGGTAACCACGGAGCATGTGAGTCTGGGATCAAAGGTTAAGCTGTTTGATATTGAATTTGATGAGGAAGTTGAATATCATATAGTAGGCTCTACTGAGGCGGATCCCGGAAGATTTAAGATATCAAACGAATCGCCTGTTGGAAAGGCCCTTATGGGAATGAAGGCAGGAGATGTTGTTGATGTAACCGCTCCCGACGGTATTATAAAATTTAAAATTTTGAGCATTAATAAATAAAGTGTATATTACTTATATATAAATTTATTGAGAAATTGATAAAAGGTTGTAATGTCATTTAAAGTTAATATATAATTATGTCAAAGATAACAGTTTACGCTAATGTAAGCTGTTATTCTGTAATATGGTATTATTTCTACTTTAGGAGGCTTTAGTAATGTCGGAGAATTTGGATGCAAGTCAGGAAGCGCAAAATTTAAATGAAATTTTAAGGATTAAAAGAGCAAAGCTTTTAGAACTTCAAGAAAATGGAAAAGACCCGTTTAAAATTGTTAAATACGAAGTAACTCATTCAACAGTATATATCGTTGAAAACTTTGATGGGCTTGAGGGCCGGTATGTATCCCTTGCCGGAAGGCTTATGTCTAAAAGGGGAATGGGAAAGGCAAGCTTTTGTGATTTGCACGACAGAGAAGGCAGGCTTCAGCTATATGTAAAGGTCGATGAGGTTGGGCAGGAAGCGTACGAAGATTTTAAGAAATATGACATTGGAGATATTGTAGGGGTCAAGGGCGAGGTTTTTAAAACACATAAGGGAGAAATATCGTTAAAGGTTAAGGAGGTGCTCTTGCTTTCAAAGGCACTTCAGCCTCTTCCTGAGAAGTGGCATGGTCTTAAGGACATGGATTTGAGATACAGGCAAAGATATGTTGATCTTATAGTAAATCCTGATGTAAAAAAAACATTCACGATAAGAAGTAAAATAATTAAAGCCATCAGGAAATACCTTGATGACAGAGGATTTTTAGAGGTGGATACGCCTCTTTTGAATACCATTCCCGGAGGAGCATCAGCAAGGCCGTTTATTACGCATCACAATACCCTTGACATTGATTTATATTTAAGAATAGCGCCTGAGCTTTACTTAAAGCGCTTAATTGTAGGCGGTATGGAAAAGGTTTACGAGATGGGAAGAATGTTCAGAAATGAAGGTATGTCTGTAAAGCACAATCCTGAGTTTTCTCTTATGGAGGTATATGAGGCATACACCGATTACAGGGGAATGATGGATTTGACGGAGGGGCTTATTTCTACAGTGGCTCAGGAGGTTCTGGGGACAATGAAGGTTGTCTATCAGGGACAGGAAATAGATCTTACTCCTCCTTGGGATAGGATGTCTATGATTGAGGCGGTGAAAAAATATACGGGAATAGACTTTGACCGGATATCCTCTGACGAGGAAGCTGAAAAGGCGGCAAAGGAGAAAAAAGTTCATATCGATGGAAAGCTTTCAAAGGGGGAAATTCTCAGTCTGGTTTTTGAGGAGCTTGTAGAAGAGCACTTAATGCAGCCCACTTTTATATATGATTATCCGGTGGAGGTTTCGCCTCTGACCAAAAGGAAGCCTGACAGGCCTGAGCTTACGGAAAGGTTTGAGGCCTTTACAGTAATAGGTGAAATGGGGAATGCTTACTCTGAGCTGAATGATCCAATAGATCAGAGATCACGTTTTGTAAGCCAGATGAAAAAAAGGGATGCCGGGGACGAAGAAGCCAATATGATGGACGAAGACTTTATAACCTCACTGGAGTATGGAATGCCTCCTACAGGCGGACTGGGCATAGGAATCGACAGGCTGATAATGCTGTTGACCGATTCATCCTCGATAAGGGATGTTCTTTTATTCCCGACTATGAAGCCTATAAAATAGTGTATAGACAAGCTGCAAAAATGCCCTGACATTGTGTAACAATATCAGATATTGTATAACAATAACACTTAACTTGTGTCTTATAAAATGATATAATGCATATAAATGTTTTATCCGTAAAGGAGTGTATTTTCAAAAGAGCCTGTTTAAGTGCAATAGCGGGCTTGGGATAATACATAATTGCAGGCTGGAGGTATTTGTCATGCTTGAACTGGGAGATGCTTATAAAGTCCTTGGCTTAAGAGAAGGAGCGGAAAAAAGCGAAGTAGAAAAAGCTTACGCGTTTTTGATAAAGAAATATAAAAATATTATAAATAATGAGGATGAGAGTGCGAGACTTAAGGCACATAGGGATCTTGACGAGGTAAATGATGCCTATAACAGTATAGCCAGAAAAAAAATACAGGATATGGAGGCAAAGCAGCAAACACCTCCGAGCCCTATATTTAAAAAACTTGGAATCGATCAGAAAAAAGCCGGCAATTTTATTCATTATTATAAATTTCACTTTATAATCGGCTTTGTAGCGCTGCTTCTGGCAGGGCATTTTGTTTACAGCATGGTGACCAGGGTTGAACCCGATTTAAATATTGCTTTTATAGGAGGATTTTACTCGCAGGACTCTGATATATTAAAGGAAAAAATAAAAAAGGACTTGCCGTCTGTCACTGAGCCTTCAGTTGACATTATAACTCTGCTGCCGGAGCAAGAAGAGGGCTCAAGCAATCCGCAGCAGGAATATGCCATGCAAATGAAAGCAGTTGCGGTAACTGCGGCAGGCGAAATCGACGTATTTATATTTGACAGAGCCAACTTTGAAAAAATGGCAAAAGGAAGCGGGCTTGAGAGCCTTGATAAATTGTCCGAAGAGCTGGAGGTTGATCCGGAAAAGTGCATTTCATTAAAACCGGACGATGGGGATGCCGAGCATATTTATGGAATAGATATAAGTGGAAGCACCTTTTTAAGGGAGGCGCAGGTTGACGGCAAGGAAGCAATTGCGGCAATAAGAGTCAATCCCTCGCATCCTTCCGCTGCTGAAGAATTTATTAAGGAGCTTGTGAATTGAAACAACCATAAGAGCTGCCACAAAGCATAATATGCATACAATATGCGGCAGCTCCTTAGCGTATATAAGATAACGGGCTTTTCAAAGAATATTTAGCTTTATTATTTGTTATCTATAAATTAGGTGAGGAGGAAGATGAAAATGTCCAGCGAACTGACAGTCAGAGAAGAACAGGCAAGTGGATTTATAAATATATATATATCGGGTGAAGTAGACATATATACTTCTCAAAGCTTAAAGGATAAACTTTATACCATAGTTGATTCCAATGACTCCGATTTAAGAATTGATTGCAGAGATTTAAATTATATAGACAGCACAGGGCTTGGAATATTTGTAGGCACACTAAAAAAAGTGAGGCAGAATAATAAAAAAATATTCTTATCAAATATAAAGGATAATATAAAAAAATTATTTCTTATAACAGGTTTGGATAAGCTGTTTATTATTGAATAAAAGGAGTTTGGAATGGATACCGTTAATGATAAAATTGAGATTTCTTTGCCTTTCAAAGCCGAGTATGTAAGCATAGTGAGGCTGACAGCCTCAGGTATTGCAAACAGGATAGGCTTTGACATTGATACTATTGAAGACATAAAGGTTGCAGTTGCGGAGGTATGTAACAAGCTTGTCAATGCGGGAAGCGCAGATGCGTTGGAATATAAAATAGTATTTAAGGTGCACAAAGAGCGGCTTGATATAATTTTTGACTGTGAGGATAAAAAGTTAAAATGTATTTTCGATAAAGAAAGGGATCAGTTGGCATTAGCTTTAATAAATGCATTAATGGACGGCGTCGAATTGTGCTGCGATACTCCATACTTATTTTCTATGTCCAAAGTTCTTGAAGGGAAAGTCTAAAATGGTAAATAATAATATCGAAGCTCAGATTAATCCTGCTAATGAGGAATATCAGGATCTTTTTATAAAATATCAGGATAATCCAAGCACTGAGAATAGAAATGAAATTGTTAGCAAATATCTTTATTTAGCTGAGATAATATCAAAAAAGTTTTTAAATAGAGGTATTGATTATGAGGACATATATCAGGTAGCCAGTATTGCAGTTATAAAAGCGGTAGAGCGTTTTAGCCTTGATAAGGGTGTGAAATTCGTAAGCTTTGCAACACCTACTATAATAGGAGAAATCAAAAGATTTTTCCGTGACAAAGCTTCTGTAATACGGATACCACGGAGAATTTATGAGGTATATCAAAAGGTTAATTATGCAAGGGAAACTCTGTCTCACCAACTGCAAAGGGTGCCGCGAGTGGATGAAATTGCTTCATATATAAATATGAGCGAGGAAAGTGTCCTTGAAATAATCGAGTCGTGGAATATCTATAACGTGCAGTCCTTTGACCAGAATGTATATGCCGATGACGATTTGGAGCTGCATGAAACTATAGGAGCTGAAGATAATACATTTGAAAGAATAGAAAACAGAGATTTTCTGGAAAAAAGTATGGATAAATTTAATGAGGCTGAAAAGGAATTCATAAGGATGAGGTACTTTAAAAACAAGACGCAAAAGGACATTGCGGGAAAGCTTGGAGTATCTCAAATGTATGTATCCAGACTGGAAAGGAAGGTTATGGAGAAATTCAGGACAATATTAGGCAAATAAGCATAAGATATTTGTTTACAATTAAATAAGTATGGGTATTAATAAATTTATAAGAAACTTAAAGGATGGGAAGACATTGCTGAAATTAAGAATTTGTAAATTTAAAATACTCAGCAGCATGGATTGTATAAGTCCTGTAATAGATGACATCCTGCTCTATATCCAAAAAATTTCTCATAAGCCGGATCAAAATATTATATTTGAAGTAAAGGTTATACTCAATGAATTGATATTGAATGCTGTCAGGCATGGCAATAGGGAGGATGCTAATAAGTTTGTCAAAATAGCCGTGGGAATAAACGACAGCGGGTATATGGTTTTAATAGTAGAGGATGAGGGACCGGGATATAACTGCAGGTGCCTGCTAAATAAGCAAAAAGCGTCAGCTCAGGAGCCAAAGGATATTTGCAGCATGAAGGAAACGGGAAGAGGAATGACTATAGTCTTAAGCCTAAGCGAAAGGGTAAAGTTTAACGACAGGGGAAACAGAGTTATTGTTTTAAAGAAATTGTATTAAGCCATACATTGCTAAAGGGAGCACTTAATAAAGAAGTGCTTTTATTATTTATAGATTTGTTCTAAAAACATTCTTGACAATTACAAAGTGCTTATGTTAATATATAAAAGCTGTCGCACGGCAAATTAAAAACATTGAAAAGGTATTGACAAATAAATTGTGCCGTGATAGTATATAAAAGCTGTTTCGTGAGCGGTTTTGTGCTATATAGTGACGAGGCCCTTCAGAATAGGCAAAAGAAATTACAAAAAATTTATAAAGTAATTTTACTAATGGACTTTGAAAATTAAACAGTGTAAAAAGCAAGATAATCATGGAACCCGTTAAAAGAAATTGAGTACTAAGTTCGCTTAATAAGCGGGCTTAACAAGCTAGTGATAGTTTGATACTTTTAAAAAA
>JAEWDM010000033.1 GCA_023390115.1 Bacillota bacterium
AGACAATCATTTAAGCATGCATGCCGTAATATACTATTTTCTATATTTTAACACAGAACATGAGTTTGGTAAAGAGGTTTTAAGTAAATTTTTGAAGAATCTTGCTGATTTGTTGAGAAATGTCCCCTTGACGCAGTCATTACGTCGTGTTATCATGACATGGATGAGATGAAGTTAACTTAAGTGAGAAATGTCCCCTTGAGGGACACAGGTGGGTTATGAAAAAAATTATCTTTATATTATCACTGGTATTGACAATGGTGAGCTCTATTGTTGCAGGAACTCTGGCAATGTATACTGCTTCAATCGACAATGTGGGAGAAGGAAGTGTTGTGGCCAAGGAATTTGTTTTTGTGGGCGACGGTACTGACTCTTTTCAGCATGGAATAAAAATAGCTCCCACAGAGACTGTACAGTGGCAATTCAGAGTAAAAAATTATGAAGATTATGTAATAACCGAAACAGATTTGTACTATAAGCTTACTTTTAATGTCCTTGCTTTACAAGGCAAAGCTGCAATACAGCCATTGACTGTTGCAGTTAAGGATTCTCAAGGAAATGTATTGAAAAGTGTTACTGGCACAGGAACCTTTGATGTCATCGGATCTTTTCCGCTTTCCCAAGCAGGGCAGGAGGATGAATATGAGGTTGAGATATACTGGCCGGACGGAGGGGCTGAAGATATTAACTATGCAGGTAATAATTATGGTACTACGGTAAAGGTGGATGCAATCGCTTCACAGCTTCCTTTGAGCGAGGAGCCTGAAAATCCGTCTGAGCAAAAGGATGTAAGCGTTCGCTATGAAACATTGGCTCCGTGGCAGAATGGGCAAAGCGGCATTTATCAGTTTGAGTATAAGATAACAATTACTAATAATTCTGATGAGGCAATTAAAGATTGGAATATTGCATTTTCGCTTTTTACCGACAGGATTACACAAGCCTGGAGCAATGCCAAAATGGTAGCAGGATTGCCTGAAGGCATGTACAAATTTGAAAATCCAGACTACAGCAATGAGTCGACTGATAATATACTGCCAGGACAGAGCGTATCATTCAGAGGTCCTGCTTATGGCGTGGGAACAGAAGCAATTGGCAATATAGTTGTAGGAGGCAGCAATGTAAGTGGTATAAGAGATATTGACTTGACCTGTGAATTCGGTAAGTCTTCTTTGAATTAGTCTGCTATGAAAGGGGAAATACATGAAGATTAAGATATTGATTGTACTGGCCCTGATATGTGCAGTATTTGCTTCACTGACAGTGGGTACCCTTTCAAGCTATATAAGCGTATCCACCTTTGGCGCTGATATTTATCCCGACCGGGATAAAATAATACGGCAGTATGAAATGGGTGGGGAACAGGAAGAAAACGTCTCTTCCGGCATAGATTCTGAAACAGAGAATATGCCGGAGGAATCCGATTCGACTAAGCTGTTTATTGAAAACAATCACGGCAGTAATGTCGATTTGGAGGAGGATGCTAGTATGGAGGACGAGGCAGGTTCTGTTTCACAGGAGCAGAAGTGATAAATGAGATTGAAAATGTAGCTAAAATGTAAACTAATTAAATTTAGGGGGAAAATTAAATGAAAAAACCGTTAATTCTTATTGCTCTTATTTTGGTTGTGTCTACGTCAATAATTGCAGGTACACTGGCTATGTATACTACTACCATTGACGACCTTGCTGAGGGTAGTGTGGTTGCTAAAGAGTTTATCATGATGGAAGGGGGAACAGATACTTTTAATAAAAATGTAAAAATTGCCCCTGATGAAACGGTGAACTGGCAGTTTAGTGTAAAGAACTATGACGGATCAATAGTAAGCGAAACTGCCATGAAGCTGGATTTTGATATTAATGTTGCCGCTGAGGACGGCAAAAGTGCAATAGCGCCTCTCATGATTACCGTAAAGGATTCGGAAGGCAATGCATTAGGTACCGTCACGGAAAACGGGAAAATTGAGTTTGCAGACAGTTTCAGCCTGTCTCCCGATGGACAGGAAAAGGTTTATACTGTTTCTGTCAAGTGGCCCAGCAACAATGACATTGATATAAACTATGCAGGAGCAGATTACGGAACCGCTGTCAAGGTGTCTGTGACAGGTACACAGGTATAGCTATTGATTATATAAAAATAAATAAAAAGCTGTCCGCATTTTATCATGCAGGATAGCTTTTTATATGCATTGGGGCATACTATAATCAGGCCTTGATTTTAAGGAGGGTAATATAATGCCGCAGGCGAGATATACCACAGAGCAAGAGATTGAAGAAATGCGCATGGAAATCCTACGGGAAAAACAAAAAATGCAGAGAGGGCATGGAAATACTACAGGTGAGAAAGGCTTTTCAAAAAGAAGGCTTGCTGTTAAGGTTACGAGCTGGACTCTTTTCCTGTCTGCCGTTATTTTGCTTATCAGCGCTATTGTATCTATAAATGTAGCTAAAAGCAAGGGGCAAATCCCCAGCTTTTTGGGAATATTTCAGCTCTATGTGGTGGAATCGGGCAGCATGAAGCCTACTTTTGATATAGGAACGGTTATTTTATGCCGGATATCTAAAGAGCCCCAAAGCCTTAAAGAAAATGATATTGTAACCTTTAAAACATTGTCGGGAGCAATTGTTACACACAGGATAGTTGAGGTTATAGCTGAACTGGGGGGCGGTACAGCTTACCGCACTAAAGGCGATAATCCTGAAAATTCCGAAGATACCGAGCTTCTCACACCTGACAGAATTATAGCAATATTTGTGGCTAAAATACCTTTAACCTGAAGACATTATTATGGGAGAGATGCCAGTATGTATAAGGAATATGAACAGAGAAAAGGCGGAATTTCCGTTGAAAAGATAGTATTTATGCAGAATATCTCCTCCGGAGAGCATTTTTTGCAAGAGGGTAAAGTGTCCCGGAGAGTGCTTGAGGATATCAGTATAACTATAAAAAGATCTGAGATATGGGGAATAACAGGAGGATCTGCTTTTGAGATTAAGCTTATGCTGGAAATTATGGCTAATATAAGGCCCTATGCATCAGGAAGGTGCGTTTTAATAGAGAGAGGAATGCCCATGCATAAGAGAATTATACTCAGCCATGTATTTTATATAGGAGGCTCGGAAATGATTTATGACAATATGAATGTATTAGAGTTTCTTATGCTTGCAGCAGGCAAATTGAAGGACAATAAGGTTGAGCTTCAGGAGCAGATTTTTGAATTTATTATCGACATGGGGCTCGGAAAAATTTCCCTTGCACCTAACAGTATGCTTACAAAAGAGGAAAAAGCCGTAGTTATATTGGTTGCTGCTTCCTACTCTGACAGTGCTATGATAATATTTAATCTTCCTGAGTACGAGTTCGATGAAGCCCTTGTTAATGCTATAGCAAAAATATCGGAATTTATTAGAAAAGCCGGCAAAACTCTTATAATGGGGACCGGCAGCTCCCTAATGATTGAAAGGGCATGCAGACATACGGCATTTATAGCCGGAGGTAAAATAATATATAGGGGTACTGTTAAAAACCTGAGGTTGAATTTTGACAAGGTTGCGGTTATCGTCAAAGATAAAAATCTGCAGCGTATTATGGAAAGATTGTCCGTTTTGCTTCCTGGGCATAAGCTGTCTATAAAAGACGGAAAGCTTTTAATTGGAAGTCTGGCGGGAAAGGAGAAAAAGACAGGGTATATTTATAAAAAGATTCTTGAGACGGGATTTGTGCCCGAGTACATTGAGACTAATCCTAAAACCGTACAAAATGCATATGAGGAGCTTGTACTACAGCATGATTTACAGGAATAGCTATTTCAAAAAGGAACTTCGCCAGGCATATACCGAAAATAGAACAGGCACTAATAGAAAAATGGCATTTGCTCTTTTTCAGGGACTTATTTCCTTTGCAATCTATTTTGTGCTTCAGACCTTAAAGGAAAGCGTACTTTCGGACGTAGTTCCTGAAATTATGCAACCCAGCTTTTTTTCTACCGTTTATACTTATATCCATTTGGCGTTTGTATTTAATACGGTATATTTTATTATTTATTATGATTATCTCTTCTTTTCGGAGATAAGAAAAAATTCCTGGTACTTATTGGTTCAAATGGGGTATAGTCCGGCTTCCATGATTTTTTCCAAGTTTTCCGCACTTATATTCTCCGTATTTATTATTTATCTTGTGGGTTTTGTTTTTACTGTATTTCTCACTATATTCTTAAAATATCCCCTTATATTATCCTATATGCCGTCTCTCTCTCTATCGGGTCTTGTTGATCTTATACTTATAACCATACTGTTAATGACCTTTTCTCTTTATGTGAAAACCATTACCAATGCCCGGTATCTTGCCGTATTCTCGGCAGTGCTTATAATTATGCTTAAAGCGGCTCTGGGCCATTATAATGTGATATCAAACCGTGTATCCATGCAAAGCTTCCGTAATTTATTTGATTTTGACAGCTCGCTGTATTTTCCCGCGGCTGTAGCGATAATGGCAGCTTGCTGTGTTATATGTGTTATAAGGGCCGGAAATGTGGCAAAATATTATAATCTGCCCGCAAAGTATTATGTCCTGCCTGAGGGTGCAACGGTAGCAAATCAGGACCCTGCAACAGGGAAACTAAAGCTTGCGGAAAGCATGGAAAACGTCCGTCACAGCAAAATTTTTGATACGGTATCCACCGCGCTTTTGATTTTTTTAATATGCGCTGCACTGGTTTTTAATGTGCTTATAATCCTTATAAATATATCCGCTCCCGGTAAGGAGATTAGCATAAAGGGAATAATTCCATATGTTTTTAAATCTGATACAATGGAACCGGCAATCATGATGAATGATCTTGCTTATTTTAAAAGAACGGACAGCCAGCATATGTTTAAAAACGGAGACATTATTCTCTTTGAGGAAAACAATGTTACTTATGTTGAAAGAATCATCGAAAATACGGAAAGCGGTTTTAAGGTAGACATTGACAATTATCCTCCTATGTCTCAGCCGGGAGCTATGCTGAAAACGGTGCCCAATAATGCTGTGCGCGGCATATATGTAGGAAGAAGCCGGTGGCTGGGAGCATTGATTCTTTTTGCAAATACTATCGTAGGAAGGCTTGTATTTCTGCTGCTTCCGGCAATCTTACTGTTTTATCAAAGACAAATATCCAATATTTCCTCCCGAAGAAAATAAAAAATGTGCGCCGCAGCATCATTTCTCTGAGACTATTTTCCGTTCTTCTGCAAAAATTCCTGCATGGCATGGATAGAATCAATGCTTATTACATGCTCAATTGAACATGCATCCTCGTCGGCGATAACAGGATCTATTTTGAGGATGTCTATAAAAAACTTGCGTATGACATGATGCTTTTTTGAAGTAAACTCCGCCAGCTCCAGGCCCGCCGGGGTTAGGAATATTTCCTTATACTTTTCGTTGGTAATGAGACCCTTTTCAGAGAGAGTTGACATGGCACTGTTAGTGCTTGCCTTTGTTACTCCTAACTTTTCTGCTATATCAGACATTCGCACACCCTTGCCCGAAGCTGACAGCTCATATATGGCCTCAAGGTAATTTTCCATCGTAAATGTTAATTTCTCCATTTATTATGCTCCTCCTTTATCTAGTAATATACCAGATTTAAAGCTTTCATTCAATTAATTTTTAAAATGCTTACATTACTTCATTATTTTTCAATATAAAGGAATGGATATAAATACTTAGCATTCTATTTAGAAGGTATAAATGGGAATGAAATGACAGGAGGTATTATTAGAAAAAGCTATTACTAGAAAAATAAAATATTTTTTAAGTTTTACTTGACATTTTAACTAACTCCCGTTAAAATATATTTTGTCGGTTCAGAAATGTAGCACAAATTGTCGGTTTAGCTGGAATTTTTTATTTTGGCCCATTGGTCAAGTGGCCTAAGACACCGCCCTTTCACGGCGGTAACAGGGGTTCGAATCCCCTATGGGTCACCAGAAAAATCAGAGAGTGAAAAGAGAGTAATAATAATATGGCCCGGTAGTTCAGTTGGTTAGAATGCCAGCCTGTCACGCTGGAGGTCGAGGGTTCGAGCCCCTTCCGGGTCGCCAAAGCTTTAAGCTGCTGTAAGAAATGTGTATTTAAGAATTAGAAAAGCAGGTATTAAAAAATTAATTATTTGTGTGCTGGTGTAGCTCAGCAGGTAGAGCAATTGACTTGTAATCAATAGGTCGGGGGTTCGATTCCGTCCACCAGCTCCATTATGGGGAGGTTCCCGAGTGGCCAAAGGGGGCAGACTGTAAATCTGTTGTCTCTGACTTCGATGGTTCGAATCCATCTCTCCCCACCAAAAGGCTTTCGATCTGATGACCGAAGCCTTTTTATTTATATATTACCTTCTTGAATATTATAAAATTCCATGCTGCGATCATAACCATAATTATGATTTTAGATAAAGACGGCGACATTTGAAGCTTATCCGACATAATAAGCATAAGAAGGTTTGAAAGCACTAAATTAACACAAAACAGCACGCTATACAGCAGCAACTGCTTTAAAAATTTCTTTCTCGACTTAAATGACCAGAACCTGTTTAGCAAAAAGCTTATCCAGAAGCCTATAAACATAGCCACAGAATTAGCCAAGAATTTTTGTACTCTGGCTAAATCGAATAATACTCTGAAAACAGCATACTCCCCCAAAAAAGCTGACATGCCCGCGGTGAGGTATCTTAAAAGCTCTTTAATATCAATGCTTTTAAAAACCTTAGAGAAGACAGCTTTTAGACGCGGATGACGGCTTGAGCCTGATGCGAACATATTTCCTCCAAAAAAACAGCCAATATATTAAGGACAGGTAAAATCCCTGTCCTTAATATATTCAAATTGTTATTATTTTTTTATTAAAGGCACAATTATTTCTTCGATCTCCTTTTCGGTAGAGGGCACATCAACATTGTCATATAGAGTCCAAACCTCCGTATGCTCGATCGACATATCGGGCTTAAGGGTTGCCAGAGGACTCAAAGTTTCCATTTCCATCATGTAATCGCAGGTATATGTTTCATAGGAGGAAGCTGAAAAATCGGGGTACAATACGCCGGGTATATGCTTGTACTGCTTAACAAACAGATGACCGTGGTTTGCATATGCAGCCCACCCGTTCTCATTGGGAAGGCCTATCTTAAAGGCTTCCTTGGTGTCTTTATCCTGCTTAAGGGTTATAAACTTCTCGCCCCAGAAAACTCTGTGATCATTAAGCCTGGTGTAGGGCCACAAAGAAAGCATCCTGTTTGGGAGGAGGCCCGTCTCGGTGGTATTTTGCGGTATTATTTGTTTTCCTCCCGGAGCCATTACGGAGAGAGCCCATACCGACAGATCGACAGGCCAGGCCCCCTTATTGGTAAGTCTATGTAAAACAGTTACCTTGGCTTCGTCGGGCCACATGGTTACTTCAATATCCTTTTTGATTTGTGTCCATGGTTCAACCGATTGATTAAGAACTATGCCGTTTTTCTTTTTCTTCCACTTGACTTGTGAGTTATCAGGCTGATAGGAGCGGGGATTCCCTTCCGGACTGTGCCACAGCCTATGGCCGCCATATATGTTCCATTTGCTGTCCCCTGTAGTCCCAATTTGCTCGGATACTTCACAAAATTCATTATCCTTGCCAACAAAACCAAATCTGATGAGTCTTGGGCCGACGTCGGAAGTTGCTATCAAATCTATAATGCCGTTTGAAATTTCTATGCAGTTACTCCAGCCCTTATACTCCTTTTTCAATATATCTACTTTTCCCATGACAAACACTCCTTAATATGGTTTTTGCCTGCATACATCAGAATTATTAAAGCCTCATGGGATTTATTATAATACAGATGCAGGCGCAAGGCAAGGACGATAAAAAACATATTTATTACGCTTCTGGGGTGTTTGAGGTTATTATCATATCAAGCTCCTTAGACATTTCGCTTATAGTCTGTGCTGCTTTCTCAAGCTCTTCACTTGCTGCGAAGTTTTCCTGGGTCGACGCAGCCATCCACTCCAGATTCTGCGAGGTGTTTGAGGCGATAGAATCTACTTTTTCAATAAAGACCTTGACCTTTCTTGATTCATCCAATTCATCCTTTGAAAGCTGACTGATTTCAGAAAGAGAATCAATAGCCAATGAAAATTTGTTTATTATTTTCTGATAGTATTCACTGGATCTGTTAACGGTTAAAACACCGTCCTCTACTATTGAAACGCTGGTGCTCATCAGAGCATCTACCCTCTTGCTGTGATGAAGAATTTCATTTAATGTAGAGTTTATGGTTTTCAGCGATTCATGGCTTTGCTCTGCAAGCTTTCTGATTTCGTCAGCCACAACGGCAAACTCTCTTCCGTTCTTACCCGAACGCGCGGCCTCTATCGAGGCATTAAGTGACAAAAGATTTGTTTGATCTGCTATTTGCTTTATAAAATCCACGATACTGTTAATTTCCTTTGCCTTTGAGTCAAGCTCTTTTGTGCTTTTGGAGGTGGCGGTAACACTTTCCTTTATATTCATCATTTTTTCAGCGGCGCTCACAACCAGAAGCTTGCCCTCATTTGCATCCTCCATGAGCTCATTGGAGATTTTTATGGAATAGTCGGTCTTGTTCATTACTGCTTCTATACCGTCTACCAGAGCATTAAGCAGTTCAGAGCTTTCCTTGACACTGCTTGCAGTCTGAACTGCTCCGTCTGAAACCTCAAGAGAGTTTTTGGACATAACCTCACAGGAGGCATTTTGCTGTGTTGCGAGGGAGGCAATTTGCTCACTGGAAAACGAAAGGGCCTTCGAAATTTGTGAGGCCTTGTCAAATATGGCCTGAAGTGTTGCTAATGATTTATTTACATTCAGCTCGTTGGATGAGGAGCCCATGAGAAGCTTTTTTGATAATAATGCCGTAATCAGAGCGGACACTGCGCCAAAAGAAAGTGCTATACCTCTTAAAACAAGCTCTGAGAAGGCATTTGTCTCAGGGATAAAATAAGGATTGGTAAAAAATAGCAATATACAGGTTGCGATTGAAAGGGCTATTGAATAAAGAACTGAGTTTAGGTCAAGATAAAAGGTGCTGATAAAGAATGCAAAAAATATTGTTGCCCATATTTCACGATAGGGAATATTAATTGCCAGAGAATAATAATTAAAATACGAGCAGGTTATAAGTATATACTTGAATATGCTTACGTACACCTTTCTATGCTTGCCCTTTGCAAATAAAAGATAAGAAACGACAGGCACCAGTATGCCTATAACAGAGAATATCGCAAAATTGCGGATATTCAGCCATGTTGCGTTTGCCAGTACATTTGTCGCTTTTAGCAGTGCTAGCATTGCCGTTCCCATTATCCCTCCGCCGATACATACCTGCAGTACAAATCCGTTAATTTGCTTTTGATATCGCGTCAGGTTCTTGTTAAATAAGTCTGCCAAGCTGTTTTCTTTCATAGCCATCCTCCCAACCGGTCTAAAAATGTATTATTACCGCGGCTTTTTAAAGTGCGGCTTTTATTTTAATACATTCTCAATTTAAAGAATTTTCTTGTAAATCTACACCTATTAGTGATAATTTTACAAATTTTATTTAGTTTTGTCAATTTAGAAATTAATATATTTTAATATAATTATTACAATGCAATTTAAGCATGTGTCTAAAAATATACTTTAATTAAAGCTAAGTCTTCAAAAATATAAATTTTATTGACAAATAAGTTTAAACATGCTATAATTTTCCATATAGTAACTGTGAATATACTTGTGACAGACTTAAAAAATAAATACAAAATTCAACTCATGCTTACAGTTTTTGCATTGCAATTATGCAGCCGGATTTGCCGCTTGAAAAACACGTGACATATAATTTAAATTAGCTTTTTCTATCCGGAAGGAGGTTACCCATGAAAGCAAAAATATGTGACTTTGAAATGAATTACGAGATATCGGGGAATGAAGCCGGTGACTGGCTGGTGCTTATACACGGCCTTGCCGGATCAATACGATGCTGGAAATATCAGCTTGAAGACTTCAATAACCATTTTAGGGTTTTAAGTCTGGACATGGTGGGACACGGAGAAAGCACAGGTTCTTCTGCAGAAAGATACAGCGGGCAGATTGCTGCAAATCACATAAGAATGCTAATGGACAAGCTGGGCATTGAAAAGGCTCACATGCTTGCACTGTCTTTGGGGGCTATAATACAGCAATATTTCTGTGAAATGTTTCCTGAAAGGGTAATATCAACGGTATATGCAAGCCCGGCAACAAAACATTCCTTTCTGATAAAAATCATAAACGGCTTCTTTGATAAAGTATTTTTAAAGGTGTTTTCTAAAAATGCCTACCTTAAAATAATGGGCAATTTAATGCTCCCCGGAAAAATTCAGGAAAAATCCAGAAAAATTTTCATAAGGGAAACGATGCGAATGGATGACGAAGAATTTTTTAAATGGTGGAAAATGGCGATGGGCGACAACTGTTATGACCATCTCACGCCATCCTGCCTGCCAGCTCTTATAGTGGTAGGAGAAAAAGATATTTGCTTTTATAAGGATGCGGTGCTCTTATCAAAAAAATATAAGAATTCAGATTTCAGGGTGTTTAAGGATTGTGGACATGTCATAATATTTCAAAAACGAGAGGAGTTTAACGCGCTTGTTATTGAGTATATAAAGAACTTTAAAGACTGTAAGGAAAGCCAGGAAGAAGCGGAGACAGCCGGTGAGAAATACAGGCAGGATAAAATTGCATAAAAGCAAAAAAAAATCCGTTGGCTCGGAAGCCGGCGGATTTTTTTGATTAAAGGAAACTTGATGCTGTAATGTCATTGTCACAAAAGGAAAATATGCTATAATATAAAATATACCATAAAATGCAGGATTCAATACGGGAGGTTGCATAATGAATTTTACAAAAATGCATGGTTTGGGTAATGACTATATATACGTAAATTGCTTTGAAGAGACAGTGGAAAGCCCATCTGAATGCGCGCGCATTTTAAGCGACAGGCATTTTGGGATAGGCTCCGACGGGCTTGTTCTTATAATGGCTTCCGATAAAGCTGACTTTAGAATGAGAATGTTTAACTCAGACGGTTCTGAGGCTGAAATGTGCGGCAATGCTATAAGATGTGTAGGAAAGTACGTTTATGACAATGGAATGACAGACAAATCTGAGATTACCGTTGAAACACTTGCCGGGATAAAGGTTCTTTTGCTGGATATAAAGGATGGCGGGGTTGTGCTTGTAAAGGTGGACATGGGAGAGCCTGTGCTTCGTCCTGCGGACATTCCTGTAAACAGTGAAAAGGATATGTTTATATCTCAGCCTGTAATCGTTAATGGAGAGCAATACGAGGTGACATGTGTTTCAATGGGAAATCCTCACGCTGTAGCCTATGTAGAGGATGTTTCAAAATTTCCTCTTGAGGCAGTAGGGCCTGAGATGGAAATCCACAGCCTTTATCCCAGAAAGATAAATGCTGAGTTTGTGCAGGTCATAGACGGCGAGACCCTTAAAATGAGAGTATGGGAGCGGGGAGCGGGAGAAACGCTGGCATGCGGCACGGGAGCATGTGCGGTGCTGGTTGCGTCGGTTTTGAACGGTGTAAGTGGCAGGAAGGCCGCTGTTAAGCTGCTTGGCGGGGATTTAATAATAGAATGGAACGAAAAGGATAACCATGTATACATGACAGGACCTGCAGTTAAGGTTTTTGAAGGAAGGATAGATCTATAGAAAAGGACTTATAAATATTTTTATTCTGAGAGAGGAGAAAGAAATGGCGTTAATTAATGAAAATTATTTAAAACTTCACGGAAGCTATTTGTTTGCCGAGATAGCAAAAAGAGTGGCCAAATTTAAGGGGGAAAACCCTGACGCGAATGTCATAAGACTTGGAATAGGAGATGTTACACGGCCTCTTCCTGAAGCCGTAATACAGGCAATGCATAAAGCGGTGGATGAGATGGCGGACGAAAAAACCTTCAGAGGATATGGGCCTGAGCAAGGCTATGATTTTCTTATAGAGAAAATTATAAAAAATGATTATGCTACAAGAGGAATACATTTGGGTATGGATGAGGTTTTTGTAAGTGACGGAGCAAAAAGTGACTGTGGAAACATCCAGGAGATTTTCGGTATAGACAACATTGTGGCTGTGACAGATCCCGTTTACCCTGTGTATGTGGACAGTAATGCTATGGCGGGAAGAGCGGGGGAAATCGGGGCAGATGGGAAATGGAGCAGGATTGCTTATATGCCCTGTACCTCAGAGAACAATTTTGTGCCCCGGCTTCCGCAAACCAGGCCGGATCTTATTTACCTGTGCTTTCCAAACAATCCGACGGGAATGACTTTATCAAAGGACGATCTCAAAAAATGGGTTGACTATGCCAGAGCAAACAAATCAATTATACTTTTCGACTCGGCATATGAAGCATATATTCAGGAGAAGGATGTTCCTCACAGCATATACGAAATAGAAGGGGCCAGGGAGGTTGCAATTGAATTCAGAAGCTTTTCGAAGACGGCTGGATTTACAGGTACAAGATGTGCATATACCATTGTGCCTAAGGAGGTTGAAGCATATACCGAGAAGGGTGAGGCAATTCCTCTTAACAAGCTGTGGAACAGGAGGCAAACCACTAAGTTCAACGGTGTGCCGTATATAATACAAAGGGGTGCTGAAGCGGTTTATACAGAAGAGGGACAGAAACAGATAAAGGGATTGGTCCAATACTATATGTCAAATGCGAAAATTATAAAGGAGGGGCTGGAGAGCGTAGGCTTAAAAGTATTTGGAGGAGTAAATGCTCCGTACATATGGCTGAAAGCCCCCAATGATATGGATTCATGGGACTTCTTCGACAAGCTCCTTAATGAAGCAAACATTGTAGGTACGCCGGGTTCGGGATTTGGACCCAGTGGAAAGGGTTATTTCAGATTAACTGCATTCGGAAACAGGGAAAATACCGAAGAGGCTGTTGAAAGATTCAGAAAAAAACTAAGACTGTAGATTTTTTAAAAATTAAGAAGCCCGGGCTTAAAGGCACGGGTTTTTTAAGTGCATTAAAAAAAAATATATATGCATACTAAAGGGAGTAAAGGCGGCTCTAATTTCCCAAACTGCCTTTATAATATGTAATCAATGCAGTGTTGGTGAATTATGGTGCTACGTAGGTTTTTTTTAATGAGCTGCAGCTCTATAGCAATAGTTTTGTTCCTTGAAGGCATTGTGATTTTGAACCATATATCCGGGAAAGATGCCGGAAACAATAGCTATAAGCCGGAGCAAATTGAACAGAGCAGGCAATTTCAACAGAGCAGGCAGATTCAGCAAAGCATATACGAACCGGAGCAGGAAGAAAAGAAGCCCTTTAGGCAAAGACCGGTCAACTTAATAGTTCTCGGGCTTGACAAAGAGGGAACAAGATCAGATGCTATCGAGCTTTTGAACTTCAATCCCGAAAGCGGGAAATTAAATATGCTGTCCATTGCCAGGGACACAAGAGTAAGGTTTAATTCCCGGAACACAAAAATAAACTCATTAATAGGCAAGATGGGTGAAGCGGGAATAATTGAAAAAGTTGAGGAGTTAACGGGGCTAAAAGTAGATTACTATATAACGCTGGATTTTGACGGGTTTAAAAAAATCGTAGACACTCTTGGAGGAGTAGAAATCAATGTGCCTTTCAACATGAACTATGACGATGAGGAACAGGATTTGCACATTCATCTCAATAAGGGAAAGCAGGTCTTAAACGGCGAAAAATCCGAGCAGTTTATAAGATACAGAAAGGGAAATGACAGGACAGAAGGTTATAGATTCGGAGATCTGGACAGATCTAAGGCTCAACAGGGATTTATAAAGGCTTTTATCAGCCAGAAGATGAAATTGAGATATTTGCCAAAAGCAGGAGAGATATTTCTCATTCTTAAGGACTGTATGAAAACCAATATTGAAATAGGGGATGTTTATTATTACTATGATCAACTGGCACAATTCGACTTTAACAATATAAATACCTTCTCGCTTCCCGGAGAATCCAGATATGTTAATAATATATGGTATTATATATACGACAAAGAGAAAACCTTAGAAATGATTGATAAGAATTTCTTCAAATAAAAAGCTGTTTGTGATAGTATTAGTATACTGTGATAATTTTTATCCTTATTTTCTAAGAGGGTATTTACTTTAGGGGTGTTAAACTAATTGAAGAAAATAGGTTTTACTACAAGTATACCGGTAGAGGTGATTTTTGCAGCGGGCCTTATTCCCGTTGATCTTAACAATGTATTTATAACGTCAGCAAATCCCGGAAGATATATAGAAAAAGCTGAAAATGCAGGCTTCCCGCGCAGTACCTGTGCATGGATAAAAGGCATATACTCCGCCATACTGGATAAAGGGGATATAGATAAAGTTGTAGGAGTTGTGGAAGGAGACTGCTCAAATACCAGAGCACTGATAGAGGTGCTTGAGCTCAGCGGCATAAGGAGCATACCCTTTTCGTATCCTGGTTCGAAGAGTTATGCGGAGCTGAAAAAAGAAATAATAAAGCTATGCGACGCTTTTAATGTAACTATGGAGGATTGCATAAGAGTAAAAAGAGAGCTTGATCAAATAAGGGAAGGGCTTTGTTATATTGATGAGCTGACATGGAAGCATAATAAAGCTACCAGTATGGAAAACCACATCTGGCAGGTTTCAAGCAGCGATTTTAACGGGTGCTTTAAAAGCTTCCGGTCGGAAATGCTTGAAAAAATAGCGGAAATAGAACGGCGCAAGGCTGAAGAGGGTTATATAAGGCTTGGATATATAGGGGTTCCGCCGATAAATAGTGATTTATATGATTTTATTGAGGGCTTAAATGCCAGAGTGGTATTTAATGAAGTGCAGAGGCAGTTTACAATGGCGCATGGAATAGGGAATGATGACATTGTGGAGGTTTACAGGCAATTTACCTATCCGTACAATCTTAGCAACAGACTGCTGGATATAAAAAATCAAATTCCGTTAAGGAAAATAGATGGTATAATACACTGCACTCAGGCTTTTTGCTTCAGGGGAATAGAGGATATTGTCATCAGAAGGCAGATGCCGGAAATACCCATACTTACCTTTGAATGTGACAGGCCGGGGCCGCTGGATGCAAGAACAAGGCTGAGGATAGAAGCATTTGTCGATATGATCTCACCTTAACCGGCTTAATATTATAAAATTAGAGGGGGTGGGCTTGCAAATGAAGGTATTTGGGATAGATCTGGGGAGCAGGTCTGTAAAAATAGCGGCTTTTGAAGATAACCTGCTGGTTCGCAAAAGGGTAGTTGATACTTTTACATTTTATAAAAATTATTGCAGAAATGTAGACGGAAAGCTGGAGGTTGACTTTGAGCTTTTGGATATTGGAAATGCGGACAGAATTGTAAGCACCGGATATGGACGTAATAATATAAATGTTTCCCATGCGGATGTAATACTTGAGCTTAAAGCACATACATACGGTGCGCTGTGGCAGATCGGACTGGAGGATTTTACTCTTTTAGATATTGGGGGACAGGACAGTAAGGCTGTTTTAATAAGGAAAGGCAAAATGGCTGATATGCTCTTAAATGATAAATGTGCCGCATCATGCGGGCGTTATCTTGAAAATATGGCAAACGTACTGGGCATAAAAATAGAGGACATAGTAAAATATTACGACAATCCTGCGGAGCTTAGCTCTACCTGTGCTGTTTTCGGTGAGTCTGAGCTGATCGGGAGGATATCTGAGGGAATTGAGCTTGAGTATCTTGCGGCGGGAGTCAATTATTCATTATTTAAAAGGGTCAAGCCCCTGATAGAAAGATTTCAGAGCAGCAGCCTTGTTGTGACCGGAGGAGTGGCAAACAATAGCGCTCTTCTTCATTATATTAAAACGGAAACCTTATTTAAACGGGTGAAAATACCTGACGAGCCCCAGCTTAACGGTGCCATAGGGTGCTGCGCATATGGGCTGGAAAGGGCTTTAAAAGGGTAATGGGGAGGTCCGTTACCCTTTTAAAAGCTGTTCTATAATTCTTATGTTTCTGACAGTCTCATCCAGGCTGAATAGGGGAGGCCTGTCATTTATAACAGCATCGGAAAAATCTTCGACCTGTGATGCGTACCTGTCCTTTATCTCTATTTCAATCTTTTCTGAGCTCTGCGAGGTAATTACAGTTATTGGCTCCGGGCTGTCTTCAAAAGTGTTTGGAATCTTTAGAATACCCTTACTTCCCGTTATTTCCGAATAAATATTTAGGAATGAGCCAAACCAGCAGCTTATGCTGCATATAATTCCGCTTTCATACTTAAGAACGGCTGAGAGCATTACATCCACTCCGTGCCGGCTGATGTACTGAGACGACATTGATAGCGGGGCCTCTCCTGTAACCATTCCTGCAAAATTTACAGGATAGCATCCGACATCATACAAAGCACCCCCTCCAAGCTTGGGATCAAACCTTACATCCTTATCATCCTGCAACGGGATGCCAAAGGTAGAACTAATATGCCTTACCTCTCCTATTGCTCCGCTGTCCAGCAATTCCTTAACCTTCTTCGTTCTGGTTGAGTATCTGTACATAAAAGCTTCCATAAGTTTAACCTTGTACTTTTTGCACTCCTCGATCATTTCAATACATTCCTTAGCATTTAATCCCATGGATTTTTCACACAGCACATGCTTTCCCTTCCTGGCGGCCTTAATTGTCCACTCCTTATGAAGGCTGTTAGGAAGAGGAATATAAACAGCCTGTACCTCGGGATCATCTAAAAGGTCTGTATAGCTTGAATAATATTTAGAGCATTGAAATTCAGAACGGGCTTCCTCGAGCCTTTTTTCATTGGATGACGCTATGGCATACAGCTCTGAATTGGGAGTTTTTATTATTGCGGGTATAACAGCACCTTTTGCGATTCGTGCATACCCCAGAATACCCCATTTAATTTTATTCATAATTATTTAATACCTCCGGTTGCTATTTGCCATTATTATAACACACATTATCTAATAAATTGATAAATTATATTAATACTGTTATACTGTATAGGCAGAATAGTAAGCCAATATTATGAACTAAAAATTAAAGTGGGGGAATAGGTAGCTTATGAAAGGCAGAACATTAAATATTACAAAAACCTTCACCTTTGACAGTGCGCATCATCTTAATAACTATAGCGGCAAATGCAAAAATATTCACGGGCATACTTATAAGCTTGAGGTCACAGTTAAAGGCCCTGTAGGGAAAAACGGACTTGTCATTGATTTTCATGATTTAAATGACATTGTCGAAAAGAATGTACTTTCACATGTAGATCACAAATATTTAAATGATTTGTTTGAATTCAACCCTACATGTGAAAATTTGGGTCTCTGGATATGGGATGAGCTTTTGCCGGAGATAACTGAAAAGGGCTGCTGTCTCGAGAAAATCGTTCTGTGGGAGACGCCGACCAGTTATATAACCGTTAATAGGGAAGACACACTATGAAAGTAAACGAGATTTTTTTAAGCATACAGGGAGAAGGTCTCTCCGCAGGGTTTCCTACGGTGTTTATAAGGTTTACGGGATGTAATCTCAGATGCAGCTATTGTGACACTGCATATGCATATTATGAGGGGGACGAGATGACATGCCGCGAGATATTCAATATAATACAAAAATACGGCTATAAAAGGGTGTGCCTGACAGGAGGAGAGCCTCTCCTTCAGGACGGGCTGGGCGAGCTTCTTGGCTTGCTGAAAGGGTATACCGTTACAATTGAAACAAACGGCTCTGTAAGAATTGATAAAATTACCATGATAGAAGGGCATTCCTTTGTAATGGACATGAAAGCTCCGTCCTCGGGACATGACAGTGATATGCTTCCGGAAAATTTCGACTGCCTGAGTGAAAAGGATGAAATCAAGTTCGTAATAGGAAGCAGGAAGGATTATGAATGGTCTAAAAGCATTATAGACAATTATCACGGGAAGAGTATAATAACTTTTTCTCCCGTTTACGGAACGGTTTCATACCAGAGCATTGTTGACTGGATATTGAAGGACAGGCTTGATGTAAGATTTCAGCTTCAATTGCATAAGCTGATATGGGACCCGTCTGTTAGAGGAGTATGACCTTTAATCAAATCAATTTTGGGGATAAAAATTATGTATAATTGGACAGAACTTACCGATCAATGCATGGCATGTAAAAAATGCGGGCTTGCAAATACCAGAACAAATGTGGTTGTAGGGAGGGGAAATATAAATGCTCCTCTTATGTTTATAGGAGAGGGGCCCGGCGAGCAGGAGGATCACAAAGGCCAGCCTTTTGTGGGTCCTGCAGGCAAGCTGCTTGATTTGTTGCTTGATGCCATGATGATAAGCAAGGATAGTTACTACATAGCAAATATTGTAAAATGCAGGCCTCCGGCAAACAGGGTACCAATGGAGGAGGAGGCTGAAAAGTGTCTTCCTTTCCTAAGAAATCAGGTGTCGCTTATAAAGCCGGACATAATTGTCTGCCTGGGGGCAACTGCTGTCAAATATATTGTAGACAGGGAAGCAAAAATAACTAAAATAAGAGGACAGTGGATAGAAAAAAAGGGATACTGGCTTATGCCTACATTTCATCCTGCGGCCCTTTTAAGAGATGAGTCTAAAAAAATACCTATGTGGGAAGACTTTAAAAAGATAAAGCAAAAACTGGATGAATACATTAATGAAAATAACGGGCAGGTGTGCTGATTTATGACAAAGGAAAATTTACTTAAAAGCTTATATGAGAGGTACAGGCTTAAATTTCAGGGGCAGGAGATTGTGCTTGGAGACGGAAAAGCGGATGCCGGGCTGGTACTGGTGGGTGAAGCCCCGGGAAAGGATGAGGTAAGATTATCAAAACCGTTTGTCGGCATGGCAGGGAAGAACTTAAGTGAGTTTCTTGATATATTAGGTGTGAGCAGAGATTCAATATATATAACGAATGCTATTAAATACAGATTGGCAGCCATAAGCAAGGATACCGGAAGATTGGTTAACAGACCTGCTGCAAGGTCGGAAATAGAGGATAACAGAAGTTACCTGCTGGAGGAATTGAAAATTATTAATCCTAAGTTTATAGTAACCTTGGGTAATGTGCCCTTAAGGTCGGTAACAGGTGATTACAGCATAAGCATAGGAGCTGTCCACGGCAGAATACTTAAAATGCAGATAATGGGCGGGGAGTATGAAGTATATCCTCTGTATCATCCTGCAAGCATCATATATAATAGAGATCTTAAGAGCACATATATAGATGACATTAAGTCCCTAAAAAGTATAATTCACGTCTAATAAAAAAACAAAATATTTTACAAATCAGTGTTGACATTATAATAATATGGGTGCTATAATGTAAAAGCTGTCGGATTTGAGCGGTTTGAAAAGGTTTAATTCAGAATGGAATTGCTTTTGCCAAGAAACAGCCGCAAGAAATATCGCAAAAAAGTATTGACAATAGAGCGACAGTATGATAGGCTATAAAAGCTGCTTCGTGAGAGGCTATTATGGTATGATGATAAAGCCCTTCGAAACAGCGGGATATTTCCCTTGGACTTTGAAAATTAAACAGTGTAAAAAGCAAGATAATCATGGAACCCGTTAAAAGAAATTGAGTACTAAGTTCGCTTAATAAGCGGGCTTAACAAGCTAGTGATAGTTTGATACTTTTAAAAAAAGTAATTTGAGCCGAAAGGCTTTCAAAATAAAAGTTTGACTTTTAAATTGAGAGTTTGATCCTGGCTCAGGACGAACGCTGGCGGCGTGCCTAACACATGCAAGTCGAGCGGTTTAGAGGTGAGAGGTGAGAGGTGAGAAGTGAGAATTAAGAAATGCTTCGAAG
>JAEWDM010000013.1 GCA_023390115.1 Bacillota bacterium
AGCCCAAACACGGCTGAATCGAATCGCCCCTGTAATGCGTCCCTGGTCGCATAATTGTTGAACCCGCCTGTTTGAAATACCCCATTTTTCAGCGGCCTGCTGTGTTGAAATATAGTCCATATCTATCATTTCCTTTCCATTCGGTTATGGGAGAAAGCATATAATAAGCCAATTATAATTATATGCGTTTAAACGAATAGATACAAGCAAAATAATTTGAACGTTTTAGCGTTCTGTGTCCACCTGATATGGGTTAAAATACAGAGAGAGGCACTATCAGAGCAAAGATGCGAATTTATCACATTCTCCTCGATCTCTTTTTAAGGAAATGCGGCGGCTTTGAACACTACTTCAAAGCCGCCGGAAGTCAGCCATTCCTCCGACTTTCTCTCATGAATTATTCCATTGTTTCAATCGCCTCGACGATATTCATCTTAGCTATTTTTTTTAGCGGAATATAAGTTGCAATCAAACAAGCCAGAATTGAAATGACCGCCGCTTCTGCAATGGAAAGGAGTGGGATTGATACAAGTTGCAATGTATCTGTACCAGCGGAGCTGACAAAAATCGTACAAATGTATCCTGCAATAGCTCCAATTAGCGAGGCTGCAATTCCGTAATATGCACCCTCCCAAAGAAAGGTTATATAAAGGCTTCCCTCACTCATGCCGATGGCCCGCTGCACACCAATTTCTGTTACACGTGTATGAATGTTTGTGTACACCGTGTTAATGATGTTTAGAATCCCGATTAAGCCAACAAATAAAATTAAACCCCATGCCAGCAGTCTGATTTGTTCATAACTTTCCTTAAGCTGCTGGTCGGTGTTGGCATAAGAAAGCCATGTTCCACCGTTTTTACTGCAAAGATCTTGTATTACCTGTTCAACAGAAGATCGATCTGCATCCGGTGTTAATATCGGGTAGAGTTCTGTATATCGGTTGTTTTGTGTTATTTTGTCATAGACAGAATCGAATACTACTACTTGAATACCATTGACAAAGCCCTCATTCTCAAGCGTAATGGCGGAATTTAACAGCCTAATAACTTTTAAAGAAGTTCCGTTTACGTCAATCTTGTCGCCTACTGACAAAACCGTATTCTTTTCCTCAATCCCCCTAAAGGCAATCGGATTTTGAATGAAACATGCTGTGCCGTCCTTTAATGCTTGCAAATCCGACTCAGATAGTGTAGGAAGCAAACTTTTCAATCTTTCCTTATCAATACCGATCATCTGCATCGTTTCGCCCGGCTGTGGCGTAATAGAGGTTTCTATGTCTTTCAATCTCCCATTTTCATCCGGTTGATGCAAACTGTATTTTAAAGTGGATACAGCCTGAATACCCGAAACATTTCTTAATTCTGCCAGTTCTTCTGGCGAGAATCCAAGTGTTTGGCTAGTCAGGGAATAGTCCCCAAGATGCATCTTCTGAACATCATTAGAAGCATCCAACAATCCGGAAAAGCTCTGTAATGCTACAAATACTGTAATACTCATAACAAGAGAAAGGATGGTGACTGCTGTCCTGCCTCGGTTTCGCTTCATATTCATTCGAGCATAAAAAGCCTCAAAACTGCGGATACGTTTCACTTTTCTATTCCGCCGCTTAATGACGGTGGTTTGTCCCTGCATGGCAATCGTAGGGGATACTCTTGCTGCATAACGGGCTGCGGGCATTGCAGAAACCAGTGCAAATACAATGGTGATTCCTGCGCTGACTAATAGCGGGATTATTTTACTTCCTGCATTTTGGGCAATCATCGCTGCCAGCTCTGCTTTAGAGCTGGCTAAAAAGATAGCAGGATTGAAAAAGCCACTCGCCGCTGTTATTACACCCTGAGCAGATAAAAGACCAAGCAAAATTCCGATAGGAATACCAATACCGCATAGAATAGCAAGCTGCAAAGAAACAAGAAGATACAGCTTGCCTTTCTCAGCACCAATTGCCCTTAAGACGCCATATTCTTTGACTCGTTTCATAACAGCAATTTTTAGAATATTGTAGACCACCAAGCCAGCCGCAAACAGAACCAACGCACCAATTAGGACGCCTGCGACAGTCATATAAGAAAATCCCGATCCGGTTTTAGCTTCTGCTTCCGATTGATGCTCGATTCCAGCCGCAGAAAGCATTGTGTAGTTATATTGAATGCAGTATTCCGGTATGTCGTGCTGTGTAGCCAAATCATCAATTGTTTCTGAAAATGACTTTTTTTCAGCAGTGCGGATATCAACGGAGTATCGCATATACTTATCAGGCAGCACTTTTTCTGCTGTACCTGTACCAACGATCCCACGGACAGTGCCGCTTACATAACCTACATAATTCGATTTCAGTATTCCGGTCAGAATAAAGTTGTGCGTATATTCATAGCTGGCTTCGGTGTCCTGCAAGAGAGAAATACTAAGATTAAGGGAAATGGTATCGCCAATTTCTCCTTGGAAGTCAAGCATATCCAGCACATTCCGGGGTAAAACAATTTCTTCTGCCTTTTCAGGGAGTTTTCCACTCTCAAGCTGTGAATCCGATGGATAAGCAGAAAGGGCATTTCCTATATACTCTCTAAGCAAAACAGATATTTTACTGTTATTTATATCTGCCCTACCAATGGAAATAACACTTTCTGCATAAGAAAGCCGGAAATCCATTGACAAATTGCTTGCTTGTTCTTCGGTCATTTGGTGAAAGGTGACATATCGGTTTCCGTTCAGATTGATTGCCTGGCTTTGCTGCATCGCGTTCAAAACACCTATTGATTGCCCGATTACAGTTGTCATCATGGTGGAAAGAACCACTGCAATTAAAATTAGAGCAGAGGTGACCTTTTGCGCCCATAGTTCTTTCCATGCAAGGGTACGATAGGATTTCATTTTGCCGTCACCTCCGAAAGAACACCGTCCACAATGACAAACTGTCTGTCTGCCATTGTTGCTATACGGCTATCGTGGGTAATAATAACAAGTGTCTTACCCATTTTGTGCTGTATGTTTTTTAGCAGTTCCATCACTTCGCTGCCGCTTTTACTATCAAGGTTTCCAGTTGGTTCATCAGCAAAAATAATATCGGGTTCAGCAATCAGAGCGCGGGCTATGGCCACACGCTGTTGCTGTCCACCCGACAGCTCATTAGGTAAGTGAGTTAACCGATCACTAATACCAAGTAAATCTGTAAGCTGCTTTAGATATGTTTCATCATTATGCTTCTTATCAAGCAACAACGGCATAATGATATTTTCCTTTGCTGTCAAAACAGGGAGCAGATTAAATTGCTGAAAGATAAAGCCAATTCTTTGTCTGCGAAAAGCAGACAGCTCTTTATCGCTAAAACTGTAAATTTCTTTCCCGTCATAGGAAAGGCTGCCGGATGTGGGCTTATCCAGTCCCGAAAGAATATGCAGTAATGTGCTTTTCCCGCTGCCAGATGGCCCCATAATGGAGATAAAATCACTGGTTGCGATTTCTAAGTTCACCTTGTTTAAAGCAACAACTTTGTTTTCATCGCCGCCATAAATCTTTGAAAGTTCTTTGGCTTCAATTATCATAAAAAATACTCTCCTTATTTTTGTTATAAGGAGAGTGTAAAATATAAATCTCAAAAATCTCTCAAGACTTCAAAATAGAAAAACAAGCTGTCACTTTTGCTCCCTTTTCAATGTTTTCTATTTTAAGATTTCCTCCATGCCTTTTGCAAAGCAAAGAGCATACATAAAGTCCCATACCAAAATGCTCTTGTTCTTCTCGGTTATCATCTCTTGAAAATGGTCGTATTCCTTTTTGAAGAAGCGCAGGTGAAAAGCCAGTTCCGTCATCAGATACGCATACAATAATCTTTTCAGTATCATGGAACAGGTTTATTTGGATTGTTGTTTTCGCATATCTTAAAGCATTGCTGACAAGATTTTCGATTACGTTTTGAAGAATATACTGATCGACAGATACTTCAGTGTCAGTCCCGCAGGAAGTAAACTTTATCTCTGCTTTTTGATGATTACTGAGAAAGGTTAAGCTTTGTTCCAATTCTTTTGAAAGCACTGACCAACGTGTGACTTGCGGAGCATAGTTCCAATCCTCTAATTTCTGAGCGGTGGACATTGCTTCTACATAGGTTTCTATTCGGGATGTGTATTGGGTAATCAACGAGAGTGACTCATTTATACTAGACGAGTCCGCTTTCTGTGCTGCTAAATTTTTGTGCAATAATTTTGCACATCCCTTTAGAACCGTGACAGGGTTTCTTAAATCATGAGAGAACGCAGCATTCAGTCTTTTCCGTTCTTCCATTTGTCTCCAAAGCTCTTGGTTATTAGATTTAAGTTCTATACGCATTGTTTCAAAAGCGACGCAAAGTTCTCCGAGTTCATCGCTTGAAAGTTTTTCCACGGTAAAATCCAAGTCTTGCTTTTGTATCCGCTCAGCACTGTGTTGCAAAATAGCAAGAGGCTTTTTCAACTTAATGCGATAGAAGGTAATGTCAGCCAATATCAATGATACTACTACAAAGAAAACTGGAAGGGTAATTTGCAAGATATCTACTAATAAATATTTTGCATTTCGATTATTTTCTTCATCTGCTTCTTTGTGATAGGACGAAGTAATCTCACCATTTCCATCTACGGTAATTTCATATTGAGGGTACGGCTTAACCTTGCTCCGTAGTTCCACACATGCCATAAAGGATATTGCAGATAATAACAGTCCGACACACAGAAACAGTGCGCTAATTACAAAAAAAGATTGTTTCAAGCTTCTATTCTTCAACCATTCCATTTATAGCCCACCCCCCAGACTGTTTCAATATAGCTGTGAAGTGAAAGCGCTGCAAATTTTGCTCTTGTCTTACGAATATGTTCCATAATCGTATCACTATTCCCATCTCCATCAAGTCCCCACACCAAATCGTATATCCGCTCCCTGTCAAACACCTGTCCCGCATTCATAGATAAAAGCTCAACAATATCAAATTCCTTTTTTGAGAGCGAAACAATCGATTCTTTTATAGTAACCTGTCGCTGGGAATAGTCTATCACCATATCTCCAAAGAACCGCACTACAGATTGCTCTTGCCTGCGATTTTCTCGTCTTAAATGTGCTGCTACTCTTGCACCTAATTCATCAAGGTCAAAAGGCTTTACAATATAATCATCCGCACCAGCACGAAACCCATTTATCTTGTCACTTGTTTCAATCCGGGCAGTCAGAAATAAAATAGGGCATGAAATATGTTCTCGAATATGGTGGCAAACTGTGATTCCGTCTATATCGGGCATATTAATATCCAGTAAAATGATATCGGGATTATGTGCCGCTTTTTGTAATGCTTCATTTCCGTTGTATGCAGTGTAAACGGAATAACCTAATATTTCAAAATAATTTTTCATCACGGTGACAATGCCTTTTTCATCATCTACCAATAATATTTTTTTACTCATATCGGCAAACCTCCTTTCGTAGAATGCTTTTATTATCTTAATTAAATCTCAAGATTTCCTCAAGCATAAGTATAAGATTTTTTTGAGAAGACAGGCTTCCAGGAAAATTACTGCCATCAAAAACAACGCCAATTTGTTCCCGAACAGCATTATCAATCTGCTTTTCCTCTTTTCCAAGAATAAGACAGTTCCTGCGTCCTTTTGGATAAGTCCGAGAAGGGCATTGATTGTCGTACTTTTTCCTGCACCGTTTTCTCCAATAAGACCAACGATTGAGCCACGTAGCACAGCAAATGTTATGCCGTCTAAAGTAAAGTCTGTGTATCGTTTGGTCAGACCATTAACAACTAAAGCATTGTTTTTCATTATCATACCTCCTCTTGGTAGAACATTTTCAAAAGCTCAATAAGCTTTTCCACAGGAATACCGCTTGTTCTTCCTATTTCTGCGGCTTCCAGCTTTCGCAGAAAGTGATCCTCCGGCACCAAATCTTCCATTGTGATACAGTGCATTTTCATTTGTACCCCGTCACGTTCCCTCAACATCCTAAAACATTTCCTACCGTTACTTTTCTCCTCCTATTATACCATTTTTTCACTTCCTTTTTGGGACTTTGTCAACACCTCGAAGTTGGCCCGAAGTTGCGAGGGAGCTTGTCCGTAGGGCCAGCAAACAAAAAGACACCTATTCGAGAAAATCCTCGAACGGTGTCGTATGAAAAATGGGCGCAGTATCCGCCCATAAATTGATGTGATATTTTAAAATTGAGGGTTAGAACATCAGCTAAGCCAAGCCGTCATGGTAAGGTGGCGGCCCCTCACGGATAGTAAAAAGCGGCTTCGGACACATGGAAAACCTCCTATCCCAAAGCCGCCGTTGCCGTTATGGACAAAAAAGGGTGCAACTATCACGCCTCCCCGCAATTTCCTTTTTCGCAGAGAAAAGCGGCGACTTTGACTTTTGATTTCAAAACCGCCGCTTCGCGTCCATTATTCTTCAGAGCGCATAGCTACTCAGCCGCCGAAACAACAGGTTTTATTACCGTTGGACGGGATACAGATTATCCTATCGGCCATTTTCATCAATCCTACGTAAAATCGAGTTAAAAACTTTATCGCTTGGTGCGACTTCTCTATTTTTGATGGCTGCTATTGTTTCCTTTCTGCTTACGGGGGCGGACTGTGTGACAACAGTACCTTTCGTCGTTTGCATAGCCGGAATAAAGCGGGTTCGATTGGAGTATACAATGAACGCTGCTCCGATAAGCGAAATTGCGAAAATTGTCCAAATCCATAAGCTATTACCCTTATCCATACTACCAACTTTGCTGGTCTCTTTGGTAGCATCTAAATCATCGGTTACTACAACAAAACTGCCATACTGCCGATTGAATTTAGCGGCATACTCTTTCAGATGTTCTTCGGATATTTTCACCATCACTACTTCCGAATTGAGCACCATTATAGCGCCGTGAATATTATCATCCTCACTTGTCTGGATTTCATTGTACGCAGCTTGCCGCTGGCTGTAAGAATACTGGCAATCAACAAAGGTGATGCGGCAGTCAGGTGAAAGCATGTTGATGATTTCTTGCTTTCGGCTATCATCGGCATTGACAATTCCAATCTCCCACCATGAAACTTTAGTGCCATCTTCTAATACTTCGCCCCCAGCTTCATAGGCGAAAGATATATCATCGGGATATCCGTTTTCTGCCCAATACTTATCAGGGGCTTCAATACTTCCGTGTCCGGCTTCACCATCAGAAAGGCGAGGCGTATCATTGTTATTCGGTTCTTCCTTATATGTGCCTTCGTCAACAGGAGCATCAGAAGATGCAGGCGCATTATCCGAAATAGGAGTATCTGCTTGTGGTTCCTTGTCAATATAATAGGGTTCTTTATCAGTGTAAAGAATGTTCTCTTGTTCCCGTGTGGGAGCTTCATTTGTGGCAAATGCTGTAATGGGTACAGACAAGATACATGCAAGTGTCATTAAAATCGCTATAAACCTTTTCATATTACACCTCCAGATAAAATAGAACGTAACCGGTTTAATGCTTTTTGATATTTCCAGAGAACTGTTCCTAACGGAATGTCCATCATATCAGCTATTTCTCTAAATTTTAATTCGCCATTGATATGTAAGGACACAATCTGACATTCCTGCAAAGGCAGGGTTTTCATAGCATGGTCAATGTCCATTTTCATCGAAAAATCGTCTGTTGGGAGATATACAATGTTCTCTATACTTTCCAAATCAGCAAACTGCGGTTGCTTCCTTACACTGTCAATAGCCAGATTGCGCGCTATCTGGAATATATAAGCGCGAGGATTTTTGATCGGAGGCTTTGGCGGTGACCGATATAGTTTGATAAAAACTTCCTGTAAAATGTCCTCTGATTCCGCTTTGTCCTGTGTAATACGCAGGATAATCGTATACATCGGTGTTTTCAAATGTTTGTAGATTTCTTCAAACGCTGTTTTATCGCCATTGCGCAAAGCGACAAGTTTTTTCTGTAATTCCTCCTTGCTCACCCTTTCGCCTCCTTTCACTTACTATGACGTGTTCAGGGCATGATTTTATTGGTGAATCTAAAAAAATTTATTAAGCATATTCGAGTATATATATTTATTAGTTATACATTACTTATCTGTCGGTTGTCTATCTTGGTAATGCAGTAGGCGCAAAAAGACAGCGCCCCACAGTAACAGAGCGGTGGTTAGTGTCAATCCGCCATAAATAATAATTGAATTGCCAGTCATGGCATACATTGCGATAATCAGCGCCAATGCTGTTATAACAGTGCCTATCAAAACTATAAGAACAATCTTGCGAACGGAAAAACCACTTGTTTTCATGGATGGTCACCGCCAATCCATTGATATCCCATGCCATAAGTGGTCTTTATATATTTACGATGATCGGATTCGATTTTCTTGCGGATACGACTAATTGTCGTAGTTAATGTATGCTCGTCTACAAAATCGCCGTCGATGTCCCATAGTTTTTCCAATAATTGACGCTTCGTCAGTATAATTCGGGGATTTTTAACGAATAGAAATAGGGTACGATATTCCTTGGGAGTAAAGTCCACCAGATTACCGTTCAAGGCAGCCGATTGTTCTGAAAAGTCTATTCTTAAATAACCATCATCATACAGTTCATGCCTTGGCAGCCTTGCATCCAGGTTTTCAAAGACAGCGGCTATTTTCCTTGTAAGCACCGCAATCGAAAAGGGCTTTGTAATATAATCCGCACCGCCGGCCTCATAGCCCCCTATCATATCGCTTTCCTGATCATTAGCTGTTAAAAATATAGGATAAGAATCCATGCCACGCTCTTTTATTTCGCGGCATAAATCAAGCCCACTGCCATCCGGAAGGTTTATGTCAAGCAATATTAAATCCAAATGATTCTCTCGCAGATGATAACGGGCGGAAGCACAATTATTTGCTGAAATAACCTCATAGCCATATGAAACCAGATTATAAGCCAATGTCTTATTCAAAAGAGTATCGTCCTCGACAATTAATATTCTTTTCATACCACTCACCTCCATTATGGGAATTGGCATTTTCATATGCTTGCCAATTATTCCGTTTTTATATAGGGAACGGATACCTCATGATAAGGTATCCGCTCTTGTTAACGATTAAGTGCAATTTCTCTCATAAGGTTACTTGCAAATCGTCACAGACTAAACTAACTTACATCTCACATGCTTCATACGCAAAAGGCGCATCGCTTGAATAAATCTCATGAAAGAATCCCTGATAAGGGATATTGTCCTCCAGACATTTTATGAGGTATGCCAGTTCTTCATCACTCCGAAGCTCTTCACCGTAATTCCGCATATCCTCAAAATGCTCTACAATGTTTTCCATAAGGTTCACATTGATAAACAACGGTAGGTTTTCAAGCTCTTTGTCATCGATTTCTGTTTCTGATCGATATCCCTTAAGTACAGTTTCAAAGTACTCTGCCATGAATTGCCGACGTTTCTCGGGATCTGGTTCAGACTGTATCCAGCCGACTCCATGCTCCCAAACATTTGCCAGATCATATAGATACCAGCAGAAACAAGCGTTATCAAAATCAAATACCGTGATATTGCCTGTTTCATAGTCAATCATGTAATTTCCATCGCTGTAATCAAAATGCACCATACCAAACGTTTCTGAATTCCTGTCCAGCTGCTCTAAACGCTGTAAAAGTTCTTTCAGCTTTTCCTTCAACAGGGGAAAGGCCTTGGGAATCGTTTGATCGATGAATCCGTCGTTATACTTGTCAAAAAAACTGTAGCGGTGGTGTAAAGGTTCATATCCCTTTGACAGTGCATGAAGCTTGCCTAGTGTTTTCCCGCAGTTGTAGAAATACTCGGTCAGAGGAGCGCCCTTCCGATACCGATATCCGTGATCTGCGAGCTGCTCTCCCTCGGCTTTTTCAAATACACTTACAAAAAAACGTTCACCCTTATATGCAATTTCCTCTAACAAACGTCCATTGCAGGAATCGACTGCATTAGATACACTGCCTCCATGCTCATAAAGATACCGAACAAACTCCAATTCACTCAAAAAGTCTTCAGTGGTTCTGTCGGGCAGAAACGAAATTCGGATAAATTTATCACCCAGATCAGCGTTTTCACAGCAATAAACAAGATTTCTCCCACCATCATGTTCTTCTACTACAGTGATTTTATAATCACTTAATCCGTACAAATCTGTGATAGCCGGAAGCAGATGGGTCTGTGCGATTTTTAATACTTGGTTACGAATTATAATTCTCTCCTTTTCATTCGGAGAGCTAAATTATAGTCACTCTCCGGTAGCTTTTTGGGGTTGTAATGATTTTCATAAAAAACATCCTTCCATATATAAAGTATCTATATCAACATAAGGCAAGCCTTATGGAGTTGTTTTTTCATTGATTACACCATTCTATTACGTTCGCATTTTACTTCTAAAATGCATTCCATAAAAACAAAAAGATAAACACGCAGCCCCATGCATTTTCAGTGTATTCCTTTACCATCAGCATACCATACACGATGATAAAAATGGTCAGCATTTCAATAATACCTTCGGCAGTCACGCCGATTGCACCATGAATAAGGATACACAGCACAGCGCAGGAAATAGCTCCCCAATTGAGCCATCTATTCTTGCTTGGATATCGCCGGTTAATTTTATCACTGATTACCACATAATTGAAGCCCTCAAAGAAGCCCCAAGCAAGGGCGGTTACCAGCATTCCAACAACATTTACCGGGAACCCGCTTGATACTACATCCTGTGTTGTCCAAACAGATTGAAAGGGCAAATAGCTTGTAATTTGTTTGGTGAACAGCATGAAAGCAATGTAAGGAATAAAGCATAAGGAGCATAAAAAAATGGATAAAATAGCTCTTTTTTTGTTTAGTCCATAAGCGAAGAGGTTTTCCTTTCTAAAAATCGATACAGCAACAATCCCTAAGCCCGCCAAACCAAATTGAAATGCGGCCCCTAAAAATACGCGCAGAAGGACATTGATGTCGCTATCCTTTACAACCGCAGCAAATTGATTTTGAAAGGCCATGTAAATTCCAAGTACCGCAAAAGAAATAAGTGCAATAGCCCATAGATCCACGTCTAGCTTCCGTTGTTCCATTGTCAATTCTCTTTTTGACATATTACCCTCCCGGATTTTTATATGTTGACGTATCGTAATGCGGGCGCTTCGTTATAGTTAATCTTAATTTTATAATTGAAAGCTTTCTGTTTTTAAATCACAATAATACCGCCCTTTTGTCGCTGTGAATTTTAATACGCAGTAATCGGGATCAGTTACACCTTTTTTGTAAAACATTGTGTCTCCGGTTCGCCAAATCTCTCGTTTTGTTTCGGCATCTTCCAATACCTCCATTGTTCCAATGAGCATAACGCCTTCATAGCGAAAACGCCCTCTGCTAAAAAAATAGATGCTTGCTTTCTCATTTTTTCTATACTGGCTTACACGCAGAGAGGTTGTATTGGTCGTGAAATAAAAGCAATTGTCTTCAATTTTACGCGCTGTCAGCATTGCTTTCATATTTGGAAAGCCTTCACTGTCAATAGAAGCAATAAATGCTACTTTCTGCTTTTGGATAAACTCAAGTATTTGTTCTTTTGTTTTCAAATTTGATTCCTCCTGCTAATTGTCTAACCACGATAGGACCTCTATCCTTGATTTTATTTTCTAATATCCGTTTTATATAAATTATGGTTGATGCTTTTCTATAAAAGGCACAGGACAGCCGGAAAAGCTCCCCTGTGCTGATTTAATAACTGCTTCAATTGGCTTAAAGAACCATTATCCTTCCAATCTCCAAATATTTTTGTCCGCCCGAAACGGCAGACAAGATAATACGCCGAAAACTCCAAGTATTATGTATAGCAGAGCTGCCCCGGAGCCTTTTCCAACTCCAAAGAGTGCGGTGACTAGGCTATTTGCGGGTTGAACCGCCATAAAGGGTTCAAAAACCCTGTCAACCAAAACACCACCACATAGGTATCCCAAAGGAATGGTAAAAAACTGCAAAGTATTCCTTACCGAATAAACACGACCCTGCATGTCAATCGGAATTTTTGTGCGAAAAAGCACATCCATATTGGCGCTCATTACAGGAATGAACAACCATCCAAGGATTGCACCCAAACACCACACCGGCGTACTTCTTCCGAGAGCAAGGATGAAATTCTCAGTACTCATTGAAAAAAGCAAACAATTGCAGATAACCCGAACCCGACTTTTGGGCGGCGGCAGGATAGTGACCAAGATGCTGCCAGCCATAGTCGCTATTCCCGTAACGGTGTTGACCAAGCCAAGAGCAAACTCCCCTCCGCCAACACGGGAAAGCAGCATTGCGGGCAGGGCAGCATTAAAAATGGAGGCGGTAAAATTAATCACTGCCAAAAACAGGATCAGATCCAAGATACCGCGGTTGTTCCTGAGATATTGCAACCCACATTTTGCTGACTGCAAAATTGTTTCGCTTCCAGTCCCCCTATGTTCTGCGGCTTGTGGGATTTTGACAAAACACAGAAGCGCCACGGCCGCTGTAAAAAATGTAATCAAATCAAACAGGATGACAATACGAATGCTTGTATAAGAAAGCATTGCTGTGGCAAATACAGGTGTAAGTACTGTAACCAACGAATTGGATAAGGAGCGCATCCCGCTGACCTTCTGATAGTGCTTTTTCGAAACCAACAGGCTGATAGCCACATCCGACGCTGGTTGCTGCACTGTGTTCATCAGTCCATTTAAGGTGTTGATTAGATACAGATGCCAAATTTGGAGTTTACCCATTGTCAGCAGAATAAGCACTGAAACAGTACAAACCGCTGCAAGACTATCACTAATCAGCATGGTGACCTTCTTGTTCCATCGATCGCTTAAAGCACCGGCAAAGATACTTAGCAGGACATATGGTGCATAAGAACAGATCGCCAAAAGCGAGGTGGTAAGCGCCGACCCTTGCTGCTGATAGGACCAGATTACTAACGCGAAGTTGGTCATTGCACTACCCAGCGCTGAAAATGACTGTGTAATCCATAGAATCAGGAAAGTGCGAAGCTCCCTGACATTTGTCTTAATATTTTTAATCATGACTTTGCTCCTCTTTCAAATAATATCTTAACGACTTAAATGAAAGTACAAAGCCGAACGGACGAACTTAATTCGCTCCGTGCAGTTTCGTCCGGTTCAGACCTTGCACAGAGCAGTGCCAATGCAGAGCTTCATTTCTAATCTCCTTTAATAACCTTGGTTTTGTTTATGATTCATCTTAAAGTATTTTTATTATACCATAGATGAAATTAAAAAATAACCACAAAAGGTCTGTCATTTACCTTTGCAATTTCCAGTTTGATGCGATTTTCATTATTCTCTATTATTTTCATTTTCATTATTCCTCATATAACCCATGCTTTTCCATAAAAGCTAAACTCTTTTCGACAAGGATTCTTAATCCCGGCTCTTAAATAGGGAAATGTCCGACACCTGTAAGCAAATACATTTCTTTCTCCTCCAGGTGGGATTGTTTTTATACAATGTATATTCCTCCCTTACTAGGCAGAACCTTTTTGTTAGGCTTTCGCTTGATTTGCAACAGCTTTTCCATATCAGAAAATAGGGAAGTGTCCGTCAACTCAAACATCATCCACTTCCCATCATGGTAGGTGGTAGATTCATCATAAACGCGTTGTACTTCTACGGAATAATTATTTCTATCAGCTTCGAATTTAGCTCTTTCATCCTTACCGAAAATAATCATAAAGCCAAACACATTCTCTTTTGCATAGAAAGCACATAAGGATTTACCGCCCCTGCGGTACTTATACTCATAGGTCCATCTTTTCCCGCCACGGTTCCAAAGACGTTCCATATCGTATTTTGTTTCAATTAAATTTTCTGTGCTGCTAACTGCATGGAACGCACTTCCGTTTCCATGATATTCTGCTCATAGGTCATGACCGTTACTTTAGGATCAGGTGCTATCTTCAGGATGCTTTTTGTCCCATCTTCAAAAGAAACTTCGTAAGCTATATTAAAATAGCCTTCTGTCAGCTCATGCAGATTTTCAAGCATTCTTTGCGGAAATGCGTGCCTAATCAGTTTCACGAGTGCGGATTCGCTTTGAATGTTTTTTGTTAAGTATGCCATTATTCCTCCCTGATAAAACAAATTCAACTGTATCTATTCATTATAAACTATAACACGGTGCCAGAGTCAATAGATTTCCCATGGAGATTTGCAATGTTGTAACTGAGATTGGCAAACTGAATATTTTACTCTTCAATTCCCACCAGCATTTTCTTCCACAAAACACCTCAAATTACCCACTCCCGATTATTCTGCGCTTTGTTTTTTTAGCAAAAGAAAATTTAAAAGCAATGCAATAATAAAAAACACAAGCAAAGCCCATAAGTTTTCAACCTGAAATCCGTTATTCAGCATTAGCCTATATCCCCACGCAGCAGGAAATACTTTTCCAACCAGTTCAAAGATGTTGGGAAGTAAATCTATTGGAAACATAATGCCCGACAACATAATAGACGGCAGAAATATAATTTGAGAAACCATTGTTAGTTTTGCTTGATTTTTGACGATGAGACCTAAGATACAGCCAATACTTAAGGATACCACTATAAAAATTGCCAACGAGATAAAATAAAGGGGAAAGTTAGTGGGCAACGCTGCGTCAAAAGAAATGGGAGCAATCAAAAATATAATGATAGACATCATCATCAAGTGAAAAAATGTTGAAATAAACATGGATACCAAACCAAGATATAATGGCACACCATTGGCTTTATAGACCTTTTTTATGTCACTACCATATGTTTCTACAAGTGAAGGCGGCAAGCCTATTAGCGCTCCCATAGACACACCCATGACCGTCATGGACTGTATGAAAGTACTCTTCATTGCTGGGTTTATAGAAGTAAAAATGCCACCCATGAGCGCAAAAAACAAAAGCGGAACTATATAGCAAGTAACTAGCAGTGTTTTACTCCTAATATCCAATTTCCATTGTAATGCTACTCCATATAAAAAAGCACTCATTCTACAACCCTCCTTGCAAGCTCCATAAAATGCTGTTCAAGTGTACCACGACTTATTTTAATATCTAAGATTGAAATGCCATTTTTCTTATAATTCTCAAGCAATGTCAGTAACGTGTCACCAATATCATCTGTTTCTACAGTTTCGCTTTTGTTTTCAGTTTCAATTTCAATAGAATAGTGCTTACCTACTTGTGCATTTAACTCCCCAATCGTGCCTAGAAAAACAATGTTCCCACTATTCAAAATTGCAATTCTATCGCATAGCATTTCAACCTCTGCCATATCGTGACTTGCTAAAATGACTGTCTTACCCTGCTCTTTTAATTTGCGGATTTGCTTATGAAGCGATATTCTTCCCTCCACATCAAGCCCTGCTGTTGGTTCATCGAGAAACACAATGTCGGGGTTGCTGATTAAAGCTAACGCAAGATGCAAGCGGCGTTTTTGTCCTGTGGAAAGTTGCGAATACTGTTTATTTGCAACTTCGATAATACCAAGAGCGGTTAACATTGACTGGTCTATTTTTGCTTTGTTCCACTTTGCAAAGAGCTGCACAGCTTCCATTGACTTTATATGTTCTGGCAGGGAGGAAGATTGCAGCTGAATGCCCATTTTTCCATTTACTGCAATGTTTCCGCTATCGTATCTACGTAAGCCCTCAATACATTCAAGAGCTGTTGTTTTTCCTGCGCCATTCACACCCAGTAAAGCGAAAATCTCCCCCTTTTTAATATCAAATGTAATACCCTTTAATACTGTATTGTTGCCGTAGCTTTTTTGTAGGCAATTAACTTGCATAGCAATATTCATTTTGATTCCTCCACAAATGGATCAACCCCTAATTTCGTAAAATATACATCCAAGGCTTTTTCTATATAGGCGTTAACAAGGGCTTGCTTTTGCTCGCATTCCGTTATATTTTCGTTCATGTCTCCAATCTTCATAAGGCTTGGCAGCATACTCATATCTCCTGCTGTAAATTCCATAACCATTCCCCAAAAATCTTTTGCAAGGGATTGGGCAGCTTCACTATCGTGTGGCACATTATCCTTTTGCAGATCTATTATTTTATCGCTAAGGAGATTAAAGCTATTCATAAATGCTGCGCCGCTTTCCATAGTAAAACGGTTACGAATATGGTCAAGTGTTTGTTCATCAAAATGCTTTATAAGCCAGTAAAACTCATTTTTCATTTGAAGGTTTACAATAATAGCAGCATATTTTTTAAAATCGACTGACTGCATTTGTAAAACTTCTTCTTTCAATAGTTCAATTTCTTCGTGAGCTTGTGAAAGGCTTTGAATTTTTCGTATAATGTCAGCGGCCTGTTCTGTCAGAATTTTTGCAACCTCTGCCGGAGAATCCAGCGGTATAAGCCTGTTTTTTATGTCCTCCAATGAAAAGCCAAGATGCTTTAAAGACAAAATTTGATGAAGTCTAATTAAATCTTTATCCGTATATAATCTGCGTCCTCCCTCGCTTTCTGCGGAAGGAGAAAAAAAACCTTCTTTGTCATAGTGTTGCAGCGTGCGAACAGTCACGCCCATTTTCTTTGCAAGTTCACCCACTGTCATATATCCCTTTGGTATCGCTCTGTGTTTTTCCATAGTCATTACCTCCTAATCCTTATTATAACTCATAACGCTACGTCACAAGCAAGACTTTTTGATTTGGTTAATTTATTATAAACTGTCTGCAATAAACAATTTCCTCTACCTGTGCCTTAACAGTATTCATCAATCCAACCCATTTCATTTGGTCGGCGGCATGAGCTTTTCCAAACGCTCGTGCATACTGATACTGCCATGCTGCTTAAGATATTAGCATACAATTGTCAAATGTTTCTACGGATAACTCTTATGTAGAATAGAAGAAAAGAGCGGCCGCCCCTAACTATATCGCAGTTCCCTTAGCCTTACAAATCATAGATGTACACTGTACCCATCATATGCTGCCAATAGCATCTTAAATAATGAATAAAAATTGGTAAAATGCACCATAATTAAAAGAACTATATTTGCCGCTGAAAGTCATTTAGAGTTTACATAGTTTTCTGATTTGATGTGACGATACGGTATGAATGAAATTGGGAGGGCAATTTCAATGCGTTTGTTCAAAAAATTAGTCTGGTTGTTCAGTGTACAGCGAAAACAAAAAAGCAAAGCCAATGCAAAAATGCAAGATGAAGAAAGAAATCCCCGCATTCTTTCCCAGAGTCTGCAGATAAACCTAGATAGAATTAGGGCTCAGTTTGGTGATAGCACTGATCTCATCATCCGGGAGTTCAACTTTGGCAGCAATCGGGAAGGGGGCGTGAAGGCTGCTTTGTTTTTTCTGGATGGGATGGTTAATCTCCCCATGATAAACGACAGCATCATAAAGCCCATGATGTACGATAGCCGTCTTACCCATACGGAGGAACCCGATGATCTTTCCCATATGGATGTAATCCGGGATAGATTACTGGCTGCCGGTGAGGTAAAAACGGTATATACCTATGATGAGGCAATAGACGCCTGCCTTTCGGGTAATGCGATACTTGTGGCCGATGGATATGGAAAAGCGCTGGACATCGGTGTAAAGGGATGGGAAAAACGGGCGGTAACGGAGCCGACCAGTGAAACGGCGCTTCGCGCTCCACGAGAAGGCTTTACGGAAAACCTGCGTACCAATACATCCATGATTCGCAGAAAAATAAAAGATCCTGCGCTTACCATCCGTTCCACCGTAATCGGAAAGCGAACCCATACCCAGGTAAATGTTCTCTATATTGATGGGCTTGCAGATCCCGATCTGGTTCGTGAGGTTGAGAAACGGCTGAAAAAGATCGATACCGACGCCATACTCGCCACCGGTTATGTGGAGCAGTATATTGAGGATGAACCGTTCTCGATTTTTCCCACCATCTGGTGCAGTGAAAAGCCGGATGCTGTTGCCGGAAAGCTGCTGGAGGGCCGGGTCGCTGTTGCTGTAGATGGCACACCCTTTGTAATGACAGTTCCCATGCTGTTTGTGGAAAACTTTCAAAATGCGGAGGATTACATTACACGCAGTTATTACGCGACTGTCATGCGAATCCTGCGTATAATAGCATTTCTTATCTGCCTGCTTGCGCCCGCCGTGTATATAGCGCTTTCCACCTTACCCGCCTGCTTAACCAGTTTTGCCTTTTCTTTTGTCGTCATTGTTCTCTCCCTTTCTTTTTGTAACCTTATAATTTTACTTGTATCATTATAGGATACAATCAAGGACAAAAGCAAGACAAACAGGACAAGAAAAAGAGCCCCCTACAGAAAAGAGGCTCTCATTTGTTTACTGTTTACTATTCCTTTGATGTCGTATGCCTGATCATTACCTCAACCATTTCGCTGATCATTTCGATCTGTTCCGGCGTCATATGTTTAAACTGTTTGCCGAGCTGCTCCACACTGTCAGGTATTACGGGATGCTCCAGAAGATCTCCAAGCAGATAATCCGCCGAGGTTCCCAGCACATTGCATATCTTCAGGAAAAGAGAAAAGCTGGGCAGACTGCCACCGCTTTCAATCCTGCGGATATGCACCGCATTTACCCCACACAGTTCCGATAGCTGTTCGGAGGTTAATCCCTTACTCTTTCTCAACTGATTGATTCTTTTTCCCAATGCCTGCCGCATTCTATTCTCACCTCTTTTTTGTAACATATAATTTCTGTTTGTATATTTACAGTTTACAAAAATAGTGTTCCCATAAATAGCGTTTACAATGTTACACAAGAACATTATGAGATACAATTTGTTCTTTCTCTGTAATAAATACTCTTAGGGTGAGTGCTTCTGGTAGGTTCACAGTGAACCGCACCTGGGTTCAGTGAAAAAACGGAATAACCCCTTGGCGGTAAATCCGTCTTTTCGCTTTGCCACAGCCTGCTATTTTCTTAAAATAAGCCTGTTGCTGGTATTACTCCCATTCTCCCGATAACGTGATTCCTTTTCAATGAGTTCCGCCTTGACCAGATCATGGAGGGCGCGCTTGACGGTGCTACGTGAGAGCTGAAGGTCGGAGGCAATGGTTTTTATTGCAGGCCAGCAGTCCGATCCTTTCCCAGCTCGGTCATGGAGATATATATAAACAGCCCTCGCCCGATGGGGAAGCTCATCGGACGAGGCGGTATAAATGTGGTTGAAGTAACTCATGGAAACCTCCTTACGTTTTGAGCGTGCTACGGCGGCGCATGGTGCTTTCAGAGGGTTCTGCTGCCGGGGTATGAAGGGTTCCTGTTCCAGCTGGCGGCTCCAAAATCTCCCCGGTTTCTTTATCCACCATCATGCAGGCTGTATGCCTGCGGACAATATTTTCCTCCAGCGCCTGCTTATCAGCATACACCACTTTTCGGTTTGCCTTTTCCTCCACGGTATAAGGCTCCCCGAAACGAATGCCCCAATCCAGAAACAGCCGCAGCCTTGTCCGCATGGGGTGGGTGCCGGTTTTCATTACGACAAAGCTCCCTTTGGGAATGGATTTTAACTCATCGGGAGTCATGAGCGGACGTTCCATCATCTGCAAGGACTGACTGGGGTCATTTTTCCCTCTGCTGATACTGCCGCTCATGACGGTACGGTTGCCCATTGCTTTAGAGAGTACCTCGGCAGTCTGGGAATTGGGAGCGAAGCCGCCGAAAATGGTGTCCTGGCAGTTGTCCTGCACAATTTCACTGCCCTCTCTGCCGTAGTTCTTTTCGAGCTGTGCAAGACTCTGGATGATCGGCACCAAAGTTAGCCGGCGAGAGCGCCCTGCTGAAAACAGGGGCAGGATATCAAACGGAGGCATGGTTCCCAACTCATCACAAAAGAGAACCACGCGGTTTTTCAGCTTGCCACCGTTCTCATCCGCTACAGAAAACAGCTCGCGGGACAGGTTTTGGATCATAAGCCCAGCCATGAAGTTCTTGGTCTGATCTTCCTCCGGAAGAATTAAAAAAATGGCTGATTTCTCATTTGCAAAGGTTTCGGCGTCAATGGCGCTGTCAAAGCACAGCACCTGTTCCAGTTCAGAATCTAAAAAAGCGTTCAGACGCGACAGTACCGTGGACATAACGGACGCCATGGCCTGCTCCGCACTATTCAGGGCGGCACCGGCAAACCAGCGGGCTTTGTGATTTCCGGGAAGCTTATTCATCAAAAGCTGGAACTGACTTTTCCCCTTCACTTTAGATGGTTCCAGCAAATCCTGCACCAGCTTGAATACTGAGACGATGTGGCGCTGCTCCTGCGGGTTTTCCGGCGTTGGCGGCAGATACTCAGCCAGCAAAAGAATGACCGCCGTCAATAAGCCCTCGGCTGCATCATAAAAAAAGGCATTCTGCCCATAGCTTGAAGCATCCCCTTCTGGGTTGACAATGGTCTTAGCCAGAATCTTGGCGTACTTTTCCGCCTTGGCCCTGGCTGGAAGGTTATCGGGGTCCTTGCGGCATATATCCATGTAACGGTTGATTAGGGTGAGCAGATTATTTCCATCTGAGCGGCTGGGGTTCCGCAGGTCTATGACTGACACATTGTAACCATAGTAATTTTGAGCAATACTTCCATAGTTTCTGGCGAGGTCACCCTTGGTGTCCAACGCCAGAAAACTCATTCCGCTGGCGCAGGCATATTCCATGTTGGGATATAAAAAGAAGGCTGTTTTTCCTACTCCCGATGCACCGATCATCAAAATGTGAACATCGTCTGTATCCACCAATGCGGTGACGGCATTCTTAGCTCCCTTGCTTCCGAGGATGACTCCCTGCTCCGAAGGGAGGCTTTCGCCCCGCCTCCACAGCTCCGGCTGAAATGGGATGTGCCGATAGATTCTTTTAATTTTCTGCTTGGTGGAAAACCGTGCCGTACCGTGTTGGCCGTCGCCCACCGTGCGGGATTTGATTCCGTTGAGGGTGTAATAATGGGCCAAAAGAGAAAGGCCGCCGATGACGAGAAACATCACGGCGGCCGCTGCGATTAAGATGTAGACTTGGGATTGCATAGGGAAAACTCCTTTCGGTATGGGATATTTTGTGGTATTCTAAATTTAAAACAGATGTGTTACATAAATAGGGATTTGAGGAGTTGATCATATTGTTGATAATGGGGATTAATCGAATTTTGAAATGGGTTGAAATCACTTCCGGAGGAAAGAGTTACACTTGTCCCACCAAAGAAATAAATGGCGAACTTTTCTTTATATTCAAAAAGAGTTTGCATAAGGTTATGGATTTTACATCTGAACACACCACAGAGCTTATTTCTGTAGGTGGAAAAATTATCGACAAGAAGCTAAATAAATAAACTCCATTTTTCTATGCCATCCTCATTTCAAAACCGTTCTGCCTTTGTTGCGCCACTACCGTCAAATCGTCATTCCAATCTTTCCTCTGAGAAACCAGCCGCTGAGAGGAATAGCCTTGTTCCTCAAGCTGCTGCTTCAGCCGTTCGCTGGCCTTGTTTCCGGCTGCATCGTTGTCCAAGCATAGCGAGACTTGCCGGAGCTGCGGGTACTGCTCCAGCATCCACAGCATGGCCTGACCGCCCACGCCGCAGAGGGACACATAGCTGTGCCGCTGCCAGTCCTGCGGATGAAGCGTGATGAACGACAGCAGATCCACCGGCGCTTCAAAAACATACAGCTGATCACTTTCGCCAATCCAGTGAAAGCTGTGCCGCGGGTCGCAGCCGTCCACGTTTCCCTTGTACGCCTGCCCCAAAGAGTAAATCCCACGCTTGTGAGCGTGGCGGGCTACTCCATTTTCATCGTATCCCACAAAGACCGCATTATGGTATTCTTTCTTGCCGTCCTTGGATTTTTCACAGCTCTCATAGAGAAGTTTTTGCTTTGCAAAGAAGCTGACCACCTCTCGGCCGATGTGTCGGGTTTTCACCAGATAGGCATAGACACGCCGCATATCTGTATGTGCCAGTGGGAGCTCAAAGGGCTTTTTCGGTTCCTCTTTCTTTTCCTGCGCCGGTCGGTAGACTTCGCCTTGCTCACCGCCCAGCAGCAGGGTGACGGCTTCGGGATAAGAGCATCCGTAGAATTTCCGTACAAAGTCAATGGCATAACCGCCGCTCTCCGCGGAGTGGTCGTACCACTCATTGCCCCGGACGGTAATGCTGCGGTCGGAGGCCAGACGCTTATCCCGTCCGCTGGGCAGGAGCTTTTCACCGCGCCGTTGGAGAAAGTCCACAAGGTCCACATTGTTGGCACGAAATTTCTGCTCATCTGTAAAATGCACATAGATACCCATAGACGCACCTCCTACTGATGGCGATTGCCGATTCTATGAAAAAATGCCGCCCTTTTTACAGGACGGCATTGCTTTGGGTATATATTTTTCTGGACGGGTATCCGCCCGGTTTTCTTTTTCTGCTTTTTCATGTTGTTCCTCCAATCGTTTTTTAGAGTGACATGATTTGTTCGTGATCCCTCCGGGCATGACCGGCCGCACGTTTTTTCTCGTTTAGCTTGAGCTGCCGTTTTCGGTCAATCCGTAGACCGAGGGGTTTCAGCGGCGGAGCGTTGTCTGCAAAAACACGGCTCATGTGATGCAGGAGCCGTGTTCCCGCCAGCAGAACGGAGGGGTCTTTGAAATCGTCCATATGGTCAAGAAAAAACTGAGCATAAATGTTGCCCTGTGCTGCCGACAGGGTAAACCAATTGACGGCGGTTTCCTTGTCTTTGGGGACATCCTTTCCCATTAAATACAGCTTGCCGAGGGTGTACTGCGCATATTGATTTCCCTGTTCAGCGGCGGCAGTCAGAAATTGCAGGGCTGCCTGTGTGTCTTTTGGCACATCCTCGCCCATGAGGTAAATCTTGCCGAGCCGATACTGTGCAAACTGGTTTCCCTGACCGGCAGACCGTTTCAGGTACTCCATGGCTTTCGAGATATCCTTGGGAACATCCTCTCCCTTGAAGTAGAGGATGCCGAGGGCGTATTCCGCAAACTGATTTTTTCTGTCCGCGGCAAAGGTCAGCCAGCGAATGGCGGACTCCACATCCTTCAGTACGCCCGTACCGCCAAGATACAGCTTGCCGAGCCGGTATGCGGCGAAGTAATTGTCTTGTTCTGCCGACAGGGTATAGAGCCGTATCGCCTCGACGGTATTCTGCGGAACGTGCTGCCCCTTTTCATAGAGCTTTCCAAGAAAATATGCGGCATAGGGATTCTCTGCCTCCACCGCTTTTCTGAGATAGCCAAGGGCCTTTTCTACCTCTTGCTGCGGTACATTTTCATCGGAGAGGATGAGCTTGGCAAGCTGGTAGCAGGCAAAGGGGTTTCCGACAGATGCCGCCTTTTCAAAGTATTCCTTTGCTTTTGCCTCATCCTTTTCCGTGCCTACGCCGTTTAAGAGCATCCAGCCCAGCCTGTACTGGAGCTTGTCGTCGTGCCCTTTTTCCTCCATGGAAACAAAGCCGAGAAAGGCTTCTCGAAAGCGGCGGTCAGCGTCCTGCTGATTTTTTACGCAGCTGATACCGTCCCGCAGCATTTTACCAAGCTCGAAGCTGGCATAGGGAAAGCTCTGATCAGCTGAGCGGGTATAAAGGGCGAAGGCGATTTCGTGATCCTGATCCACACCCTTGCCATGGTAATACAGACCGCCGAGGGAATATTGTGCATATTTGTACTTCTCGTTTGCGGAAAGAGTGAGCCAGTCCGCCGCCTGCAGATAGTCCTGCTCGGTACCAAGCCCCGCGGCATACATTTTGCCGATCCGGTATTCGGTATACTTCCACGGCTTTTCTTCCTCGGCGGTATGGAAAACGGCAAGGGCTTTTTCATACCATTGGTTCGCTTCCCCGGCATCCGTGTCGCAGCCAAGACCATCGGCGGCCATTCGGCCAAGGTCATACAGAGCAAGCGGATTATCTGCACCTGCTTCCGCGAGAAAGATTTCACGGGCCTTTTCAAAGTCCTGCGGGATTCCGGCATCCTCATCTCCGTACAGGTATTTCTTTGCCAGTTTGTAGTCCTCCGTCCACCATGAGTCAGAGGAGGATTCCTTGCTGTCAGAATTTTTTTCCCTTGTGGATCGTCCCTCATCATCTGCCGGCTCCCGAGCTTCCTCATCCTCCGTGTCGGCAGAGGGTATCTCCAGATCATTTACCGGCTCCGGCAGAGTTGTTTCCGCTGATGCTGGTTCCTCAAAGGTCATACTCCCAATCACCAGGACTTCCTGAATAACCATGTTACGGATGGATTTGAAATCATCGCTGCGTGAAAGAGGCGGCGGATCGGATGGCGTTTCAGCATAGATGGATTCGATCCTGCCCCTGGTTTCCCACCACAGGCGATAGGCTTCCGCGACACGGCTATCCTGCGCCAGCTCATCCACGATTTCGTCCACGATATTTTTCAGCTCTGCCTTGAGGTATCCATACTGTTTTTTGCCGCCCACCGTTTTCAGACGCTCAGCAAGGTGTGTGATGAGCTGCTCTATGCGGTCACTCTGTAAAACGCCGCCTTTCATCTGACGGATCAACCCCCGCATGGACTCGGCAGCCCGTTCCTTCAGGTCATCCCTCAGCTGGGACTTTTCCCCGTAGAGCGGAATGAGCTCCTGCCGAAAAATATCATTTGCCAGTGAGGACTTCATCTTCTTGATGCCCTGCTTGGTGAGGTATTCTTCTTTGGGGTCGGTGCTGTAGCAGAGCATGTGGACATGGGGATGGTGGCTTTCATTATGAAAGGCAGCGTACCATTTCAGATGGTCCGGATGGATTTTCAGATTCTCCGCAATCTCCAATGCCTTGGAGGAAAGCAGGGCCTTCCATGCAAGCGCATTGTCATACCCCAGCCGGGAGGCATCCTCACGCCAGAGAGAAATAATCGGCATCCACACATTTCCGGTATATGCGGACAGCTCATCCGCAACTTGATTTAAGACCAGCGGCTCATCGCGGCCCGTAAACAAACCGTGGCTGTCAAACTTTTCAACACGGGGACGGTTGGCGATATAGGCCAGGTACTTTTCCCGGTCACCGATTTTATCCAAATGCTGTTCCAATGCGATGGTGATAAACTCCGAGGCGTTTTCCCGGTTCGGGTATGCGAGGTAATCCTCATACTCGAACAGCTCCTTGGTATCGGGAAACTCCCGGAGGATTTCCTTGACGAGAGCCTGCTGTTTTTTCGTAGCGTGCCAAAGCTCACGACCGTTCTTTATTTTATCCACACCGTCACGGGTGGCAATATACTTGACGAGGTTATTCAGATGGGCAGCAGTTTTTTCGCTGCCTCCCTTAAGGTAACCGTTTTTTATAACAATACGGGCCATTATTCTTCATCATCCTGGCTGCTCTGGAAGTCCACCGCATCATCCAGACGGATTTTGCCCCTGGTCTTTTTCACTTCGGCAACGCATCGGCCGCGAAGCCGGTGCAATTCATCATCTGTGATATTGAGCGTGGTTGCCAGCAGATGCATCATCATGCTGATCTCCACCGACAGACGGAAGAGGTTAGCCGCCACCCGGTTTTCGGTTTTCTGCAAGGTTCCCTCAACGGAGGAGAGCAGGGCTTTGGAGAGGTAGGATGTGATGTCCTCCGATCCAAGGTAACCCATATAAAAGCCGAGTGCCTTTTCTATGAACTCGCTTCGGCTCTTGCAGTTGTCCTTTTCCAGCCAGCCGTCCATCCGGTCCATCGTTTCGGGATACATCCAGACAGCGGTTCTTTCCTTGTTATTTTTCATCGGCAAATCCTCCTTAAGTGTGACGTCTACCCCGAAGGTGACGGTCAGAAAGCCTTTGTTTTCCTGCGGTTTCTCTGATTTCGACCACCCCGGCTGTGACAAAACCTCAATCCGACCACCTCATGGGGAAGTGCAAAAAACGCCCAGCACTGCTGGGCGAAGTGAGCGGCGGGCGGTCGCTTGCGACCACCCGCCTTTCTCCTGCTCTCTTTTCGACCGTGGAGGTAGTATGGGAATCTGGCTTGATAGCAGCTTCCTGACAGCTCCGCACAAAGCCCTCACAATCGGTTTTAGTCGGTTTCGTGGGTAAACCTGCCACCCAGCCCCGTAAAAGTCCACACGGGGGCGGACAGGGGGCAACGCCGGGGGAAGGTGTGTGTCATCTTGTACTGAAAGAGCCGCCCCGTTATAGGACGGCTCTTTCAGCTATGCCATGGGGTTATCCGGCGATCATCTCCGGCAGGGCCTTTTCTGCCTTGGTCAGCGTGATCCAATCCAGGAGGTTCTGGCATTCCCTCAGTGTGTCAGCCATGTCGAACATAACCCGGCGCTCGGCATAGCTGTCCAGGTGCAGGGAGGTTTCAAACAAATCCTCCAGTGCTTCAAGGGTTTCCAGACCCGTCCAGTTCTTCAGCACATCCTCATTGTCAATGTCGATATGGGGAACGTTCTCGCCGGCATTCAGCCTTTGAATGACTTCTTTTTCCTGTTGGATAAAGCCGAGTAGCCGCTGAGTTTCCTCTGCCGGAAGCCTCCATGCTTTCTCCATCAGAGCAACCGTCTGCTCATGGGTCTTGGTATCGGCTGCGTTACCGCCGAGACTCAGCAGCGCAATTGCCTCTTTCGCAATCTGCTTCTGCAGTTTTTGGGCTCTGATCTGATCCATTTTATCAGCTCCTTCTCATTTTTTTTGGGGCCTTTTCTATGGCCTCGCCAACACCATGCCACACTTTATTTCGGAAAGCTATCACCAATTGCAATAAAATATTGATGCACTCAACCGAAAATGGAGAAAGGATAAACAAAAAAAGCGCCATGCCCTTTCTCAAAAGGGATGACGCATTCTTTCTGTGGTGGCTCACATGGTGAGGTTCTGTCCGGTATGCTCATGAGCGCTCTGCTCCATAGCAAGGATCTGCTCCATGCTGTAATCAAGGATCTTTGCTTTGCGCTCATGGAGCATAATTCGGTAAAACTCTTTCTGCATCGGCAGCAATGCCGGCGTTTTTTCCACGATTTTATCGAGCTGTTCCATTTCGATCCGGCTGTGAACGCGCTTCAGTGCTGCGTTGCAATCTTCGTTCTTCAGAGAAGAGATGAAGGAATAGTACGGGATTTTCTGGCCGTTTTCTTCAATGGAAGACGCTGGGAACGTGAAAATGCGCTTGTTCATTTCATCCTCTCTGTCAAGTATAGCCTGCATATTTTCCACTGCGAGCTGCGGGTACAGACAGGAACCACAGTCATACACCGGCGCAATTTCAGCGGTTTGGAGTTGCTCATCCACAAGAATACCCCAATTACCATTGTGCCGGTCGAAGTTTCCAAGGAGCGCATCCGCGATAAACATATCCCAAAAGAAATCTCGAAGCTGGTCTGGCGGCAGCAGGGTTTGTTCCTCAATCGCCTGCAAAATAGAGGAAAGTTCTTTGCCGTATCCGCTCTGCTCACTGTCAATGCAGGTGTTTTTCAGATGAGCAAACTCAATCAGCTTCTTGCCGCCCTCGGTAAAATCACCGCAGGCTACCACCGTTTTTTCCTTGCCTCGGCTGTCGGTATAGGTACCAAGGAGAGTTTCCTGTGTCTTGAAGCCCAGAGCTTCAAAAATGTGGCATGCCAGATATTCGCTGATGCAGCCATTGGTATAGCTCATCTCCTTGTTACGGCTCGGCCGGGGAGGAAACTTCAGCATATAGCTTTTATCGCCGTAGCGAACATTGATCTTGTTGCCGTTTGCCCCGCCGTAGGCTTTGAACTTGTTTACCACGCACGGTGTAAAATCAATCATCTGTGTTCACCTCGGTTCCATACAAATATTTTTTCCGCAGATAGTCCGCCTGTTCCTCGGTGATAGAGCCGCTCCAAAGGTTGGAGTTGATTGCTCCGTACAGCTCATCACTGAGACAGTCCAGGTGAAGCACCCTGTCTTTTTCTCCCTGCAGATAGTCGTCAATGGCCTTTTGAAGACTGGATGGCAGACCGGTTTCCAAGTAGGTTTTGTCAGCCGGTTTGCCGTTTGCGTTACCCGGTTGCGGCCGGTTATCCACCAACACCAGTTCCTCCGGAGGCATATCCAGCGCCTTGGAGAGTTTGAGAAGTGTGGCGGCGTTGCACCGTTCCAGACGGGTTTTGCCGTTATAAATATCCGCAAGCGTTGCCCAGGGAACACCGCTGGTTTTTGATAAAGCGTAGCGGGAGATCTCTTTCTCCCGCAAAAGTTGTTCAAATCTCATTCTGGTCACCTCAACTATATTATATCGGTGTTCCGATACAGTGTCAAGATGAAACCCGTGAACGAGAACCCAACACCATAACACCAGCGTGGTTCCCATGGTTGCTCTTACAGCTGCTGACCACCTTGTCCGAGACTCAGATCTTCCTCGGCTTGGAGGCCGTCGCAATAAGCGTCCAGAGAAAGCCCCTCGCATTTTTGGCAGTAGGCGTTCATCTTTTCCAGCAGGATGCCCTTTTCCGCATCGTTCAGTTGATAGGTCAGTTCTTCGCACCCGCCATCCCCACGGTTGAGGACAATCTCCAACGTATCGCAGACCTGTCGGGACTCCATATCAAAGTTGGCGTATACATTGAGCCAATCATCGTTCTCGGTCGTTTCCACATGGGTACCGAAGACCTGATCCACATTAAAATCAGTGTTGATATAAAAGTTGAGCTGCCCGTCCATTTCCGAAATTTCATCGGAGAAGTGAATGTCATTTGCCGACAAACACCGGCTGTTTTGCAAATCTTCAACAGCAGTGTGTGCCGTGTTGATCATCTGTCGGCCGTCAAGCCGTTCCAGAAAAATGCCCCATTTTTCTTTGAATGAGCGATCTTCCTTGCGGTAGGCATGATAGACGGCAGTCATCACATCCTTGAGAATAAATCCCGTCCAGCCGCTGTTTCGCTGGGCGGTGAGGAAATCGCCTTTATCGAAGTCGATGTCAAACACGCCTGTGACATTGGGGCTGCCGTCGATATACTGCCCCGTTCGCTCTGCATACTCCTTTTCGGAAATGGAGTTCCCTGACTGTAAAAGATAGTCTGCGAATGAGGCGCTCTTTGTTCCAAGCTCATGGCGTAGATAACGCCGGGTTTGGAGAGCGGCGTTGAGCAAATCGAAGGGATGCTCACATTCAATGCACCGCGCCTGCTTGTCCTCAACGATCCGAAAAACAGAAAAACGGCGCCGTTCTTCCGCACGCCGTTCTTCCGCAAGGCGCTCACCTTCAATGCGGTTATTGATGCTAAACCGTTCATGTTCGGGAACCGTCTGCATATAAAATTCCATTAGCCGTGCCTGCATTACGGTTTCCACACTGGTTCCGGCTTCGGCAAGAATGTGCTTCAGCGCGTCATACTGATATTGATTCAGCCATAGTTCTATTGATGTGTCGCCCATTGTGATCCTCCTGTTCATTTAAATCCTCAGATTCATACCGAGGTTAAACTGCATCCTGCTGGGGGGACGCTGCCGGGGCAGCCTTATTTTTTTCTTTCTGCTTTTTAGGGGGAGCTGCGGAAGAAGGAGTGTCCTCGCACCCTTCGTCAATGTATTCCCGGACAGCGGAGGGAACGTATTTTTCATAGAGCTTTTGCAAAGCATCGCCAAGCTCCTGTTCCAAGTCCGCATTTTTCTTCTCCATGTAGCGTTTGACCGCCCGGAGCTTTTCAGCGTCCATTTGTATGGTGACATCGTCTTTTTTCATATTGGAAATCCTCCTATTAATTTTGATGGGTTTTAGTGCCGCAGAGCAGAAAGAAAAAACCAGACTGTCTACGGCAGATAATTTCTCGGATTTTTCTGCGCACCGTTAATTCTCACCTCAAAATGGAGGTGGTTGCCGGTGCTGCGCCCGGTGGAACCCACCTTTGCAACGGTTTCGCCCGCTTTGACGGTTTGCCCCTCCCGTACAAGAATCTGAGAGCAATGTGCATACAGCGTGACCATTCCACCGCCGTGATCGATGGTCAGGTTATAGCCATAGCCGGTGCTGCCATAGACTACGGATTTCACGGTTCCCGCCTTTGCCGAGCGAATGGAAGTACCCTTGGAGGCACCAAGATCAAGACCGGCGTGTCCTGCTCTTTGTCCTGTGAGGGGGTCCGTCCTGAGTCCAAACTCGGAGGTCACCATGGAGCGCCAGCCATTGCCGAGGGGAGAAATAAAGCCATCGGCGGAGGCCCTTTGTGCCTCAGCATAGGGTCTGGCGTACAGAACCTGCTTATCGGAATCAAATAAATCCCGATAGACAACCTCCCCTCTGGAAGAGGAGGCATCCACCACTTTACCGCCCCCGGCATAGATGCCCACATGGGTAATGTTGAGGAATCGTCCATTGGGCTTATGACTCCAGAATACCAAGTCGCCGGGGGCGAGACTTGACTTGGGGATAGTCAGCCCATTGTCCACGCAGTATTTCCCCTGCGCCGCAGCCGTGCCGGGGAGGTTCACGCCTAACTTTCTGTATGCCCACCGCACAAGGTAGCTGCAGTCGGTGTAGCTTCCTTGTCCACGCAGCTCTTGGGAGTATGGATCACCAAGGAGGGAAAGTCCGAGGCGAACCGCTTCCGCACCCATTTCACCAACGGGCAAATCAGAAAAGAAGCCGTCAAGCTGATCCGGCGTCCAGTCCTCCCACATGGTGGAATCGTCATCCTCGGTGGGCGCTCCGGTACCATATAAGGCGCGGTAGTATATCTCGTTAGCATTGGCCTGATCCTCATAGGTGATGGCCCTGCCGAATAGCGTTCTAATATTGTTATAGATTTCGGACAGGGAGGCGATAGGAACCGCCACGGTGTAGGTTTCCTCCGAGGTTGTGCCGTCATCGCTTTCCACGGTGCGGGTACGTTCTTCGGAGGTTACAAAACAGTCCACGTATTTTCGGTGTTCCACTCGTGATGGGGAGTCAGCGCCGAAGAACAGAGAATAAAAAATAGCCTTGACCCGATACTCGTCAAGGCTGTTGCCATCCTCCATCTCTGCGTTCACTGTGACTATTGCGCCGTCTATGAGGGTGAAGCTGTGCCGCATATCCCCGATGTATTCTTTGTAATCCGTAGGCATACTCCCCGGAATCACACCGCCGTGGAAGCACAGCTCCACGGCGGTGTTGTTGTGGTTTGTGGTGCCCGAAAGCAGGGAGCAGACCAGCACGATAATTAAAATGAGCGGGGAAAAGATGGCGGCAATAATCCAGCCGATGGTCTTTCGGGTCCGCTCATCCGAGAGTGCGGCAGCGGCGGCTTTTGAAACAGCCGTAATGGTTGCGGGGTCTGCCATGTTTTTTCACCTTCTTTCTGAATTTTACTCGCCATCGTAGCATCCGCAGGGCATATCGTTTTCGGGGAACAAAGCGCACATGGCTGTCTGGTTTTTGTCCGCCTCCACGAAATCTTCCCATGCCCAATTGCGCCCAAGTCCCTTTACCGTAATGAGATTAGGCTTGGCGCCCCGTTCAATGGCAATGGCTCTTTCATATAAATCCCGATGTTTGTGGTATAGGGTTCTGATTTCATGCCGCTTCATGGAGGGACATAAAAAGCAGGAGGATTTGCCGGGCAGCGGCAAGCCCTCCTGCTCTATGGCTCTGATGCAGTCCTCGCGGTACCAGTCCCAATCGATAAGCGGGTATTCCTTTTTATATTTTTTGTCCTGAATATCATAGACAAAAGCATGGGTTTTGCGGTGTTCCTCCCCGGCGTCAAAGCCGATATATTTGGTGACGCGACCGCCCTGCGCCCATACCTCCAAGCAGGGACCGTAGTGGTTGCAGAACTTATCCTGGGGCGCGATCTTGTGCTTGAGGGAGCATTTCTTGTACCCATAGGCGATGGCCGGCAGGGTACCGGATCGCAGGCATTCCTGTTCCAAGGTGAGGCGGTCGCCGTTTTGGTCGGTGTATTCCACCACGGTGATTTCCGGCATCCCATGTGTGGTGAGCCAGCGGTTCATGATAGGCAGGTACGCATAGGTGTGCGCCTGCTCGCCGCCCGTGTCGGAAAACAGAATCAGGTCAACAGGGATATTCCTTTGGTGCATCCCAATCAGCATGGCGGTGCTGTTGGTGCCGCCACCGTATCCAACGATGTTCATCGCCCACCTGCCTTGCCGAACAGCTTCGCCTTATGCTCCGGTGCCCTGACCATAAGGTTGTAACGCTCGTTGCCGCACTTATAAAGGCAGACGCCGCGCTGGGGGTAGCGGATGAGATTGTACTCCGATTCCTCCAACTGCAGCGTGTCCATGTAGAACTGCTTGTCAACGGCACCGGCATTGAACAGAAACTGATGGGGCGGGATAGCAAAGAGCGGCTTGGTCATCTCCCGGATGCCTTCCTGATTGAAGTCCTCCAGATTCTGACTGGCCAGAATCATTGCGGACTCCTTCTTACGGACACGCTTCAGGGCATTTCTGATATATTCAATGATGGTGGTTCCGACAACGATATTGTCCGACAGCCAGATATACAGCTCATCCAGTGCCTCCACCGTATTGCCCACGGTCAGAAGCTGATCCGACATATAGGATAAAATATTGAACAGCATGGCTCCGCGGACATTTTTGCTGGCTTGCAAAAGCCCTTTGACGCCAAAAACCACAAAGCGGGCATTGGTGATGTTGCTGTGCCCATTAAAGAATTTACTCTCGGCGCCCTGGCACATGGAGTGCAGACCCAGCAGGATTTCCCGCAATAGTTCAGCCGTGTATAGCTGATACCTGCCCTCGTCAAAGCCCTTGTACTCCTGTTCGATTAAGCCGTAAAGGTCGGAAAGGATGGGGTAATCCTCCGGCTTCATTTGATTGAAATTGCTGCTGTCGCTGATGCCCCATTTCTCATACAGCTTTCCGACCATAATTTCAATGGTATCAATATGGCGGTCATCGAAGTCCTTGTAGGCCCGAAAGAAATCTTTCAAAAAGCTGGTGTGCTGGGACAGGCGCGTGGACTGACGGAAGGCTTCGGGGGCATCTGCGTCCTCCGGGCTACCTCCGTCATCCCAGCACTTGGGTTCCAGTGGATTGATGCGGTATTGTCCGCTCATCAGATCCATAAAGCAGCCGCCTACAGCTTCGCACATATCCTGCTGTTCATGCTCGGCATCCAGCGTGATAATGGATTTGCCCGCTTCCAGCAGATTCAGAAGCAGCAGCTTCATCAGATAGGATTTCCCCTGTCCGCTGTTGCCGAGAATCAAGATGCTGGCGGAGGTCTTATCGTCATCCCTCTTATCAAAGTCCACCAGCACATTGCTGCCGAACTTATCCCTGCCAATGTAGAAACCGTGGGGGTCGGTCTTTCCGCTGTAATTGAACGGATAGAGGTTTGCCACCGAGCTGGCCGGCAGGACGCGCTCGAATTGGCTGGCAAATACATTCCACCCCGCGGGGCCTACCGAGAGAAACCCCTCCCGCTGTCGAAGCATGAGCCGGTCCACATTGAGCTTTGAGCGAACCAGCTCGGTCAGGACGTCGGTCTGGAGTAGCTTCAGGGCGTCGGGATCGTGTGCGGTCAGCTCGATGAAAACAGCACAGTGCAGGAGCGGTTCACGGTTTCGGTGCATGGAGGACACCAGTGTGACCACATCCTGCAGATTGCTTTCAGCGGTCACCGTCTGCCGGAGATCGTGGGTGCTGCTCTTTTCCATGCGGTTTTTATTGGCGGCATTGTGGATGATTCGTTTTTCCTCGGCCGCCGTTACCTGCCTGGTATAGATGTGCAGAGTTACGCCGTCCTTTTCACCGAGATGGCGCAGGATGGCCTGTTCCTCGGTGGCGGTGGGGTATTCCCGCAGCACCCACACACAGCGGTATGTGTTGCCGCAGAGGAAGTGATCGGTATTGAATTTGATGATACCTGGTGCGATCATGTCAAGGAAATCCTTGATCATTGGCTCCGCAGCGGACACCTCCGCTTTCTTTTTTCTGATTTTAGGCATGAAAAAACCTCCTGTCTGGCCGAGGGAGGTTCCATGCCCTTTGACCGCAAGGTATCTCCCTACGGCCGTCGAATGATTTTACTTATTCTCCGAGAATTACCCAGCGTTCCCCATCGTAATCCTCATATGCTTCTGTGGTGACGTTCTGCTCATAGTAAACGCCCAAGAGCCTTTTGAGGTCAGACTCCCCGGCACGCTGCGCCGTGAAGCCCTGATCCTTAAGGCTCTTTTCGATGCGGGAAAGGTAGGGCTGGACGTCAGTTTCCTTTTCTCTCCGCAGACGAATGATGATTAAAAACTCCCGTGCCGTTGCCATCTGAACTTGCATACGGTCAAGGGCGGTCATGTCTTGCTCCAGCAGCTTGCGGATGACCGGGTTCTGCTCGGCATCCATGCGAGATTTTAAATAGCTCTTGTTGTCCTCAAAATTTTCACGGCTGTTTAAACACAGCATCTCAATTTCAGCGATGCCTTTCAGGACATTCATGAGTGAATAAATGCGCGCGCTGATGCTGGAATCGGACAGCACGCTGATGTTGGTGGGCTTGATCATGAAAAACACCAGCTCGCCGTGCGGGGTCACAAGGCTGTAACCCGTGATGTCCTCGATGCCGATGAGCTGACGGGTGGAGGCTTTTTCCCTGGCCTCCCGTTTCTTTTTTCTGTTCATGGTTACGCCCTCCAATCATAGGTCTGCTGCTTCCCCAAAAAGAAAGCGGCGGCATAGCGGATAAAATCGAGGATGCTCACTTCCTCGACGCGGATGGTTAAAAAGGCATAGAGCGCCGTCAGGACGATGGGCACAAACCAGCCAAGCTGGGACAGGGCAAAGACGGAAATCAAGCATCCGATGCCGATGATTCCGATGTCCCGCAGCTCCCACAGCCATAGGGTGGCTTTTGATTTTAAGTTGTCAGGGTAGATATGCATGGGGATTATTCCTCCTGTTCTTCATGGATTTTTCGCAAAAAATATGCGATGCCGCGGAGGACAAAGTCCACGCACGGTATCGCAACACTGTTGCCAAGCGCCTTGTATCTGGCGCTGTCCGATGCTCCCGGTATCAGCGTCCAGCCATCGGGAAAGCCCTGGAGCCGCTCACATTCCAGAGGAGTAAGCCTGCGGATGAGGTTGCGCCCATTTTCTTTTACGAGATTCTCACTCCCACCTCCGTTGTCACCTCCTTGGGCACGCAGGGTGCTGCAACCTTCCGCATAGTTGCCATATTGTGATTGGCCGAATATTTCAGGCTGGCAAACGAGATCGGTGGCATCCTTATGCTGCCTTGCGCTCTGTGTGGCCACCACATCGTTTTCGGAAAACTCATCGCTTCGCTGGCGGCTGAATACCGCATGGCGGTCGCTGGTGGTAATGGTATAGCTGATATCCGCTTGACAGCCAAGTCCGTTCCCGCCGTTTTCCGGCTCCCGGTCAATGGTGTTGCCGGCAATGCAGATGGTTTCCTGCAAAATAGCAATACCGCCTTGATTCTTGCTGGGGTCAGGGTTGGTGGTGTCAATGGTTCTGGCAACGTCTGTTTCCCTGCATCCCGAATGGGGATTGGACGATTTCATGCTGTTGGATTCTTTCGAGTCAAGGGAAAATGCAATGGGAGTCCCCACCAGAGGGACATTGTTGCCGCCAGTGCCGTAGGTCGATGTTACGGTAGGGGCCACCTCCAGCGGACCGGTATACCTGCAATCCTTTGCGTGATTTTCAAAGAGGACCGGCTGGTTATTGCCGGAGCTGCCTGCGGCTGATGTGATGGTGGGGCATACACCGGCGCCGATTTCAGCGCCGCCCTGCTGGGTTGCCATGACCAGCGGTTGATGCCCATGCTCCTGGGCGCGAAGCGTACCTGTGATATCCTCGGTGCAGTGCATCTGGCTGCCGCCCTGGTCGTTGAGGCAGAGTACCGATGGCGCTGTCCCTGTTTTAATGGTAGGAGAACACTCGGCCTGATATCCGATTCCTCTTGCTTCGGCACTGGCATTTCCGCAGAATCCCGCGGTAAGCACGCAGGGATAGCCCTGTCCGGCCTGCCCGCCGCCGCTGGTGATGGAGGTGTGTACCTCCGGCGTGAGAAAGCAGTCGCCGTCACCCTTGCTGACAACCCCTGCCGCAAACAAAAGCCCTGCCGGGTTTCTTCCACCGCCGCCGTCTGCTCCGGCAAGCGTAGGAGCAACACCCTCCGGTGTGAACACACGGCTTTGCTGGGTATCCCATCCATTCAGGCAATTCGGTTGGGCCACCAGGGGAGGATGTCCTCCCATACCCGCACGGAGCGTGGGGGTCACTTCCTCGGTGATATCCATCCGTTCTCCACCGTGGTCGTTCAGGCAGACCAACGGTTGCTGAGTGACAAAAGTCTGTTGCTTCATGCCGGGTTGCGCACTCAAAGCACCGGCCACATCGTGGAGATTCCGCACCTCGTCACGCTGATTGGCAGCAAAGGCTATCACTGGTTTTTCTTCTGTTTGGATATACCCATGCCCACCGCCCTCACCGCTATAAAGGGAGGGCCATGTTCCGGTTTTCTCAAAAATGCGGCGGCTCTGCACATCCCAAGGGGTCAGGCAAGACCCGCCTGTATCATCAGCGCCTCCCTGAGCTGGGGAGGCAGCTCCTTGCCCCTGGCTTCCGCTCTCCGCAAGATCCCCAAACAGGCTGTCTTGCTTAAATAATATTTCGGGGGCGGTGAGTCCTGCAAAATCTGCGACAAGGAAGATGCGACGGCGACGCTGGGCGACTCCCCAGAATTGAGCTAATGTAAAGTTAAAAATAATGTAAAGTCACCTCCTTGAAATACAGCAAAGCCAACAAAAATGATTTTGCCAGCTTTGCATAATTCATTATTAAATTAGTGGGTGTCTTGAAAATCACTGAGCCAGCCCATGAGATTTTTATCTTCTGTCCATGAGGGATACTGGGAGGATTGATGTTCTTTAGGATATACTTCTTCCAAAATCTTACGTTTCATTTCAGTATTAAGCTGTGCGTACACCTCTGTTGTCGAGAGATCTGCATGACCCAGTAGGTCTTTAATGTACTGCAAATCCACTCCTGCTTCCGGCCAATGCATGGCGCGGCTGTGTCGAAAAATATGTGGATAAACTTTGGAGGGAAGTAAATTCGGCATAGCTGACCTTGTGGAATTGATATATTTGTTGAAAATATAAGAGATACCAGCCCGTGTCAGCTTTTCCTTATCTCTATTACAGAATACCGGCTCCATTTTATCACATGGGCGGTAATGCTTTTCTTCAGACAGATAGTTTTTTAATAGGCTTGAAATATCGCGGATAAGTGGTACATCACGAAATTTCTTACCTTTTCCACGCAAATGCACAATGGCACCACTGCGTTCAAAGTGCAAATCACCAATGCAAAGATTGGCTATCTCCGAAATTCTGGCTGCTGATTCATACATCAGACTTAAGAGGGCGAAATCACGTCTTCCGCTTCTGGATTTCAAATCAGGCTGTTTAAGGATTTCTTCTACTGCTTTGATTGGTAAATGCCTAATAGTCTGCTTTTTGCCAGCTTTATTGGGGATAGAAAGGATATGCTGGCACAGTAAAACGTATTCTGGATTTTCATATTGCAGGTATTTAAAAAATGTATTCAGCGCAATCCTACGCTGGTTCCTTGTTGCTACAGAATTGTTTTTTACCTGTTCCAGCCATGAGAGGAAATCCTCAACCAAACTGCGGTCAATGTTTTTAATTTCAAGTTTTTCACGTTTCAGATGTCGTTCTTTTTCGCAATAGTCCAGAAACACAGACATGGAATCCCGATAAGACTTGATTGTATTTTCGCTAAGTCCTTTTTGTACCGGCAGATATTCAAAAAAATAATTAGAAAGAGAACGCGCAAAGTCAGTTGGTTTTACCTTATTCATCCGTATCTACCTCCATTTCAAAATTCAAAATGTCAGTATACATTCCACTCAATTCCGTTTCACATATCTGCCTGATATGGGGATAGATCTCTGCGCTGAGACGGAGATACCATTGGGTCGCGATGACGGAAGTGTGTCCGAGATATTTTGACAAAACCGGAAGCCTGCTGTAAATGGCGGTTCCTTCCTCCGCCCATTTTTGAATGTTGTGGCAAACGAAAGTGTGACGAAGATCATGCACGCGCGGCCCAAGGCTTGTTCCACGATACGGGATACCGACATCCCATAAAAAGCATTTAAACTCCCTGCTGATACAGGATTTAGAGTAGTTGGAATGCGACTTGGTGTAAAAAAACGGCAGATCGCCAGGGGTGGATTGATGGACTGCCAAAAGATACTTTCTGCACTGGAGGGTAAGAGACTCGGACATTGGCACAAGGCGTTCCCTATCATTTTTACCATGCCGGATATGAAGCACACCGTTTTCTGCGTCCACATCCTCCTTTGTTAATGACAATGCTTCTGAAATACGCAGTCCACATCCATAAAGCACACGGAACAACAACGGATAAGTCAAATGACGGTTTGGAGAGGCATTAGTCGGGATAAGGGTGTCAAGACGTTCAAAAATACGCCTCAGCTCATCTTTTGTAAAAATATAAGGCGTATGTGTTTCCCCATGTTTGGGTAACGCGGGGAGAAAATAGGATGGATAACCTTGTTTGCTAAGGAATACAGAAAAACGCTGCATCTCTCCAACGCGGCCACGCCTTGTGACATCTTTTTCATTCGGGCGTTTTTGGCACCAGGCAAGGGCGATTTCTTTGGTAATGGTATAATTCTGTATTTCATGCCCCTTGCAGAAGTTATCAAACATCCGAAGGAGCATAGCCTGTTGATCATACACAAGACCAGCCGCGCGCTTTTGCGCTACAAATATTTCACACATTGGGGCAAAGGGACCTGTAAAATACGGTTTGCTCATATCGTCACCTCCAGCGCACACTGACGAAGCAATTCAACATCTACGCTGATGTATGTCTGTGTGCTTTCCGGCATAGCATGCCCTAAAGTTTGGGCAATCTCTGTCAGTTTTGCCCCGTTGGCAAGCATGGATGATGCAATGCTGTGGCGGAATGTATGCATACCGATTGGTTTATCTGCCGGAGTCTTGATTCCGGCTTTTTGAATAGCGTTCACAACCGTTTTACGAAGAGTGTCCGTCAATGGGCCATAAGGAGCGGAATGTCGGACAAAGATGTATTCGCTGCCCGTTTCCGGACGGCCATTTTTCAGGTATTCAATAATCGCCCAGCCGACGTCGTCAAGCAGCGGCAGGTCCAGAGGGACGCCGGTTTTCTTTTGGGTTATAGACAGACGTTTGTTATGCCAGTCGATGGAATTAAAACGCAGTAGCCGGGCATCGCTGATACGCAACCCAAGTTTTGCTACAAGTATAAGAATGGCATAATTCCGTCTTCCGGTTGGATTGTTCCGGTCGACTGATTTTAGAATACGTTCCACTTCATTGGCTGTGAATACGGTTGGAATGCGGTATTTCTTTATCCGGCGCACATTTGGCAGAGCTTCGGAGAAGCTTTTGTGATGGTATCCGTTTTCCAAAGAATAATCAAATAACCTGCCGAGGATTTTAATTGTCCCGCCAACAGTTCCGGAGGAAAATCCGGCAAGCGATTCAATATATGTGTTGACGTGATGCAATTCAATTTGTGAGAAATGCGCCACGCCATTGTTTATCAGAAAATACTCAAACCGGAACAGGCGGCTTCTCCATGTCCTGATTGAACCGTCTGACACGCCTTCCTGACGCAGATGCTTCAAAAAGCCTTCAAAAAGATTATGGTATGGTTCTGAAAACTCTTTTATTGTCATATTCGACTGCTTAAATACCATACCGAATTTTTGGAAATCCAGTAGGAGATGAACCGCTCGGTTGACATTGTGCGATGTGTCCTTTTCTCCAAGAGTTGAACCATACCGTTCCCAGACAAACGCGCGGCCTAATTCCGCCGTCAATACTGATGTGCCCTGCGAATCGCAGTAAGCTGCTAACATTTTCCAAACCGCATCTAATCGCTCGATTGTACGTGGCCGGTAGCCGATTTGGGCTAAATGGGATTTGGCTCCTGAGATTAGGGCTTTGATTTCTAATTCCTTTGTACTTTGTTCCTGTTTCATCTTCATAACCTCCAGTCTTATTGTGGTGGACTCTGTCCGCCCAATAAGATTGTAGAGAATTATGTTGAGTTTGACGATAGATTACGCTGGAAATTATAGCACTTTAAGGAGGTGACTTTACATTATTTTTAACTTTACATTAGTCCTGCTGGATGTCAGCCTCCACCACCGTGATTTCACCGCTGTCCTCATCGGTATAGGCTTCCAGCTTGGCATCCGCCGGAATGCCCGCTTCCTCCAGCAGATAGCCGGGAATGTTGATGTTCTGACTCTCATCCAATAGATCCCGACAGAGGGAGCAGTCTGCTACCCACTGGTTGGGGCTGTTATCGCTGCGGCTTTCCGAACCAGCTTCCGGCTTTTCATCGTCACAGTTGTTGCAAAGCCCGCAGACTCCGGCCAAGTGAACCATCAGATCGCTTGCAAGTTCACTGAGTACCGTGATAACATTGGCAAGCTCCAGCGCCGTTAGTTCACCCTTGTGAATGACGCATACGCCCTCGGCCGCAGTCATCGCAAGGGACTCGGCATCGGTAAAGCCGCAGCGCTGCTGGACAGCCATGGGGATTTGCAGGGCCTGCCCGGTTTTCTTCTGATTTGTTTTCATTGGGTGCGTTCCTCCTTAAAATGTTTGCCCCATGATCGGGGTGTCTGCTTGTTCCTGCGATTCACGCAGTTCCTCCTGTTCACGGACAAAATCATCAAATGACTGCATTTCTTCCGGTGTCAGGCTGTACGTTTGCATTTCCAGTGCAGTAAGCAGGGCATGGGCCACGCCGACCTGCTGCTGGAGGCGCATCAGCTCGGTTGAATCCATTGGACGGCTCCCGGTGGTCTGGATGTTCACGTCAAAGTGTATCCGGTAGAGATTTGCCTTAAAGTCCGTTTCTCTGCGCATATTAATGGCGAGGTACGCATCACTACTGGATTCGGGATAAATAAAGGAGCCGCCGCTATAGCTTTTAAAGCGGCTGCCGGTCATGCTCTCAATTAAGCGGGCGGCGCTTTTCAGTTTTTCCAAATCGGTCAGAAGGAGCATTCTCCCTGGTCCCTCGCTGTAGGTGAAGCATAATCTTTCCGTCGGCTCTAAGTGCTTGGCACACAGGTTCGGCAAATGCTCTCTTATATGGGCGCCATCGACTTCGTGCGGGTAGTATTCAAGCTCCGCACGGATATCCTCCACTTGATTTTTTGTAAGAAGATTTACCTTCATCTCAGCATAGACGTCATCCTCACAGATTTCCCTGTAAGCGTCATAGGCCACATATCCATACGATTCAAACCTTGTGCTTTTCGGAATCTCAATACCCGCAAGACTGTCGGGGTCTTTGAGCGCCGCCAGATAGACCTCCTTGCCCCTGGAAATGAGCCATGCGCGGAAATCCAAGAAACCGTCGTCCGACATATAATCGTTGAGAACGCAGGAGGCCGCGAACACGCCGCTGGTGTCAGCAAGATCCCTGTAATGCCTCAGAAAGTTGGCCCACACAGCGATTTCCTGCGGACTGTACTTCTGCAGCCTTTTCTGAGTCACGCGGAGTACGCCCTCCAAATCGGAGCCACTCACCTCGCTGTTAACCGAGTCAATGATGTGCCAAAAGGTGTTTTTGTCCATGTCCAATCTATGAAACCTCCTTCACCGAATAAATTTAACTGCATCGGACCATCCCGCATCCGTTCCTGCATATCGTAGTTGGCAATGAGGATTTCAGGAAACTGCGCCCCATTGTCATATCTTTGCTTGATGTTGTTGATGCGGGTATAGGAGTCAATTTGGATACCTGGCGCATCATATAACTCCCGGATAAAGCTGCAGTCATTGTAGGACAGCAGGAACTTACCCTCAATCCGCAGCAGTGCATCCCGCAGACGGATGTGGTCTTTCTCCGTGAAACCGTCCTCGCCCACGTTTTTGTAGTAGCTTTCGGTTTCAAAATACGGCGGGTCGCAGTAAAAAAAGCTGACGGGGCGGTCGTACTGCCCGATCAGCTTCTCAAAGTCCTTATTTTCGATGACCACCTTGGCAAGCCGCCTGTGGGCTTGCTCAATCAACGGAAAGTTGGACCACATATCATGTGGCTGGCTGCCGTAGCTTGTCAGCCCCGATGCGTAGCTGTAGCGGATGAGTTGGTAAAACCAGGCCGCTTTCTGTATATCCGAGGCAGGGCTGTCACGGGCCAGGGTGTTTTTGACAAGGTCGAAATCCGCACGGGCGTTGAGGACGTAACGCAGCGCCTTCGTGAGTTCCTTTGGCTTATCCCGCACGCAGCGGTACAGGTTAACCAAAAGGCCGTTGAAATCGTTGTACACCTCAAAGTCATTGCCGGGGAACTTGTGAAACAGGACCCAGCCGGCCCCGCCGAATACCTCAATGTATCTTTCGTAGTAGATGGGGAACAGAGTGACAATCAGCTCACGCAAGGATTTTTTGCCACCTATCCACGACATAAAACTGTTCAGGAGTCATCACCTCCCTCCAGCGGCAGGCGTATCTGCGTATCGTCAAACGCCGCGAGGGAATGCCTGAGACCTGTGATAGCTGTGCTGATCCCGCTGATGCGGTTTCTCATATGCCGAATGGTCAGGCGCACTTCCGTTTCGGTTTTTGCGTAGAAATACCCGCTTTGATCACTGGCAACGGGGATACCCTCACGGCGCAGGGCATTAACAAGGTCGCGCAGCTCCTTGCCGGAGATGTGCAGTGCGTATTCCAGCTCCCTGCTTGTAACGGCGTTTCCCGCGCCGTGATGATAGCGGTGCAGATACCTTGCAAGTTGCTCCTTGAGCATCTTTGCCTCCTTTCCGGCCGTTTCCCCGGAAAGGTAAGGCAAAAAAGGGCATAAAAAAAACAGGGCCGCCTCCTGTTTGGGGAAACGGCCCTGTTTGGTGTTGGGTCTAAAAAAGCACAGACATCATTGCCTGTGCTACTTGATTACGCCAAGCTCTCTTAAAACTGTCACGCAGTCCTTGGCGCCCTGGATGTACAAATACTGCTGGGTCTTAGCCTCTACTTCTGTATTCACAGAGAGATATTCGTCAATCAGCTTTTTATCTTCCTGCAAGATTGTAGGACTGTTCTGAATGGCTTCGCTGATTTCAATGAGCCGTGTGATCAGCTTTTCGGTTTGCGGCTGCTCCTGACGCATAGATGCATACGATAATTGGAAGCGTTCCGCAAGCGCCATATCCAATAAATCCAAGAGTTCTTCGTCCAATTGCCTCACCTCCTTCAAGTACAACACAATGCCACAGGTTGATGGAAATAGCTATACTATAAATCTATAAACTATGACCTTGGATTTGCCCTTCCCAACTCATTCATTGCGACCGACAGCTCGTCTGGTTCGCCGGTGCTGATCTCATAGTCGGGCAGCCTTACCCATAAACCTGACGGTTGGCTGCCAGAGGCTACTTTTATTCGCACACTGGCGCTCTCACCAGTCAGCTGTTCCAGATTTTTGCCGGTGTAGACTTCATGGTCGGCATAGTGGCGTTCCACATAACCGCCGGATACGAACACCCCGCCGTTTTTCTCCCGAATGTCGCGCCCCCACTGGTTCAGGTCAATGAAACAAAGCTGATCAGGCGTGGCCTGATGCTGGTATGTGGCGATATATTTTCCGAGAGTTGCATCGTCCTTTACCCCATAATAAAGGGTGAAGCTGTCGAACTGCTCGGTGAGGTTGATGAGATCGGCGGCGGTTTCGATAGACACAAACTGAGAAGAGCCTTCTAAGAGAAGATGCTCCCGGATTGACATTTTAGCAAACCGCTCACCGAGAAATGCCATTTCTGCAGCGGTACCGGGCAGTTCCTTCCATGGATAGGGATACGGATAGTCGTTCATACTGGTTTCACCTCATTTCCATATGCTGATCAGGGCGCTCAAGGCATTGTTCCACAGTCATCCCGTTCTCTGAAAGCAGGATACCATAATCCGTGTCTACCGCTCCCTGCGCCTCCATCAGCTTCTGACCGTAGCTGTAGAGGTCCCTGCTGCCTATCAGCTCGTCCTTCAGCGGAATATCGTGTTTCATAATCTCGGCTTGGGCGTACTCCAGTGGGGATGGGATTTCCCGTTGGAGCCGGAAGTCCACAGCCTGTTCCGCAAGATCCACCGCCTCGTCCAGCGTAAGGCCTTTGGGGGCAGCCTCCAGCATTGCCTTATAGATGGGGAGCCGCCCTTCAAGGTCGAGCTTGTGAAGCTGCCCAGAAAAAGCATCGAGCACCGTAATATCGCCATCGCAATCCTCCAGCTCATCGGTGATCAGTTCACCGAGCTGCGGGACGGCGCAATCTTCCACATGGAAGGCACATTCCCGCAGGGATGCCGCATCCACAGCCTCTGCCGCCTGAGAAATTGCCGCATCATCGGCAGGGAGCCTAAGCTGTACGCACAAGTCGTTGTCGTATGCGGGGTCGTTGAAATATCCCTTTCTGACCGACAGCAGTATGGCGTAGTCCGGCTTCTCCGGCAGAGCGGTGACGCCGCTCTGGTAGGTTTTTGCGATCTCGCCATTCTGAACCACATAGCCATGGGGGGTAAAAACGCCACCCTCGCCCTCACGCATCTCCTTGCCGATTTTAGCATAATCCAGCCAAGGGAATATCCTTTCAGACAGGGTTTCCAGCTCCGGCACAAAGTCATTGTCAGCATAAAACTTACCGAGGGACTGGTCATCATGAGCTTCGTAGGCAATCTGACAATGCTCCATACTGTGGGTCATGTTGATGAGGCGGTCAATGGCGATAGGGGCGTGTTGGGTTTGGAGGGTATCCATCATGACCATTCCCTCGAAGCAGTCCAGCTCCCATTGGCTCAGGGAGGATAAGCGCTCGGCCAGATGATTCAGCTCATACAGATTCGTATTTGAACTGATAAACTGCGGCAGATAGTCCAGCTCGCAGTTTATGATCTCCGAGGAATAGATGACACGTTCATCAGTGATTCGGGCCTTGTCCATTGTATCCAATATCTCATATGGCGCGGCAGGCAGCGTGAGCGTTGAGGACGTATACGCACCGAGTGAACCGGGGCGGGCAATTTCTACTTCAAAAATTTCGCCGTTCTTCATACCGGATTCATCTTGGTAAGGAGGCTGGAGAGTATCCCAACCAAACATCGCTCCATGATGCATCATCTTTACCTGCTCGGGTGTAACGCCGTGCCTCTCATTGTAGCTGTTGACGATCTCCCGATTTGCCTTCTTATTTTCTGTGTTGAGTTCGAAGCGTCTGAATCCTGATTTTCCATATTCAATGCTCATGATTTCGCCATTCGCATTTATGAATAGACACTGTTCCGGAAACCGGCTCCTTGATTGTTTATCCAAGCGTCATTCCTCCCATCTGCTGATCTTCACTCTGCTCAGAATCAGAACCCTCAAAATCCTGCTTCCAGCTATCGTACAACGTTTCAAACGCCTTATCATTGGTAAGGGGATAATTATGGGCATTTGCCTTGGTCCAATCGGCGTAGTGACCGAAATTCATGCCGCGCTCCAGCAGCATTTGCGCCGCCTGTGTATTACCCGTGTTGATACAAGCGTGAAGCGCCCCGTAATTGTGGGCATCAATCTCCATGCCCTGCTCCAGCAGATGAGTGACCGCCCAGGGACTCCGCTGAAAAGCGCGGATCACATCGGTAGCGGCCTTGTCCGCGTGAATGCCTTTCTTCACCAGCTCCGAGGCGGTGGTATAATCATCCCTTAAGGCCGCCTGATGGAGTAGCCGGGGGGAGGCGTCGCCAATCTGTTCGGGCGTGGGCTGTTTCAGCAGCGCCTTGGCAATATGGATTTTTTCATCGTATGCGTAGGAGATCGCATCGCCGTAATACGTCCTGGGAAGATCAGTGACGCAGTGTTCGGCCTGTGCATAAAACAGCCGCACCTTTTCGCCGTCGCCCGTATCGACGGCGCGTTTGCTCGCTGTAAGGTACTGCTCTCCGGTCAGGCTTTTTGCGTCGGAAAGCAGAACCGCCGTCATCTTTCTGCCCACCGCACCCGGTCTGCCCGCAGCAAGGGGCAGCAGCTCGGCAATTTCATCCGGAACTTTTGAGTACGCCACCTGAAACGCGGTTAGATCGCCGTCCTCAATGGCCAGCACCGCCATGTCGGAGTCGCTGATTTTCAGAGGTCGCTGACCCACCTCGTTGACAAACTCCGTGATGCTCCCCGTCACACGGCGCAGGAGCTGTTCCACGCCGCTGAATTCTTCTTCCAGCCTGCCGCGACGCTCTACAAGACTGTCAATCAGCAGCCGCTGTTCCTCACCATTCAGGTGCATCACCACGCCGCTGGGACTTTGTGCCTCTCCGAGCCGAATATATCTGGCGTAGGTACCGCCGTCACCGTTAAACGCCTTGGTGATGGCGGAGGCGGTGAGATACATGCGGTCCAGATCGCTGCCGGTTTCTCCGAGGGTTTTGCCGGTGATGAACCCCTTCGTGATGCTTTCCTGTTTCTGCTGATCAAACCATTTCAGGTAAACATCCAGATAGACGCCCTCACTGCCGCCGTAGTCGACGGTACAGAAAAATCCGGCACCTTCCGGTATCTCCTTGCCATCTTTCCACTCATCGTTCATCAGAAAGTATTCATCGGGCAGATAGCCGGTGCTTTCGAGGCGATGCTGAAGCTCTGCAAAAACCTCTTGCGCCGTGCGCTGGCCGACACGCCGGACAGTACCCGGCTTATCGGGGTTGGCTTCCCATATATCAAAATCAATTGTTTTCAAGCTACATGCCTCCCATCTCCATACCCTGTTCAGGTGTGTCCTGCTCCACCATATTCATTTCCTGTACCTGCAGATCAAAGGCGGTCAGGTAGGCGTGGTAGTCGCCCTGGCCGGGGTTGCACCGCAGACAGTACCGGTATCGCTCCGTTTCGATGACATAGCCGTAATTCTGCCGCCAGCCGCCGTTGATTTCCCCATGATGTCCAGCACAGTAGCTGTGCATGGCACTGAGATCCTTCAGCGGTCCGCTTCCCCGCAGTTCGTTTACCAGCTCGTTCAACTCATCCTTGAATTCGGGGCTGTTCAGCGCCTCATCACCTCTCGGCCACCATGTGTGCCAGAATTCCTTCCCGCCGCTGCCGAAGTCGATGCGGACATGACCGATGGCGCCCAGCTCCGCATCCTGTTCTTCCGGGAGGGCGAAAAAAAGACCCGCCTCATCGGGAGAGGCAGGCCGCAGTGTAAATTTGCGCTCATCAGGGGCGAGAGTGATACCGTGTTCCTCACAGAACTGGGCAAGACTCATGCTTTCTCCAAAAAAATTGAGCTTGCCCCGCAATCGGCGGAACCCCTCCTTGGGGAGTGTGACTGGCTCCGGCGTTAAAACTGTTCCAGCATGATTCACAACAACCATATCTTCAACGGTCACCGGCCTGCCGGGATCATAGTCGGAACCGCGCAAATCGTAGCAGGAAAAGCCTTTTGGCACAGTAAAACGGTCAATGCGGGAATTGGTGAAAAGGGCTGGCTTTCCAAAAAGCTCTACGTGTTCATATTCTTCTTCTCTGGCGTTAACGCTCATATTGATACCTCCGTGATAAAGATTGGCAGGGATTCTGCCTACATGCCTAAATAAATCCATATCCATACTGTCTTGCATCTCAAAATATGCCTCTACTTCCGCATCCGTAGCGACAGGGAACGCCTGCGGCTCCGTTTCACCCAACTGCATGGGGATAAGGTGCGGCAGAATCTGCTGTAAAAACGCCTGATCCGGGCAGCGGTCGATAAACTCGCCAATCGTGTTAAGGACAAGACTGTCCATGGTATCGGTGAGAATGATTTCCCGCGCATCCCTGTGCTGCATAATGAAGTTGGCGATGTTGGAGGGGGAGCGTTCAAACCAGTATTCGCTTCGATATCCCTTATAGGGGTAGACATAGCCCCTGATTAAATTGTCTCGCTCAAACATTGCTGCAATTTCCTTGTTTGTCATGATATGTTCTCCTTTCGCTGTATTGGGCGCTGTTCCGTGTCAAGCACACAGAGTACCATCCGGCGCGCAAAATAGCCATCCCATAAATCAGTAAACCGGCGCTCCGCTTTCAATGGAAGCTATACAAAGACCGCGCCATCGCACCATTTTTTCATGGCGTTGTAGAGCAGATGCACCTTGGCTTGGTCTGTTACCCCGCGCCATCCTGATGGTTTGAACTGCCTGAGACCGTACTGGCGCTCGCCCTCAAAGTATGCAAGGATTCCGATGTCGTCCGGTATCTCATGGGCGATTTTAGAGGCGAGTGACTTAGGAACGCAGTAATAATTCTCATTTCCGTGGAAGTTGTGCCCGTTTGCACTCCTGAAATCCGAGTAAGTGATTTTGACTTCGAAGCAGGTCACCATCATGCCCACTTTCCAGTTATGGCACCGCAGGACACAGCCATGGCATTTCCGGTCATTTTTATCTGTGCCGCCATCGCGGAAGCACTTTCCGGGCTGATGCATATACACAGTCATGCGTTGCTCCTTCTCGGAAAACCGCTCCACATCCAGAAGCCTGCAGAGATATTCCTCATTCTCGTAATAGTCCTCAAACCGGATGCTGTCGACAATTCCCGTGGGCGTCCAGACCTCGTCCGCCCACCGAATGGTTCTCTTTTCGGTATTCAGCTTTGGCCGGTAAAGATGGGGGAGGGCCTTGATCCGTTTTGTCAAATCCGTTTCCACCGTTCACCCCTCATCCCATCTCCATGCCGCCAAGTACCTGCTTATCCTGGTGGGCATCGACAATGTCCTGCAATGCTTGTTCCGCGCTGTCACGCCTGAGAACATATCCCCCGATCCCATAAGCGCCGCCATGATTGGCGTAATACTCAATGCCGATTCTTGTATAGTCCAGATAGGGCTGGACGTTCTCGTCAAAGGGCATCACGCCTGTTTCCACAAGGTACGCTCCCAGCTCACGGTCGGTAGTCACCCCGGAGAGCAGCAGGTATTGATCCAGCCGCTCTCCAATGGCGATAACATCATCCAGGCTGTTTACGGACTCGGCATTCAAAGCGCCTTCAAAGAGATAGCATTGGTCACGGTCTGATCCGCTGGTGAGTTCAGCGATTCGATTCAGCTTCTTGAACTCTCCGGAATTGTTTACATCCGCTTTTTTCAGATACTGCCCGATGCCCCATACATTGCTGACCGCCCCAACAATGCGGGTAGAGACGACGTCCTCGCTGATGTTGTCCAGGGCGGCCCACGCCTCGCCAATCTCCGCGGGACTGGCCGGCAGCGGCAGATACACACCCTCATAATCATCAGCGCGAGTCAAATGAAGTGTAATCATAGCTGCATACCTCCCATCTCCATATCCATGCGCTCGGTTTCGCTTCCCGCCATTACTTCTTCAATGGAAATAAAGCCGTGATAGCTGATGTATCCATTTTCGGTAAACCGACCGTACTCTCCGGCTATGCGCTGTTTACCATATTCTTTGAAATCGATGTATTCTTCCAGATTTTCGTCAAATTCGTAATGGCCGGAGTCAATGATCATGTACCTGCCATATTCCTCTGGGGTGGAGATGCCTGGGATAAAGTCAAAAAGGTCGAGCTGACTTAGAAGGTTAGACGCCTGGGCAATGCTGGCAGGGGACGCCATTTGCAACGCTGCCTCCGCTTTTTGGCGGTAGCCGGTGTCCAGTTTCTGATAATGGATGCATAGCCTGTTCATCTCATACAGGCTTTCTTCCGTGCCTATCAGGTCCGTCAGCACATCAGGCAGCTCACTGTCAACATACGCCAGCCGCATATGTTCCTCAGAAATGCCCGCACGCAGCAGAGCGCGTTCAATTTGGCAATCCTCCATGGGCAGGTAAAGCCATGCAATGTCGGTGGTATCGTCCGAGAGGCTATCATCAATTACTGCTATAGCAAGCAGAGTATCCCCGCTGTACCGATAGTCCGGAAAATATAGCCCGTCATAGCAAAGCTCCAGTTCCATATCGTTTTCATACACCACACCGTAGGGTGTAACGGTTCCTTCCTCATTCAGCAGAAGAGAAAGAGCGATTTTATGAAAATCCATTGTTTCGACTTCATCTTCGGTCAGTCCACCGTTCAGGTTCATATAATGCGTCCGTCCGATAGCCGTCAAATCGGTGAAATCCTGAACCACCGTGACCTCCTGACAGGAAAAGGTCAGATTGATGAAATCCGTCATATTGGAATAGTCTTTGCTGACAGCGGTGCCCTGAAATTGAGCGCGCTCGTATTTATCGAAGCTTTCCAGACGTTTTGCAAGGTAGTCCAGCTCATCCACATTGATTTCAGTTTCCTCTAACCGCTTTAGGATGGGATAATCCCCGCCAATCTCTTTGACAAAGCAATCCCGCACGGCAATGCTGCCAAGTCCTATGGCTTGGAGGTTTTCATATATGCCGGCATAATCCGCTATGGGAAAGCAGACAGGGACTGGCGGCAAATCCGGCCGCTGACGGTTTGACAATAAAGCCTGTATCATCTTTTCTCCGCCTTTCTTCGATTATCTGTACTACCGCCTCACAAGGTGGCGGGCACACACCCTCATAAACAACAAAACGGGACAGGTGAAGTGCGATCATAGCTTCATTCCTCCCATCTCCATACTTTGGGCATCCTTTTGGCGGAGCAGTTCCTCCACAGCGGGGGTGCAGCCCCGGTATGCGATGTAGCCGTAATCGGTAAAGCTGCCGTTTTCGTTTTGGACGCAGCGTTCTCCGTACCCTTTGAAATCGATGTATTCCTCAAGATTCTTATCAAAAATGAATTCACCAGAGGAGTCCATCGTCTTGTATGCGCCATACTCCGTGGGTGTTGTGAGTCCAGGTATCACAGTAAATTCATAGAAATTATCCGCCAGCACCGCTACTTCCTGCGGCGTTTTAGGCTGCACCATTTCCACAATGGCGTGAAAATCGTCCCGTGCCTGTTTATCAAATCCCATATAGCTCCTTGCCAGGTTGTTCAGCGTGTACAGATGCTCAGACAGTGGATATTCCTCCGTGAAGAGCCGGCAGACCTGTTCACTCATGCCTTCGCATTCCAGATGAGTGGCACAGGGATGAGGGGATTTGAGCCCCAGCCGGTTTACCGCTTTTTCTATCTCCACCTCCCAGCAGGGCAGATAGAGATATTCATATTTGATGCCGCTGTGATAATCGCCGGATTCCAGGGTAACGGTTGCCGCATCATCGGCCCGCCAGTGGTATTCGGGAAACTGTTCACCGTTATATATCTGCTCCAGTGAGTTGCCGGTGGGATATAAAACGCCATAAGAGGTGACAGCGCCTCGATTGCTGCCAAGGAGCCTTCTGCCAATAGCTGCAAAGTCCGTGTTCTGCATCTCATCTGCCGGGATCGCCATTTGGCGGCAGAGCTCATATCTCTGTCCGATGGCGTAGAGATCGGAGAAGTCAGAAACAAGTGCGTAGCAGTGGAGGTTGAAGGTAAGGTTGATGAGATCTTTGACCTCTGTCAGCTTTTCATGTTCAGCAGCAGCACAGAAGCTATTCAGCTCATTCTTATCAAAGCTGTCCATCCTCCTGGCGAGGTACTGAACCTCATCAGCATTGACCAGCGTTCCCACCAGGGCCTGCAAACCTCCGTGATCATTCTGAACCGCATCGACCAGGCACAGCTTTTCGGTTGTGATGCCGACCCCAAGTTCCTTCATCTTTTCCTGCAAATCCGGTTCAGGAGCAGGGAATTCAATGGCCACCGTCCGGTAGGAGGGGGCGTCATGCCTTCGCAGTTGCAGTTTCAACATCCGCTTTCCTCCTGTCTGTTTTTTCGATGGATTTTCTCCATATCGGTTCTGAGGCAGTCACCTTCAGAGCCGTAGCATACAAATCCGTGGGAAGGATAGGGACAGTTGCCGCAGCTTTTGAAAGGGCCGCAGGGCCGCTCGATTGGCGGTATCCTGCCGCCCGTCACGAGTGAATCCGAATCGTAACAGGCGTTTCTCTTGTTTTTCTTGTACCGTATAAGCATGGTTCTCCTTTCCGAAAACGCAAAAAGAGCCGGAGAATAGAGACGTTTGCACGCCCCGGTTCTCCGGCTCTTGTATGTTCTCTTTTCTGTTATTAATGGATATAAAAGAGGGGCGCCACTTTACATGGACTGTTCCTGGACAGTTTCGGGATCGACCTGTTGAAGCGATGCGATTTGTTCCCTATAATACTCTCCGCTCAGTACGCCTGTACCTTCGTAGTCCCGCCGCCATGTGGCAAACATATATCCGTATTCGGTTTCCCTGCCAGCAAAAACGGCGCCGTTGAACTCTGCCAGCAGCCGGAAGTCCTCATCCAGCGCCGTGGCTTTCAAGAGTGGCGCCCTTTCTATCGCAGTCAGGTATTCACGGACTTCTTTGGAAAAGGGCGCCACCTTATGATATAGCTCAGCTGCTTCGGGAGAGCGGATGTCATCGGGGAAGATGCACATATCCCCACTGGGTTCCACATGGCAGGCAGACTGACCGTTTATCAGGATTGGCAGTGCGTTTTTTTCCGGCGGCGCAGTTTCAATATCATGCATTGCAAGGACACGGGAAAGCTCTGTGAAAAACTTCTTGATCAAATGGATTTCCTCCTGTTCTGATGGTGAAACGCAAAAAGGGCGCTGAATTCAATCGGCTTTTTATCAGCCGTAAAATCAGCGCCCTTTGGCGGTTTCGGTTTATTCAATTGATTCGTTTTTGGGCAGCGCCCTTTTTAACTTTGCTGTCCTCTCAAAAAGGGCGCCACAATTCATTTATTTGCTTGCGGGTTTGAGTCCTGTCAGAGTGAAGCTGTTACCCCAATAAATCTACGAAAAAAGGGCTTCCACTTTTCACAGTGAAAGCCCTCGAAAGGCGCGGATTTACTGGCTTTGTAAGCAATAAATCTTTTTTACCTTTTGTTTTTGGCTCCCCAAGTAGGACTCGAACCTACGACCCTGCGGTTAACAGCCGCATGCTCTACCAACTGAGCTATTGAGGAATATAAATCTGGCAGAGACCTGCTTTCCCGGGCCGTCACCAGCCAAGTATCATCGGCACTTTAGAAGCTTAACTGCCGTGTTCGGTATGGGAACGGGTGTGTCCTTCTCGTAATATCCACCAGAAAA
>JAEWDM010000017.1 GCA_023390115.1 Bacillota bacterium
CGAGTGGCCAAAGGGAGCAGACTGTAAATCTGCCGTCGCAGACTTCGGTGGTTCGAATCCACCCCCATCCACCAGACAAGCGGGAATGGCGGAATTGGCAGACGCGCTAGATTCAGGTTCTAGTGAACATTTCGTTCATGCAGGTTCAAGTCCTGTTTCCCGCACCAGGAGAGAAGCCCCGGAATCGTTGAGGTTCCGGGGCTTTTTCGTACCTCAGTACACGTTGTCTTGTACACGTTTGAGTTCCGGCCATCTTCTGGTCCTCCTTAAGATATTTTGCGAAAATCAAAGTCAGTGCCGTAAAAATGAAGATTTCTTGATAAGCGGTCATAGGGTAGGGACCGATATTTTTCGGCCGTTTGTGGCATCTCAAACTCTTTTTTTAAAATGATTGACGGATGATTATTATATAACAGCCGCAATATATACTCGAATTCTAGTTCCCTTAAAGGGAAATAACGGCACGTCCCGCGATGGAACGCGCCGCTATTCTGGCCCTCACCGGGTTTCTTGATTTCAACTTCCTGCCCATTCATAAATACGGAACGGATGCTCCCTTTTGCCGATACCCACATCCTATCCACCGTGCCATACCATCGTCTCGTCAAAATCGGTGACCAGGTTCGTCTGGCGTTAGCGTCTGGAGATACGTCATGATCCTGCTACGCTTGTCGGTCCTCTGGGTTTTCTGGGCGTGGCTTCGTCAAGCTGCTGCCGAATTTCCACGTAGCGCGCCATGTATTCCGCCTGATCCGGTGCGGGCCGCTGCATGAACTCGGATGCGACGCCGAGTTCGGCTTGCCGCTTATGCTTGCATACCCAGATTTCAATTGCCAAGATTCTTCAAAGTTTCAACAATGGGGAGCAATCGGTCGGTTGCAAGACCTGCTAAATCCGTGACAGGTATATTGAACAGCCAATAATCCCCTGTCGCGTGGTTTTCACCGTCACACCACACCTCCAAGCTTCCTCCGTCGCTAAAGTAAAATTGCGATGCAAATTCGGAAGTGTCCATGCTCTCCGCAAGTTTCTTATACGCCGCTGCTTTAAGCTCTTCGGGAATATCCCCATCGACGCCTACAAGAGTCAGGCTGAATTTGCCATCAAGCGCCATCTGCTTGAACGCGTCCTTATCCTTGATGAAATCCCACAGATTCCCCTCGACTTTTTCGCCCGTTGTCAGATCGAAAAGCTGCGCCCTGACTGAGTTGACGGGATAAGAGGCTCCCGTGGTGTAGGCAATATCATAGGTTCTCACGCTCAGCAAATTCCCTGGTATCGCTTCAAAAACAGGCGTAATATCGTACGTGGTGTCCCTTTCGGCTGAAAGAGTTGGATTGATGCAGAAATCCTTTAATTCCTTGTTCAGTTTTTCCTGTACGGCTCTGTCCGCCAAGTTGCTGACTTCAAGATAGCGCGCCTCCGTATCGTCGTTGCCGTAGTTTTCAAATGCTTTTACATCAAACGTCGCAAAGGCCAGAGGATCTTCCGCGAGGGCGCTGTCACCATATGTGGGTTCTTCGCCTTCTGGACTGCTGATGCCGGCGCTGATATCAATGACAACTCCGTCCTCCATATATTCGCATACTGCCGCCGTGGTCTTGTCGCCTGTGGTAATGACCGCAAATGTGCGAGCGGCATCCGGGTAATCGGTGTTATGGTCAATCCAGGTTCCGTCGTTCAGGTAGTATTTCCCGTCGCCCGTATCCCGGTATGCGGGCACATGGGTATGGCCGAACACCACCACATCCACACTTTCGTCCGGGTTATCCAGATACTGCGCCTTCGCTTGCTTGAAATAGTATTCCCAGTTCAGGGTTCCGGCCACCGCTTCAATGAAGCTGTTGGGAACCTTGATGTTGTTGATCTTCTGACGTTCGGCCCATGTACGTTGAATGTTCTTATACAGTACCGGCGCGGAAATCGTTCCGTCCTCCTGCTGAGCCGGATAGAAATCGAGATACGTATACGCATCGTCAAATCCGGCGATGTGCAAATCGAATATCTTCGCGTCAAGGCTCTCGTTGGGCGTCATCCGTGCGGAGATGTCTTTGAGAAGCGAGTAGTAGATGTAAGCGCCGTACTGATCAGTATCGCTCTTGTCTGGCACGTTCGTAACTACCGGCAGATCCTTCTCTACCTTCGGACGGCCCTCCAGCACCCACGTGGCGGCATAGCGGGCGTAAAAATACCCCGCGGGCAAAATGGTATCGTCATTCCCGCACAGCTCGGCATTGGTGACCGTGTCAGGCGCGGAAAACACATCGTAGCGGTGGCCGTGCTCAATGACGATCTCGTTTCGATCGCCCGTATAATAGGCGCCAAGCCCTTCGGCGTCTCTTGCCTGCACGATTTTGGGGATAGCCTCCTGCAAAACATCGGCTTCCAGCGTCATATCATGGTTCCCGATGACGTAGACAAGCTTTATCCCACTGTCTGCCACGTTGTTGAACTCGTCAATCACGGACTGGTTGTTGGCGATCACGGCCTTGTAAAACAGGCTTTCATCGGTGTAGCTGGGATAATAAACCGGCAAAAACCACTCGTCCAGGAAATCGCCGGCGATGACCAACTCCCGCACATCTTTCGTGTTCTGCAGGCGCTGCAGAAACTCGATGAGCAGCGGACGGTTTTTCAGCGTTTCGGTATAGTTGTCATCGATGCCGAGGTGGATGTCGCTGATGACGACGATCTTGTCTCTTGTGCTGCCTGCTTCCCACAAGGCGGCAACGCCCTTCGGCGCTTCGGCTTTCGCGGAGTATCCGGTAGTGCACAGTGCCAGAGAGATCACCATGCTGGACGCCAGTAATAAAGCGAGAATTCTCGTTTTCATGTTCATTTCCTCCCCTGATTGCATATTGTCGGCCGGATGACCGGCACGGAGCTACTCAAGCTTCATGTCGGTAAAGGGGATGCCTTCGTGAATGTAGGTCTAATCATTGTCTTCTACCGCCACCCCAGCGCAACGGAGGGGTCATAGCCCGTTCATCGCTTTTTGCGGCTGCAGCTTCTTCGGCCAGTAGCATACGCCCACATCCAACGCGCGGGGCTTATCCAGATGGAAGTCTGCGTAGACGCAGTACCAACAGGTCTGCTCCGCCGCACCGCTGCGCGGCGTAAAAGCGGGACATCTCTGTTTGGGCCAGACGTTGCCGCCGGAATTGGGGGCGGACAGCGCCTGATCTTCTCGCCGTCTATCAGTTCCGCTCATAAATACACCCCCTCTCTCTTCGTTGCTTTCCTGCACAGAGGATAGCATGAAAGAGAAGGGGGCGTCCGTTTCTTGCTTAAAAGGCGCGATTTTCTGCTTAATGTTGCCGATTTTTGGAAAAACTACGCTTGACAAGCGCGTTCACATCTGTTCTCACACCATCAGCCGAACCTTGAATATACCGTCCGTAATCTCATATGCCAGCTCGCCGCCGCATTCCTTCACAAAGTCGGCCACGCTCTGGGTGCCCTTGCCGTGACCCTCCTCGCGAGAGACGGGAAAGCCGTTTTCGTCCACCGCTACCTCGCCGTCATAGGGATTGCTCAGTTCGAAAATGAGTTGGCCCGTGCTCACGGCGGTAAAGCGCAGTGTGCGCTGCCTTGCAGGCAGGGCGGAAACGGCGGTAATGGCGTTTTCCATAAGGTTTGATACGGCCATTGCCAGTGAAAGCTCATCGATGTCGAGCTTTTCCGGAATGTCCAGCCGCAATTCACAGCGAACGCCCCGCTGCCGCGCAAGCTCGACATAATAGGAGACGGCGGCGTTCACCGACACGTTCTGGCAGTAACTTTGGGGTTTTTGAGGCATTGCCTCGCTCTGCTTCTGTATGAGGCTGGCGGCCTTATCCGCAGCACCCTCCTTCAGCAGAGAAAGCAGCGTGTTGTTGAAGTGGCGGCGGTCATGCTGCGCGATGCTCATCTGCCTAACGGTTTCATCCATCAGCGAAAGGCGCTGACGGGTGAGCTCCCGGTCGGACTGGATCTTCTGATTTTCTTCCCGAAGCGCCGCCTCGCGCAAGGTTTTTCTAAGAGAAAGAAAGATGGCGAGATAAACGAGCAGCGCCAACAAAACGAGCAGCAGGAGCGGGACAACATCCTCTGTCAGCGTCTGCTCCACATCGTCGCTTGCCATGAAATACCATGCAAAATTCATAAAGAGACTGGCCGCGACAAAAAGGTAGACGCTCCATTGCTCCGCCACCTGACGATAGAGAGGAATCAGGCGCTTGCGAAACAGCATTATTGCGGCAGCAAACAGGAGAAAGCGCAATACCGTGATGGCATAACTCGGATACGGAAACAGATCGCAGAGGTAGTAGCTCAAAACGACCGTGACGGCATAGACGTTCATGGCCGTGAGGCAGTTGAACAGCCACTGCATGAACGTTTCCTGAAAGAGCGGCTTCACGGCGACGCCGACAAGGATGAAAAACAGGATGTCCAGTTTTCCCAACGTCGTATAGTCGTTCCGCAGATAGAAAAAGACGTTCAGCGCCATATCCAGCGACACGATTGCCGCCAGCGCCACCCATAGCGTCTGCGGACGGTATTTGGGTCGTGCCAACGTAAACAGCAACCCCGCAAGCATGACGTTCGTGACGATGGAGCGCAGGATGTCATAAAACTGCATCCTCACATCTCCCCCAGACGATAGCTCATATACGCATTGCGCACCGTGGAAAACTGCTTGCCGGAAACCGGCACGAAGGAGCCGCCTTTCATGGCGAAGCCGTCCTTAGAGAGCCGATCCACATACCTCATGTTGACGGCAAAGGCGGCGTGAGGCTGGATAAACCGCCGATCGCGCAAGAGCGGCGCGACGTGCTCCGCAAAGCTGCCGGAGATGGTTAATGTCTCGACCTGCTCGCCGCTTACAAGCGTGTAGATCACGGTATGGCGCACATATTCGCAGCAGACAACAACATCTGCGGAGAGAGTGCGCAGCCCGTCCCGCGTCTTGACCGTGATCAAGGTTTCCTCGCCAAAACCCACTTTTTCCGCAGCCAGTTCCAGAGCGGCAAACAGAGAACCCTTGTCCACCGGCTTTAGCAGATAGTGCAGGGGATTGACCGAATATGCGTCCAACGCGAAGCCGGGCTCTGTCGTGATATAGATTATCTGCGCGTCGGTACTGACGCGGCGTATGCTCCGCCCAAGCTCAAGTCCGCTGATCATCGGCATTACTA
>JAEWDM010000007.1 GCA_023390115.1 Bacillota bacterium
TAATAACAAATTATCCTGTATTACTTCCAAAATTATAGCATATAATTTTATTTTTTGCACTATTTTCCCACAAAAATATAACATTATACTGTTTAAAGTATTTTGAGTATTCAGTTAAACTCTAATGAATTGACAAGCTTTTGCATATAATATAAAATATTACATGCAAAGCAAATTGCGGCGTTCACAATATGCTGTACTTATGGGGGAATGACAAATGCTCAATTTACCGGAGCTATCCAGCCGCTATCTGAATTACTGCCGGTGTCAAAAGAATCTGAACGCCAAAACCTTAAAGGCCTATAGTATTGATATATCCCAGTTCATTTTATTTATGAGTAATACCAACGGAATGTTGGGCAAAGTAAATTTATCTGAATATTTCGCCAGCCTGCACCAGGCGTGCAAGCCCAAAACTGTAAAAAGGAAAATCGCTTCTATTAAGGCCTTTTGCTCATGGATGGAGTATGACGAAATCATAGACCAAAATCCTTTTAACAAGCTCAATATAAAGTTCCGCGAGCCCCACCTGCTTCCGCGCACCATGTCACTGGATGTAATTGAGCTGTTCTTAAAAACCGCGTACCAAGAGTTATCCAATTCAACAAGCTCAGTATATATGCATAATACCTCGCTTCGCAACGTCGCTGTGCTGGAGCTTCTGTTTTCGACAGGCATAAGGGTATCGGAGCTTTGTTCACTAAAGCCGGAAAATATAAACCTTATAAACAAAACCATTCTCATTTATGGAAAGGGCTCAAAAGAGAGGATTATTCAAATAGGCAATGAGGAAGTGCTTTCTTCCCTAATAAATTATAAGGCTGCATATCAGGAACAAATTCAGAATACAGGCTGCCTGTTTATTAACCGTCTGGGCTGTCCCCTGTCCGAGCAATCAGTTAGGTTCATGATAAGACGGCTGGCAGAGAAGGCAGGAATACCGGCACATATTACGCCCCATATGTTCCGGCACTCATTCGCCACACTGCTGCTGGAGGAGGATGTGGATATACGGTACATCCAGCAGCTCCTGGGCCACAGCTCAATAACCACCACGCAAATTTATACTCATGTCTCCACCCGAAAGCAAAAGGACATACTGGCCTTAAAGCATCCGCGCAATCGTGTGGTTTTAAAATAGGGTAATGGGGCAACAGGGGATAGCAAGGATCACTATTCATTGAATTTTAGTATTAAAAGGTTTATAATGTGGACATAAATTTCATTTGAGAAGGAGTACATTATGAATATTGATTTCTTAAGTGAAAGTATTGATGAAAAAGAAAAAAGGAAAAGACGGCTAAATGAAATTGAGGTAGAAAGGGCTCTGCTGAAGAAGCAGTTAAGAAGCCTTGATGCTCAGACGAAAGAAATTACCGACGCAGATTCTGACTATATGCAATATATTAAAAGATGCCATAAGAGTGAAGGCTGCTTTAGCAGCTTAGACTATGAGAAATATTACAGCTTTTTAAAATTATTCATAGAATCTCCTCTGGAGAGTGACCTATATGTTAAATTGGCGGAATTGTTAAAGGTAAATTTGCAAGAGTAATCTTCTCCTCATATGGCAAGAAGGCAAGTATTATTTGAAAACATGGGAATTTTTAATTAAAACAGATTTACTTTTACTGGTTTTATGATAAAATAAATATTGCCTTTATTAGCGCAACAATTAAGGAGATAAGCGTCAGGACAAGCATCCCGATTCTATCATTATGATATTAGGGTGTGTCTCCATAGACCTTATCTCCTTAATTCTGTAAGAATAAAAGAGATAATAGAGTGCGTCTTTCGATTATCGTTCCCATAAATTTAGTACATAAGTATTTGTTATGCAATGGTTTTTGAAAATAATATATCCTATTAGCAATAGTTATTTACACTCCATTAGTGTATATTATTATTTGAAATCCTCTCCATATTTTATCATTTAACTGGAAACTTATTAACTGAATTCGCCCATAATATTTGTCCGAATTTTTAATTGTCCGTTTGTCTGGCATTGTAATTCTCCTATAGGAAAATCAGGGCAGACAATAAATACGGACAAGTCTGCTTTTTTAATTGCTTTGGCTCTTTGGGCTGATAAAAAATCCACCTGATGCAGTGCTTACAGTAACTGCTGAAATCAAATCAGAATTAAAAACTTTCAGCTTAACGGTAGTAAAACCAAATATCCTTATACCCAGGGGCGGGCTTTCGAGCTGATCTTCTTGTTTTGTTGTCTCTTTTCAGCCAAAACTTCCTTTTTATTTTGGTTAACATACAATCTCAGGGCATAAGGAGAGGCTGTAGCAATTTTTTTGTTTTGCTACAGCCCCTTTTATGTGCCAAATGTCCTTGCCATTTTTAAGGGAAAGGCCGCCACTTTACCGTGACGGCCGGATCTAGTAAAGTTTTTTCTATTGTCCCCCTTTTATTACTTCCTTACACTTATTTGTTTAGTGCAGTATACACTTGAGTTATGCCGGTCTATAGCTTTAACAGTTACGTATGTGCTATATGATTTATTGTAATTCTCTACTTTTATTAAGCCATTCTGATCTATCTCAAGTATTTCAGGGTGACTGCTAGACCATATGACACCATTGTACTGCTCATAAAAAACATTATATCCTGACGAAAATAATCCATACGTCTTCGCGATAGCAGTCTCTCCTGCCCTTAAGCTGGACTTATTCACATCCATATATAACGCTATAAGATGAGATGTCCTTAAGAATATACTGCTTGTAAGCTGGTTATTTTTGCTGTCCAAAGCATAGATAGTTACTGTTCCGGATTTCAGGGCTGTTACAACTCCATCTTTATTTACCTGTGCAATAGAACTGCTGCTGCTTTTCCATTTTATCTGTTCATATGGAGAAACCACATTGCCATTCTCAAATGTTGCTGTTACTGTCAATTGAAGCTTTGTACCAACCCTGAATACTTCCTCAGCAGGTTCATTAATCTTAATTGATACCGGCATTTTATTTATGTTGCTTATCTCAAGGTATCCAATCTCTGACCAGTTCCCGGCCGCATCAATTCCTACCGCCTCTATTAACGCGTTATCCGCAACACTCACTGGAGACATATACTCTTGCCATTCTCCGCTATTTACTCTATATCTTTTAATTTGGGCATCTCCCCAGTTCGTAATATCGACCGTTACGCTTTCACTTGTGGATTCTGTGGTATCCGGTATGAGAACAGGCACCGGCGGAGGTATTCTGTCTATATTATCTATTATAATACTAGCAATACCTGACAAATACCCCGTAGCACTTATCCCTTGTGCTTCTATCAATCCGTTTTGCTGCATAATGACAGGACTCAAATACTCCTTCCATGCCCCATTGTCAATGCGATAATTCTTTACTACTGCGTTTCCCCAATTCTCTATGGTTACGGTCACATCTGAATTTGTGGGTCCTTGGATATCCACTGTAATTATGGGCTCCTCAACTATAGCAATATTAATTTTTTCTTGCACTTCATCTATCCTTTTAATAAGCAGGCTCTTTTCGTTGCCTTCCGTAAGCTGTTCAACCAAGTGCCTTACCTCATTCAAAAAAATCTGAGTGTTTTCAACCTTTTCTCTGGTTGTCAAATCTAAAGACATTTCTTCAAGCATTTTGACTTTAAACTCTGCAAAAGCAATGATAACTTTAACTTGAAGAACTTCTAACCTTAACTTTAGGCCAGATTTCGTTTCTCCTTCCGGCAATCCATTGATAAGCACTATAGTTTGGTCTATTATGCTCTGGATGTTGTTGACCTCTCCTATGTTAGTTATGTTCTGCACAAGCAGACCTATATGACCTATGTTAAGGTTTATCTGGCCTATATTCACCTTCTCAAGCAGCGGCCATCTTGCATCCTCGGGAAGAGTATTAATAAGCACTATTGTCTGATCTATCATGCTCTGGATTTTGTTGACCTCTCCTATGTTGGTTATGTTCTGCACCAACAGGCCTATATGACCTATGTTCACGTTGGCCTGCCCTATATTCACCTCACGCTCCAGACGTTCCCTCTCTTCTCCCTCAGGAAGGCTGTTGATTATTATCACAGTCTGGTCTATTATACTCTGGATGTTGTTTATTTCCCCTATATTAGTGACATTTACTATCAGAGCTTTAATATCATCCAGATTACCTGATATTTTTACTATATATAGTCTGTTTTGCAAACTGTTCAGCTTTTCCTTCAGTATGTCCTTTTCCGCACCGTCAGGTAAATTATTCACTTTGCTCAGCGCCTGATCAATTAAGTCTTGTGCTGCCAGTATTGAAGAAAGAGTGCGGTTCTTTTCCGCATATACCACTGCCGATTCAGCCTGGCTTACAGCAACTTTGGCATTGATTAGCCTTTGTGCATCGTTGATTATAGCCTGTACCGCATCCGCTCTCTGGAGTAATGCAAGCATATCGTCTTCATTATGCAACGCCTTAATCTTTGCTCTAATGGAATCCAGTCTTAATTGAGCAGAATTAATTTTGTCCTGCGTAGACAAGTCTGAAATCTCTGCCTCCAATTCTCCAAGCTCAATCCCAATTTCAATTACTGGTTCTTTAGTCATATAATCCAATTGATTGCTCCAGCCTCCCGGCCCACTTTCATTTTTGGCTCTTACTCTATAGATATGGGAAGTGTAAGGAGCAAGCCCACTATGTACATAGCTGACAGCAGTACCGGTATCTATTATAGAATTGTCCGCCTGAATTTCATATCCCAATGCTCCGTTTACCTCAGTCCAGGACAGGGTAATCTGAGTACTGGTAGAAGATGCTCTCAGATCCGAAGGAGCTTCGGGAAGTGTCCACTTTTCCAGCACTTGTCCCCATTTGCTTGAAGCCTGAGCATTATAAGCCTTTACCCTGTATGTATGCTTTGTACCCGGTGTAAGACCCGCATGTATATGGCTTGTACCGGTAATGCCTTCAAATTCAACGCCGTCTGCTTCTACCACATATCCTGCAGCCCCTTCTACACCATCCCATTTAAGAATTATGCTGTCTTCCAATGCCGTACCGTTTAAATTTTCAGGTGTCAGAAGTGAAGTGGTGACCTCAAGCACCTCACTCCAGCTTCCTACAGTCACGGAATTTCTTGACCTAATCTTATACATATGGAGAGTGTTTGGCATCAATTGGTTGTGCGTATATGTAATCGCTTCTATGTTATATATTATCACGCCATCCGCCGATATGTCATAGCCAGTTGCACCATCTGCTTCACTCCACGACAATGTAATTTCCGTATCTCCCGCAACCGCTGCTAAACCAGAAGGAGTTGCCGGCAATGTAGATTTTGTAATTATTGCACTCCATCCTCCCCAGCCTCCTGAGTTTCCGGCCCTTACCCTGTAGGTATGCTGGGTTGAGGGCAGCAGATTTTTATGTGAATAGGATGTATCCACAATTCCGCCGATTATATTTCCATCCGCTTCTATTTCATACTTCTCTGCCCCTGAAGCTGCGTTCCATGTCACAGTAATCTCACTATCTTTGGCAGCAGTCCTCACATTTACAGGTATGGAGGGCACTGCCATAATGCTTAAAGGAGCACTCCATTCTCCATTTTCAGAGGCCTTTGCCCTGACTCTGTAAATATGCTTTACACCCGGAGTAAGCCCGGTATGTATATAAGACACTGCAGTACCGTTATATATTATTCGTCCGTCAACTTCTATATCATATCCTGTAATACCTGATACTGCACCCCAGGTTACAGTAATTTTAGTATCCTCAGCAACAGCTGATAAATTAGCTGGTATACGCGGCAATGTAAATTTTACAGTCTCGGTACTCCAACTGCTTATGCCCGATTCATTATAGGTTCTTACCTTATAAGTATGACCTGTGTTTGGCATAAGCCCTGTATGGACATAAAACGTATCCGCACCATTATCCACCTCTTCACCGTCTACCCAGACATCATATCCCAACGCCCCCTGAACCTCATTCCATGTTAATGTTATTGAATTGCTTAAGGATGTTGCCACAATTCCAAGTGGCGCAGCCGGAAGTGTAGAATTAGTCGTTATGGCGCTCCAATCACTCATTCCGTTTGCATTTGAGGATCTGACCCTGTATGAATGCCTTATTCCCGGAACCAGACCGGTATGGACATAAGACGTTGAACTTCCGTTATATATAAGATTTCCATCTACCTCTATATAGTATGCTATTGCTCCTTCTGCAGCATCCCATGCAATAGTAATAGCAGTATCCGAAATAGCGACAACCTCAATGCTATCAGGCGGCGGAGGTGCGGTATACCTGGTTACCAAGCTGCTCCATTCTCCCATCCTGAGATTATTTCTTGACCTGATCCTGTAAGTATGGGGGGTATTTGGCAGCAGTCCTCCATGCGCGAAGCTTGTGTCCATTCCATTTCCTATTGCCTGCCCGTCAGCTTCAACATCGTAAGCCGTAGCTCCGCCCACGGAACCCCATGCTACAGTTATCCCTGTGCTTGACGATGAAAATGTTATATCTGACGGTACACCAAGTAATGTATATACGGAAATGCTTTTCCATTCACTTACTGCACCTGCATTGCGTGATCTGACCATGAATTTATATTCAGTGTCAGGCTCAAGCCCGGACTTCTGGTACTCGGTATTAGTACCATTATCTATTATATCTCCATTATTTACTTTTACATCATATCCTGAAACTCCTTCAATAGTGTCCCATGTAACCCTTATTGAATTAGCGGCTGACGTTGCATTCAAGTTTACCGGTATCTGGGGCGAGGTCCATTGAGCAATCTTCGGGCTCCAATTGCCTGTCCCCTGTTCATTTCTGGCTCTTACCCTATAATAGTGCTGAGTATTGGCACCCAGGCCTCCATGTATAAAATTAGTCATGCCATTATTGTCAATAACTTTTCCGTCTGTTTCAATATCATACCCTGATGCTCCTGGCACTTGATTCCATGTAATAGTAATAGAATTTGCAGAAGCCTGTGCTGTTATGCCGGATGGAGTGCCCAGCAAAGTCCATATGCTCACCTCACTGCTCCACTGGCTGGTGCCCTCGGAATTTTTTGACCTTATTTTATAGGTATGCTTTGTGTTTGGAGACAATTCATTATGAACATAGGTTGTACTTGGCCCGTTATCCTTGATTGCGCCATCCGCCCAGACATCATACCCGCTTGCACCGTCAGACGTCCATAAAAGCGTAACGGAATTAGTGTCTCTTTGGGTATTCAGCACCTGAGGAACGCTCGGAAGAGTCCATTTAACTGTTTTTGCGCTCCAATTGCTCTCCCCCCCGCCATTCCATGCTCTTATTCTGTAAGTATGCTGCGTTCCCGGAGCTAAGCCTGTATGCACATATGCAGTCCCGTTACCGTTATCAATCTCCGTTCCGTCAACTTCAACAATATAGCCTTCCGCTCCTTCACACTTCCCCCATGACAGGCTCACCGAGGTATCGTCTGAAATAATGCTTGCTATATGAGGAGTTTCCGGTGCAGTGCTTTTGATCACCGCCTCACTCCAGTCACTGGCTCCTGACAAATTTTTCGATCTCACCCTGTAGCTATGCAGGCTGCTGGCCTCAAGCTCTTCGTGAAGATAACTCAGCCCTGATATATTTACTTCCGAAGCTCTGTCAATTTCCAGAATGTACCCGGTGGCTCCGTCTACCCTGTTCCACGCAACCTTTATTGAACTGCTTGTTGCCGACGTACTCACAATTTCAGGAATCGCGGGTACGGTCAGTTGGCTTGCCGCCGCACTGTACTCACTTTCAGTAGAAGCATTTTTTGCCTTGATTCTATAAATATATTGAGTCTGAGGGGCTACACCCGTATGCGTATATACAGTCCCTGATCCGGCGTTCAGTACAATTCCGTTTATGTCCACCTGATAATAGGCTGCGTCTGGGACCGAATCCCATGTGACAGTGACTGTAGTGCCCTCAACCATCGTTTTTACATTACCCGGCGTTTCCAAAAGCGTCCACAGGCTTGTCTCTTCACTCCAATTACTTGTACCTTCCGCATTTGCCGCTCTTATTTTATATGTATACATTCTTGAAGGTGTTAATTTGCTGTGTGTGTAGCCTGTATCTGAAACATTACTTACAAGGTCAGTGCCGTTGATTAAAATGTCATAGGAGACAGCACCCGTTACCGTTCTCCAGGCCAAAGCTACAGATGTGCTGGTAGAAGAAGCGGAAATACCTGATGGTATAGCAGGAGCACTCAGCTTTGTCGCTGTTTCGGTCCACTGGCTTATAACATTTTCATTTTTTGCTCTAATTGAATATGTATGCTGGCTGTTTGGAGATAAACCATTATGAGTATATTTAGTATTCACCCCATTATCAATCTCTACGTCATCTACTTTTATATCATATCCGGAAGCTCCTTCAACAGGACTCCATTCCATACTAATACCCGTGCCCTGAATAGTAAATATAATATTTTCAGGTTGGGAAAGCAAGGTCCTCTGGCTGACACTGTCGCTCCAATTACTTATGCCTCCCGCATTTATTGACCTTAACCGGTATGTATAAATTGTATTGGGTTTTAAATTCTGATGAATATATTTTTCGCTGCTATTGCTGTTCACTATAGCTGCTCCATTAATCTCTATGTCATACCCGGCAGCTCCCGGTACCGCATCCCATGTAAGAGTGACAGATGTGCTTGTAGACACCGCTTTTATACCGGAGGGTATACCTGACGCAGATATAACAGTAACCGGTGCAGTCCAGTCGCTGAACGCTGAAATATTTTTTGATCTTATCCTGTATACATGCTGCGTATTTTTTTCAACCCCGCTGTGAATATATGTTATATCAGCCTCGTTATTGATCACCGCTCCGTCTACCTCTATGTCATATCCGGTGGCATAAGGAACCATATCCCATGATACAAGAATATCACTCCCCAATGCTTTTGCCGTTACATTTCCAGGTGTGGCAAGACGTGTGGAGGTTTGGACAAAATCGCTCCAAAAGCTTGTTCCGCCCGTATTCCTTGATCGGATTCTGCAGCTGTATATTTTATTGGAAGCAAGTCCTGAATATGTGATGCTCGTTCCGGTCACTCCCTCTTTAACTTCTCCGTTCATTTCTATATCATATAATGTTGCCCCTGAAGCAGAATTCCACGAAACTGTTATAGTTGTATCGGTGGAGGTTAAATTAATATTTGATGGTACTGCAGGTGCTGAAAGCCTGCTTACCAATCCGCTCCAATTGCTGGCTGTCAAGCTGTTTTTAGCTCTGATCCTGTAAGTATGCTGTGTGTTAGACAATAAACCGGTATGCGTATACATTACATTTGAGCCGTTATCTTTTGCAGTTCCGTCCACCTCAATCTCATATCCCGTTGCTCCTGCAACAGCATTCCACTTAACGGTAATAGAATCACCCTCAGAAATGCAGGTTATGCTTCCAGGAGCACTCAGTAACGTGTATATGCTTAATTTGTCACTCCAATCACTGACACCTCCAGAGTTCCTTGCCCTGATTCTATACGTATGTCCTGTATTGGACTCAAACCCTGAATGTGTACAGCCCGGAGACTGCACTGTTTCTCTAACCTCCCCGTCTATTTCCACATCATATCCGGTTGCTCCGAATACCGCCGTCCATGTGACTGTAACTGTATTGCTGGTAGATACGGCAGAAATATCTGAAGGTATGCCCGGTGCAGTATACTGCCTTATTTCAGATGTCCACACACTTTCAGTTCTGTAGCCCAAAGCCCTTACCCTGTATGTATGCTGGCTTCCGGAGTCCAGTCCCGAGTGCGTATATGAAGTATCAATACCAGTATTTATAACCAGTCCGTCCTTTTCCAATTCATAGCTCTCTGCTCCTTCCACTCCTGACCACATAATGGTAATCGAGTCACTCGTTGAAGCCAGGCTTATTCCTTCCGGAGTATTCAATAATGTAATTACTCCGACACTTTCAGTCCACGCGCTGACTCCTCCGGAGTTTCTTGCCCGGATCCTGTAGCTGTGCACTGTATTGGGAGCAAACCCTGAATGTGTGCAATTAGGATTTGCCACAGTCTCCTTTATAGCCCCGTCCACCTCAATATCGTAGCCTGTTGCTCCCGATACAGAATCCCATGATACATTAATTGCGGTGCTTGTTGAAGATGCCTTTACATTCAGTGGCATTGCAGGTGCTGTCAATATGGTAAGCGCCGATGTCCAATCGCTTGCGGTAGAGGAATTTTTAGCCCTTACCCTGTATTTATGCTCTGTATTCGGAGCCAATTCCTTATGTATATAAGCCGTAGCCTCAGTATTGTCCAGAACCTTACCGTCAGCTTCAATTTCATAGCTTGATGCCCCCACGACACTATTCCATGTCATAGTTATTGAGTAGGTATTTGAGACCAGCACAATATTGGAAGGTATGTCAAGCTTAGTCCATACCTCTATCAAATCACTCCAGAGGCTGGTACCTGCCGCATCCTTTGCCCTTACCCTGTATGTGTGCCTTGTATTGGGTTCAAGCCCTTGATGTGCAAAGGATGTGCCACTTCCATTGCTCTTTTCCACACCGTCCACTTCAATATCGTAGCCTGTTGCTCCATTTACCAAATCCCATCTCACCACTACAGAGCTTCCTGTTGCTGTAGCTTTTATGTTACCGGGGGTACTCAGCAGAGTAGAAACAGTTTTTAAGCTGCTCCAATCACTGGCCTCACCTTGCTTCTTTGCCCGTACTCTGTATGTGTGGCTGGTGTTAGGGGTATATCCCGTATATGTAAATGTAGTTGCCCGGACTACGTCTTTTATAGCTCCGTCCACTTCTATTTCATATTCTTCTGCTCCCTCGGAAGCACTCCATGTCAGGACAACCTGAGTACTTGTAGCGGCGGCCTGAAAATTAGACGGTACCAAAGGCCTTGTCCACTTATATGCAATACTGCTCCAGTTCCCTATGGATGTGCTGTTTTTAGCACGCACACGGTAGCTATGCTGTGTTCCGGGCAGCAGTCCCGTATAATTATAATATGTATTTGAGCCACAGTTTCTTATAACACTGTCAATCTCAATCTCATATCCCGAGGCCCCCGTTGAGGCGGACCATGAAACGGTTACCGAATTGTCTGTGGATACCGCCTGCACATCCAAGGGCACCGAAGGAAGCGTCCACCTGACGAGGATATTGCTCCATGCGCCTGCGCCGCCTGCATTTCTTCCTCTCACTCTGTACGTATGCTGTGTTCCGGGAACCAGATCAGTGCTGTTATATGAAAGTCCTGAAACGTTAACTATGGTCTGCCCGTCAATTTCTATATCATAGCTTGCCGAATTTTCCGACTCCATCCATGCTAACTCTATCGAAGTCTCGTAGGCAGTTCCATTCAAGCCCTGAGGGATTTCGGGAGTTCCCGGAGGTATCAGTATGAATGCATCCAGCCTGTTCAAAGGGGCACTTCCGTTTCCGCCGCCCGCATATATTGTCCAGCCTGTCGCCTCAGTACCCATTCCATATCTTCCTGCAGGCATGCTTACACTGGACAGCCATGTGTTTGAGGAAGGATCATATTCTTCCACAGTACTTAGGTACCCGCTCGCTGCGGAGCCTCCCATCGCATAAATTCTTCCGCCCACTGTTTCTAATGACAAATTATTGCGGCTGGTATAAACGCCTCCCTTCAGCCTCCATTCTCCAGTCTGAGGATCATACTCTTCAATAGCTCTTACATAGCCCTTTGAATCCGACCCTCCCATTAAGTATATTTTACCGTCCGAAACAGAAGCGTCATGATAGGCCCTTGCTTTAAGCAGTCCTGCTCTTACTGTCCACTTATCTTCGGCAGGGTTATACTCCTCCACTGAATCCAGTACTCCACTGTCGTTTATCCCCCCCATAATAAATATCCTGCCGTCCAAAACCACCGCGGCCGCATAAGCTCTGGGCACCGACATGCCTGTCTTTCTTTTCCATGTATCAGTAGCGGGATCGTACTCCTCTACTGTATTCATATATCCTATGACACTTTTTCCGCCAATCACATATATCCTTCCCCCTGCATGAACAACTCCGCCATACGCTCTGGCGGTAGACATACTGGCCTTGGTTGCCCATTGCCCTGTTGACGGATCATACTCCTCTGTTTTATTCAAATATGAGGAATTGTCATAGCCTCCTATAGAGTAAATCTTATTGTTGACGGCAGCCAGTCCGTTTCCGTATTTTCTGGTTGGCATTGCAGTTCTGGATACCCACTCTCCCTTAATTGCCGAAGCAGGATTTGCAGTAGACTGCAAAAGAACCTCACTCCATTCACCTGCCCCACTTATATTCTTAGACCTTACCCGGAAGGTATATTGAGTTCCCGGAGTAAGCTTCTGGTATATAAAGGTACTGCTTGTTGCGGATTTTATGCTTCCGTCTACTTCAATATCGTAACCGGTTGCGTTGTCCACCGGATCCCAATCCAATGTAATTTTGTCGCTTGCCGCCGTTGCCATTATATTAGAAGGAACCGCAGGCACATTAGAGGGAAGCGCTAATATAAGAGCTTCTACTATATTCAGGCTTCCCTTGTTTTCTCCTCCGGTCACATACAGGTTTCCGCCTGCCTCTCCTACGGCTACATATCTTCTGGCTGAAAGCATAGGCTCCTTTGTAAGCCAGGTATTGCTTACAGGGTCATATTCCTCCACCGATTTAAGATAACCGTTTTCGTTGCTTCCCCCGACAGTTATGATCCTTCCGTTTACTCCCGCCATTCCAAAGTATGCCTTTGAGAACGGCATTCCTGCCCTTGTCTTCCATGTGCCGGATTCCGGATCATATGTTTCTACCCTCCTTAAATATCCTCCCGTATTAAAGCCGCCCATAACATATATCGTTCCATCCACTACAACTGAGCCATGGTATGCTTTTTCAACCGGCATTGAGCTCTTCTCAGTCCATTGGTTTAATGCCGGGTCGTATTCCTCCACAGACGAAAGATACCTGGAGGAATTTCTCCCACCGATGGCGTAAAGCTTTCCTCCTGCGGCTGCAAGAGTGTGATAGGCCCTCGGTGTTTTCATAGCAGCTTTTACCGTCCAGCTGTCTGTTTCAGGGTTGTACTCCTCAACGGAGCCCATATACTCCCCATTAAAGCCTCCCGCGACATATATCCTTCCATTAAGCTCAGCAGCTCCGTGATATGCCCTTACGGCAGTCAGCGGTGCCTTTGATATCCATACATTCCCGGAAGGGCTATACTGTTCTGCTGCGCTTATATACTGGCTGCTGTACCCGCCTAAAGCGTATATCTTTCCATCCATTTCTACTACGGCATGCCCGTATCTTGGCACAGGCATACCGGTCTTAGATATCCATTCTCCTTTTATCTCAAGTTCCGGGTTGGAGGTGGACTGGGCCAGCTCACTGCTCCACATGCTTGCACCGCTTATATTTTTAGCTCTCACCATATAATAATGTGTGGTACCGGGTGAAAGCCCCTTATGCTCATATCTTACAGAAGTCCCGTTGTCTATCAGCGCACCATCTACTACAATATCATATCCTGATGCGTTATTCACCGCATTCCATTCAATAATAATGCTATCCTTTGTGGCAGTTGCTATAATATCTTCCGGTATCTGCGGGACGGGAACATCAATAGCAAACGCCTCTGTGGCTCCTGAGACGCTTCCATCATTGCCTCCTGTAACATAAACAACCTTATCTATTTTCGCCGCTGCAATATACTCACGCTTAGACGGCATGGAAGTATTTGAAAGCCATGTATTTGTTACGGGATCGTATTCCTCTACAGTATTTAAATATCCGCCGCTGTTGCTTCCTCCCAGTATATAAAGCCTGCCATTAACCTCTGCCGCCGCCGCATTCCTTCTCTCGGAAATCACCTGAGTCCTTATAATCCACGTATCACTTTCGGGATTATACTCCTCAACCAGCTTAGAATACATATTATTTCTCGTCAGCCCTCCTATGGCATATATTCTCCCGTTAAGCGCCGTCGCGGTATGATAGGCCCTCGGCATATTCATGCCGGACTTTGCAGTCCAGGTATCTGTCACCGGGTCATATTCGTCCACAGTGCTCATATATCCGGAGGAGCTATACCCTCCCACGGCATACAGCCTGCCGTTGACTGCCGCAATACTGAAATACGCTCTTGGAGCAGACATGCTGGCCTTCCTTGTCCATTGATTTGTATCCGGGTCATATTCCTCTACGGTTGCAAGATAGGCACTGCCATTATAGCCCCCCACAGCGTAGATTTTTCCTCCAAGCTCGGCTGCCCCAAGATATGCCCTTGCAACAGACATAGTTTTCACAGACACCCACGCATTTGTCTGGCTGTCATACTGCTCCGCCTTATCGCTGTAGGACGTGCCGTTCACTCCCCCTATTGAATAAACCTTGCCATTCAGCGGGACGGACGCCACTCCCTTTCTGGCGGATGGCAAAGCAGCCTTATCTGTCCATTCTCCAAGTATCTGCTCACCCGTATTCGAGGTTTGCTGCAAAATGAGGCTGCTCCACGCACTCACTCCGGCAATATTCTTGGACCTTACCCTGTATGTGTGCTGTGTTGCTGCCGACAATCCTTCATGTACATAGCTTGTATCCGTTATGCCGCTTATAACTCCCCCGTCTGTCTCCACCTCATAGGAGGATGAGTTGCTTACGGCATCCCATGATAATATGACATACTTATCTGTAGCAGTTGCAATTACGGTTTGGGGCACTGCCGGTGTATTTGATCCGGCATTCAAAAGAAGCTCCTCTACAGTCCCAAGGCTGGAGCTGCCGTTATAGCCGCCTATCGCAAACACCCTGTCGCCCACCTGCTCTATGGACAGTAATGCGCGCGGTGTCGGCATTTTCCCCTTGGCAAGCCACGTATTGCTTTCGGGGTCGTATTCGTCTACAGTATCGGCATATGAGCTCCCGCCCCCCATAGTATATATCCTGCCGTTAACTTCCTTTACGGCAAGGTTTTCCCTGGGCCATGCCATTCCGCCGATAGTTGACCATGTATCCTCGTCAATGTTGTACTCCTGCACCACACTGATAAAATTATTCAGGACGATTCCGCCCACAGCATATATTTTACCGTTCAGTGCCGCAAGGCCATGCCGGGTTCTGGCATATGGCATGTCATTCATCCGGCTCCATGTATCGGTTGAAGGGTCATACACCTCTACCGCATTAATTATCTCACCGTCTTCTCCTCCAGTTACATATATTTTGGAATTCACCTGTACGGCTGCCGCGTATGCCCTTGCCGTCGGCATTCCGGCTTTTCTCGTCCATGTGCATGTTGCCGGGTCATACTCCTCTACGGTATTTAAGTACCCGTTGCTGTTCCTGCCCCCGATTGCGTACAGCTTTCCTCCGGCTTCCGCTGCCACAAGTCCCTCCCTGGGTGCTGACATTGGCGTCATTTGCTGCCAGATGCCGGTACCGGGGTCATATACCTCCAGCTTGTTCTGCCATGCGCTTCCGCTGAGGCCTCCCACAGCATATATTTTTCCGTCTATCTTCGCCGTGCCGAATGCATGTCTGGGCGTAGGCATGCCTGTCCTTGACATCCACTCACCCTTAACCTCCGTGCCGGGATCGGAGGTGGACTGCACAAGCACGGGGCTCCATTCGCTTGCGCCCGCTATGTTCCTTGCCCTCACCCTGTAGTAGTGCTGTGTGTCGGCACTGAGTCCCGAATTGGCATAACTGCAATCCAGGCCCATCATTTCCAGCTCCGCAATACGCACGTAGGAATTGCCGTTATTGGAGCCTGTCACATATATCCTGTAATACCTGTAGGCTATTTGATTATAGAATGAAAACTCTCTTTTTTCGTAGCTCCCAAAGCTCATAGCATTCTGGCTGTCCAGCACGCGCCAGCTTGTCCCGTCCATGCTTCCTTCAAAACTCCAGCTCTGAGGGTAGTAACTTGTGCTATATGCCGTTATTGCATATTTGTTAATAACCCTTGGCTCACTTCCGAAGTCGTACCCCAGCCATTGGGGAACATACGAAGAACTCTGCCAATAAGATGATGTGCTTCCGTCAAAGGCATCTGACGCAGCATAGGAACTGCTATAAACGCTGCTTGCCGACGCTCTTCCTGGAATTGTGCACAGGTTGCTTGAATACTCTCTCTGAACCTTTATAATACCTCCGTCGGCCTCAACCTCATACCCCGACGCATCTACCGATGCGTTCCATGCAAGTGAAATCTGATTCTTAGTTGCTGTGGCAACTATATTCTCAGGCGTCCTGGGTATATTCCCCGGCCTGTCAAGTATAAACGCCTCCACACTGCCGTAATTAATTAAACCAGTGCCTCCTGTAACATATATCTTGTCGTTTATTGCCGTCACACCTAAAAATCTTTTTGTTGCGGGCATTCCTGCCTTATTCAGCCATGTATTCCTTGCGGGGTCGTATTCCTTTACCGACGAAAGGTAGCCATCAGCGTTATACCCTCCCATTATGTATATCCTGCCGCCCGCTTCAGCCGCACCGTGCTGCCTTCTTGCCATATCCATACCGCCCTTTATCGTCCATGCATCCCTTTCCGGGTCGTATTCCTCAACTGTAGCTACATAGCTGCCATCCGGGCCATACCCGCCTATTGCGTACAGCCTGCCGCCGCACGCCGTCAGCGAATGATATCCTCTTGCAATTACCATTCCCGTCCTCTGAGTCCATGTATCGGTGCCGGGATCATATTCCTCCAGTGTATTTAAATACGAGCTGCCGTTATAGCCTCCCGCGGCGTACAGTTTTCCGTTTAATGCCGCCGCCGCAAGATAGTATCTTCCGGAAGGCATACCTGCCTTTCTAGTCCACACATCCTCCTCCGGGTTGTATTCCTCGGTAAGCGCAAGCGGCGTGCCGTTTGTTCCTCCCACCACATATATTCTTCCGCCAATTTCTGCCGCTGCTCCATACACTCTTGGCACGGACATGGGAGTCCTTGGAGTCCAACGGTTCAATTCCGGCTCGAACATATCAACCGAGCCGATATATCCACTGCTGTAGCCCCCTATGGCATATACTTTCCCACCGGCCTGCTCCGACATATGCCCGTACCGTAAAGAAGGCATACTGTTATCAGAAAGCCACTCTCCCTCCACCGATGCGGCAGGATCGGCTGTGTACTGCACAAGGGGCATGCTCCATTCGCTTGCTCCTCCCGCATTGACAGCTCTTACCCTGTATATATGCTGCGTAGCGGCAACCAGACCGCTTCCGGTAAAGTAGGTTTGGGCAGTTGGAACTACCGCGCCGTCTGCCTCAACCTCATAGCTTGCCGCGTTATTTACCGCATCCCAGCTTATTGAAATGGAGTTCGCTGTTGCTGTGGCTATAATCCCGGAAGGCACCGCTGGAATATTTGACTGCATATTCAGTATAAATACCTCCGCGGTATTTAAGTACGTGCTTCCGCTCATTCCCCCCAGTACATATATTTTGTTGTCCAGAAGCTCAATGCCGGGGAAGCTCCTTTGGCTCTTCATAGCTTTCGTACCGGTAATCCATGTGTTTGATACCGGGTCATACTGCTCAACAAGGCTTAAGTATCCGTTTGAGGAATACCCCCCCGCCACATATATTTTTCCGTACACCTCTACAGCCCTGTGCCCGGATCTCAGAGAGGAAACTCCGCCTTTAACTGTCCATATCCCGGTATCAGGGTCGTATTCCTCTACCGTGGATGAATAAATCCCGCTTTTGTTCAGCCCTCCTATGGCATATATTTTTCCGTTTACGGCAGCGGCCGCGTGCCCCGATCTTGCCTCCGTCATGGATGCCCTCGTGATCCATGTGTCGCTTTGAGGATCATATTCCTCTACTGTATTTACATACCTTCCATCCGCCGCGGTTCCGCCCGTTGCATATATTTTTCCGTTTAATTCTGTAACAGCCATAAAATATCTGGGGGTGGGCATAGCAGCCTTTCTCGTCCACATATCCGATATGGGATCATACTCCTCTACAATATCCAGCACGCCCGAGCTGTTATATCCCCCGATTGCGTAAATCCTCCCGCCGGCCTCCCCGGCTCCGAGTCCGGCTCTTTCCGCTGACATGGCTTTTCTTGGTATCCACTTATCAGCAAGAGCATTATATTCTTCCACTGTATTCAAGTAGCTGCTTCCCCCGGATCTTCCCCCCATGACATACAGACTTGATCCAACGGCAGCGGTTGCCGGAGCATATCTTGCCGAGGACATGGACGCCTTGTACATCCATTCTCCGTCAATTAGCTCTGCGGGATCAGAGGTCCATTGTGCTTTAACGTCACTCCACGGGCTTGTACCGGCAATATTTTTCGCCCTCACCCGGTAGTTGTGCTGTGTATTGGGAGTAAGTCCGGTATGTGAATAGCTTGCTGCAGTGAGATTAACTATAATTCCCCCATCCAGTTCTATTTGATATGAGGATGCGTTGCTTACAGCTCCCCATGAGACAGTTATAGAGCTTTCAGCAGCTGTGGTAAGCAATCCGGATGGGGCCTCCGGTATATTGGAAGGGTACGCAAGAATCATTTCCTCCACAGCGGCAAGGCTTGAGCTTCCGTTATATCCCCCCATTGCAAATACCCTGTCTCCCACCTGCTCTATTGCCAGCATGGAACGTGAATCTTTCATACTCTCCTTTACCAGCCAGGTGTTGCTTTCAGTGTCATACTCCTCTACACTGCCGACGTACGGAAAATTCCCCCCAATTACATAAAGCCTGCCGTTTATATTCTTTACAGAAGGGTTCTCGCGGGGCGAAAGCATTCCCCCCACAGTAGCCCATATTCCGGAATCAGGATCATACTGCTCTATTATAGATATATATCCCGAAGAATTCTTTCCACCCATGGAATATATTTTACCGTTAACTGTTCCGAGGGCGTGGCGTAATCTGGCGTTGGGCATGTCATTTAAAGATGTCCACGTATTGCTTGATGCCCTGTACACCTCGACAGAGCTTAAATAGCTCCCGTTGTAACCCCCTGTTACATATATGTCGGAGCCTATAACGGCAATTGCCGAGTAAGCCCTTGCCGTAGGCATATTTGCCTTAATTGTCCATGTGTCTGCCGCAGGGTCATACTCCTCAACGATATTGACATACCCGCTGGAATTCCTTCCCCCTATAGCATACAGCCGGCCTCCGGACTCAGCCATAACAAGCCCTTCGCGCGGCGATGACATGGGTGCAAGCTGCCGCCATGTATCCGTTTCAGGGTCATATACCTCAAGCCCGTCCTGGTAGGAGCTGCCGTTCTTGCCACCCGCAGCGTATATTCTGCCGTTTATCTGGGCAGATGCAAAAGAATGTCTTGCTGACAGCATGTCGCTTCTTGACATCCACTCACCCTTAACCTCCGTGCCGGGATCGGAGGTGGACTGCACAAGCACGGGGCTCCATTCGCTTGCACCCGCTACGTTCCTTGCCCTCACCCTGTAGTAGTGCTGTGTGTCGGCACTGAGTCCCGTATTGGCATAGCTGCAATCCAGGCCCATCATTTCCAGCTCCGCAATACGCACATAGGAGCTGCTGTTGCTGCTGCCTGTCACATATATCCTGTAATACCTGTAGGCTATTTGATTATAGAATGAAAACTCTCTTTTTTCATAGCTCCCAAAGCTCATAGCATTCTGGCGGTCCAGCACGCGCCAGCTTGTCTTGTCCATGCTTCCTTCAAAGCTCCAGCTCTGAGGGTAGGAATTTGTGCTATGTGCCGTTATTGTATATTTATTAACAACCCTAGCGTCACCTTCGAAGTCGTACCCCAGCCATTGAGGAATAGTCGAAAGACTCCACCAATAAGATGATGTGCTTCCGTCAAAGGCATCTGACGCAGCATAGGAACTGCCATAAACGCTGCTTGCCAACGCTCTTCCTGGAATTGTGCACAGGTTGCTTGAATACTCTCTCTGAACCTTTATAATACCTCCGTCGGCCTCAACCTCATACCCCGACGCATCTACCGATGCGTTCCATACAAGTGAAATCTGATCCTTAGTTGCTGTGGCAACTATATTCTCAGGCGTCCTGGGTATATTTCCCGGCCTGTCAAGTATAAATGCCTCCACACTGTTGTAATTAATTGAACCAGTGCCCCCTGTGGCATATATCTTGTCATTTACTGCCGTCACACTTAAAAGGTGCTTTGCTTTGGGCATTCCTGCCTTGTCCAGCCACGTATTCCTTGCGGGATCGTATTCCTTTACCGACGAAAGGTAGCCATCAGCGTTATACCCTCCCATTATGTATATCCTGCCGCCCGCTTCAGCCGCACCGTGCTGTCTCCTTGCCATATCCATGCCGCCCTTTACCGTCCATACATCCTCTTCCGGGTCATATTCCTCAACGGTGGCCACATAGCTTCCTCCGGCGCTATACCCTCCTATTGCGTACATCCTGTCGCCGCATGCCGTCAGCGAATGATATGCTCTTGAATTTATCATTCCTGCCTTCTGAATCCATGTATCGGTAGCGGGATCATATTCCTCCAGTGTATTTAAATATGAGCTGCCGTCATAGCCTCCCGCAGCGTACAGTTTTCCGTCCAATGCAGCCGCCGCAAGATAGTATCTTCCGGCAGGCATACCTGCCTTTCTAGTCCACACATCCTCCTCCGGATTGTATTCCTCAGTAAGGGCAAGAGGTGTGCCGTTTGTTCCTCCCACTACATATATCCTTCCGCCAATTTCAGCCGCTGCTCCATATGCTCTTGGCACGGACATGGAAGTCCTTGAAGCCCATCGGTTCAATTCCGGCTCGAGCATATCCACCGAGCCGGTATATCCTCCGTTGTATCCTCCAATGACATATACTTTTCCACCAGCCTGCTCAGACATATGCCCGTACCTCAAGGAAGGAAGGCTGTTCTCAGAAATCCATTCTCCCTCCACCGACGATGCGGGATCGGCTGTGTACTGTACAAGAGGCATGCTCCATTCGCTTTTCCCTCCCACATTTACCGATCTCACCCTGTATATATGCTGAGTAGCGGCAACCAAACCGCTTCCGGTAAAGGATGTTTCGGCAGTTGACACTACGGCGCCGTCTGCCTCAACCTCATAGCTTGCCGCGTTATTTACCGCATCCCAGCTTATTGAAATGGAGCCCGTGGTTGCTGTGGCTATAATCCCGGAAGGCACCGCTGGAATATTCGACTGCATATTCAGTATGAATACCTCCGCGGTATTTAAGTACGTGCTTCCGCTTATTCCCCCAAGTACATATATTTTGTTGTCCAGAAGCTCAATGCCGGGGAAGCTCCTTTGGCTCTGCATAGCCTTAGTACCGGTAATCCATGTGTTTGATACCGGGTCATACTGCTCAACAAGGTTTAGATATCCGCTTGAGGAATACCCCCCCGCCACATATATTTTACCGTATACCTCCACGGCCCTTTGCCCGTACCTCTGTGTGAGCACTCCTCCCTTTACCGTCCATGTGCCAGTCTCAGGATTGTATTCCTCTACTGTTGAACAGTAGGTATTGCCTGAGTTTCGCCCGGCTATGGCATATATCCTTCCGTTTACGGCAGCCGTTGCAGGCCCCCACCTCGCCTCATGCATGGATGCTTTTACAGTCCAGCTATCGGTGTGAGGATCATATTCCTCCACAGTGTTCAAATAAATTCCCCCTGTGGTTATACCCCCCATAACATATATTTTGCCATTGACTTCCTCAGCTCCCATAAATGCTCTCGGAGCATTCATGCCTGCCTTTCTTGTCCATGTATCTGTATCAGGGTCATATTCCTCCACAGTATCCAGCAAGCCTGCGCTGTTTTCCCCTCCTATGGCATATATCCTGCCGTCAGCCTCAACAGCCGCAAGCCCGTGCCTCTCAGTAGACATACCCGTCTTTTGAACCGATTTGTCCGTAGACGGATCATAAGCCTCTACAGTATTCGTATATGAATTCAACGCTGCAGAGCCCCCTATTAAGTATGCCTTTCCGCCTGCCGCAGCCATTGCGGGAGCATACCTCCGGGATAACATATTTGCTTTATAAGCCCATTCTCCTCCAATTTCAGTCTGCGGATCAGCGGTCCATTGCACCAGCATAGGACTCCACTCGCCTGCCCCGCTGACGTTTTTTGCCCTCACACGGTAGTTGTGCTGCGTATTTGAAGGCAATAGGGTATGGCTGTAGCTCACATTAGAGCCCCTGTCAATGACAGCTCCGTCCGCCTCTATTTCATAGCCTGTGGCATTATTTACCTTGTCCCACCTTATGTCTATCCTGTCCTTTGCAGCGGTGGCAATTATACCCGTTGGCACTGCGGGAGTGTTTGGATTGACATTCAATATGAATGCCTGAACCACACTTAAGTAGCTCCCGTTATACCCTCCTGCGGCGTATATTTTCCCGTCTATGCACTCCAGCCCCGAAATACACCTCGCCGTAGGCATGGCGACATGTGTGAGCCATGTGTTTTTTGCCGGGTTGTATTCCTCCAGAACGCTGCTGTAGCTGCTGGCTTGCCCGCCCGCTATATAAATCCTGCCGTTTACGGCAACAGCCCTGCTTCCCTGCCTTTGTACCGACATTCCTCCCTTTACCGTCCATATTCCCGCCTCAATGTCATACTCCTCCACGATATTCCCATAAGCGCCTCCATCGGTTATTCCCCCGAAAGCATATATTTTACCTTCTGTGAACACCGCCGCAAGGTTACACCTTGACACCCTCATGGATGCTTTTGCGCTCCAAGTATCCGATTGCGGATCATATTCCTCAACCGTGCCGGTATACACTCCTCCCTGCGTTTCCCCGCCTATGGCGTATATCCTGCCTCCGGCGTACACCACAGCCATATCAGCTCTCGCCGTCGGCATATCGGACTTTCTTGTCCACATGCCGCTCTGCGGGTCGTATTCCTCTACAGTTGCCAGATATCCCGTAGCATTATATCCGCCTATGGCATATATCTTACCGTCAGCCTCAGCCGATCCAAGCCTGTGTCTGGGAGTATACATGTTGGGCTTCAGCGTCCAAATGTCAAGCTCAGGATCATAAGCCTCCATTGAATCCAGGTAGCTGCCCGCCTTGTCCATGCCCCCCATTACATACATTTTACCATCGACGACCGCCGAAGCCGATCCGCTTCTTAAAGAAAGCATGGATGTCTTTGACGTCCACTCCCCGCCGAGGCCTTCCTCAGGATCAGCCGTCCATTGCACCAGCATAGGACTCCACTCACCTGATCCGCTGACATTTTTTGCCCTCACACGGTAGTTGTGCTGCGTGCCGGGCGACAGCGAGGTATGGCTGTAGCTCACATTAGAGCCCCTGTCAATGACAGCTCCGTCCGCCTCTATTTCATAACCCGTGGCATTATTTACCTTATCCCACCTTATGTCTATCCTATCCTTCACAGCAGTAGCAATTATACCCGTCGGCACTGCGGGAGTGTTTGGATTGACATTCAATATGAATGCCTGAACCACACTTAAGTAGCTCCCGTTATACCCTCCTGCGGCATATATTTTCCCGTCTATGTACTCCAGCCCCGAAATACACCTCGCCGTCGGCATGGCGACATGTGTGATCCATGTGTTTTTTGCCGGATTGTATTCCTCAAGAACGCTGCTGTAGCTGCCGGTCTGCCCGCCCGCTATATAAATCCTGCCGTTTACGGCAACAGCCCTGCTTCCCTGCCTTTGTACCGACATTCCTCCCTTTACCGTCCATATTCCCGCCTCAATGTCATACTCCTCCACGGTATTCCCATAAGCGCCTCCATCGGTTATTCCCCCGAAAGCATATATTTTCCCTTCTGTGAACACCGCCGCAAGGTTACACCTTGACACCCTCATGGACGCTTTTGCGCTCCAAGTATCCGATTGCGGATCATATTCCTCAACCGTGCCGGTATACACTCCTCTCTGCGTTTCCCCGCCTATGGCGTATATCTTTCCCCCGGCGTACACTACAGCCATATCGGCTCTCGCCGTCGGCATATCGGATTTTCTTGTCCACAAACCGCTCTGCGGGTCATATTCCTCCACTGTCCTTAAATACCCTGTATTATTATACCCGCCTATGGCATATATTTTCCCATTAGCCTCGGCAGCCCCAAGCCTGTGTCTGGGAGTGTACATGTTGGGCTTCAGCGTCCAAATGTCAAGCTCAGGATCATAAGCCTCCATTGAATCCAGGTAGCTGCCCGCCTTGTCCATACCCCCAATCACATACATTTTCCCGTTGGCAACCGCTGACGACGCCTCGCTTCTTAAAGAAAGCATAGGATTTTTTGATGTCCACTCCCCGCCGAGGCCTTCCTCATCGTCAGCCGTCCATTGCACCAGTAAGGGAGTCCACGCACTCGCCCCGCTGACATTCCTCGCTCTCACACGGTAGTTATGCTGCGTGCCTCGCGACAGCGAGGTATGGCTGTAGCTTACCTCCAATCCCATGTCAACGACGCCCCCGTCCACCTCTATATCATAGCCTGTGGCATTATTTACCTTATCCCACCTTATTTCTATTCTATCCTTTACAGCGGTGGCAAGCACTCCGCCCGGTGATGCGGGTATATTAGGGTTAATATTCAATATAAAAGCATCCATTGTTCCCAGATAGCTACCATTATATCCTCCGAAGGCATATATCTTCCCATCTATATACTGCGCGCCGGACAACCATCTTGCGGTTCTGGCGGGCACACCTGTCAGCCACGTATTTGACTGTGGATTATACTCCTCAACAGTATTAAGGTATGAGCTGTTCTGGCCGCCTATTACATAGATTCTTCCGTTTACCTCCACGGCTTTATGCCCCTGCCTCTGCGTAATAACTCCGCCCTTTACCGTCCATGTGTCTAAAGCGGGATCATACTCTTCAACTGTTTTTACGTAGCTTCCGTTATATCCGCCTATAGCATATAGCTTCCCGTTTGACGCAGAGAGAGCCAAGCCTGTCCGGGGTTGATTCAAGGATGCTTTTACGGTCCATGTGTCAGTATCAGGATCGTATTCCTCCACACTACTCTCCAGGGAACCTCCTACTGCATATATCCTGCCGTTTACAACCGCCGTACCCATAAATGCTCTGGCTGTTGGCATATTCGCTTTGGCTGTCCATTTGTCCGTCAAGGGATCATACTCCTCGACTGATTTAAGGTATCCTGTTGAATTCTGTCCGCCTATGGCATATATTTTTCCATTCACCGTCTCTGCTCCAAGACCATACCTCTGAACAGACATACTCTGTTTTACAGTCCATTTGTCCTCCTTTGGATCATAGCTTTCGACAGAAGACAGGTAGCCGCTTGATGATGCCGCTCCTCCTATCGCGTATAATATTCCATCCAGCACCACAGATGCCGCTCCATGTCTTAAAGAAGACATGGAGGCTTTTGCGCTCCACTCTCCCCCTTCCGATTCAGCAGGATCGGAGGTGCTTTGGGTTATTACTCCGGACCACGGACTCGTACCCGCGACATTCCTGGCCCGTACCCTGTATGTATGCGGAGTATTGCCGGAAAGCCCGGTGTGGCTGTACGATGTACTTGAGCTTACGCTTACAATCGTGCCGTCTACATCAACCTCATATCCTATACCCGCATCTACCACGCTGTCCCAATTAATGGTTATTGTGCTTTGAGATGCCGTGGCGTATATGTTTGCAGGAGTTAAAGGAGTATTGGAAGGTATATTCATTATATATTCCTTTACAGTGTTATAAGACACATCTCCATTGTAAGGACTTCCATAATAATCCGCACCTCCCACGGCATATATCCTGCCGTCAACCTCAGCAGCTCCTATATAGCCCCTTGCCGCCCCCATATCAGGCCTCGAGAGCCATGTGTTGGATGATATATCATATTCATCCAGTATGCTAAGGTGGCTGCCGTCATACCCGCCTATCGTATAAAGCTTGTTTCCTGCCGACTCTATCCCGAAGTACGCCCTCGGATTGGGCATGCTGGTCTTTCTTATCCATTCATTCGAAGCAGGATCATATACCTCCACAGCGTTTACATATGTGCCGTTAAAGCCTCCGGCCGCATAAATCCTGCCATTCACCTCAACAACTCCCGCGCCGGCCCTTTCCGTAGGCATAACAGCCCGTGAAGCCCATGTATTCTGTATTGGATCATACTCTTCAATAGTTTTCAGATACCCTGAAGCGTTCTGCCCTCCAACAGCATATATCTTTCCACCGGCCTCCGCTGCCCCCAGCCTGTATCTTGCCGAAGACATAGCCTTTCTTGTTATCCATAGGTCTGTAGCCACGTCATACTCTTCCACTATACTAAGGTATCCGTTGCCGTTATACCCTCCTATTGCATATATTTTGCCGTTATACGCCGCCACGGCCAGATCACCCCTAGCCGTAGGCATACTCCTTTTACTTGTCCATTTGTTTGTCAGGGGATCATATTGCTCAACTGTTGCCAGATACTCTTGGCCAATTGAGTACGAGTAATAATATGTACCGTTTGAGTTCTGGTGCCTAGTAGAGTATGTATATCTCCTGTATCCACCAACAGCATACAGCTTGCCGTCAACCTCAGCTATTCCCGCTCCATGGCGGGCTGTCGACAAGCTCTGTCTGGAGACCCATTCTCCCGTAGGATCCGGGCTGGAGGTCATTTGAACAAAAGGGGCGCTCCACTCGCTTATATTTCCTTTGGAATCCCTGTATCTTACTCTGTAGGTATGTCTGGTGTCTTGCGTGAGGTCTGTATGCGTATATGAGGTTGAAGAAGAATTATTTACAATCCCGCTGTCAACCTCTATATCGTAGCCAGCAGCCCCTGAAACAGCAGTCCATGCCACCGTAATCTGAGTTTCCTGAGCCATTGCATAAATATATGTAGATATAGTATTCATAGTATAGGCTGATACCAGCGAACACCATGCACCCTCTCCGCTGGCATTTCTCACCCTTACGCGGAAGGTATGCGCCGTATCCGGATTAAGACCTGTGTACAAATATGATACAGTATTTCCCACATCTATTATTTCACCGTCAGCCTCCACCTGATAGCCTATCGTTGCCCCTATTGAAGCATCCCAGATCACAGATATTGATTTGCTGCTTTCAGCAACAGCCTTTACCCCGTATGGCGCAATAGGGAGAGTAGGCTTGGTAACCGGCAAACCCCATACACCGCTGCCATCTTCGTAATTGGGACGTATCCTGTATGTATGGTTGGTATTCGGCTCCAGTCCGTCATGCACATATATCCTGTCAGAGCTATTATTTACTACAAGCCCGTCCACTTCTATGTCATAGCTCAGCGCCCCGTGCATTTCATCCCATGTAACAGTAATTTTATCTGTAGAAGCAGTAAGAAATATATTTCCCGTAAGCGTGGAGGCATTAATTTCATTGCTCCACATTCCTTCTCCAGCTTCATTCGTTGCCCTTACTTTATAATTATACTGCTTATTAGGCGCAAGTCCCGAGTGCTCATACCACGTGCCCTGTAAATTTTCAATTATTACTCCGTCGGCCCATAAATCATATCCTGTTGCCTCCGGTATGATATCCCAGCTTAAAATTATGCTTTTCTCCCCTGAAACACCCGTAAGATTCTGCGGAATTCCGGGGAGCTCAACTTCTTCCTCTGCATATGTCCACTGGTTTATAGAACCACTCCATTCACCCATTACATCCGAGTTCTTTGCTCTTACCCTGTAGCTATATTCAGTTAAAGGGCTTAACGCGGAATGAACATATTCGGCAGCACCTCCTGTATATATAACCGCTCCATCAGCCTCAAGCTCATACTCTGAAGCTCCTTCAACATAATCCCATACAACCCTGATTTCCGTTGAGCTTAAGGCAACTGCCTCAATATTCTGCGGAGCTCCCGGAGCGGTATCCGGTTCCTCTTCAGGCATAGTAGTTCCTGATACTTCTTCACTCCAGCCGCCGTCTCCCAAGGAGTTCTTTGCTCTTATCCTATATATGTGCACGCTTTCAGGAAGAAGTCCTTGATGCACATAAGCCGTATTAACTCCCATATCTATGACTTCCCCGTCCGCCTCAATGTCATAGCCGTCAGCTCCTTCAACCTGCTGCCACACAATCAGAATCGAACTGCTGCTCACTGCTGTGGCTGTAGCACTTCCGGGAATTCCGGGTATTTTCGCTTCACTCTGTTCTGACTGCGTAATCGCCGAAGCCGTCTTGCTAAATTCACCCGCTCCATACAAATTCTTTGCTCTTACCCTATAGCTGTATTCAGTCGCAGCACTTAAATCGGTGTGAATATATTCAGTATTGCTTCCCGTATATATAACTACCCCATCAATCTCAAGCTCATACTCGGAAGCATCATCAACATAATCCCACACAACCCTTATTTCAGTTGAGCTCAATGAAGATGCCTGAATATTCTGTGAAATGCCCGGAGCCATACCTGGTTCCTCTTCAGCCAGAGTAGTCCCGGTTACTTCCTCGCTCCAGTCCCCAACTCCTAATGAGCTCTTTGCCCTGACCTTATATATATGCACGCTTTCGGGAGGAAGTCCTTCATGCACATAGGCAGTATTGACTCCCATATCTATGACTTCTCCATCCACCTCAATGTCATAGCCATCAGCTCCTTCAGCCTGCTCCCACACAACCAGAGTTGAACTGCTGCTCACCGCCGTGGCTGTAATATTTCCCGGAATCCCAGGTGTTTTTGTTTCATTCTCTTCTGAAAACATCCGCGGTACATGCTCTTCTGCCATAACATCCATAGGTTCATAAATCGCAGATAGAAATATAAGAAAAACCATAAGTAGAGAAATTGCCCTTCTGCTAAATACTTTTGCGCCCAATTTAAAGCCCCCTTTGTTATATTAACCTCTCTGTCCCATCTGAAAAAATGCTGTAGTTGCTCTGAATAAATGCCTGAAGCTGAGTGAAAACTATAGGCAGCTTTTGCCCTGCATACTTACAGCTCTCTTAAATTTAATTGCAAAACTACAAATTTATGTTTAATATAAATAGGATAATTTTACTTATTACCAACTTTCGCTTATATTTTATAGATATTTGTCGATAATTTCAAGAATATATTTTAGTATTTAAACATATTTAGGGATAATCCGCGTAAATCAATCATAAACAGAGATATTTATTAAAACTGTCTTGTTAAATATTTCCCGGCTATTTTAAGGACTGCTCTTGCAATACATATTGGGATCATATAGACAGGCTTAAACATTTCTATCCAAAGACAAGCGAAGGTAATATATTGGAAAGAAAAGATCGTAATTTTATGAAATAGTGTGAGCCCACAGGGCGATGTAAATAGCTTTCCTAGTTGCAGTGGGGTATCGCCTAAAATCCATTCAGTGGACACCTCAGTTAGACTTGGATAGAATGTGGTGCAAATTTTCTCTTTTCTGGAAAATTTGTAGCACATTTTTTTGGTTACGGATTTTGGTTATTTTTTTGGTTATTTTAAGATTTCCTTTAGATACAACAGGGATACAGCTTTTTTGTAACCAAAAAAATTTAACCAAAGTTTTTAAGTTAAATAACTGGAAATTTACACTGCGTTTTTATCCAGCTCCAGCATTGCATCGTCTTGAGAAAGCGTCACCATATACCGCATTGTTCTTGGGCTGCTGCCCACCTTTTCAAGCCATTTTTCAGATACAAGCTTTTGTAAGCCTTCAATGACATACCGGTGGTTTATACCTAGATCCTCTTCAATTTGTCTGGTACGCGGCAGGTATAGTTCTTCTTCATCTCCTGATGCAAGCTTAGATACATACAGTTTTATATTCGAGTAATAATCATCCTGGTTCTTTGACAGCTCCTCAGGCCTATCTAAGTTGCCGTTATTGCTTTCTGCTTCACTCTCTGTATAACTATCAGTCTCCACCTCTACATTACCCCAATCCAGCACCTCTCCACGGCTTTCCGTTCCTTTCTCCTTCCACCACTCAACCACACGCTCTACCTCCTGATCCGATATGAAGGCCGACTGGAACCTCACCGGAGCGCCTATTGTAAGCAGCAGGCCGTCGCCCTTCCCAAGCAGCTTCTCCGCTCCGTTTTCTCCCAGGATTATGCGTGAGTCTATCCCTGAGGAAGTGGTAAACGCTATAAAGTAGAGTCCCTTCCCTATTTACAGTTTTGTTGTCTGTAAAATCCTTGGTACTATGGACTCCTCCGACTCCCTCTTTGCAAGCGTCCAATTTCACCTGTTGGTTTATATGTAGCTTCTTTACAGTTTTTACTGTGCAAAGTAGGGTCTCTCCAGTTCCGAACCACACTGTCAGTACATGTCGCTTCCTCTACACCGAGGGATTCTTCGATGATGCTCTCCAAGTTCTTCTCATCTTCCATGGCCTTCACCCATTTTACCAAGGCTCGACTTCCCTTATTTCCTCTGTAACCAGAGACCTTTTTGACGATGCGGCAGAATTCACTTTATGTTACGACCTGCACCTTCGCTCGCCCCGCTGTTTAGGCAGGTACTTTATCCTCCCGCTTGGCACCCCACATTACTGTGACGCACTGGGATTAGCTAACGGGCTTCTTGACAATTACCCGTGCTGGACTTTCACCAGCTAGTGTGGTCCAGCTTCGCTGGACGCACGAATAAAAAAAAGGACATCCCGCATGTCCTTAAATGTTGCATTATATAAAGTTTTTTTACTCAGTCACTCTTCTAATAATATTCCGGAAATTCTCAGCCGTCCAGGCAGCTCTTCCTATAAAAAGCCCGTCTACATTCCTTACCTTTAAAAAGCCAGTGCAATTATCCAGATTTACGCTGCCTCCATAAAGAACCGGTATATTTGAGCCATTTCTCCCAAAAAGCTCCGCCAGCGTTTCCTTTATTGTTCCATGAATGCCTTCCACATAATCCGGACGAGCGGCAGCTCCGGATGCCCCAATTGACCATACAGGCTCATATGCCAGCATTATCTGCGAAGTCTTATCCTCCGGCACATCTTTTAAAGCTATTTTGACCTGCCTCTTAACATATTCATGCGATACCTCAAAGCTTTTGTCTTCCGCCGTCTCTCCAACGCATATCAGGACTCTTATGCCATTTTTTATTCCCGCCAAAGTCTTCTTATTTACTGTATAGTCTGTCTCTCCATAGTACCTTCTTCTCTCTGAATGCCCGATTTCTATAATATCTATATTAAAGTCCTTAAGCATCTTCAGAGATATTTCACCTGTAAAATCCCCCTCGTCCTCCCAATGGGCATTTTGTGCCCCCAGCCATATTCCCGTACCCTTTAGTCTCCCGGACATGCTTTGGAGACATGTAAAAGGAGGAATCAAAAACATCTGGATATTATCTGGCGTATGGAACTGAAGTATCTCACGGGTATATTCCATGGCTTCATTGAGCCCCTTATGCATTTTCCAGTTTGTACCCAAATATATTTTCTTCATAAGCAGCACCCCGTGTCATTTAAGTTCATATCATCAATCTCTCTCATCCGCTTTACCTTGCGGGTTGATCTGCTGTCCTTAAATTCCAGCCCGGTCCAGGTTCTTACTATGCTTGCCGCAAGCTGCTCCCCCACCACCTGTGCTCCAAAGCACAGCACATTTCCATTATTGCTGAGTATTGAGCGTTCAGCCGAATAAATATCATGCCCCACAGCAGCAAATATGCCATGAAATTTGTTTGCCGTCATCGCCATGCCTATACCTGTGCCGCAGCATAATATACCTCTTGCAGCATAATTGCTTTCAATAATTTTCTCACATACTCTTTTGGCTATATCAGGGTACATGGTTTCGTCGGAATCCGAATCTACACCTACGTCAACACACTCTATGCCCTTTTGCTCAATTACATTTATCAGAAATTTTTTAAGCCGGAAACCGTTATTATCACTGCCTATATATATTCTCATCATACCTCTCCTCCTTTAATAAGCCTGTTTAATATACAAACCTTTGCCGTTTCCTCAATTAATTCCAAAAGATATAGCGCCTCATCTGTATTCTTACCGAAGGCAACCACACCATGGCCTGCTAAAAGAAAGCCATTTATCTCATGCTCCGCTATATATTTGCCTATCTCTTCGAATTTGCTTTCAGGTACTACAGGCTCGGCAATGTTAAAATTCTTCAAGGGCTCTCCTATTTTCAACATAAAATGCTTGGTGTCCATAGGAAGATCTTTTTTTGTCAGCGACCAGGAAATCGCCCAAGGCGAGTGACAATGGATAATAGAATTAATACCAGGCAAGCTTTTATACAAATATCCATGAAGCTTTACCTCCCGGCTGGGCTTCCCTTTACCTTTTAAAATATTCCCTGAAAAATCAGTCACTATAATTCCTTTTAAAGTGCAATCCCCAAAGGAATTTCCGCTGGTCTTAACCAGCATGGCATCTGTTTCGAGTCTTGCGCTGAAGTTTCCTCCAGTCCCCGTCTGAAGTCCGGAATTATAACACTTTCTTGCTGCCTCAACCAGCTTTCTCTTAAAAATCAGTGCTCTAATCATGTACCCTCCATTAGTCTGAGGAATTCATTCACACAGGTTTCCGCAAAGCCGGCATCATTAATATGATCTTCTGTCACAAGTACCCTGACATTTGCATGGGACAGCTCCGTTACAGCATCGACAAAGCCCTGATCCCATTCCGGGGCATATAATGGTCCTCCGGGATAGTTCATCTGACTGAAGCCCTTTTTGGGAATTATTATCTCCGCTTTTCCGGACATCTGCTTCAGCCTGTCAAATACAAACAGCCCCAGCTTATACATCTCGTCATAGTCCGCCTTTACATGTGTGTGAATTTCATTATGCTTAACATACTTTCTGCCCTTCTTATCCTCAGGAATGTTATGCTCTCCATTATATAAAATTATGTCCGCACAACCAGGGACAAATATTACCGGAACTCCCTTATCCGCTATTTTTAAATATCTTTCAGGATATGCCGGCATAAGCCCTCCATTCAGCAGATCCGTCACGTCATGAGGTGTTATATCCAGCACCGCAGTAATAATCCCCTCGCCTACCAGCTCTTCCATTGATTGAGCTCCTGTTCCGTTGCAGTGAAAAACAACCGTCTCCATACCTTTCGATTCCAGAAGCCCCTTTATTTTAGTCACACACGGGGTAGTCACGCCCCCCATCGTAATCGCCACAACCTGGGCCGCTTTGTCAGACCTGTAAGCATTAACAGCCTTCACCATGCCGCAAATACCGCCCGAAGCCATAGTCAATATTTTCTTCAGAAGAAAATTAAGTCCTGAAATATCTACTACAGAATGCATTATTACCATATCAGAGGTTCCTATAAAGGGCCCAAAAGCAGAATTTCCGTTTGCTACTGTCGAAACCATATACTTGGGTACTCCCACTGGTAAAGCTTGCATTGCGTATGTTGCTATCACAGTTCCCTGCACACCTCCAACCGAAATAACTCCCTCGATTGATCTCTGGTCATATAAGCGCCTTAATTTAGTGCCCAGGGCTTTTTTCATCAGCTCAATAGCCTGATTTTTTGTAGCATTTTTTATAATCTCTTCTGTAATTCCAATTTCCTCAAGCACCTGCGGTCTGGAGATATCATATTCACATTTTGCTTCTCCAAGAAGACTGCAGTCAACTACAATAGTATTAATTCCGCTTGCTTCTATTAAACCTCTGAGATAACCGACCTCTTCGCCTTTAGTATCTAATGTCGCCACTATAGCTATATTATATATGATAAATACCCCCTTTTTCGGATATGGTTAAGGCATTAAATGAAGCTTTATACCATATCCCGGATTCTCCCGCAGGTTGTCGAAAACCTCTTCTCCATGCTCCATTGGAAGCTGCGTTACTATTTTACCGTAATCTATCTTGTCCATAGCCTCAATTGCCAGATGGAAATCCTCCATTGTATGGCATTGTGTCCCGTACATGCTCAACTCATTTGTAACCAACTGCATGAAGTCAACGGGTGTTTCCTTCTGCCCCAGCGCAATAAACAAAAGCTCTCCTCCCGGCTTTATTAGATTAAATGCCTGCAGCCTGGTTGAAGAAAAGCCCGCAGCGTCTATAGCAAGGTCAACCTTACTGCCGTTTGTCATATTCAGAACTTTCTTTTCCACATGCTGGGACGTCGCATTTATTATGCAGGCAGCTCCGAGACTTTTTGCCACCTTAAGTCTCATTTCCGAAACGTCGCTGACTGCAATATTCCGTGCCTTTTCTCCCAGCATCTGAAGCGTAAGGAGCCCCAATGCCCCGGCGCCAAGGATCAGCACATTCTCGTACCTCCGGTTTTTCAGCCTTTGCAATCCATGAACAACCGTAGCCAAAGGCTCCGACAGGGCGGCCTTTTCCAATGGAACGCAGCCCGGAACTCTTATAAGCTTGTCAGCAGGCACTGCCACCTTTTCTGCAAACGCTCCCGGATATTCTCCTCCAATAAGCCTTATACCGGTACAAAGATTTGTCCTTCCCTCGCTGCACGCAACACACTTTCCGCAGTTCACAAGCGGCTGTGCAGTTACTCTGTCTCCAACGCTGTAATCCTTCACATCTCCTGCACAGGCGCTCACAACTCCCGCAAATTCATGGCCGATTATTCCCGGAAGAGACCAGCTTGATTCCATTCCCCTTAATACATGCATATCGGTACCACATATTCCGCATGCTTTCACATCAATTATCACATGTCCGGCCTTCAATTCAGGTTCTTCCGTTTCGGCCAGCCTGATTTTTAAATCCCTTCCCAATATAAGAGCCTTCATTTGATTATCCCTCCGTTTATTGCTTTATCTTCAGAGTTACTATTTCAAAAGGCCTGTAACCGACCTGCACTGTATTGCCGGATATCTCTACAGGCTCATCATTTTCTTCAAGTATGCTGCACTTCCACGCTTCCTTAGGGGGCTGCTTCATTTGCAGCCTGCATACGCCTCTTGAGTTGTTCGGTTCATAAGCTCTTATTACTATTGCGTTGCCTTCGTCTTCTGCTGCCTTTATAGTCTCCACCACCAGCCCGGTACCCGAAAGGAAGCCCTCCTCACTTCTTTCACCCTTTGAGAAGTCTGCTTTCAAAGCCATTAAGGGATTGTTCAGCAAATATGCCTGCGGCGCGGTACAGGTTTTATAATCTCCCTCATGGATAAGTATGGCGTAGGAAAAGCTGTGGATTCCCAAATCCGCCAGAGCGTCAGGAAAGCATGCTCCTTTCAGTGCCGTAAGGCTTATACAACTGTTATGAATGTTCAGACCGTATTTGCAGTCATTCAAAATGCTGACCCCATAATCGCCTTCACTTAAATCGGCCCATTTATGCATATATGTTTCAAATTTGGCGGCATCCCAGGAAGTGTTTAAATGAGTTGGCCTTTTCACATTTCCCCACTGTATGTCATACACTGCGTGCTCATTTCGTACCTGTACCGGAAAATCCACTTTTAATACCGCTCTTCTTTCCTTCCAGTCTATTGTGGTATCAAAATTGACAACAGGCTTCTTCGAGTCCAGCCAGATCGTCTGAAGAACAGTGCTGCCTTCTATTTCTTTCTCAATCCTGATACCGGCAATTATATCTCCCTCATGTACAGGCTCAGCCTTAATAAGCCTTGCCTCAGAAAATCCCTTTTCTGTGTAATATTCATCTATATCCCAGGCTTCCCAGTCTATAGGCCTGTCCTCGTAAAGCTTCCACCTGTTACAGGGATTACCGGGCTGCACAACCTCTCTCTTCCTCTTTTTATCAAAAATACTTGTGATATTTGCTTCCTTATCAAGCTTAATATAAATGCTCTCGTTCTCAATAACCCATCCGTATGCTTCCTTCTTTATACCGGCTTTTGCCTTACATGGGGATTCAGGCACCTCCCCTGTTCTCCGCAGGTACAGGCATTTAAACCCGTAGGCTGGTACCGGGGAGCTCTCAATCAGCAAATGCTCTCCAGAATTAACGCTTCTGAGCGTCCCATATCCGTCTGTTATATACTCATCCTCAGCTAATGTCAGAGGCAGCCTTACAATTGATTGCTGTTCAAAGGGCGTACAGTTAAAAACCACATAATCCGCATTTACATCAATTTTCCTATCCAGCTTTAAAACAGCCTCATGTATTATATCTCCGCAAATCTGCTCGGCCTTCCGGTAATCCTCCCGGCTGTCCGAGTATACCTCCGCTATCGACGAGCCGGGCAGTATATCGTGAAACTGGTTTAAGCATATTAATTCCCATACGTTTTGAAGCTCTTTATAGGGGTAATCATAACCGGATACAGTTTTTGCCCAGGCCGCTAAAAACTCTGCATTATGCACAAGCACCTCGCCCTTTCTGTTAAGCCGCTTTGCCCCAGCCTGGCTTGTATAGGTTCCTCTATGCAGCTCAAGGTATAATTCTCCGGCCCAGACAGGTATATTGCGGCTTCTTTCCTCAAGCTGCCTGAAGAAATCTATAAATTTCCCCTTTTTCACCCTGCTTACACCCGGCAATTCATTTATAACAGCGCTTTTTTCAAGCATTTCCGAAGTCGGGCCGCCTCCCCCGTCTCCATGCCCGTATGCAATCAAAATTTCATTGTGTGCTCCCTTTGAGCTCATCCCCTTCCATGTGGCAGCAATTTCCCGTACGCTTAAATCAGAACTGTAGGTTGCGCCCCACCAACCCGGCTTCAAGGTCGAAACAATATAAGACAGTACTCTGCTGCCGTCTATTCCTTCCCACCAGAAGTATTCACTTGGCATTTTGTTGTATTGGTTCCAGGTAAGCTTTGCAGTGGCAAAATATTTGATGCCCGCACCTGCCATCAACTGCGGAAGCTGTCCTGAAAAACCGAAGGTATCGGGCAGCCATACCACAGGAGAGCCTGTAGTCCCAAATTTTTCCCTCATGTATTTTGAAAACAGAACAAACTGTCTTACCATAGCCTCAGCCCCGCTGAGATTGCAGTCCGGCTCAACCCACATGCCGCCTAATATCTCCCAGCGGCCTGCCCAAACCTTTTCTTTTATTCTCTCAAATACTTCAGGATACTTTAGCTCTACCCACTTATAAAGCTGTGCCTGTGTCTGTGAAAAATAAAAATCATCATATCTGTCCATAAGACCAAGCACATTTACAAAGGTTCTCGCACCCTTGTCAACAGACATCTTTGTCCTCCATAACCAGGCAAGATCAATGTGTCCGTGTCCGCATGCAACAACACTCCGATTGCTTTCAGCTCTGATTTTTTTAAGCTCATCTATCAATATTCCTCTGGCATTGCAGATGCTGTCGTAAAAAGCCTTCCCGACAGGCTCCCTCATGTCTATGGCTTTAAAGGAATTGTCAAGTGCCGTAATAATATTATATGCCGTAAGGCTGTCCCCGAGGCTTTCTATAGTATCTAGGCACGTCTCAGTCCTGAATATAAGCTCCTTTAACGTACTGTTTATTTCTACTATCTGCAATTTTTCGCAAACATATAATTCATCCTTAATCCCGGTCCATCCCCTCAGCCGAATCACATGGGGCTGCCCGTCCGTCATGGCATTATCAAGCAATACCGCCGGCCTGTTGGGATCAATACCCGAATACAGCTTTGAGTCGCAGTACACCATTGCCTCAGGCCCATATAAGAAGGACAGTGCCTCCAGACTTTTACTGTTTCCTAATACCATCAGCAGCGCTACTTCGTTTGTTCCGTTGTAGCTCACGCTAAAGGAAGTGCTTACGTCAAAGTATTTCCTCGCTCCGCCCCATACCGTATTGCAGCCTATTACAAGCTCGCCGGCGTCAACGGGATTATCCCTGTCATTGGCGTCCGGATATATAATTCCCGCCAGCGGCCGCAGTTCTGCAATTTTCCGGTATAAAAACCCCTTCAGAAAACCCAGCGCGGTATTAATCTTTGAAAGTGTAATATTCGTATTCATAATCCCATGTCCTTTGGCTTATTCTTTTACAGCTCCGTCAATTATTCCCCCCATAATATTCCTTGAGAAAATAAAGTATAAAATAATAATCGGTATAGCCGCCATCGAAAGGGCTGCAAGCAAAGCATTCCAGTCGTTGGCGAACTGCCCGAGAAACTTTTGCGCTCCCATTGTTACGGTACAGACCTTTTCTCCGGGTGCAAGAATCAGCGGAAACCAGATATCATTCCAGATAGGAACAATTGAAAAAGCGGCGACAGTAGCTATTGCCGGCCTCACCAGCGGCATAATCAGAGTATATATTTTCCACTCGCTTGCCCCTTCTATTCTTGCTGCCTCTTTTATTGACTTAGGTACCTTATTATAGAACTGTATGAGTATAAATATGGCTAATGGCATCCCCTGAACACAATATACTATTATCAGCGCCAGAAGGGTATTTGTTAAATTCAGTGCCAGCATTATTTTCAACAGGCTTACCGACGCTAATCTCACGGGTATTATTATCCCCGCAAGGAAAAACAGGAGAATAAAGTTGTTTAGCTTAAAGTCATATTCCGATAAGGCATGCGCCACCATAGAGCCTAAAAATAATATTATAAACAGGCTCATCACTGCAATAATTAAGCTGTTTGCATAGTAAAGAAGGAAATTGGATCTCTCAAATACTGTAATATAGCCTATAATATCAAAGGTTTCCGCAGACGGCAGCATATATGGGTTTTGAAAAATAGCACTCCTGCTTTTAAACGAATTTATTACTATCACAAGTATGGGGAAAATTGCAATAGAGCTAAACAGTATCAGTATCCCGTGCTTAAAAATCTGACCTAATAAGGATATTGAAAAGTATTTTTTTTCAACAAAGTTATTTTGCATATTTCCCCTCCTAAAAATTATCTTTCTTTGCCTTTTTATTCCATAATATATATATCAATACTCCGATCATCAGAATCAGCAATATCATAGTAGCAACAGTTGCACCCATCGTTTCATTCGGCTGCTGGAATTCATGTCCGTAAAAGGTCCTGAAGAAGAAGGACATCATTGTGTCGGTTGAAAAATTTGGTCCGGCAAGAGGACCCTTAATTGCATATATCAAATCAAATGCGTTAAAATTAAATATATATGTCATCAAAGAGATTGTTGCGACCATCGGCATAACCAGAGGCAGCTTGATTGTCCAGAAAGTCCTCCAGGCGTTTGAGCCGTCTACCCTGGACGCTTCAATCAAATCATCAGGTATCTGAATAAATGACGCATAATACAGAATAATCGGAACCCCAAGATTCTGCCAGCCTGATAATAACGCCATTACATTTATGGCAGAGCCTTCAATACCCAGCCAAGGCTTATAGAAGGCTCCCAGCCCGAAAATATCCATAATATCACGGATTATTCCCCAGGAAGGATTGAGCAGCATTTGCCAGATAAAAGCAACAACAACCAGAGAAAGCGTTACAGGTATATATAGAATCGTCCTGTATATATGCCCTCCTCTTATCTTGGTCGCCAGCAGCGCCGCCAGCAGTAGCGCCACGGGATTTTGCAAAAGCATATTTATAGCAAAAAACTTAAAGCTGTTGGCTAATGCCCGCAAAAACTGCTCCAGCCATTTGCCTTCGGTAAGCAGTGTCTTATAGTTGTCAAAGCCTGAAAAGACCATTTGCCTTGAATCATTAACTGTAAAAAAGCTAAGTCTCAGTGAATCAAGCAAAGGCAATGCCAAAAAGACAGTATACAATAAAGCCGCCGGCAATATAAACCATAATATATAAAATCTTACCCCTTTTCTCATGTTTACACCCATTCTGCTTTCCACTTTATAATAATTTGAAATATATTTTTGGAGACTGGAAGCTTTATATATTCCAGCCTCCAAACACATTTTCCTACTTAACGGGCTTATAGGATTTTTCCAGGCCCTCCTGTATCTGAGCAGCAACCTCTGCCGGCTTAAGCTTTTTATTAAGCATCAGAGTTGTCAGCCTGATTATCTCGGCATCGGTATTGAAATCTCCTCTTGACAGGTACTGATAAGCTATTCTGGGAGTCGAGCCCATAGTCTGGGTCCATGAAAGCATTTCATTTGCTAATGGGTTTTCAATATTAACCTCATTTTTTGACAGTGTATATAAGCCCGGAAGAGCATTGTTCCATAATTCCGCAAACTCCTTAGTCGTCGTCCAGGTAAGGAATTCCTTTGCCTGCTCCTTGTTGGGAGAATTGGCATTGAGCGCCAGTCCCATATCAGGGTGATTACAAACATATGACTGGTCACCCGCATTTTTCGGCGGAACTGGGAATACACCATATTCAAAGGAGTCCTTTATCTGTTCCTCAAATATTGAAAACTCCCACGAGCCCGCAGGGAATACGGCCGCCTGGCCTGAGATAAACAGATTCTGCATATCCGAATATGTTATAGCCTCATATCCCTCGGGCATATATGGCACCCAATTATTCAGGAATTCCCATGCCTCAACAAATTCCGCATCTGTAAACCTTTTTGTGCCGTCTATCAGCCCCTGTCTGCCCTCTTCTCCTTTTACGAAGCCGGGCGCTATAACACTATAGCCCAAAACCGACGTTACAAAGTCTGAACCTGTGCCCATAGCAATAGGCGTATATTTTTTGCTGTCCTGCACCTTTTTTAAAACATCAAGGAAGGCATCTGTAGTCTTAGGTATTTCCAGGTTTAATTCCTCAAAAATATTCTTGTTGTAAATAAAGCCATGAATTACCGATGCCAATGGCAATCCGAATAAATCCCCGCTGTCTGTGCTCCAGGCACTAAGGGCAAATTCATCAAAGCTCTGGGTGCTGGCGCCTTCCAAATCATTAAGCTTTTCCAGATATCCGTCCTCATAAAGGACTGATCTGAAATCATAAGGCTCAACCATAATAACATCTCCGGCACTTTTTGCCTTCAGCTTCGTTTGCAGTGTGGTTCCATATTCTGTGTTAATTACCCCGTTAAATTTAATCCTTACTCCTTCATGTGTCTTTTCATAGGCCGGAATAATAATATCCTGCCACACCTTAACGTCATCTGCCCTCCAGCTTTCAACCACAAGCTCTATACTCTGTTCCGGCCCAGTACCGGAGGTGCTTCCGGGATTACTGCTGCTTGATTGCTGTGCATTCTGTCCGTCTTTTGAGGAGCATCCAACAAAAATTGTTGACAATAGAGATAATGCGATTATAAAAGATATAATCCTTTTCATAATAAAATACTTCCTCCTCTTTAAAATTAAATTTATATTTGTGTAATTAACTGCCGCCGGTTTATGGAAATTGCTTTATTCCCAAATGAGACGGATCATGGGTCATTAAAACAAATGCTGCTCTTTTCATCACCGTGGTTACGCTTTCCCACAAATCAATAATGCTGCAAAATCTTCCCGGAGGAGTAATAGGCCAGCCATGCTCAGTATCCGGCTCCATATTATCTCTCAGGAACATCAGGTCGCCCACTATAATATACTGTCCTTTTACTGTCGCAACAGATATTGCTATATGTCCGGGAGTGTGTCCGGGTATAGGGAATACTGTTATTCCCTCTTCAACCTCCACCTCGCCTTCAGTCAGGTGAAACTCTCTCCCTGCAAAAGGAGGAGTAAGACCTGTTGCAGGCGGATATTCATAAGAAGCCCAGTAAAACGGAATAGGATTGTTTGCAAATTCATATTCAATTTTACTTGTTATCAGCTTCGCTTTCGGAAACCTTTCCAAATTAAAGCAGTGATCCCAATGAAGATGTGTAAAAATAATCGTTTCTATTTCATCAGGCGATATTTCCATTCTTCCCAATTGCTCATGAATTGCCTGTCCCGGCTCCTGTCTTCCGTCGTGATGATATTTTACAGAATGCTCTGTATCGCTCATCCCGGTATCTACAAGTATTTTTTTCCCGTTTCCTTCTATTAAAAATGAGAAAACCGGCATTTCAAGGACTATCCCATTCCCTTTCCTGAAGGTGGCATAATTGCCTTTGTCAAGATATTGATATCCCGTAAGTATTGGTCTAATCGTATAGTTCATATTAATATCCTTCCATTTTTAGTCCAGTTTTATATTCTCTTCTTCAAACACCTTTTCCATGTACTCCTTGGCAAGCTTATATTCTCTTACCAGCAGCTCCTTATTTGAATTGGGATCCCTGTGGAAGCCGGGATAACCTGCAGCTCCCGGTACATCCTCCAGTTCCAGGGAAATTACGCTGCTATAGCCTATATCGTTCAATGCTCTGACAGCGGCATTCCAATCGATTTTCCCCTTTCCCGGCCTCCAATGAGCGTTTGTCTGAGCGTCATTATCGGAGAAATGCGTATGGAATATCCTGTCCTTAACCTGATAAGCAACTACATTCGGCAAATCTCCCATAGGGAAAAGATGGCTTGGATCGAGATTCATCCCGATTCTTTCAGACTTGACCCTGTCGATTATTCTCAGCATAGAATCAGCGTTCTTCATAATTCTGTGAGGATGAGGCTCAAATGCCAGCCTGACGTCATATTCTTCGCATACCTCTGCAAACCTGTTTATAACCTCAATAAATTCCTCATAATTTTTTTTCCAATCCAGCCCCTTTGGTATGTTTACTGTCCAGGTTTGATTTGTCGGCCTTGTCTGCTCAAAGGGAAATTCCAGTTCAAATGGGCAGGAGGTACAGGTGGTAAGTAAATTAACACCCAATTGCTTTGCAACCTCTACAGCATTTTTGAACTGCTCTACAGCATTTTTTCTCTGCTCCTCATCAATGCTGGCTTGTCCCGACGGCAGACAAAACAGGTTCGTGAGCTTCAGCCCCCTGTCAGCTATAACCTTTTTCAGCTCAGAATTCGTCTTTTGAGTAAAGTAGTTTTTCATGAAATCATCATTCCAAATAGTAAGCTCTATACCCTTAAACCCGATATCCGCAATAGTATTTATTGCTTCGGTATAAGGCGGGGCCCAGCTAAATACCCAAGAAGATGCGCCTAAAAACATAATTTTATTCCTCCCGTTTAATTTATTTTTAAATCCGGACGGTATTTTGTCCGAAAATATTTATAGCTGCAGCATTTTCATAAGACCTTCATAGGCACTGCTATTTATTTTTTCAGCCGAATCCTTCCAATATTCCTCTCTGAATATTTCAACCGACAGGTAGCCCTTATAGCCAATCCTTCTGAGCGCCTCAATATTGCTCTTCAGATCTATTTTGCCAAGCGTCGGATACACCCTGTTTTTATCCTGAAGCTCATTTATCATACCGTCCTCACTATCGTTAACATGTACAATAAACAGTCTTTCAACCGGAATTTTTTCAATTGTGTCCATAGAAATATTAGACTTCATATAATGGAAGGTATCCATGACGATACCCATATTATCACGATTTCCCATACACTCTATAAGCTTAAGAGCTTCAGCAGGCCCCGGCACAAGCGTATGACCTCCTATAGGCTCAATAGCCAGCATTATGCCGTTTTCAGCCGCCCTGACGCCATACCATTCGAATTCCCTGCAATGCCTTTCCATAGCCTTCTCCACGCTTAATGTCACAGGCTGAAAATCAGGACAGACGACAATTAATTTACAACCCAACTGCGGCGCTATTTCTAAAGCCCGTAAAAATTCATTTCTAAGCTCCTCTGTGTTTCTGAAGGGAGATACAAGAAATGGACAAATTGCAGCCGCCTGAAGATTATTTTTTAGAAAAAGGTCCTTTAAAATTGGAATACTATGGCTCTCAAGATATGCCTTAAGCTTATCCCACCATATCTCGATGCCTTCAAATCCCGCTCCGGCAGCATGAACAATATCATCCTCAAGGCTGTACGGCATTGTTGTCGCCCCGTTAATTGCATACTTCATTGCTACACCTCCGCTTTATTAATTTTTATTTATATAAATAATTTATTTACATAACTCAAGAAAAAGGCATGGCTATCCTATAGATGTGTAATTATATGAAAATTACGAATGTTAACAGAAGTTCGATATCTACTTGCACCAGAGCTCACAAGCAAGCCTCAAGTCAGGATTTTCTTCAGACGCCAATTTTATATCCACCCCACCGACTGCCGCCTCAATTGCACTCAGCATAGCTCTTGCCCCTGCTGCCGGGCCGTTTGGATGTCCCTGGACAGCGCCTCCCGCCGCAAGCACTATATCAACTCCCAACTCGTCAACAAATGTCCTTACCATTCCGGGATGAACCCCTCCGCCGACTGCCGGCGCTGTTTTCTTAATTCCATAATATTCGCCCGTCAGCCTTTGAACCGTTTTTATATATGAGTGGCGGTTTAAATCGTAGCTTCCATACGGAGTATTTATAACCGCAATATCCGCGCCTGTCAGTCTTGGAAGCAGCCCGTTCACAATATGAGAGGCTGCTCCGGAATTACAGCTTTCACTCCACATTCCCGAGCCCGCGTAGTGGCCCAGAACAGGTAAATCCACCAATCCCGACAAATAATTCATCATGCAGTATCCCACTGCGGCATAATTGATCATTATAGCGTCTGCGCCGTAATCCCGGGCTATTTTTGCATTTTCAGGCATGCGATCCACTCTGTCGGTAATATTTACAGCATAAAGCGTCCTTTTTCCTGTAGCTTCACAGGCTTTTTCAGATGCCCTTCTATACTCCTGAATTCTCTTTTTCAGCGGTGAGAATGATGTATTGCCTAAAAGCTCATCGTCTTTTATTATGTCAACTTTGCCAAGAGCGGTTTCATAAAAAATTTTTGCTCCGATTTCGGGAGTAATTCCCGTACAGGGCTTTATCATATTTAAAAGAACCGGCCTGTCCCAAATTCCCGTGATGGCTCTTAATCCTTGAATTCCATATTTAGGACCGTTAAAATTATCTACATATTGCTTTGGTAAAAGGAGATCAACTAATTTGGCCTGCGAAGAGGTTGAAGCGTCATTTCCAAGAAGCGCAGTAATCAGCATGGGGATATTATCCGAAAAGTTTACTGACGGGAATGCCAGCCTGACAAAATATTTTTTTTTGTCCTCCGGCGAACAAATTAAATCCCATGGAGGCGCCTCTATAATATCAATAATTTTTGCCATATGCCTGTCCGTCATGTCCTTGCTTATATAAGGCACATTCACCCAGGTCCCCAGTGTCTGCCCTTTTGCAAAAGCACCTGCCTTTCTGACGATATCCTCGCCCTGGCCAGTCTCAACATAATATGTTGCCAGGACATAAGAGCTTTGCCGCAATTCTTCTTCAACCGCAAACATTTCCATTGCAAAACCTCCCCAAATCAAAAAGTATGTTTATTACCGTAGAAAGCCATTTTTGAATTATAGATATGCTGCTTTAAGCAGGCTACAGCCTTTTCGGCATCGCGGCCGGCAACGGCATCCAAAATCAGCAGATGCTCATTGATCATCATGCTTAAATCCCTGATTTTAAGACACGCCATTCTGTATCTGGCATTTTGTTCATAAATATCCCTTAAAATATTATGCAAATTTTTATTTCCGATAGGCTTCAGCAAATCAATATGAAACTCCATATCAATCTGTAAATACTTGGATAAATCAAAAGCTCCCTTTTCTGTCCCATAGTTTCTAAATATGGCATAATACTTTTGTATAATTTCCTCGGGAACATTCAGTGCCGTAACCGCAAAGGCTGTCGGCTCAATAATTTCTCTTAGCTGATAATTGTCAAATACATCATCCATTGATATATCTGAAACAAACATTCCTTTTCTTGGAACAATATCTACCAGCTTTTCATTGCACAATAAAAGCAAAGCTTCTCTTACAGGAGTTATGCTGTTAAAACCCAATTTATTTGTCAGGTCTTTAATATCAATTTGCTCGCCAGGCTTAAACTGACAAAAAACGATTCTGCTTTTTATTTCCCTGTAAGCGTCTCTGGACATAGTCTTTTCTTTTTTCATTTTCATCACCCGTAATAAAATATGCTAATATATCTGTGATATATTAGAAGTATATCACAGATATATTAGCCTGTAAATAGATAATCAATAAAAAATTTGCACAGCATATATAGAAACCGTTCTGTTAATTTACAACCGTATGGACCGTACTTTTGCTTATTCCAAACTTTTTAGCCGCCGCTCTCACTGTAGTCTTCTTCTCAATAATATAATTAGCAAGCTCAATAACTCTGTCCTCAATATAACCTTTCAACAACAAGCCCCCCTCTATAGATAATTGACGATTCAAATGGCAATTTATAGCTAAAACCATAACATTGAAGCTGGAATTAAAATGTATAGAAGGTTTTAATACTAATTGTCAGCTTTCTGTCTTATAGCGCATAATCTATTTTATATATATGCCCTTACAAAGGGTGATATGATAAAAAGGAAAAAGCTTGAACGCTTTCTCCTTTTTATCATTTATAACATATTTATATAATATATAACAATTCGCTTCTGTTACTTTTCGGGCAAGTATTCTTTAGGATTTACAGGCTGGTTTTCCTTCCATACTTCAAAATGAAGGTGCGACTGCTCCGATGACTCAAAAACTGCCGTATTGCCTACGGCTCCTATTACCTCGCCCTGCTTTACCTTCTGGTTGGGGGAAGCCATCTCATCGCTTGCCAAATTTGCATATACTGTCTTAAGCCCGTTATCATGCTCAATTACAACCATAATTCCATATCTGGGATCGTTTTTAACCTCAGTTACTACTCCGTCATTGACAGCCTTCACGGGTGCTCCCCTGTCAGCCGCAATATCCAGTCCGCTGTGGCTTCTCCATTCCTCCAGCGTCTTGGAATATACAAGCTCGTCCTCGGCATACGCAAGTGTAATGTCACCAAAAACCGGCATTACAAACTTTTCCCCGCCGGTGCTGTCAGCACTTGTGCTGTCTGTTTTTTTCTCAGCCGGATTTGTTTTTTTCCCGGCATCCTCCTTTTTCTCCTGCTGCTTAGACTCCGTATTTTTATTATTCTCAGCAAGAACAGGCTCTTCTGCGCCCGAGGCAGTTACCCCTTCGGCATTGGCTTGAGGATTAAGCACAGGCTGGTTTGCCTCTTCAGGCTCTTCATCCGCTATGGATGCTTCTTCAGGATCATCCAAGCTTAAGCCTTCGTCATAATTATCAACGAGCCTTTCTTCTACAGGCCCCTGGGGTATCTGAGCCTCAGGCTCATCTCCTGACGGCGTTATGCCTTGTGTTGACATAAACACCGCGGTGGCCCCGATAATAGCAATGCAAAGTATTAATACTATATAGAATCCCTTTTTATCAAGAAATTCTAAAAAACCCTTTTTTGTTAAACGCTTCTCTGGAAACAGCTTTTTCATATTCACATTTTCCACCTCCATATAATATTGTTTCCGCCCATGGCAGCAATATACATGGAAATGAAAAAATAAGGGGTTATTTTATTGTTTCTAAGCGCCGCATATTTCACAATTCATTAACATTAAGCGGCACTAGCTCTACTCCTCTGTAGTAATACTTCAGAATCTCTTCGTAGCTTCCTCCCCCCACAGACAGGTAATTTGCGCCCCATTGGCTCATCCCCGCCCCATGTCCGTTTCCTAAGGTGGTGATGCTAATGGAGTCCTCTCCTTCATTTTCAAGCTTAAAATTCGCAGACTTTAATGAAAATAGCGCCCTGAATTCGGTGCCCTTCATTGATATATTTCCCACCTGAATATTTCTTACGCGGTTTCCTTCCGTATAATCAATTATTTTTATATGCTCTAAAATATTCTTTTGTTCTATTTCAAAACCGGAGTATTTATTTTTTATAATCTCACAGAAATCCTCTATTTTGAAAATCACCGTATTCTTATAATAGCTGCTGTTTTCTTCTCCGCTGCTCACGACACTTTTGAGATAGGGCTCGCTTGCCCCTTCCCATACATCCTCGGCATTTTCGGTTCGCCCTCCGCTGTTGGAATGAAAAACAGGGTTAATTATTTTTCCGTCGTACGTTATTATGACACCCTCTGTTTCTTTTACCGCTCTCTCGATTTTACTCCAGTATTTAAATGAGTTAATGACGCCCCATTTTTTAGAGGCCTCGGCCTTGCTCACCCAGGCCTGGCAATGTGCGAAGCTGGTACATACGTGGGCATCCGGATGAACGTCCTCTTTGGATTTGCAAATTCCCTTCATTCTTCCAACGGCATATGTCCTGGCCGCCACAGCCTGGGCCTTTAATGCCTCCGCTCCGAACTCCGCCGGCATTTCCGCCGCCACAACACCTTTTACGTAATCCTCAAGAGGCATTTCCTCCGTCCTTTTCGCAGAATCAACATAAACTTTTATTTTGACTTCCTCCGCCTGCTCCTTAAGGGGCGAAGGCTTTTTAGCCGCATCATGCTTTGCAAAGCTGCAGCCCTTTATTATAAAAAGGGGCAATATCACCATTATAAGCATCATTAAAAACATATAGTATACAAAGTTCTTCATGTCATCATATACCTTCACCGCATGAATATTTTTAAATACCCTCTATAAAATATATTCATGGGCAAGCAGTTTATGATTCTTACTCTTCCACCCTTTGTATATCCGCTCCCAAAGCCTTGAGCTTTTTATCTATGCTTACATATCCTCTCTCAATATGCTCTATATCCGTTATTTCAGTAATACCCTCGGCAGCCAGTCCCGCAAGGATTAAAGCCGCGCCTGCTCTTAAGTCGGTAGCCTTTACCTGAGCTCCCATCAGCTTGGAAGTGCCTTCTATGACTGCGCTTCTTCCTTCTATCTTTATATTTGCACCCATTCTTTTAAGCTCACTCACATGCATAAACCTGTTTTCAAAAATTGTTTCACTTACAATGCTGGTCCCTTCCGCCTTGCTTACCAAAGATGTCATCTGGGCCTGCATATCTGTGGGAAAGCCCGGATAGGGGTGTGTTTTTATATCCACAGCCTTTAAAGCTCCGCCGCCCTTTACATGAATTGCAGACAATTCCTCGGATACCTCCACGCCCGCTTCTCTTAATTTTGCGCTTATGGGCTTTAAATGATCCGGCACTACATTTTCTATAACTACATCCCCGCCTGTAATTGCAGTGGCGACCATAAAGGTTCCCGCTTCAATTCTGTCCGGTATAATAGGATGATTCGCTCCGCTAAGGCTTTTTACTCCATTTATTTTTATTGTGTCGGTGCCCGCACCTTTTACATCCGCTCCCATTGCCGTCAAATAGGTGGCAAGATCGACTATTTCAGGCTCAATCGCCGCGTTTTCTATTATGGTCTGCCCCTCTGCCAGAGCAGCAGCCATAAGAATATTCTCGGTGGCGCCTACACTTGGAAAATCCATGTATATTTTTGTTCCCTTAAGCCTTCCGTTTACTCTGGCTTCAATATATCCATGGCCCTGAGTTATTTCCGCTCCCAATGCGGCAAAGCCTTTTAAATGCAGATCCACAGGTCTTGTCCCTATAGCGCAGCCCCCCGGCAGGGATACCTTGGCCATTCCGGTTTTGGCAAGCAACGGCCCCATAACAAGGAAAGACGCCCTCAGCTTATTTACAAGCTCATAAGGCGCAGTAATATTATTTATATTATCAGGGCAAACCCTGATTTTTTCCTGATTATCAAAAAATTCTACCGAAGCCCCCAGGGATCTCAGCAGCTCGCACATGACTCTTACATCATTCAAATAGGGTATTTCCTCTATTATGCTATGGGAGCTTCCTAAAAGGGATGCGGCGATAATGGGCAGTACGGAATTCTTTGCACCGCTTGTCTTTACTTTCCCTTTTAATGGTTTTCCCTCACCTATTATGTATTTGGGCATGTTAATTCTTCCTTTCAGTTACGTTGTTTAAGCTCAGTATTCTTTTAAAATTACAGGAGTAGCAAGCCATATACAGGTTTTGTCCATATAAGGGCTGTATCTCATAGCCACATTTAAATTTATTTTTTTATTGCCTGACTTTATTGCACCGGATATGCGGGAAGAGTACGCCGATATGCTTAAGGTATTGCCATCCTTCATTCCTTCAACCCTTTGGGCATCCGCCGCCCTTAGCACGATGCCGCCTATATTGTCCATTTGCTCATCGCTCAGGCGTCCTTCATACTCACCCGATATGCAGGTGTTTATATTTACCTTAATTCCATATTCCTTAAATATCATGTCCAGTATCTTGCCCGGCTCTTCCGCTTCCCTGTGAGAAATGGTTGAAATTATACTTCCATAAATATTCCTTTGAGCATTGCTGTCATCCTTTAGTGTGATTTTTATGCTGATACCCTTCCGGGGCTCTAAAGGATGCTCTCCCTTCAGCTCAATTGTATCTGTCACGCTGTTTTGCTTTACATCAGAGAACGTAATATTATTTTCATGCACCGTTAATGCGCTTGAAAGCTCGTATGCAATCTTTTTAAGTGTATCACTTTTTTTCATAGTATCTGTTTTTGCCCAAAAATAAATTTCACTGCCAACCATATTTGCACCCGATGCATCAAAAGCCGCTGCAATAAACTCCTCTCGGCTTTGAAGCTCCCCATGCCCTCTTACATAATGCATGGAGGAAGAAAAAATACAAATAATTAATAAGGTTAACACTGAAATTATTTTTTTCATGTACATCCCCCTAGATCAGCCTGTGCTAAAATGCCTTATAAATAAATAATCTTTTTACAGTAAAATTATTTCCACTTTGGCATTGGGATATACATGCAATATTTAAAACACAACGTTATAACTGGCTTGCAAGCTAAACTTTGATTAAATTTACATATAACTTATAGTATAAATTTTTTCAATTTATATACTAAATTTTTTCAATCTATCTCTCCCGCAATTACCATAACCTTCTCTAAAATTCCCATCAGCTCCCCTCTGGTTATGATGTCTTTAGGGCCGAAAGCACTCGCGCTTTTCCCCTCGACCATTCCATTCTGTATCGCAAACCTGACCCTAGGAGTATTTGCCGCGGCAACTCCGTTTAAGTCGCTGTAGCCGGAGGAAAATCCGCTGTCAGGCTTACTTTTTTCACCTGTTTTAAGCTCATAAAGTCTTACAGCCATCACCGTGGCCTTCTCTCTTGTGCAGCCCGCGGAAATATTAGGGATATCCGCCGGGGCTATAATTCCGGCCTTGGCTGCCGTACTCATGAAATCAGAGCCGTAGCTGTAGCCGTAAACATCCAGAACAAGCTTTACGCCATCCGATACGGTCAAGCTTTTAGAAGGGCGGAAGGTTCTTCCCGACACACTCTTTAGATTGTAAACAGCAGCTATTTTTGTTATTGAATCCTCATATTTAGTGCCGTAAATATCATCGAAAAATGCGTTTCCCGTATCCGCCGCCGCTATACCTCCGGGTATTATGGTCTCAAAGCTCAAATTCCCCCTCCCGTTGTCTATATCAAAGGTGTTTGAGCTTCCCGCCTTTTTCCATTGTCCCGTACTGTCGTCATACACATAGCCCGAGGTTATTCCCTCCTTGTACCATGTGCTTCCGTCATATGGCAGAATTACCTTCAGCGGCTTATTAAAAGCATTTACAGGTATCGGGTTTCCTCCATCGTACGCTGATACCTCAAGCCTTACTACATTTGTCTTGAAGCTGACATTCTGCTCATCGGTGCTTGTACCGGTATCGTTAAGCACCAGCGATATCTGATAGTTGAAGCCGGGCGACGATATTTTTACCAGATCATCGGTGAGTACCTCAGGCCTTATTACAAACTGACTGCCCTTTATCGATATTATAAGATTCTCCTTTAGCACGCTTAATGAATTAAAAACCTTGTTGGAAACAAGAATGTTTATTCTCTGGGTATTAGCGGGAGGGGTTCTGGCATCAAGCTTATAATCAAGAATTTTATCATTTTTAACATGCTCCACAAACCTGTCTGCATTTATTCCCGTAATTTTAATGTTCCAGGTATTTTTTACCGCGCTGCTGTCCTTTACTATATAATCCCCTGAGGCAATATTCTCTATATCCTCATCGGAATCATAATCATCATCGCTTCTTTCGGTTCTCACGGTAATGCTCTGAGTCGGCTCGGATCTAAGCTCTGTTACAGGATCATATGCATACAATCTTGCAAAATATCTGAAGTTGGACCTTAAGCTGTTAACCGTAAACTCCGAGGCAGCTCCGGCACTATATTCGGCAACATCCTTATAGTCTATCCCTCCCGTCACTTCCACAATATATTCCAGCCCCTCCTCCTGAATCCATTCAAAGGTTATACTGTTTTTTGTAACTGCGTCCTCCGAGTTTTTTACCCCAAAGCCCCTTGGTGTGTCAGGAGCAGCCTGCCCGAGTGTCTTTACGGGCAGTGAATCGCTCCACTCGGAAAGGCTTGTCAATGTGTCCTTTTTTGCTTCGGCCTGTATGAAAAAGTAGTATATTGTGCTGGGCTGAAGTCCTTCTATCCTTAAGTAGCTCCGTCCCGAATCCTTTATCTGTCTGGCGGTGGTGGTAACAGTATTTCCTGCCGCGTTTACATCATCAGTCGTACCGTATTTTAAATGGTATGTATAGTCGTCCCTTATATTCCATCCCAAATCCACATAGGTGTCCCCTGCCTGGTAATAGGTAAATTCGGGCACTGTGGGCTTCTCCACATGAATAACGTCATCAGGATAGGTTGTCAGGAGGAGAGCATCCGATGGGGGCGAGGTAAGATTCTGGCTTACCCTGGACGCCCTGGCCCATATAATATATTTTGTGTTTGGAGTAAGCTCCGTCAGAGGAATGTTGACATTATGCCTCTTATTATCAAAATTCAACGTCACATCCTCGGCAGCATCGTTGGCTGTAACGGGAAAGCCTATAACCTTGCCGGCCGGCAGATTTTTGAGGGTGTCAAGCTCCATTCCCTCCTCATATTCGATACATCCCACATCCAATGTAACGCCATTTTCTCCCGAATCATATTCCACTATCCTGTATGTCTTACCAAAGTTTTGCAGCTCAGGGTCACTGGGGTCCTCAAAAATACCCTCGTTCATTTTTGCAAAATAACCCCTTATCTGCTCGTGAGTATAATATGAATCATATAAGGGATCGGCAGCGTCCGACGGCAGATTTAACGGGTCTATATGCATCCATCTCCCCTCTGGCTCCACATACTTTTCATACCACTTGTTTTTTATCTGAATAGTGGCACTGGTGTTTTTAATGGTCTCCGCCAAAACGACGAGAGGAGGTCTTCCGGGCACCAAAGGCTGATCAATAGAGCCGTCCGTAGGAGTTACGACAACCTTTATTGAGGGAATGGAGCTGTATTGCACGCTTTGCAATATACCATCCCTTTCCTCAAGGTAGGTTTTTCTTGCCGCAAGCTTTACATAATAGGTGTGATTGGGAGTGAGATTTTCTATTTTATACTTATAGCCTATATGGTTCTGATCCTCCATTACGTAATTTTCATCAGGGGAAAGCCTGAGCTCGGTTCTGCTGGCTTCAGGCGGGTTGTCTATCTGATTGGGATTATCCACTATCCACATATCATATATAATGTCGGTGTCCACCGACCCGTTCGCCTTTTTGGGAAGCCTCCACAATATGGCGGCACTTGTGGGAGCAAGCTCTCCGGGGAATATCTTTCCGTCCTGCAATTGATCGCTGTAGGATATAATAAGCTTGCCGTCATAGGTTCTGAATTCATCCACAAGCTCGGGAGCGGCAGGAATAGCCGGTATGTCCTGCTCGCGTATTAAAACCCTGTCCGAAATAATCTGCACGGTGGGAGGGTATATAGACACTCCGTTACGGGTTACCTCCGCCCTTATCATATAGTAGTTGTTATCCTCTCCGGGAGGCACGGTAATAAACGTGCTTGTGCCGCTGTCAATCGATATTCCTATGGGCATGTTGTTAACATACTTATATATATAATATTTTACAGTAATATCACTGCTGTTAAGCCCTGTAACTACAGGGGTCCAGTCCAGCCTCCATATAGTGCCCTCCTCCGTTTCGGACATCCTGGTCGTTTTTACCAGTATATAGCTTGAAACGGGGAGAACTTCTGTTGAAGGATTATATATAACGCCCTCCTCAACAATCTCGGGCTCAATCTTTACATAATAGACCCTGGCAGGGTCATTAACCTGGTGAATATACTCAAGCTTTCCCGTGGACTGGTTAACGGTAACAGGCCCGTTGGGCTCAATCTGACTGCTGCCTATATAGATGGGTATTGTATTTGCAAAGCTGCTGTTATCCGACACGTACAGCCTGTAGCCTATTCTGGAGCCTGAGTTCCAGACATCGTCCCATTCTATTTTTATCTGATTTGTTCCGTAAGAGGCAACCGTCATTCCTATATCGGTAAGCACCTTTACCGTCTTTGACGCTGAGGATTCGGGGCTGGTATATGATATATCCCCGCTGTTGTATGTATAAAAGGCCTTTGCATTTATCAGGTAAAAGGTTCCCGACAGAAGCCCCTTCATCCTGAAGGGAGAGCTGCCCGCAGGCACGCTGCCATCCTTTAGCTGCACGGGCTTGGCCGGCCTGTATGCCTTGTTTATTTCGTGGACATAAAAGTTAAGGTAGGGCGTCCCCATAGGAGAGCTCAGCACTGGCCACTCCAGATCCACATAGCATTTGTTTGCCGCGGCATCGGTTTTATCTGTTCCTGTGGACTGTATGGCAAGATTATCAAGGGCGGGCTGAGGAGGATAAACCGCTCCGTACACCCTGCTGTCAAATAAATTCACCTGCATTGCAAATATAAACGCAAGCACTATGCACGCTGCTTTTCTAAATACTCTCATATCCATGTCCTTTCTTAAACAATATGTTTATCAAAGCCCCATAACCTTTACCATCGAATCTATTACCTGAGCTCTCGTAATGGAGGACTTGGGCTTGAAGCTGCCCGTCTCGTCGGTAGACATTACCTTCAGGTCTATAGTCATCATTGCGGAGCTGTAATACTTTGAGCCTATATCGTCCTCGTCCGATATAAATATATTCTTAGATGGCCTGAGACTCTGCGAATTCAGTCCCTTGCCGGAGCAGTATACCTTTATAAATATAGCCGAGGCCTCCTGCCTTGTTATATCCTTTTTCAGTCCCGCGGTACTTACAATGCCGTTTAAGCCCATCTTAGACACCTTCTGCTTAATGTCCGATCCCGCGTTGGCTTCGGTCTTTGCCATGACCTTTTCATACAGCAGCACCATCTCCTCTACGGACACATTCATCTCGGGATTAAACGACTTATCTATTCCGGTAAAGACATCTCTCAAATCGTATTTTGATAAAAATTTATCTATACTCTCTTTGGCCCAATAATTTACAGGCAAGTCGCTTGCAGCGGTTATAACCGCGAATACACCGTATTTGCCAGTTCTCTCGGCGCTTAGCACCAGTGCGTTTGAGGCCGGCCGGCTTATATTCTTAGTAAGCTTTTGCCACTTGTCTACCCCATCATAGTTGACATACGGGGTATTTATTCCCTTCTTCGCAGCGTATGCCAATTTCACTCTCATGGCACTTCCAAAGGAGGTCATATACTCCTTTGCAAGAATCATCCCTCCCGAACCGTTAGTTCCCTCAACAGTTCTGCTTATATAATCCGAAAGCTCGCTTTCGGTCTCTTTTATCAGCTGATCCATAAATGCGTTAAGCTTTTCCTTTGTTCCGGTATTGTCAAAATAGGGGTTTGACAGCATATCTCTTTTTTGCTTAACAATACCTGTCTTGTCATTATACATTTTGTCATAGAATTCCTTCTTAAGAGCCTCATCTGTCTTTGAGCTTCCAAGCACCTGCACCTCAAAGTCATTGACCTTTGAAACAAGCGCAGGCCCTTGCGGCAAGGTGGAGGCAGGATAATCTCCCCTTGTAACGGTAAGCTTTAAAAATACGTCCTTAACCCCCCACTTCTTCTCAACCACATCAATTTCAGCCATATTCTCCACATCAAAGGTCCCCGGATTTATGATATACTCCGCTTCGACGGTTTTTATCACAAGGCTTCCATTCTGAGCATTCAAAACATTGGCAACAACCAGAGGCACATATATGACGTCAACGCTGATAGTGGGCTTAAGGGTTGATATGTCTATTACACAGGGGGTATCGGGACTGCCCTCTATGACATTTGAAACCCTGTCCCCTTTCAGAAGTATTTTGGTTGCTTTGGTGCTGCTCATTTCAACCCTCCAGTACAGTGCTTCCTCAAGCCTTGAAACCCTGTCCAGATATGTAGCTTCCTTGTTTAAGTCGTCGTCGTCATCGTCATAATCGTCCTGGCTGAATTCCGTCCTGCTGTCCACCGGTCCCGCATACTTTGAATAGGCCGGCGGCCTCTGCTCCTCTTCAGGGAGGCTTTCATTCAGAGGATCGTTTTTTACAGTCCTCACCTTAATATAATATTTCATATTGGATTTGAGGGGCTCCTTAACTACGGTGCCGTCAGCATACTTTACCGTAACTGTCTTTATTCTGGCATAATACATGTAATAATCCGTGTCCAGAGTCTGCACCGTCTTCTCTGCGTATTGACGCGCAGGGACAGAGTTGTTGTTTCCGGGATTTTTAAGGTTTACATTCTGAAACAGCTCCAGATCCGAAGCCTCCAGAATTGTATACTCTCCCGCCTCAGGAGTTTTTATGGCTATTTCAAAGCCTGTGTAATCATCTAAGGGGATTCCCCTCCACCTGACCTCCAGCTCATGATAAGCATCCCTGGTCTTTAAGGAAAGCTGCCTTACCAGAGTATCGCCGGTTCCCACACATACCTTTATATCATATAATGTATCGGTATCCAGCTTGGGTATCCTCCCGTAGAATATGTCTCCGTCCTTTATCGCCGTATATTGCGTCCTTGTGAGAAGGGTATATTCACTGTCCCCATCCTCTCTTAAGTATATCTTATACTCCTCCGCCTGTCTGGAAAGCTCTCCCTTCCACCAGAATCCAAGCTGAGCGTCATTCACAGGCTCAAGAAGCGTAGGAGCCTCGACCTGCGTGGTAGTAACAGGTACGGAAATCCAGACGCTTTGCTTTTCGTTCACCGCTCCGTCCCATATTTCGGCCCTTAGGCTGAAGTAATACAGCTTATTTGGAAACAACCACTTGTTTATGGAAAGCGTGTACATTTCCGTAGCGCCGTCATATTCAAAGGTATATGCATCTATCTTCGGGCTCTGATTTTCGGTAAGGTTAAGGGCAGGGTCCAGTGTAAAGCTCCTGCTGTCGCCGTCAATATCGTTGTCAAGATCTCCGAAGTAATCTATAAAGCTTTTATAAATCCCGTCGCTGTCATATAAAAGAGAAACATCCTCCCTGCGGCCCACCTCCTTAGAGGTGCATACAAGAGAATACCTTACAGCGTCCTCTCTCTTGGCCCAGGTGAAGGTCACCGATTGCCCTGTAAGCATAAGGTTGCCCTCCGCGTCCAGAGCAACGTCAAAATCTGCCGGAGCAATCGGCCTGTCCGCGGCATCATCCGGGTCCTGCATCTCATCCCTGTCGGTGGTAACGGACAATATGGAGGTTGAAACAGCAGGGTTTAATGGGTACAGAGGATTTTCCACATAAAGCCGGGTTTTCACCTTAAAGTAATACGTGGTGTTGGACTTAAGCCCGTCTCCGAAAATCTCATACGGCTCTATGTAGATCCCGCTTACAGGGTCGGTATAGCCCCCCACTCCGGCCCTGAAGTCGCTTATTCCGGCCCTTATATATGAAAGCTGTGCATTGTCCGCATTCTGAAAATCTATATCCGATATGGTATCATCGGAAGGGGTATTCATATACTCCGTTGTCCCTATTCTTACAAAGGATTCGGGGTCTGTCCTTGTGCTCATATAAAGGTCATAGTACACTCTGTCGTTTACGGTATGGTTGAAGGAATAATCATCCCAGTTTATATTTACCTTGTCAAACTGAAGCACTATGGTATCCTCAGCAGGCTGTGAGGCCGTCTTGAAGTTCCCCGGCAGAGGCACGTCCTTCTGAGTTGCGGCAATGGTGGTAAAGCTTGTGGTTACAGACCTGTCGGACATATAGCCCAGCGTATTTTTGGCGTCATAGTAGCCCTGATTCTCGCCCTTGGTTGTATATACCTGCAGGTAGTAGGTCTTGTTTGTCAGCAGAAAATCCGGATACAAATTTCCGTCGACATCAGCCTCAGGAGGATCATTTAAATCCTCTTCAGGCCCTACCCACCGTATGCCCTTAAACAGATCGGCTCCCTTCATGGTAAACTCCAGACGGTCGCCCCTGTCTATAAGTACGCTGTCAGGCGCGTGTGCGCTGACATAACCCGTAAGCCTGTATTTTACATTGAAGTTTCCGTATTTCTCTCCTCCCGCTTCAAGGGGGTATGTCACGCTGCTGTCAAGGTCATTTTGATTTATATTCAATATAAAATGAAAAACAATATCCTCATCCGGGTCCGTAACCGCCTTTATCTGATCCCACTGGGCCGGCTTATCCCAGGATATAGTTACATCACTGGTTTTGTTAACCACGTCGGCCTTGGCCACGGCGGAAACATTCCTCGGGATGGGAGGCCTTGACATGTCGTTCTTTATTATATAAGGAGTCTTAAGGGATTCCAGCCTGTCGCCGGTTCCGTTGGACTTGACCACCACCCTGTAATAAACAGTATTTTCAGGGCTTATGCCCTCTATAAGCGTATACTGGTACAGGCCGGTAAAATAGGTTCCGTCCATTACCTTCCCCTTGTCCTTAAAGGCCCCCTGGTTCCAGTCGCTGTCCTGATCCGACGGGAAGCTGCACAACTGAACCTCATAGTATAGCTGGGGCATATTGAGATTGCCCTTGTTTATCCTGTATATTTTTACGTTTACATTATCCAGAGAATCCTTTGTGAGGGCAAATCTTATAGGTGTGTATACATAGGACAGCTCCCCCATTGTAGCCAGATTGCCAAGGGGGCCTGAGGAAAGGCAGTTTATATATGTCCCCGACGCATTCAGAGGAAGCGTATTTAAGCGCATGTAATATACCGTACCGGGACGTATGTCCTTATGAGGGAGGACATAAGCATTGTCTCCTATGTCCGAAATGTCCTCGGGCAGAACCTTGTCAGCATCCCCATTGGAGGGATCTCCGTAACTGTTGCTGCCGACCTGCGCTGTAGTTGGCAAAGCGGCCCCGTCCTCTTTAATTCCCAGAAGGTAGAAGTAATATGAGTTTCCATCCTTTTTCACCTCGGAGGTTCTTGTGCCGTCCCCCGCCACGCTCGCCACATAAGTCCCGGACTGCCACGCAACGTCCACATCCGCCCTGTTTGAGCTGTCCGCCACCGTTATTTTATAATTGAATTTTTCTATCCCTGAGTTCAGCATTTGAAAGCTTGTGACGCTGTCCATGGGAACATATCCCGCAGCGCCGTCGTATACCTTTGGTATATTCCAGCTCACCTTAAGGGCAGGCATAATGCCCGATTCACTTCCCCCGCCCGCGTTTTCGACAGGCTGCTGGTATACAATTCCGGCATTAAAGGATATCTTTGGAAGGCAGTTAACAGAACCGCTGGCTATCAAATTTCCTACCACCCCGCCCACTCCCGGCTCTCCTCCGGCGGAGTCATACATGTCAACAGTTATATCATATATGTAGTCGGGCTCTATTCCGTCTATGGTCACGGAGGACATTGTCTGCGAGGCACCGGAAGGGTCTGCCGCCACATCCACATACTGTGCGGTATCTCCTGCGGCAGGCTTATGATACTTAAGCTGTACGGATTTTACATTCGCCGTATTCCAGCTTATGGTAAGCTTCTTGTTTTCGTACCCGCTGACAGTCAGTGCCGCCGTGCCCGCCCCGTGAGCAAGCTGTGCCAGTTCAGGGCACATGCCGCATGTTATATTTATTATTAATACTAAGGCAAGAAGCTTTTTAAATACCCTCATTACATTACCCCCAGATTATAAAGCATATATTTTAATTTTCTGATAATGCTGCAATCTCCGCAGCATTAGGCTCTCATTAAGACATATATCAATGGAAATTCCTATGAATTTATATCGTCATAACTTAATCAAAAATTTAGATATATGCTATAATGTAACCATATTGTAATTTAAAAAAGCGGGGTATTTAAATGGCTGTGAGATATGCGGAGCTTGGGCTGCTTATGCTGCTGGCACTTATCTGCGACTATAAAACCTACAGGATAAAAAATACCGTTGTCGTGCCTTTTATAATGGCCGGCATATTAACAAACGCTATTCTAAGCGGGCCAGGAGGCTTAAAGAGCTCTGCCGCGGGAATATTGCTCCCCGTACTGCTGCTCATAGTGTTTTTTGCTCTCAGAATGCTGGGAGCAGGGGATATTAAGCTGTTCAGCGCCATAGGCTCAATAATGGGGGCGAAATTTGTCATATACGCAATGGCGTACTCATTTATTTCAGGCGGAGTAATAGCTGTGCTTATTATAGTTTTCAGGAGGAATGGCAAAGAAAGGCTTAAGTACCTTCTGGCATATATAAAAAGCTGTTTTCTAAGCTTTTCACTGCTTCCCTATACCGATTTTGAGAACAAGGAGGACGGAGCCAAGTTTCGTTTCAGCTATGCCGCAGCCTGCGGCGCATTAATTCAGGCTATTGCGGCCTTTTATTGACAATAATTATGTGCTATTATATAAATAAAATTCACACAGGATGGAGCAAAATGAAAAAATCGAACGTGATTTTGACGGGAATGCCGGGAGCGGGGAAAAGCACGCTTGGGGTTTTGCTTGCAAAGACCTTAAAAATGGATTTCACAGACACCGATTTATTGATACAGAAGAGAGAAGAAGCGCTGCTTCAGGACATAATAGACAGGAAAGGGCTTGGCTATTTCCTGTCGGCGGAGGAAAACGCGGTAAAGGCTTTAAATGTCCGGGGGCATGTGATAGCCACGGGAGGAAGCGTAATCTACAGCACTTCCGCCATAGAACATCTTAAGAAAGACGGCATACTTATTTTCCTGCATGTAGTATATGAGGAAATTGAAAGAAGGCTTAAAAATATAAAAAGCCGGGGCATAGCAATGGGAAAATCCCAAAGCCTTAAAAGCCTGTATGATGAAAGAATCGCTTTATACGAGAAGCACTCCGATATAATCATAGACTGCTCGGGCAGCGGAATAGAGGATGCAGTACTTGAGATAAAAAACAGGTTGAAATTTTTTTAAAATATTTTTTACAGCACTGTATAAAAAATGTATAAGGGGTCAATAATATAAATGACCTCACAAAATACATTTTGACCCCCTTTACATGGTTAGTCGAAAGACTAACCTCTTTTTTTTACTTTGCAAATATATATCGCCTTGAACGCTTTATCAAGGTCATATTAAACACACACAAGGCTACTATAATCAGATGCGCGGCGGCATACCCCCAATGGGCCATAATTCCCTCATTCGGAGTTTCTGAAATCCTGCTTCCGTTGAAAAGCATCCACAGCACTGCAGGCAAAATCTGCACAGCCGCCAGAACAAAGCACAGGAATCGCCCTGCATAAACCGCTATCCTGCTGCTGGGCTTAAACCTGTATATTATGGTATCAACCAGAAGTAAAGCAGCAAACACCATCTGAATAAAGGCATAAAGCCATGTACTCGGATTTACGTCGCTGGAAAAATCCACAAGCATATAAAGAATAGAGCTTGAAAACAAGCATATCAACAAAATAACACTTAGTATCCTCTCTAACCCCTTCATTTCGGCACATCCTTCTGCTCTTTTAAATAATACTGACGGATAGAAATCGAAATAGTTCCATTAAATCAAAGGGAAACCTCAGGATAAAGCTATTTGCTTAAACACTCTGCCGTCGAAATCCTTTATTTTAAATACATTTTCCTCAAGAACTCCAAAGGAATTGGGGCTGTTTTCCTTAGGAAGAGTTATAGACCCGGGGTTAATCACAAATATACTGCCCTTTTTTTCGGCTTTGGGCACATGAGTATGTCCATAAATCAGTACATCTCCATCACTTAAGCTTGGCAGCCTGTCCTCATTATATATATGCCCGTGTGTTAAAAACAGCCTTCTGCCGTTATACAAAAGGTTAGAATACGACGCCATAACAGGGAAATCAAGCACCATTTCGTCTACCTCGCTGTCACAATTGCCCCTTACGGATATAATTCTGTCCGCAAAGCCGTTGAGCAGCTCTGCTACCTCCTTGGGACTGTATTCCAAAGGGAGGGGGTTCCTTGCCCCATGATACAGATGGTCTCCCAAAATCACCATATAGCCGGCATTCTCCTGCTTAAAGGCCTCCAATGCTTTTTTCAGGTAGTACAGTGATCCGTGTATGTCGGATATAAAAAATATTTTCATAATTTAAGCTCTTTCCCTTTATTTAAAATTCCTTGGCTTTAATCCATTTTGCCATATCATCCAGCATCTTTCTTTGCTCTTCATCTCCGTCCAGGGCGCTGATTTTCTCAGCCAGCGCTGAGGAAGAAAAAACTGCCCCTTGAAGAGCACCGGGAAGCATTGCAATAAACTCGGCATCCATGGCATCGGAATATACTCTGGCACTGCTTACCATCCCCTTCTCCAGCTTCAAGGCAAGCTCCACCCCTCCCCACGGAAAGCGTGTGTCAATGTCCATATCAAAGCCGGGGGCTTCTCCATACCGCCACTCCCATGACGAATACTTATTATACAGCTCTTCCAGCTTCTTTTGATCAAAGCTGCTGAGCTCCAGCATTTCAAGACCGTTCCCTTTATACTCCTCCCCAAACGCCTCCAGCATCGCATCTGCCATTTTTTCTATTGTCAGCAGCTTATTGAAGGCCGTCAGGTTTGTAACCCTCGCCTGTACGGATTTAACTCCCTTTGATTTCATCTTTTCGGCTGAAACCTGAAGATATCTGGTCATCTTCTCCATATCGGCAGATACAAGAATTGTTCCATGGTGATATGCATTGGTCTTCCTGAAGCAAAATGCATTGCCTGAAAACTTTCTGCCATCCACAGTTATATCATTGCGCCCTGTCTTTTCGGCGCATATGCCCATTTTTTTTACAGCCTCCAGTATAACGCTTACCTGCCTTTGCAAGTCATAGTCTTCCTTATGCATCAGGAAAGTAAAATTGAGATTTCCCGTGTCATGAAAGACCGCCCCTCCCCCTGAAAGCCTTCTGGCAAGATGACCTCCCTCTCTTTCCAGCAGATCGGTACGGCACTCCCTCCAGGGGTTCTGATTTTTTCCTATTACTACGGTATTCTGATTCTGCCAAAGGTAGAGTATGCAGCTCCCCTTTTCAACACTGTCCAGCAAGTACTCCTCCAGTGCAAGGTTTCTCCATGGGTTAGTGTCCACGGAGCGTATTGCCTGTATGTGAGATATCATAGTTGCTCCTCCTGCTACGTCTTAATTTTGATGTTCTGTTTAAAATAAATATTTCATATCTAATTTACTATAACCATTTGCGCATGCTTTATTGCCATGCCGGCACAGAGCTTTTTCCCTTCCTTCCTTCTTTCCCGACTATTATAACATTTATATCAGCCTTTTTCCAGCCGTTTGCGGCAATTTTTCCGGAACAAAAAAATTCGTCAAAAGCTTCAGTTGTTTTCCCCATGCCCCGTTAGTGACAATTCGGCTTCATTCTGTTAAACTTGTACTCATATGGACAACATCTATAGCATAGACAATATAGAAAGGCGGTCGCTTATGCTGGAAATTTTCAGAACAATGCTTTTGGATAAAACGCTTGCAGCCCCGCTGTACCTGCAATTGTACGAGGCTATAAAAAATTTGATCGATGAGGGCACTCTCGTGGCGCATTCAAGGCTGCCCTCCATAAGAAGCCTCGCGGCCATATTAAATGTCAACCAGGTTACGGTGGTGTCTGCCTTCAAACGCCTGGGGCATGAGGAATATGTATATTCAAAGCCCGGAAGCGGAACATATATCTCAAACACGCTTTCCTTAAAAGGCATGGCGGGCAGCGGAAGCAGCAATATAATACTTGATGAACTGTACCAGCAGGATGACCTTCCGTTTTTGGCCAGCGGACAGGTAACTCTTAATGAGAATACAATTAATTTTGCAAGCGCCACGCCTACCTCGGATTTGTTCCCAATAGACAACTTCAAGGTTGTGCTTAATGATATTCTGGACAGGGACAAGGGTAATGCATTCAGCTATCAGGACATCAGGGGATTCCTGCCGCTCAGGGAATGTATAAGCCAGCTTATGCAAAAGAGCAATATTAAGAGCAATGCCGAAAACATACAGATAATCTCCGGCGCACAGCAGGGCATTGATATTATATCCAAAGCGCTTCTGAATCAGGGTGACTATGTTATAACCGAAAGTCCGACCTATACGGGTGCTATAGCGGTTTTTAAATCAAGAGGCGCGGAGATATGCGATGTTGAAATAAATAAAGACGGGCCAGACCTGAACGTTCTGGAATACAACTTAAAAAAATATAACTGCAAGCTTATTTACACCATTCCCTCCTTTCAAAATCCCACCGGACACTCTTATTCGAACCTTAAGAGAAGGGAGCTTCTTAAGCTTGCGGAAAGGTATAACGCTTATGTCATTGAGGACGACTATGTGAGTGATCTTGATTTTGACAACAGGGGCTTTGTTTCCCTCAAATCTGAGGATAAGGGCAACAGGGTAATTTTTATAAAAAGCTTTTCAAAAATATTTATGCCCGGCCTAAGGCTTGGTTTCATGATAGTACCCTCAGATATACACGGCAATATTCTTGAAGCCAAGCATACAAGTGACATTTCCACCTCGGGACTGATTCAAAGGGCCTTTGACTTATATATACGGATGGGCTTTTGGGATAAGCACTTTTCTTTCATGTATGACATATACAAAGAAAGGTATTTTAAGACGCTAGAAGCCTTGGATAACTGTCTTTCTGACGGCGTAACATATTTTAAACCCGGAGGCGGTCTGAACATATGGCTCGACATGCCCTACGGCTTTCCTGTCGGCAGCCTGTTCAAGCTGTCATCCTCAAATGACATAGTTTTTGCTCCCGGCAAGATATTTTACAGTAACAATCTGCCGCAGAGGCTGAATAATATACGGCTCAGCTTTGCGTCTGCGTACACGGAGCAAATCCGGCCCGGCATAGAAAAGCTTTGCTCAATAATTTCCTCTCTGCAGCAAAAGCAGGATTCCCACAGGAATATGCCAATACTGTAGTCCGTGAAGCCGGTAGCTTAAACCCATACCTAAAATGCATTCCGGCACACTAAAGAACCCCCGCCTTTATACTTGATTAGCTTATAATACTTATACAGCAGGCTGTCGAGCTCTTTTTTCGTATCCCACACAGCCACGCTGTCATCTCCTCGAGCATTCCTTGTGGAATTTAATATTTTATTTTTTTCAACTATCTGCGTTTTCAGTTCTCTCATTTCATCCTTCATTGATATCACCTCCCTATTCATTTAATCACTGTTTTGCCAATGTAAAAGGATTCTATTCATATATACCCAATTATATTCCATATTTATTAACAGCCTATAAACTAAATATTAAAATTGAGTTACACTTATTAAAAAAAGGCCCTTTAGGCGGGCCCTTTTTCATTGAATATCTATTCTGTGGCTGTTTTCCTTTGCTCCCTCCTGCTTGGGAAGAGTAATTGTAAGAATTCCATTGTCATATCTGGCGGCCACGTCTTCATTTTTTACATTATCCACATAGAAGCTTCTGCTGAAGGAGCTCATCCTTCTTTCCTTCCTGATATAATTCTCCCTTTCCTCGTCCGTCTGCTGGGTGTTCTCCACAGCCAAGGTAAGCGTACCGTCCCTCAGCTCAAGCTTTATATCCTCCTTCTTTACTCCCGGCATCTCCGCATCTATAATGTATTCCTTATCGGTCTCACGGATATCTGCCTTTATGGGATGAGCGGCGCTCATAAAGCCTGCAAAGAACGGGTCGTTGAAGAAGTCGCTTACAAAGCTCCTCAAATCCATGACATCCCCTCTTCTTAATATTTCGCTGTTTTTCCTGTTATAAGGAGTAAGTCCAAACATATTATCACGCACCTCCATAAATTTAATTAACTTTGACTTTCTTTGACCTTATATATATTTTATATCATATGATATGCATAAAGATCAAAATTTGTTTTTGACTTTCTTTGACCTTCTAAGGCTTTTAAATTTAATTTCATATGAATATCTGGTTAATGCTTTGTTTCTTTAACGTTTTTTACGAATAGCATTGGCAGGCATTTTTACGAACACTTTAAATACCTCATCTCTGTCCAGAGCTCCTGCCGCAACCATAAGCGCCGCTGATACGGCTGCATTTCCGCATATACTCATAAACACTGTCCATGTGTGTCCCGCATTGAATATCATAAAAAATCCATAAATATATTTTGATATAAATACCATGACGGCGGCCACCATACCCGGCTTTACAATCCAATTCCTTATATCCACAGCCATGCCTGTGGTCCTGATTATAGAATATATATTAAGACTGCACACCAGGGCGGAGCTTATTATTATTCCGGCAGTGTATCCCTTAATGCCATATATGGGAATAAAAAAATATACAAAGCAGATTCTTATAGAATTGCCTATTATTGAATTTCTTAATGAAACCGCCTGCTTTCCCAGTCCGTTCAGTATGCCCAGAAGGGTCTGCTGCAAATATGTGAAGGTACAGCTAAATGACAGAAAATACAGTATTTCTCCTATATCCTCCTTCCGGTATACCATTTCCCCTATTTCCTTAGGATATGCCATGAAAATGACGGTAAATATAAAGCCCAGTATAAATGTAAGCTGTATGGATTTTGAAATCCTGTAATTGACCGATTTGTACTGCTTTAAGGAGATTGCCTCGGATATTGCAGGTACAATAGTGGTGGCGAGAGATGATGTAACCAGGGACGGAAAGAATATAAGAGGCATTGCCATTCCCGTAAGCCTTCCGTATTCCGAAATGCTGCTCTGGTAATCCAAACCTCCGGCAATAAGCCTTCTGGGTATGAGTATGACCTCTAAAGCAGACATTGCAGAAGCAATGAATCTGTTAAAGGATATGGGCAGGGAAATAACCAGCAGGTTTTTAATTATATCCCTCTTCCGCATAATTCCGCTCTTTGCACAATTTGCCGTCAGCTTTTTTTTCTTGAAATGATAGACAAAGTATAAAACCGCGAGGTTGCAAATCTCACCTAATGCCATGCCTATAGTAGCCAGAGCACATGCATATTCAAGCCCTATATTTACAAAGTACGCCGCCAAAACTACTACCAGACCTATTTTTACTACCTGCTCCGCCACCTGAGAAACAGCAGTCGGCATAACCTCCCTTGTCCCATAGAAATAACCTTTTATTGCCGCAGCCGCAGCTATTACCGGTATACATGGAACAAGCAGCATTAAGGAATGGTAGGTTCTGCCGTCCTTTAATATAAAGTCCGCTATGAAGCGGACGTTAATAAAAATAAGCCCTGATATTACCGCACCTGCCGCTGCCGATATTATAAGGGCACAGGCCGTTATTCTTATGAGATTTGCGTTGTGCTTTTTTGCCATTTCTGAGGCAACCATTTTTGATACGGCAATGGATATTCCCGAGGTAAGTGTTAATATTATAAGGGAGTATACAGGCATAATCAACTGAAAAAGACCCATACCCTCAGCACCTATAAGGTTTGAGAGATATATGCGGTATACGAACCCAAGAATCCTTACAATAAAGCCTGCGGCCATAAGAATTATAGTTCCGCCTATAAACGATTTTTTGCTCATGCTTGCTCCAAATAAATAAATTCCCTATTATTAATATTTAAGGGAATTTATTATTAGAACAAAACCCATGCTCCTTCTATTGTGCTTTGCTTTTTTTCATCCCATCTGTAAATTTTTACATCCTTTTCAGTATCCACCAGCCAGGCACGATCCTTAAAGTATATAAGAAGACAAGTATCGGAAATCCATTTTGAAGAAATCCTTCCTGCCGCTTCAACGCTGTCTATTTTATAGTTTAATGTGATTTCCGTTATATCGGATGAAGCATCCGCTATAATGCTTAAGCCCAGAAAGCCTCCCCTGTTTACAAGCACCGCGGTGTGCTTTCCGTCTTGAGCACGCGATATTGCCTCCTCTACTCCCTTTTCCCCAAAAAGCCCTCCGGAGGTCAAAAGCTCACTCGCCGCGCATATATTAGTAAGCTTGTCTTTGTTAATATAATAAACACCGTCCTCCTCACTTGATACCGCTATGTAAAGTCCTTCCTCTGAAAGCCTTAAAACATTGTCGCATACCCACGGAAGCTGCAATACAGGCCTCTCTTCCCCGTCGGCTTCGCACATCAGCAGGTTTCCTACAGTAAAAAGAACATCTCCGTCAGGGGCATGTCCTACCTTGCGCCACAGCTTTTCCACATTCAGCTTCATTTTATCGCTTATGTCGAATAAGTACACTCCCCTGTTATCGGTTAAGGTTATTTTATCGTTATTCACCCATTCCGCGCTTACATACTCACCCAGAAAAATATGCCTGGTTCCATCCACAACGGACACATAGTAGCCTTCACCGTTTTTATAATAGAGTACTCTCTCCCTGTCGGGAGAATATGCAACATATCCCTGCAGCACTGTTTTGCCTTTTCTTTCAATAAATGCATACTTACCCTCGTGCATGGGATTGGTAAGAACCACCCTTCTATACAGAGAAGCCTTCTTGTAGTCATAAAGCACGCTGTTTTGATCATATCCCGACTGCACGCTTTTCTGAACGTTGTCACGCTCAATTCTGAAGTAATAATCCCCCAGCTTTTTAGTCAATGCCGTCTTTATGTCATATATGTAAGAAAGCTTTTTTTCACGATCAACCCAGTAAAGATATTTCCCATCGGCAGACCAGCCGGCCTCCCGGCTGACGTTTACAGGAGCGGGATACTCGTTTCCCTGAGCCTCTATTATGTAACTGCTCTCCCCTGCCTTCAAAAGATATTTTATCCCTTCAGGGTCCCGGCTAACAGTGTCAATGCCCTCCCTTTCACCGGGGTCCGACCAGTACAGCTTGTTGCCCTCCATATCATATATTCCTCCAAGCCCGTTTACCAATCTTAATATACGCACATTTTCCGTTTTTTTCATATAATCCGGATAATAGTTGATAAACGCTGTTTCACTGTCCCCGTAAATATCAGTCTCAAAGCCGGGGATGTGCGAAAACGCTTCAATAGGCACAAGTATGCTGTTCTTGGCAGCTACAGGAGAACAGTGCATATCAAAGATACTGCTTCCAAATGTAAATTCATTGCTCCCCAGCTTAAATACCGCCTTCTGCCCCCCTATTTCAAATTGAAACGTATCATCCGGGCTGAAGTATTCAAAGCTGACACCTATTTTCTGAAGTATAAAATCTATGGGCACAAATACAAACTCATCTGCATATGTATATGTTCTAAGGCCCTTAATTTTCTGCCCGTTAAAGAAAAAAACACACTCCTTAAGCTCGTCGGCTTTCACAGGCTGCATGTTGTTGCTCACAGGCTGCTGGGGCTGTACGTCAATCGTCCTGTCCCTCTTTTTCAGCATAAAAACAGATACGTCAACAGCTATTACCGCAGCAGACAGACACATCACAGAGACAAGAGCAATTGCAATAACAGCGGCTTTAGAACGCAAAAATTTCATGAACTCCTCCAATGCTCCTACAGACCGAAGCTCTTTCTTTTTAATCTTTCATTACGTCTTGCCTCGGCCTCCGCAAAATCCTTTTTTTCGTCCTCCGTTTCAGGTATAAGCGGAGGAACCGGCGTAGGCTTCCCTTCCTCATCCAGTGCCACAAAGGTCATATATGCCTTATTAGTCATAATTACGCTGCCGGTTTTAGTATTCTCGGCATATGCCTTTACTGTCACCTCCATAGACGTCCTTCCGACCCATGTAAGCCTTGCCCTTAAAATAACAAGCTCGCCCATGCGTGCAGGATGCCTGAAATCCAGGCTGTCTATGGATGCCGTTGCAACCACCCTGCCCGAATGTCTTGAAGCGGCTATGGCTCCTGCTATGTCAATCCAGTGCATAAGCCTTCCCCCAAGCAGGTTCCCCAGAAGATTGGTATCGTTAGGCAGCACCAGCTCAGTCATTTCCACCGCAGAAATTGCAGGCGTCTTTGCTGTGAGATTATCTGTATACTCTTTTGAAATATCATGCATTGCTCCAGCCTCCATGTTTATCCGCAGCATCTTGCTGCAATTAAAAGTATTATGTATTCTAAGTAGTATACCATATTTTCCTTCAAAATTTAATATCCTGATACTTAAATCAGCCAATTCCGTAAATAATTATGCTCCCGGGACGTTTTGCATATATTCCCCAAGCAGGCCTATTATCTCTTCCTTTGAAGTAAGCCTGAATATCTTTTCCTTAACATAAGTTGAATTTCTCATGCCTTTTATATACCATGCCACATGCTTTCTCATTTCACATACCCCTATGTGCTCTCCCTTTAAAGCAACCAGCATATTCATGTGGCGTATGACAGTGGATAGCTTTTCGCCTGTGTCCGGCTCAGGGAGCTCAATTCCTGTCAGAAGGCAATGAAGAGCCCTTCTGAAAATCCACGGATTTCCCTGCGCCCCTCTTCCAATCATCACAGCGTCACAGCCTGTCATTTCAAGCAATCGCTTTGCATCACACGTCCTGGCTACATCCCCATTTCCTATAACAGGGATGGATACCGCTTCCTTTACCCTGCGTATACACTCCCAATCAGCACTGCCGCTGTAAAACTGCTCTCTCGTGCGCCCGTGGACAGCAACTGCCTTAGCTCCGCATTTCTCCGCTATTTGCGCTATCTCCACGGCATTAACGCTTTCATCATCCCATCCCTTTCGTATTTTAACGGTAACCGGCTTGCATGAAGCCCCAACCACCGCTTTGATTATATCCCCCGCAAGGCGCGGATTCCTCATTAAAGCACTTCCCTCACCATTTCTTGTTATCTTGGGAGTGGGGCACCCCATGTTTATGTCAATAATGTCAGCATCCGAATTATCCAGCCGGCCCGCAATCTCAGCCATAATAGACGGGTCTGATCCAAATATCTGCACCGCCGCCGGTCTCTCACTATCATCTATTTCAGTAAGCTTAAAGCTCTTGTCGTCATTATAGTGCATTCCCTTTGCACTCACCATTTCAGTATATACCAGTCCGCAGCCCTGCTCCTTGCACAGAATCCTGAAGGGCATATCCGTAACCCCTGCCATGGGCGCAAGAAAAACATTGTTCTTTAAAACCACATTCCCTATGTTCATTTGTCTTCCTCCATTTTGTATAAAATATTTTACCACAAGGAGGAGCTTTAAATCCATAAGCTTTCTTTAGAAAGAGCCTTTCTTTAGAAAGAGCCTTTCTGTAAATAAAGAAAAAGGTAATAAAAAATCCCCGTAAAGGGGATTGATTATCGTTGTACTTTTTTCAGCGGGGAGGGCCGGCCCTTAGGCACAAGCATAAAGGTGTAAATACCATCCTCTGCCGCATGGCGGTTGGAGTTAATTGAGTTGATATGGGAATTTATAATTTCATCCAGTTGAACCTGATTATATATGCTGATATTATCAAATTTGACAGAGTATGCATACCCATGCTTTGTGCACTCTACTCTTACAATATGCCCGTCAAGCTTCATCTTAAATTCTGAAAGCAGGCTGTAGACAGTGAGGCTGACGGTCAGGGACGTATTTTCTTCATACCGGCTTTGGGAAACAAATTTAATTCCTCCTGCTGAAATGTCGCAAAGCTCAAACTCCTTCTGTCCCTCTCCATTCACACTAATAACAGCTTTGCAAATGGTTCCGCCGCATCTTTGATATTTTCTCCGCTCAATAAAGCTATCCATAAAATACACTTCCCTTCTTTAAATACCCTGTTATTATGTAACAGCTTCAAGCGCCTGATTTATATAGCCGTAAACATATATGAAATATTCAAAAAGAAGTATTTTACAGTGTAGTCACTTTACAGTATAGACATCCCTTGTAAGATGCATATATCCTATATAATTATTTTAACATAACATTTTTTCAAAGTCGAGGGTTATATTTTTAACATTTTAGCACGGCTTCGTCATCCCTGTCCATATTCAAACCAAGCTCCCTTAAAAGCTGCAAATGGCGTTCTATACACATGCCCGGGGTAGTCAAATAGTCTCCAAGCATATCACCGCTTATCCCTCCCGTATAGCCCTTTTTCACATCCTCTCCAAGAGCCCTTTCTCTTCCCCCGGCAAAGCGTATTTGCTTATCCGGCATAATCAGCCTGAAAACCGCAATGGTTTTTAAGATTTCATCACGGGAAACAGGCGGTACATTCTCAAACGCCGTGCCGGGAACAGGGTTTAATATGTTAACAGGCACAGAATCAACGTCCAGCTCTTTTAATTCAAATGCCATTTCAATACGCTGCTCCACACTTTCTCCCATTGCGATTATTCCTCCACTGCAAACCTTTAGCCCCGCTCTTTTAACATTACAGATTGTTTCCACACGCTCATCATAGGTATGTGTAGTACAAATGTCAGGGAAATAGCTTCTTGCCGTCTCAACATTGTGGTGGTACATTTCAACTCCCGACTGCTTAAGAGCAAATGCCATATCCTCCGTTATGCTTCCGAGAGAGGCACAAAGCCGCAAAGACGTCTCCTCCTTAAGCCTTCTGTACATATGCAGAACGCTTTCAAACTCCCTTTCAGTGAGCCTGTTCCCGCTCGAAACCAATGAAAATTTATGTGCATGATTTTTCTGCATGAGCCTTGCACGCTCGAGCACCTCCCTTTCATTTGCAAGGTCCGATGCCTGAACTCCGCAGGAATGATGTGCCGATTGAGCACAATACTTGCAATCCTCTGTACAAAGACCTACTTTTACAGCCATAATTGAGCAAAGGTCTATTTTATTTCCCCAGAAATTTCTCTTTATAGAGTCTGCAAGCTGAGACAGATGCGCTACTTCAGCTCCTTCAAGCCTGCAAAGCGTTAATGCCTCCTGCCTGCTTATGCTTTCACCCGATAACAGCTTTTCCTCAATTTGTTTAAGCATCGTATGCACCCGCAGGCTTTACACGTCCATGAATCTGCTTTGCGAGCCATGATGCCAGGGCAATTTTTACAATATCCCACGGAAGAAACAAAAGAAAGCCGCTTGTCAAAACACCCGAAGCAGTGGTATTCGCATGATTTACATACTTCGTTATTATATACAGATAGGGGACTCCCACTGCATAGCACACTATTAAGCCTGCAAAGGAAGCAATAAAAAATTTGCAAATTGTTTGCTTTGACGATCTCTCAGATATAAGCCCCACTACAAATGCAGCCGCTGCAAAGCCTACCAAGTAACCGAATGACGGGCTGAACACATAACTGAGTCCTCCCCCCCCTGTGAAAACCGGCACTCCCGCAAGTCCCAACGCGATATAAATAACCTGTGATGCCAACGCAAGCTTTGAGCCTAATATCAGCCCTGAAAAAATCGCAAAAAATATCTGCATAGTGAAAGCCACGGGGGGAAGAGGAATTTTAAGAAATGCTCCTACAGCCATGAGCGCTGCAAAAAGTGATACTAAGATCATTTTATACGTTCTGTTATTCATGCTTTCCTCCTTAACACCATTTGTTAACCTTTCTCCATTTATAGGTTTACAATTAATTATAGAATTTTATCTCCGGCATGTCAAGATAAAACCTTTTAAATATAAAACTATTTTAAATACGAAAGTTATGGAATTTTACGACATTTAAAGGGAAATGCAGATATTAAGATATAAACAAATGTATTTTATTTTTATAGCCCTAAATAAAAATCGACAAAACACTACTTTTAATAATAATATAATACATTATAGGTACTAATTTCTACAAAATTTAATAGAGTTTGTTAAAAAAAAGTCATATTTACTGACATGTATAAACATTATTTTGTGACCCGCAATATTAACATTTTTATAGTAGATATTTATTTTCTGTTGTTAATTAAATGTCCATATTAAATATTGTTATGTTGCTCCAGCCTTCTTTCTCAAAATCAGACCTGCGTGAATTTTTTGCTGCTATGGAAGGCCTTTAAAAATATACTCTTTTATGCGGAAAGCCCGAAGGCGGCCAGTGTCTGGAAATAGAATTCTTTCACGGCAGTAAATGTGCCTGGAAATTTGCTGTGTTAAAAGTACGGTGAGCTAAAAGTATATCTTGTAGGGGGATGCTTAATGAAGGTATTAAAATTTAGAAGTCTTAGGACAAAGATGTTTTGTCCGATTTTATTTATATTGATTTGTGGTATATCGCTAATATGCATTTTTACACGTTTAAATGTATTTCCTTATTATATAATATGTCCTGCTGCTGCAATCCTTATGGCAATTCCAATTTTTATTCACATTAATACATGTGTAAAGCCTTTTTTATTACTTGGTGAAAGCGTCAGAAAATCCATTTCAGAAAACTTTAAAACCGGAATATATCTTTCCGACACTACTGAGCTTGGGGCACTGGCTGAGGACTTAAACAACGCTGCAAATATGCTTAATGGTTTAATGTCAAGCTTTACGGGTACATTTTCTGTCATACATTCATCCATGGACGAAATACTCATGTCAACCAAGCATATGAGCTCCTCTGCAGAGCAAACCTCAAATACTGTGTCGGAGCTTGCAAGAGGTGCCATGGAGCAAGCCTGCTCTACTGAAAAAGGCAGCTCTGTAATTAATGATATCGTGGAGGGCCTGGTTCACATTGTCAGCGATATGAAAAAATCCGAGGAACTGATAGAAAAAGCGGAGGAATTAGTAGCCGCTTCAAGAGCTCTGGTTGATAAGCAGGAAATTAAAATGAAGGAGAACAAGCAAATATCTGCCAATGTAAATGAAGCCATGCACGTGCTTTCACAGAAATCCCATGAAATAGGGGAGATACTAAGCGCCATAGAGCAGATTGCGGATCAGACAAATTTACTGTCCCTAAATGCCGCAATTGAAGCTGCCAGAGCCGGGGAACAGGGAAAAGGCTTCGCTGTTGTAGCCAACGAAGTAAAAACACTTGCAGAGCAGTCAGGGACATCGGTTAAAAGAATATCAAATATTATAAGTGACGTACAGATGGGAGTAAAGCATGCCGTACAGGAAATAAGCAAGTCTGAGGTTGCCGTAATCAGTCAGGAAAGCACCCTGAACGAAAGCGTGAATGTATTTAATCAGATAAGCGAGTCCATAGCTTCAGTAGCCGACAATATAAAATCCGTTTATAACTCTGCAAATCTTCTTGCAGGTGAAGCCCAGAATGCGGGAGGTGTAATAAACGATATTGCGGCTGTATCCGAGCAGACTGCCGCAGGTACGGAGGAAATTTCCGCCTCCATTGAGGAGCAGACAGCAGCTTCGGCACTGATTTCAGAATGCGTGGAGGAATTGTCTGAAAAGATAAAAGACAGTCTTAAGCTCTGCAAATCTTAAGTTTTACAGTCCACGGCATATAGAAAAGACGACAACAGGAGTTTTTACTTCTCTTGTTAATATAAAATATATGGAGGTAATTTTATGATAATCAACGACCCTAAAGGATTATACAGCATTAAGCTGGAAAGCGGAAAGAACGTTGTGTATGAGACACCCACCGGTCTTTGGACAAAAGATGATTACAAACAATACCACAGCCATTACGTAGAAAAGATCGGCCCTGCTTTAAAAGGCAAGAAATGGGGAATGGTTGCCGTGATGAAGGATTACAAAACTTCAAGCCTTACCGAGGAGTTAAATGCACACGCAGCCTGGCTGGAGAATAATGGCTGTGAAAAGGTCGCTATTGTGGTGGACAGTCCTATCGTTAAAATGCAGATGAACAAGGCGGGAGGCAGCAAAAAATTTGAACAGCAGGTATTTACAGACATTAACGAGGCGGAATCCTGGCTTACGTCAAAGGGCTTTTCGTTATAGTGTGCATACTGTCGGGGATGCCTTTAGGAACAGAAATTTCCTGTTGGACATCCCCTAAGATTTTTACCCGCTAAAACTGCTCATGCTTTTTAAAAGCTGCCAAGCTTTATCAGCTCATTAACAGATCCCTGTCATTTCCTTGAACGATATCAAGCAGCAATAAAACTATAGCTACAAAATTAAATACATAAGAATTAATTTGAGGGAACCAGTAAAAAACCACGCATGAAAAAAGCAGCACTATTTTGGCATTTCTGAATACCCTTTTGGGTATAAGCCTTTGCTTTGCTTCCGGGATATTTAGAATGGGCCCCTTTTTAATTTCATCCAGATATCTGTTATATATTTTAGAGGATGCCTGCATTATATCCTCGCCATTTATTTCCTTACATTGATAGTACTCTATTATATATTTACACAGCTCACGGAAGCCTTTTTTGTTTTGGTATATAAACCTGTTAGCCAGCCCCGCTCTTGAATTTTCTCTGAAGATTATATTCAGAGAGCTGCTGATTTGTTCAAGTCTTTTATCCTTATTTCCTCCGTATAAGTATATTTTCCTGACTACATTATAAAAAAGCTCTATTACATCATAATATAAGAAATCAGATTTTATATTCCCCGCAGAAGCCAGCTCTATGTAATTCATAAGCTGTCCATTGTTATTTGGATTTGTCAGGCTCTCCCTTGCCTTTTCCCAAATAAAAATTGCCAGCAAGGGCACTACTATCCCCAACATCATGGCACCTGCCGAAACCATCATGATAACACCCGGAACCCCTATCCATTGGCTTAATATGGAAAGCAGAGTAAAAGTAATAGTCGCCAATATAGCCATAATTGAGAACGGTAACACTCCCCATGTTTTAATCAAGGAATATTTGCGGATTTGCCTTAATAAATTGCTGCTGTCCATAGCCTGCTCCTTATCCGTTACATTCTTTAACATATTTATCAATAATTATAGATTAAAATTCATTTTTTGGCAATAAATTGTGGGCGGAAATATGCCATTCTTTTAACTAAGCGGCTCCGAAGGCCTACCCAAACTGAATTTATTTTGGTACAATTTAAAAAAACGTAAGGCCTAAAGGAGGTATAATTTAATGGAGAATATTTCTAAAAAAATCAGTGAAATCAACCGTAAAATACAAGAGGATTTAAATGGCCTGCTGCCATTGAATGAGCTGATGGATGAGGCTTTCATGCAAAGCAGCAGCCGTTTCAAAAGCTTTGACGACATGCTGGATAACTGCGGATATACAGTGGAAACAGAGCAGGACTTCATAAATATCCCCGAAGCAGAGTGGGATTTGTTTATAAAAAATAATACGTCGTTTGATAACTGGAACGAGATGCAGCAAAAGGCAGCAGATGAATATACCTATAAAAAGCTGAAGGAAGCAGGGTTTGAAAGGTTTTAGACAAAACCCGCGCCTGCAAAAAAGAGGTAATCTTAAGATCACCTCTTTTTTACAAGGAATATGTTCTTTATTGCTTTAATTATGCTTTTACAGCCTTGCAACTCCTGTATCCTTCGCAGCTTTTGCTACAGCCTTGGCAACTGCCGCCCCTACTCTTGAATCAAACGGAGCAGGTATTACATACTCGGGCTTTAATTCCTCTTCTGTAATAAGTGATGCTATAGCCTCAGCAGCGGCTATTTTCATTGCATCGTTTATGTCGCTCGCCCTTACATCAAGAGCACCTCTGAATATTCCGGGGAATGCCAGCACGTTGTTAATCTGGTTTGCAAAATCCGAACGGCCTGTGCCCACAACACTCGCCCCCGCTGCTAATGCTTCATCAGGCATAATTTCAGGAGTAGGATTTGCCATAGCAAATATTATGGGGTCCTTAGCCATAGCCTTAACCATGTCAACAGTAACCATTCCGGGTGCGGATAAACCGATGAACACATCCGCGCCAACCAGAACATCCTTTAAGGAACCCTTTTTAATCTGGAGATTGGATATTTTAGCCATTTCCGCCTTCTCTGCGTTCAGGTTATCTCTTCCCTCATAGATGGCACCCTTTGTGTCGCACAGTATAACCTTTTTGAGCCCCATGCTCATAAGAAGCTTGGTTACAGCTATTCCTGCCGCCCCTGAACCGTTTACAACAACCTCAATTTCGTTTATGTCCTTTTTAGTCAGCTTTAATGCGTTAAGCATCGCGGCAACCGTTACTACCGCAGTACCGTGCTGGTCGTCATGGAATATGGGAATATCGCATTCTTCCTTGAGCCTTCTCTCAATTTCAAAGCACCTGGGAGCGGATATGTCCTCCAGATTAACTCCCCCAAAGCTTCCTGCAAGAAGCTTTACAGTGTTTACTATGTCGTCTACGCTTTTTGACCTTATGCACAGGGGAAAAGCATCAACATCTCCAAAGGTTTTAAACAACACACATTTTCCTTCCATAACAGGCATCCCCGCTTCGGGCCCGATATCTCCCAAGCCCAGAACTGCCGTACCGTCGGTAACTACTGCCACAAGGTTCCATCTCCTTGTGTATTCGTAGGAAAGATTTACATCCTTGCTTATAGCAAGGCAAGGCTCTGCTACTCCCGGAGTATATGCTAAAGATAAATCTCTTTTATCAGCCACAGGCACCTTGCTTATTACCTCCAGCTTACCCTTCCATTCTCCGTGCAGTTTTAATGATTCTTCTTGAATAGTCATAATAACCCTCCCAATTTTAATATTAACTACAAACTTTTATATAGTTTTTTAAGTAACAGGTATTGTTACATATATATTGTTAAAAAATATACAATCTATATTATAGCACATAGGCTGCGGATTTCAAGCTAAATTTTATGTCTTTTAAACCAATAAATCAAGCCCTTAAAGGCTTAAGCTGTTTTGCCGCAATGTTTTTAATTAAATAACCCGCATAAATCAGAATCTATGCGGGTTTAAAACGTTCACCTGTTTTTTTCATATATAAGCCTTAAGCCTTCCATGGTAAGAAAGCCGTTAATTTCATCTATAGCGGGAGTTTCACTTGCAATGTATCTTGCAAGCCCGCCCGTAGCTATTACCTTTATGCCGCTCTCCTTCATTTCCCTTTTCATACGGTTTACAATGTAGTCCACCTGACCCACATATCCGTATATTATCCCCGACTGCATACTGACTACGGTGTTTCGTCCTATCAAATTCTCGGGCTTGGTGAGCTCTATCCGCGGAAGCTTTGCAGCCTTCTGAAAAAGAGCTTCGGCGGAAATCTTAACCCCCGCGCAAATTACTCCCCCAAGAAAATCTCCTCTTGAAGATATTGCACTGAATGTGGTAGCCGTGCCAAAATCAACTACGATAAGAGGCCCCCCATATATTTCATATGCCGCTACCGCATTTACTATTCTGTCTGCCCCAACCTCACGGGGATTTTCATATTTTATATTAATTCCTGTTTTTAACCCCGGCCCGACATTAATAGGGTCTACCTTAAAATATTTCTTTATAGCATGCTCCAGCGAGTACATTATAGGCGGAACCACCGAGGCAATGATGACAGCCTCAATATTGCCGGGCTTAAGCCCTTCACTGTTGAAAAGATTCAACATGAACATTCCGAATTCGTCTGAGGTCTTTTCCTTATCCGTACTCATTCTCCAATGGCACAACAGCTTCCTTTCCTCATAAACCCCCAAAACGATGTTTGTATTTCCTACGTCCATTACTAAAATCATAGTCCAAGTCTCATGCTCCTTATTTCTTTTATCTCCAGCTCTATTTCCTTTTCAATTCTCATTATATCAGCTTTTATATCTTCAGCCGTTTCCACGGCTCTTATTCTGTTGCTGTTGAATCTGGAGGCTGAGCTCTGATGAGAATAGCCTTGCCTTGAACCGTTCTCTCTCTGAAAGCTTCTGCTCTGGCTGTTATCTCTTCCGTAGGCGTTATCCCTCTCCCTGCCCCGGCCGCTGTCCTTATTCCGGTTATTCTCCTGCAGGTGAGCGTTATCATGGCTGCGGGAGCCGTCCTTTGTATTGCTGTTATCCCTGCCGCGGGCATTATCCTTTACATAGCCGCCCTCCTTAGAGGGTAAAGCCTCACGAGCCGCACTTCCTTCCCTGTTATGGCTCTGCCCTTGATTATTCTTAAACCCTCTGCTTTGAAATCCACCCTGATAATTGCTCCGCTTCTGGTTTTCATGGCCCGTGCTCTGTCCCTTTTGCACTATATATCCCCCCTTGTAATCACCATTATTATATAACATGGTGACTCTGATGATACACTATTTTATATTTTCTACTTAAAAGACAAAATTGTCAATGAAATTTATTCAAGCCCAAGCAGCCTTCCGGCATTTTCGCCAAGTATACCCTTTTCAGCAAAGTCCTCAAGCCTAAAGCCTTTAAGCTTTTCAATCTCATCCTTCTGCACACACCATGGCGAATCTGTACCGAAAAGAATCCTGCCGTGCCCGTGCTCTCTTATAATCCTGTTTATCTGGCTGTCATGGCCCCTTCCAAGGCTAAAAGAGGTATCAAAAAATACCTCTGTCCCAACCAGGAATTTTTCAACACCGTCCCAGCAGTCATAGCCTCCCATATGCGCGGCCACTATCTTGCCGCCGGGGAAGTCCGCCGCGACCCGCGCGAGCCTGTCAGGAGTGCAGTGGTAAGGCTCGGGAAGGCCTATATCCACGCCCGCATGAAATACCACAATCATATCAAGCTCAAAAGCCTTTTGATATATGGCATACATTTTTTTGTCGTCAACATAAAACTCCTGATAGTCGGGATGGAATTTTATTCCCTTTATCCCCAATCTCTTTATCCTGTCAAGCTCGTGCTTCCATTCCCCGAAATCGGGGTGTATGCTTCCAAAGGCTATTATTCCCTCATGCTGTATGCCAACGGACCAGTTATTTATTTTCACAGTCTGAGATGGCTTTGTGGCAATGGAAAGCACCACGGAATAGTCAACCCCTGCCCTTTTCATGGACTCCTTAACATCTGCTACCGTTCCATTGAGCTTTGCCGCAATACCGCACCTTTCCGCCAGCTTTGGAACTGCTTGTGCCGCCACGCTGTCGTCAAAGCAGTGCGTATGAAAGTCAATAATCATTATAGTGCCCCCGCTTCGTTCGTTCTCTTGCAAAGACCATTGTTTCTTAAAATAAAGGGCGCTCGCTTTTTTATTAAAAAGAGCCCGCTTTTATTAAAAAGCGCTATGCATATCCCAAAAGCCCTCTTACAGATACCTCGCCCGACATCACCTCTCGTATAATACCGTCTTCGCAAGCTATTATAAGCCTTCCGTCCGCCGTAATGTCCGTTGCAACGCCTACCAGCTCGCGTCCCTTCATTGCCGCCTTTACCGTTCTTCCTATTGTTACCGAATATTTTTTCCACTCATCCACTATTTGCTTTGCTTCACGGGCATATGCTTCTTCATTTCCGGTATTTAACCGTTCATATATCACATCAAGCTCAGCCAGTATGCCTCTAATTATATTTTTTCTTGAAAACTCCTTTTTTGATTCCCCTGCTTTTCCTTCTCCGCAGCATTCCTTGAGAGAACCGGCTATTTCCCTTAAAGCCTCGGGGAAATCCTCCATATCATGATTTACATTTATCCCTATTCCCAGTACTAAAAAATTTATTCGCTCTATCTCGCAGTTCATCTCTGTCAATATTCCGCACACCTTTTTACTTTTAAGCAAAACATCATTGGGCCACTTTATACCCGGCTTTACAAGGCATTCCCGCTCTATGGCCTTTGCAACGGCAACCGAAGCCGCCAGAGTCATTATTTGAATGTCCTCGGGAGCTATTAAAGGCCGGAGCACTATCGACATCCATATACCCTTTTTATGAGCGGAGCTCCATCCTCTTCCGAGCCTGCCCCTTCCCGCCGTCTGAGCTTCGGCTATCACAGCCGTTCCATCCGCACAGCCTTCCGCAGCAATAAGCTTGGCATATGTATTGGTTGAGTCAATCTCATTAAAGTACTTTATATCCTTCCCCACTACCCGGGTTTCAAGCCTGTGGCCTATCTCATAGGCGCTGATAACCTCGGGCCCTTCGCACAGCCTGTATCCCTTTTTAGAGGATGACTCTATTATATACCCTTGAGACTTCAGTTCATTAATATACTTCCAAACGGCAGTCCTCGATACCCCCAACTGCCCGCTTAAGGCCTCTCCGGACACGTATGATCCCATATTTGCCTTTAATTTATTCAATACTTTGTACTTCACACTCGTTATTCTCTCCAATGATAGTGTTTTATTTTAAAGCACCTTCCATAAAGCTTTATCGGCCCTATTTACAACAAATACATGCCCAGATCGGGTATTTTTACAATATGCCTCTTTTCCCCATTATCCTTAAAAAACACCGCTATTCCCTTGGCGTCATCTTCAATTTTTGTCAATCTCCCCTCATCGGCAAGCTTTGAGTAGAAGCAATATAAAAGAGCCTCGCTGAAATTCTCACACCGGTCCTTACAGGTCTCAATAATATTATTTACATAAAGGTCCTCAGAGCTGCTATATAAAATAGGAGAATCAAGCCTTTTATCAACAACCTTTATGCTTTCAGGCATTACAGTGCTTTCAATAAGGCACTCAGGCATTCTGTAAGAGCCCAGAACATACTTTTCAGCAGGAACTATTGAATTCAGGAATAGCCGCATAGCCTTATCCCATTCCAGCCTCAGCTCATAAAGCCAGCTATCGGCTATCAGGCACCTATCCTCAGGCAGCTCAAGCTTTATGCATCTCATACCGCAGCCTTCACGGTCCGGCGTGTTGTCCCGCGGATTTAGAAGCGCAGATATAAAATTCCTGCTTTCCCCGTCAAAGATTATGCTCTTGCTCCACCACTTTGAAAGCTTAAGCCCGCATTCAACTATATTCTCTACCTCATCCACAGGCACATATAAATAAACCTCAATCATATTCTACCTCCGGCAAGTCCAAGCATACCTTGACCTATATAAATTGCTTACCGTCGCTGTCAAGTTGCATAAGGCATTGTAAGCCTTTCTAAATTGGCATATTTATGGATATTATATCATAAAAATTTTCCGCAAGCGATACGCTAACAAAATAGATTTTTTTGCAGCAAAAGTAATTTAAGCAATATATTTTATTTATTTACATATATTACTTAAAATCCAATTTTCCGTATAATTTTACCCCGTCTCTGTCTCCGCATCCGTCTATAAGCTTATTTATGTCGGCACCATATATCCGGGGACAATCATAAATATCCCTAAAGGGTATAAGCACAAACGCCCTTTTGAGCATTTGGGGATGAGGTATTTTAAGACATGGCAAATTTATTTTTTTATCTCCATAAATAAGCATATCAATATCCATAGTCCTCGGCCCCCAGTGGATTTCCCTTGTTCTGCCCATCCTGTCCTCAACCCCTTGCAGCTTGCCGAGCAGCTCTAAAGGCTCAATATCCGTTGTGGCTGCCATAACCATATTGAGAAACCGATCCTGCTCCAAATAACCTACAGGCTCGGTTTCGTACACATGTGAAAGTCTTTCGGTATTAAGTCCCCCAATATCAGAAATATATTGCACGGCAGTTCTCAAATTATTTTCCCTTTCACCTAAATTAGACCCAAGCGCAAGATAAACCTTATGTCCCATCCCTGCTCCTCACCACTTCCACCCCCGCCCAATCAAGCTTTCCTCCTATGGGAGCCTGGGGCTTCATTACACGCACCGTAATTTTTTCTACTTCTTCATATACCGACAATATTTCCCGGGAAATTTTGTCGGCCAGTCTTTCAATAAGTCGAAATTTATTTGTTTTATTAATATTTTCAATAATTTCGTATACCCCGGAATAATCAACGGTATCCTCCAGATTATCACTTTCACAGGCCTTGCGCAGGTCGCAAAGCATTTCAACATCTATTAAAAAATTCTGTCCCGCTTGCTGTTCTTCGGGAAGTACGCCATGATAGGCATAAAAGCTCATGTTTTTTAATACAATTTTATCCAATTTCTACACTCCCAGTTTCAACATTATGTCATGTCCTTACCATAGCGTCCGTCATTCTTGCAACTCTGGCCATTTCCTTTACATCATGCACGCGCACTATGTCAACTCCATTGGCAATTCCCAGTGTTACGGTAGCCGCTGTCCCTTCAAGTCTTTCACCCACTGGCAAATCCAGAATATTTCCTATCATGGATTTACGTGAGGTGCCTAAAAGCACAGGAAGATTCAATGAGCTCAGCTCGCTTATTCTTCTCATTGCCTCCAGATTATTTTCCAGGGTCTTCCCAAAGCCTATTCCCGGGTCTACCGCCATGCTCTCTCTTGCTATACCGGCTTTTTCCGCAATTTCTATACTTTTCCTGAGAAATGCCACTATATCTCCCATTAGGTCTTTATATGAAGCATTTTCGCCGTTATGCATCATTATTACTCCCGCACCGAATCTGGAAACAACCTCAGCCATACCAGCATCCTTTTGCAGACCCCACTGATCATTTATAATATGCGCTCCTGACTGAAGAGCCTTTTCCGCAACCATTGCTCTTGAGGTATCAACAGATATCGGAACCTGCAGCTCTTTTGAGAGCCTGTCTACGACGGGCACTACCCTTGAAACTTGCTCAAGCGTGTCTACCGGCTTGTGCCCCGGCCTTGTGGATTCCCCTCCTATATCAATAATGTCGGCCCCCTGCTCAACCATTTCCTTAGCCCTTTTTACAGCCGATTCCATGCCGCTGTACCTTCCCCCATCAGAAAATGAGTCGGGAGTTACGTTAAGTATGCCCATTATATATGTCCTTTCACCTATAGGAAGCTTATGCCTGGCACACTCAAAGCATGAGGGCTTTCCCTTCTCCACAGACTCTAAAAGCCTCCGGAGCTCATCAGCTATCTCCTTAAGGCTTCCCTGCTGCAGGTTAAGCTTATATATCAATTTGTTGTACTGGCTGCAGGTTCCCATTATAAGAACATCCGATTTGTCTACGCTGCAGTTTATTGCTCCCTTGTTAACTGCGGCGTCCCCTCCCTTTGCCAGCATCTCCTGTTTTATTATGTTTGCAGTCCAGGGGCTTACATTTTCAAGCTTAACAATTATATGCAGCGCCTTCTGTGACAGCCATGATATGGCACCTGCATCAACTCCTATTTTACGGATTTCCTCCCTTGCCGTATTCATGTCCTGCATATGCAGGATTCTTGCGTTTATCATCGCTTCACCTCAAATTATAAATATTTTATTTCTCCCGTTACAGTTCCGCACTCCGCCTTAAGAAGCCCATATGAAAAATATTTCTGCCTTCTCTTGTCAGTAGGCGATCCCGGATTAAAAAACAATACCCCTCCAATAACCTCATTGACAGGTATATGGCTGTGTCCAAACACTATGCAATCCACCGCCTCATTCCGAAAAGCCCGCTCCGCACGCTCCAGGGCAGAAGCCCCTTCACCGCAATGCCCGTGTACTATTCCTATTCGTACTCCTTCTTCACAAATTATCTTTTTGTTTTTTGTTATGCCCAAAACGTATTCATCGTCATTATTCCCTGAAACGGCCTCTACTCTTGCTATTTCCCCGAGCTGGTATAATACATAGTCCCTGCATACGTCACCCGCATGAATTATAAGATCTGCGTCCTTTATTCCCCCCAAGAGCGCCCGTGGAAGCGTTTTCCCTTTTCTGGGAATATGAGTGTCCGAGACTACCCCAATAAGCACCTTCCAAATCCTCCTTTTTGCACATGCTGTTTACTGCACATGCTCTTAAATCTGCTTCACGCTGCGCCTGATAATTCCCGCAATATCCTGTGCAGATACAGTCCTTATGTTGCTTAACGTGCTCCTTTGCTTCATGGTAAGCTCTGTATAACAATCAATTTCCTCCCGGCTTAAAGACGGCTTTTTCCCAATCAGAGAAGCTATAACAGCACCAAGCTGCTGTGTGCTCTCTGCCTTCAATAGCTTAAGCACCCTCTCTGTCTTCTCTGTTGCCGCATCACAGTTAAAATCCAGATACTCCTTCACGAACAGCGCGTTTGCCTCGCCGTGGGGAATATCCTTAAAATATGTAAGAGAATATCCCATTCCGTGTATAATTGTCGTACCGGTATTGGCTATTACCATACCTGCAAGCATGGAGGCGTATAAAAGCTTATCCCTCGTATCGGAGCCGATTTCTCCATTCTCAAGCCTTATGAGGCATTCTCCCAGTACTCCCATTGACTCTGCGGCCAGAACATCTGTTACAGCGGTGCTCCTTTTGCTGAGATACCCCTCCATCGCATGAGTCAGGGCATCTATAGCCGTATTGACAGTTACGCTCAGTGTAAGGCTTTCGGTATAGGAGGCATCTAAGAAGGCAGCCACAGGAAACGTTTCATCATTGCCAAAGCTCATTTTTGTCTGCATGTCAGGCCTTGTAAGTATGCAGTAAGGAGTTACCTCACTTCCTGTTCCTGCCGTTGTCGGAATTGCTATAATGGGAAGAGGCCTGTTTGGAAAAGAATTCTTATACAGCTCAACAGCCTCCATTCCATTGACGGCCAGAACGGCTACGGCCTTTGACGCATCAAGCGGAGAGCCTCCTCCTATGCCTATGACAAAGTCTGCCCCTGACCTTGCCGCCAGTGCTCCTCCCTCCTCTACATTCTTTAAGGAGGGATTGTTTTCAACCCCGTCATATATTTCATACTTTATGCTTAATTCATTTAAAACACCTGCAATATCATCCAGCGCACCGCTGGCCCTGGCCGAGCTTTTCCCCGTAACAATAAAAGCCTTTTTACCGGATTTGGCAAAAAAGTCCTTGTTCCGGCTTACACATCCCCTGCCGAAAAACACCTTAGCAGGCATTCTGTAATTAAAGTTCATATTAAGCCATTCCTCCTTTGTATTGTTTAAACCGTACTAATAACATATAATATTATAATATATTACTCATACAGTTTAAACCTCCGGAAAATAATCTTCGTTAAGTCAGCATGCTCTAAAAAGCGTCAAAAGCCTGTATAAATATTATTATTGTACTTAATTTATAAAAGTGGTATCATGAGGATAATACACTGATATTTCAATTTTAAAAACTCCTGTGCAGAGGTTTATTAACCCATGGTCGACTTATTTAAATTAAATACAAAAGAGCTGAAGGCTCTGGTTGAATACAAAGAGGTCTTGGAAAAGGGAAGACATTTTAAAAAAAATTTCTGGCTCAAGGAAAAATACCAGCTAAAGGGCATAAAGCAAAACTGCAGAATTATCACGAGGTATTGCCTTGAGAATGTGGCATGCATAGAGGTTAACAGTCTGCCTGGCTACAATCTTAAGCAGATAAAAGCCATACTTTCAAAATATAAGCTCTTTGGTATGGTGCAAAGGATTTTCTGTCATGACATTCTGGCAGTTTTAAAGAACGCTTACCCTGAAGAATTCAGGACAAGGGTCTTAAAGGACTGGATGTGGAGCAAGCATGGGATATGGCATGACGACAATGCAATTATCGAGGCTGTTCACGACATGGTATATAAAGAGGGTATCCGCAGGATACAGGATATCCCCTCTCTGGATTGGAAAAAAAGGCTGCTAAGGCATGGGATATATAATGTGCTTGCATACTTTAACTGGTCTATCTATGCGCTTTTTAATTTTGTTTACCCCAATAAATTTCACCCGACAGATTTTAAATATAAAACAAAATGGGCCGCCTCAGAATCCCTTGAAAATGCCTTCTATTTTATGCATAAGATTTTTAAAAGTAAGAGGTACACATTAGATGACATCCTTCTTCTCAGCACCTCCGATTTCCGTGCGCTTGGACTGGCAGGAATGCTGATGGCACTCTTTGACTCCTCTACTTTAAATGCAAAGGAGTATTACCTGTATAAAACCATAGGCAATGAAGCACATAGAAATGAAATTACAAGCGATATAAACAGCCTTATAAACAAAAAATATGAGCAGGCAGTTTTTAATAGATTAAAAAAAGCGGCCGTAGGCAATTTTATTTACAATCTGCATCTTAATTCCACACTATACAGCTATATAAAGCGGCATGCCAAAAGAAGCAGCCTCTCTATTGAGGACTTTATATCAAGCCATGGGTTTATATATAAAAGTGCCAGACAGGATATAAGGTCTATAAGCAAGGATGATATATGGGATATGCGAAAGCAGGGCCTTACCTATGTCCAAATTGCACAAAAGCTTGGGAGCAATCCAAACACGGTGGCACAATTTTGTTTAAAAAATTTCGGAGGCGATCCCCTTATTCCAAGGCCGATCGAGGAATATATAACCCCTCAGGAATTAATGAATAAATATCATGTGGATCATAAAACCATAATGAAGCTTGTAAATGAAAACAGGCTGGAAAACCATACTACAATAAGATTCAGGTATTTAAAAAAATCCCAAATAGAGCCCGTGCTGAGGCAATATACAGCAGGCAGCAGACAGCATCAGAGCATGGTGAAAAGGTATTTGAAATAATAAACAGAAAAGGCGTGGTGAAATCTGGAAAACAAAATAGGAATTATAGACTTAGGCTCCAACTCGGTACGCCTGGTCATTTTTGAAGTAAAGGACAGCGGTACATTTCGTATAGTAGATGATATAAGCGACACTATACGTTTAAGTGAGGGTATGGTAGAGGGAAGGTATATAAACGATCTGGCTATAAGAAAGGCTATTAAAACAATTAAGCTTTTTAAAAAGCTCTGCTCAGCTTATAATATACAAAGCTCCTCAATTATTCCCGTAGCAACAGCCGCAGTAAGAAAAGCAGAAAACAGGGATGATTTTTTAAAGCTTTTGTTTAACTTAACAGGCTTAAAATTTAACATTCTCTCCGGAGATGAAGAGGCACTTTATGTATATAAGGCAGTGATAAGCTCCATAGACATTGATTCCGGAGTCATTGTAGATATTGGCGGAGGAAGCACGGAAATAATAAAATTCAGTCAAAGAAGTGTAATAAACCATATCAGCATTCCCATAGGAGCCATCGTTGCAACAGAAGAATTTCTGGGCAAAAACGCTGTATCCCCTGAAAGCATAAGAGTTTTAGACAGGCATCTTGAATCGGTTCTCTCCGGTCTGGGCTGGCTTTCGACGGATGAGCCTCCTGTAATAATAGGCCTTGGGGGAACCATAAGAAACATGGCTAAGATTCACAGAAAGCGGTTCAATTATCCCCTGGAAGCAATACACAACTACATGATTCCCATAAGTGATTTCTATAGTATTTATGATTACATAAAAAGCCTTGACTTAGAAGCAAGGAAGAAAATAGAGGGAATGTCCTCCAGCAGGGCCGACATTCTGGTTGGGGGGCTGACTATACTAAAAGCCATATCCTCAATTACCCGTTCCTCAACTCTTGTTATAAGCGGAAACGGGCTCCGCGAAGGTATTATGTTTGAATACATAATGGGCAGGTACCCTGAAAAAAGGTTTACAAATGTCCTCGACTTCAGTCTTGACAACCTGATAGAGATGTATTCGGTGCGCCAGGATCATTCAAGGCATATATGCGACATGGCATTATCCATGTTTGACCAGTTGAAGCCTCTGCACAGGCTTGACAATAATGAAAGGAGAATTCTCAGGGCCGCTGCTCTGCTTCACGATATAGGTATTTCCGTTAACTATTACCGGCATTATATACATTCCTTTTATATGATTTTAAATTCAAAGATTAACGGACTGTCTCACCGTGAAATAGTAATGACTGCAATTATAGCGGCTTGCCATGAGAAGGAGAAATTGAAAAAGAATTTTTACAAGGATTATGAAAAGCTTCTTTTAAGGGATGACGAAAAAATACTCTTAAAGCTTTCTCTTATTTTAAGGATCTCCGAAAGCCTTGACAGGAGCGAGACCAGAATCGTTAAATCCCTTATATGCCAGATAGACTCCAAATCAGTAAAAATAAAGACTCACAACAGCGGAGACGCCGAGCTGGAGATAAATCTCTCAAATGAAAACGCCTCAAGCTTTAAAAAGCTTTTCAAAAGAGAATTGCTCATTACATGATTTTTAAACCTTAGGGGAGCGCGCTGCAAGACATAAATATCGGCAGTATGCCTTGCAGCCGGCCCTTTCCTTTATTGTACGCCAATCTCCTCATCCTTAGGCTCAAGCTCTATCCTATATGCTGAATTTTCATCTCTCCGGATGCTTAAATTATATCCTGACCATTGGGATATTTTCAGAGCTATTGTGTCCATACAAATATCCAGCATACCGCAAGCCTCGGCAGTAATTTCCCTCCATACCCTTTCAACCAAAAAATTCCTCTTAAGCGACTTGCTTTTATTCTTTATTAAAAGGTACAAAATTTCAAATTCCCTTGAATTAAGAATTATCTCATTTCCGGCAGCAGAGACGCTTCCTTCCTCCGGATTTATCAGGATATCTCCGTACTTCAGAGCAGGCATGGCCGGTTGATCCCATACTTTAGCGCTTCCCGGAAATTTAAGCTGTGATTTTATCCTTGCGGCCATTTCCTGAAAGCTAAAGGGCTTTATTATATAGTCATCCGCCCCAAGCTCAAGCGCCAGCACCACGCTCAGGTCATCGGACTTATCCGATATGGCAAGCAGCGGTATCCTTACTAAAGAGAGCTCTGCTCTTATTTGCCTTATAATGTCGAACTGCTCCATATCAGGAAATGATACCTCTGTAACAATTATGTCAAAGCTTTTTTCCTTAGCCTTTGCTATTCCTTTTTTCCCCACATCCGAGCTATAAACCTTATAGCCCCTTTTTTTCAGATCGTCTCTTAACATTTTTCTTATATTTTTATTGTTATCTATAATTAGAACAGATTTCATAGACATACTCCCGGCGGGGCTTTTTAACTTTATTATGTCTTAGGGTAATTAAAGCAATATTAATTAAATGTAAAGACAAGGTAAATTAAACGGGCCTGTAGCCGCTCCTTTTTATTATCTCCCTTAAGACCTTTGTAGATACGGGTGCTCCCTTGTATACCCCGTCATAGAAATCCATCTTTCCCGGATCTCCCATGCCGACCACCAGAATATTCTCCATTCCCTTCAAAACGCTTAAGGTATCTCCGCATATCTCATTTCCGCCCGCAGCATTGCCATACTTGTCCACCGCACCCTCTATAACCCTTCCTTCCCTGGTTACAGAGCATGTAACCCTTAATCCGTTGCAATCGCTTCCGTTTGAGGATACGGCAGCTATACCCAGAACATTGACGGCACCGCTTTCCATTATTATTTTCATGGCATACTCCCCCTTTCCCGCACCTTCCTTACCCCTGTCATCCACCATGACCACCACTGGATCAGACCCGGCGGCTTTTATCAGAGACACAATCTGATATCCCGTCAATGGGGTGGGGTTTCCGGCGGACGCCGAAATACATCTTCCCCCTATGTTTGCCGCCGCCGTCTCCATGGCATGTCCGGCGGATCTGTCTCCGTCGGTAACAATAATTACATTGTGCTTATCCATGAAGCCCTTGCCATCCCATATCCTCCGGCATTGCCGACATAACAAAAACACCTCTGGTATAGGATTTCTGCGAATTATGAGTAAGAAGAAATATGCCCGCAGCCACTGCTATGGCAATGAGCGCCAGCACTATAAATATCACTATCTTATGCCTGCCGAAAACACCTGTCATACATTATCCTCCATATCTAAAATCCAATTCAAAGCAAATCCTTAAATAGTATTTCAAAAAATAAAGGCAATATGCAAATTTTTGCACATTGCCCGCTTATCCGCAGTTGATTTTTTTTCTTATTTCCTGCAGTATTTTCTTTTCAATTCTTGATACCTGCACCTGAGATATTCCAAGCAGCTTTGCAATCTGAAACTGAGTCTTCTCCTTAAAATATCTGAGAATAATTATCTGCTTTTCTCTGGGGCCCAGTGTATCCAGTATTTGCCTTAATGCAAGCTTATCTATGAGCTCTACCTCATTATTATTCGCCTCTCCGTTTATTCTGTCAATTAAAAGCATGGGAGAGCTATCCCCTTCCCCCACAGTGCTGTATAAGGATTCGGGAGAGCATCCTGCCTCCATAGCCATTACCAACTCCTCCGCAGGTATATTGAGCCTTATTGACATCTCATTTATTGAGGGCTCGCGCCCAAGCTCCTTGCTCATAATTTCCTTTGTTACTCTAGCTTTATTGGAGATCTCCTTTAATGAACGGCTGACCTTTATAATTCCGTCATCCCTTATAAATCTTTTTATTTCGCCTATTATCATAGGCACGGCATAGGTGGAAAACTTCACGTCAAAGGATTGGTTAAACTTATTTATCGCCTTTATAAGCCCTATGCAGCCTATCTGAAAAATATCCTCCGTTTCATAGCCCCGGTTCTGAAATCTTTTCACTATGCTCCATACCAGCCCTATATTCTTTTCAACCAGGAAGGCCTGAGCATCCTTATCCCCTTCTTTAGTCCTTTTTATAAGCTCAAGCACATCTTCTTCACTGTAGTCCTTATTATAAAAATCATTCATAAATTCTCCTAGGCCTCTCATGCATATAAATAATCTCATATGCATATTATTGCTTAATTTACTTATTTTTACACTATTGCTCAAAAAAAAATACTATTTCCCGCTTGTATGAATTATTAAATCCCTTATTTGAGGCTAAATTTTTTAAACATTTTAACGGTTGTGCCCATACCGGGCTCAGAAACTATTTTAATTTCATCCATAAAGGTTTCCATAACGGTAAAGCCCATTCCCGATCTTTCAAGCTCAGGCTTTGACGTATACAATGGCTGTCTTGCCATTTCAATGTCATCTATACCCCTTCCCTGATCCGACACGGTGATTTCCACGGAATTTTCATAAAGCGTACAGCTCATTTTTATGTACCCATCCCTGTTTTCATATCCGTGTATTATACAGTTTGTTACCGCCTCCGAAACAGAGGTCTTTATATCGGCAAGCTCCTCAAGAGTAGGGTCAAGCTGTGAAACAAATGCCGCAGCGGCGACTCTTGCAAAAGCCTCATTGCTTGATCTGCTCAAGAACTCAAGTTTCATTTCATTTATCGGCTGCATCTTTTTCCTCCTCACATGCTGCTGACAGCAGTGTCTATATTATCGTATACAGGCATTATTCTTAAAAGTCCGGACATTTCAAAAATACGCTTCACCTGTGAGTTGACATTTGCTATTACAGCTTTTCCATTCAGCTTTTGAATATTCTTGTACCTTCCCATTATTACTCCTATTCCCGAGCTATCCATAAAAGTAACTCTTGAAAAGTCAAAAACTACATTCTTAGTGGTGGATTTCAGCATTTCTCCATCCACCTTTTCACGGATATATTCGGCAGAATGATGATCCATTTCCCCATATATTGCAACTATCAGTGTAGAGCCTCTGCTTGAAAATTTAACCTGCAACTGTACACGCCTCCCCATAATGTATTATACGCAAATAATCGCTTTACAATTATAACCATATAAAGCTTTATCTTAATCTATTCTCTATAATATGGAAAAACCCTTCAAAGAAAATTGTAATATTGTGTAAAATAGAAGTTTTTATTTCATAATTTCAGTATCAGGCAATTCTTACTCCTTAAAGCCCGAGGCTATAAGCTCCGTCAGCTCCTTAACCGCCAAATGCGCATCTTCCCCCTCGGCGCCGATAGTAATTTGATATCCCTCAACGGCAGTCAAAGACATCAATCCCATTATACTTTTGGCATTTACTCTCTTGTCCGACTTTATTATCCAAATATGCGAAGTAAACTTTCCTGCAGTCTGAACAAACAAAGCGGCCTGCCTAGCATGAAGCGCTGTTGAATTCGATATCTCAACAGTACTCTCAACCATTAATTACTCCCCCTCTGATTTTCTGGCATTCTCTGCAATCTCATCCAATTTTCTCAGTCTGTGGTTTACACCTGATTTGCCTAAAGCAGGACTAAGCATTTGACCCAATTCCTTTAAATTTGCATCGCTGTAGTTAAGCCTCAGCTCTGCAACCTCCCTTAAATTATCAGGAAGGTTATCGAAGCCCAGGGTATCTCTTATATATTTAATGTTCTCCACCTGTCTGACTGAGGCTGTGACGGTTTTTTCAAGGTTTGCGGTTTCACAATTAACAATTCTGTTTACATTGTTTCTCATTTCCTTAAGAATACGTACATTTTCAAGCTCCAGCAAGGAAGCATGCGCTCCTATTATATTCAAAAAGTCTACTATGTTTTCGCCTTCCTTTAAATAGGTTACATATGTCCCTTTTCGTTTTACTATCTTGGCATTTAAACCAAACCCGTTCATAAGCATCTGTATTTGGGCAGCAGCCTCTCTGCTGTGATTGGATATCTCAAGATGATAAGTCTTTTCAGGATCACTTATAGAACCTCCCGAAAGAAAAGCTCCCCTAAGATATGCCTTTTTGCAGCAAGGCTTTTTAAATTTATCGTCCCCAAATAATGAGGAGTCCGCGGCACTATTTAAAAAGCTGGCCCCCCTTTTGTTCCTGGCAGTCATGTTGATATCCTCCAGCACCTGCCTGGCACCTATTAAATCAGTTATTACCAGTATATATGAAGTATGCTTTTTTAATTTCTTACTCTTTCTGGCAACAACCTCAGGATAGATATTATATATTTTCTTTATATTTGTAAAAAGCTTGCGTGCGAAAGCAGCATTTTCAGTCACGACCTTAATGTTAGCCTCACCCTTTGTATTAAAGCTTATCACGCCGCTTATCCTGACAACCGCCGCCAATTCAGAAAGCAAACAGCACCTTCCCGCTATTTCAACCCTGCATAATTCGTTTTTTACTGATGATGAGAATGACAAGTGACACACCCCATCCAAAGACTGCTATAGTACAGACAAATATTCCGCCCTCTTTTTATAAAGCTTAATATAATATACCACAAAAATAATCTTATTGCAAATTCCCCGCACCATGCCCTAAAAGCTCGGTATATGCCCTGAGAATTTCTCCGACGCTCCAGGCCTGTGCAAAGCATCCCTTGGGAGCATTTGATCCGTCTCCGTCAAAAATTTCCGATATTGAGCCTATACAGGCGTCTGCAAGATGATCCCTTAACGGATCTATAAATTTTAAAGCAAGGCTTCTGTTGCTTTCGGTATTTCCATACGCTTTTATAAAGGCGGTTATAAAATGCCCGAGCGGCCACGTCCAAACCGTTCCCTGATGATAGGAGCTGTCTCTGCTGTGAATGTCCCCGGTATAGGTGCCTCTGTAGTTCCGGTCACTGCTGCACAGGCTCTTTAGTCCATAAGCGGTATAAAGCTCCTTCCAGACCTTGCGAACCACTTTTTTTGCTTTTTCTCCCGATATTACAGGATAAGACAGGCTAACGGCAAATATCTGATTAGGCCTTATGCTGGAGTCCTTATAATCATTAATTACAACATCATACAGGCATTGCTTGCGGTTATTCCAAAAAGCAGCTTCAAAGGATCTCCGGGCCTCTTTGGCTATAGACCTGTAATAACCGGCATCATCCCCGTTTAGAGCAGCAATCCTTTCCATTATATTCAGCGCGTTATACCATAATGCATTTATTTCAACAGCCTTACCATGCCTCGGTGTCACCACCCAGCGTCCTATCTTGGCATCCATCCATGTAAGCTGTACTCCCGCCTGGCCTGCTGAAATAAGATAGTCGGAATCCATTGCTATATTAAACCTTGTTCCTTTAATATAGTGCTCAATAATGTCTTTTAATACCATATATATGTTTTCATTTATAAACTTTAAATCGCCTGTATGCTCTATATACTTGTTTACCGCCTCAAAATACCACAGAGCGGCATCTACGCTGTTATACGCAGGCTCATGGCCCTCGTCGTCGGGAAATACATTAGGTACAAGCCCGTTGCTGACATATCTTGAGAAGGTATATAATATGTCCCGTGCATCCTCAAACCTCTTTGTCGCAAGGGTAATCCCGGTAAAAGCGATCATTGTATCCCTCCCCCAGTCTGTAAACCACGGATACCCTGCCAAAATGGTTCTTGAGCTTGTAGATTCCCTGTAAACAATAAATGCGTCGGAGGCCATAACAAGCCTGTCCGCAAGCTCATCCCCATACCCCGCCGTACTCACCAGAGCCTTAAGCCTCTTCTCCTCGGCACTTATCAATTTCTCACCGCAGCAATCCTTCACTTCCTTTTCCAGGGTAGCTATAATAGTCACATATTTTTCTTCATAGCTTTCCAGCTTAATGTCAAAGCATCCGGGAATATAATGATCCTCTATGCAATCAAGGCCCCTCTCCCTCTCGGCCTCATAATACATGTTAAAAAAATAGCACCTGTCCCATACCGTAAATTCTCCCTCGCTGCACAATAAATTTATATCGGTATTAAAATAGGCAGGCTTTATAATTGCTCCACCAGGCACTCTTTTGACATTAAATTTTAAAAATTCACTGCGAGAGCTGTGATGGTAATTTCTGAAATTAATAAGAGGTGTAAGCTTTAAATTGGACTCTCCGGCCCCATTTATGATATGGTACTGAATTACTGTTGTATTCTGTCCGTAAACCATGCAAATCTTTTTTTCTATAAACGCATCCTCCAAGCTGTATGTAAAAGTGGGAAGAGGATCTATTGACACCCTCTGCAGGTTGTAATAGCCCCTCATTATATAATCCGGCGTCTGAAATGAATACAGGTTATAATCCTTGCCGTTAATTGTAAAGCATTCATCTATTTTTGATAAGACCAGGTGCCTTTCCACAGGCGCTTTCAGTGAAGCGACAAGCAGCCCGTGATATCTCCTGGTATTGGCGCATATGATAGTGGAGGATGCAAAGCCCCCGATCCCGTTAGTTAAAAGCCATTCCTTTTCTACGCCTCTCTCAAAGGTCCTCCAATCGGCTTTACCAAACTCCATTAAATAACCTCCCGCAAAACTGTAATTTGCTCTTTCTTACGTCAACCCTACTTTATATTACCATATTCACTTTTTTTGTCAATACGACAAGGTTCTGTCAGCTTAAGCCCACAAAAAGCTTCCTTAATCTGTCCTTAACATAATAATAATCTATTATCCTTTTTTTGTCCTTGGCAAGCACAGTTTCCGCAACAAGATCCATTATCGTAGCCGCAAGCTTTACTGGATCGTGCCTTATGAAATTGCTTTTTATGCTCACAAAATCGGCGCCTATTATCTTTATTCCCGCCTTATTTAAAGCGCCCGAATCTACCCTTACGGTCTCTGCTCCGTCATTTGCGTAGTGCAGCCGCAGCTCCTCAGGTATATCCGCAGTATTTACAATACAATAGTCCAATATGCCTTCATATGTATGTTTTTCCAGCGCTCCGATATGATCCGAAACAGAATACCCGTCAGTTTCTCCGGGCTGCGTCATAACATTGCATACATAAACCTTCACTGCATGTGAATTCTTGATGGCATTTTCAACTCCGGTTACAAGCAGATTGGGAATTATGCTTGTATACAGGCTTCCGGGTCCAAGTATAAGCATATCCGCCTCTGAAATAGCATCAAGGGCCTCCTGCAGGGGTATTATATCCTCGTTTTCAAGAAAAACTCTTTTTATGTTCCCCGGGTGGGAGAGGTTATGCTTTCCTATATTTGACTCCCCGCATACAATATGTCCATCCTCCAGCTCGGCGCACAGTTTCATATCCTGAAGAGTAACGGGAAGAACATTACCTGTCACGGCAAGCACATCGCTCATTTTTCTTACCGCCTCTTCAAAGCTTGTGGAAATGCCATCCATTGCGGCAAGAAACAAATTTCCAAAGCTCTGGCCCTTTAAAATTCCGTCCTCAAACCTGTACTGCAGCAGCTTCTCCATTATGGGCTCGGTATCGGCCAATGCCAGAATACAGTTCCTTATATCTCCCGGAGGAAGCATTCCCAGATCCTGCCTCAGCACACCCGAGCCTCCCCCATCATCTGCTACCGTTACAATTGCCGTTATATTTGAGCTGTATGCCTTAAGCCCCCTAAGCATTGTAGAAAGCCCCGTTCCCCCTCCTATGGCTACAATTTTAGGGCCCTTTATCAATATGCGCTTTTCGTAGAGCAGATTACTCAGCCTGTCGGAGTCAAGCGAAATTCTGAAGCCGCTGTTTGAAATAGCGTGAAAAAAGGTTTTTGCCACATACTTTACAGAAAGAAATATAAATACACAGCCTGCAATAATTAAAAGTATTGACAGGATGATTTTAATAACACTTAAATATATTTCAGTAACAAGAAAGGAAAGTCCGAAGCTGATACTTGCAACACCTACAGCTCCAAGGACAATCCATCTTTTGACCCTAATGCCCGGTCTGAACCAATCAATAAACCTCATAACATCCTCCATTTTGGTGATGATGCCTAATGCCCTCTGCTATCCTTTTCAATATCCCTGTGCTCTACTATTACACTGTTTTCATTACCCAGCAGAGCCTTATACAATTCATCCGCTATGGCCACAGACCTGTGCCTGCCTCCTGTACAGCCTATTCCTATAACCAGTTGTGATTTCCCCTCTTTTATATAGTTCGGTATCAAAAATTCCAGCATGTCGTACAGCTTCAGCATAAACTCTATGGTCTCATTTGAGTTTAATACATAGTCCCTGACTGTCTGCTGCTTTCCCGTCAGGCTTTTCATGGAAGGTATGTAGTAAGGGTTGGGAATAAAGCGCACATCGAAAACAAGGTCACAATCCATAGGAATACCGTATTTAAATCCGAATGAAATTACACTTATAATTAATCCGCTGAAGGTCTTCCCCTCAACAAATATATTGGATATTTCCTCCTTCAACTGCCTTATACTGAGGTTAGAGGTGTCTATAATATGATTTGCCCTTTCCTTTATAGGCTTAAGTATTCCTCTTTCCTGCTTTATACCATTTATAAGACGCCCCTCGGGAGACAGGGGATGCGATCTTCTGCTTTCCTTATACCTCTTTATCAGCACCTCGTCCGAGGCTTCCAAAAACAGTATCTCATAAGAAAAGCCTCCGCTCTTTATGGCATCAAGCGCAGGGAACAGGTCGCGAAGCAGCTCTCCTCCCCTTATATCAATAACCAGTGCAATCCTGTCCATCTTATCATTGCTCTGGAAGCATATTTCGGCAAACTTCGGTATAAGCGCAGGCGGCAGATTATCCACACAAAAAAAACCAAAATCCTCCAGATATTTTATCACCTGGCTTTTGCCCGCACCCGAAATACCAGTAATTATTACAAACCTCATTTGTACCTCCTGTTGAGTTTCAGAGTCCGTTGACTATAGAAAGCCCGTAAAGCTTTATTGCTCTCCTAATATTTTTACCTCTGTCTGCAAATTAACCCCAAAACGCAAGCTGACCTCAGATTTTATACGCTCTATCAGGCATATTACATCGGATGCTTTGGCATTGCCTGTGTTTACAATGAAGCCACAGTGCTTCGGCGATACCTGTGCACCCCCTATGGAGTACCCCTTAAGCCCGCAGTCTTCAATAAGCTTGCCTGAAAAATATCCGTCAGGCCTTTTGAATATGCTCCCGGCACTTGGCATTTCCAGCGGCTGCTTATCCCTTCTCCGCCTGGCGAAATCCTCCATACATGCCTTTATGCAGGCTTTATCCCCTCTCTCAAGCTTTATAGCGGATCTTATAACTATGCAGCCCATCTCCTGTATAAGACTGGTTCTGTAGCCGAACCTGTGAGCTTCGCCCTTTATTGTTCCAAACGCCCCCTCGCGGTCAATATACTCCGTTTCGACTATGATGTCCTTCATTTCGCCTCCATAGGCTCCCGCATTCATGCTTACCGCCCCTCCCAGAGTACCGGGGATTCCTGAAGCAAATTCCATTCCGGTTAAGCCGTTTTGCAATGCAATGTTTGAAAGCCTTGAAAGAAGCATTCCCGCTTCAGCCGTTACAGTATTTTGTTCTATGCTGTACGCACAAAAATTCTCGCATATTTTAATTACAACCCCCCTGATGCCTTTATCAGATACAATCAGGTTAGTACCGTTGCCTATTATATAAAATTCAATGCCCTTCCTTTTACATGCTCCGACTGTCTCAGAAAGTTCCTTCGCATCTCCCGGTATAATCAGTAAATCGGCAGGCCCTCCCACCTTAAATGAGGTATAATTGCTCATAGGCTGATCCGCCGTTACGCTTCCTTTGCTGATAAGCCCTCTCATCATATGCTCAATATCCTTTTTATTCAATAAACACCTCTCCTTAGGGCATATATACTAATTATATTTTTTGGAATTTTTTTTGTTTCCTAAATATTCATTAAACCTCTCTATTGAGGTGCACATCACCAAATCCTCAGGCATATCCACTTCGTCGAATATTTTATGCACATTTTCAAAGCTGCCGACAGAAAAGCTTATATGCGAGTCACTGCCACACACCACCTTAACTCCGTACTCCTTGCATTTCAGCGCAAATGTTTTACAATTATGCTCACTTCCCGTTCTCACATAAAAGGAGTGGTTATTTATTTCTATGAGCTTGTTATATTCCTTTGCCGCCATCACAACCCTGTCGATATCCACCTGAAACTGTGGGTTTCCGGGATGTGCCACTGCATCAATATAGGGGTTTTTCAACACATTTATCATTGCCCTTGTGTGATCCTCTACTGTCGAGGGGGCTATGCAAATGTCGTGAAAACTGGCAATTGTATACTCCAGCCTCTTTAAATACCCGTCAGGCATATCGGTATTGCCGGCATAGTCTATTATATTTGCTTCAACGCCCTTCAGTATTCTGACTCCGCATATCTCGTCAGGTATAATCTTTAAATTTCCAAAGTGATACAGATGGGGTCCTCCCCCCATGGACGGGCCGTGATCCGTCATCGCAATTATTTTTATGCCCTTGTCCGCAGCCCCTCTCGCCATCTCCTGTATAGTACTGTATGCATGCCCGCTTGAGACTGTGTGCGTATGTGTATCGATAATTATCTCCAAGACATTTCATCCCCTTTACTCTGAGCGTCCCTGTTGATTTCACCCATTACTCTCTCATTCAATACCTTTGCGGCATTATAGCCCATCTTCTTCTGCCTGTTATTCATTGCCGCAACCTCTACTATAACAGCAAGATTTCTCCCCGGCCTTACAGGAATATTTAATGAAGGGACCATTATTCCCAGTATATCGGTGTATTCGTCAACAAGGCCCAGCCTGTCATAATTTTTATTTGTATCCCAAAACTCCAGATTAATCACAAGGTTTATGTTTTCAGTCACTTTTACAGAGCCTACACCATACAAATTCTTTACATCAAGTATGCCTATTCCCCTTATCTCTATAAAATGCCTTATTATATCGGGCGCCGTTCCCACAAGCGTCTTGTCGGAAACCTTCCTGATCTCCACCACGTCATCGGCAACAAGCCGGTGCCCCCTCTTGACAATTTCAAGGGCAGTCTCGCTTTTCCCCACCCCGCTGTCTCCCAATATCAATATTCCTTCCCCATATACCTCAACGAGAACACCATGCTTTGTAGTCCTCGGGGCAAGCTGGACATTCATATACCTTATAAGCCCGCTTAAGAATCTGGACGTAATATCCTCAGTTCTTATTATGGGAATGCTGTATTTCTTTGAAACCTCTATCATCTCGGGAAAAATCTCAAGGCCCCTGGCAACAACCATACATGGAAACCCGCATTTAAAAAAGTCATCCAGCCTCTTATACCTCTCTTCAGAAGACATCTCAGACATGTAGGCCGTTTCTCCCTTGCCTATAATCTGTATTCTGTCGGTGCCGAAATACTCCAGGTATCCCGCAAGCTGCAAACCGGATCTGTTTATATCCGATGTAGATATAATAATATCATCAAGATTTTCCGTATCACTAACAACCTCAAGCTGAAATTCTTCAATTAATTCCCTTAGGGTTATTGAGTACATAGCCATACCCCCAATTTTTTTATCACTGATATTATACCCTAAAAAGGCAAAAAAAGAAACCTTCCTCAAAAATCGAAAGGTTCCTTATATTTTTATTTCATAGCCTTTGCTAGCATATCAATCATACCAAAGCTCAATGCCCGGGCATAAAAATGCGCCTGATGCTATTATTTTATAATTGAATTGCTCAGTATAAACGCCGCAAAAACAATTGATACCATTGAAAGAAGCTTTATTAATATATTTATGGACGGTCCGGAGGTATCCTTAAAAGGATCCCCTACGGTATCGCCGACTACTGCGGCCTTATGACCATCCGATCCCTTGCCTCCATGGTTTCCCGCCTCAATATACTTTTTGGCGTTATCCCACGCACCACCGGAATTGGCCATCATGATGGCAAGCACAAAGCCTGTCACGGCAGCACCGGCAAGCATGCCCGCAACACCGTTCACTCCAAGCACCAGTCCAACTACGATAGGCGCTATTATGGCTATCAGCGCAGGTGCTATCATCTCTTTCTGCGCCGCTCTTGTACAGATGTCAACGCATGATGCGTAATCAGCCTGTGCGGTCCCTTCCATAAGACCCTTAATTTCCCTGAACTGCCGCCTTACCTCCACAACAATCTTCTGAGCCGCCCTGCCTACGGCATTCATTGTAAGGGCAGCAAACAGGAACGGAAGCATCCCTCCTATGAACAATCCTATCAGCACAGGAGGATTCATGATTGACAAATCGAATTTAAAATCCGGATTTATAAGCTTTATCTCATCAACATAAGCCGCAATGAGTGCAAGAGCCGTCAATGCCGCAGAACCTATGGCAAAGCCCTTCCCTGTGGCAGCGGTAGTATTTCCAAGAGAGTCTAGGGCATCGGTACGCTTTCTTACCTCTGGCTTCTGGTGCGACATCTCTGCAATACCTCCGGCGTTGTCAGCCACAGGTCCGTATGCGTCTGTTGCAAGAGTAATACCCAGTGTGCTAAGCATACCTACGGCAGAAATACCGACTCCGTACAGTCCAAGCCCGAAATCGGCCGCTCCCCCCGCCAGATAATAGCTTGCAAGCACCGCAATACCTATTATTATAACGGGAATTGCTGTAGATGCCATACCCAGTGAGATACCGCCTATAATTACAGTCGCAGGCCCCGTAAGCGAAGTGCCCGATAAATTCTGTGTAGGCTTGTATGTATCCGAGGTAAAATATTCCGTAAAGAACCCTATGAGTATTCCGGCAAGAAGCCCGCTTATAACGGCCCAGTAAACTCCGATGTGCTCGCTGCCAAGAACGCTTCTCACGAGGAAAAAGGACACAACCGCAATAATTATGCTGCTTATATATACGCCTCTTCTCAGAGCTCTAAGCAGAACCTTCTGCTCCGCCTTTTCTCCCGAGCGCACAAAGAAGGTTCCTACTATGGATGCCAGAACTCCTATCGCAGCCATTATAAGCGGAATGGTAACACCTCTTGTGCCAAGACCCGCTGCAACAGCCAGTGCGCTTGTCGATACTATGGAGCCCACATAGGATTCATACAGGTCGGCACCCATTCCCGCCACATCTCCTACGTTATCTCCAACATTGTCCGCTATAACAGCGGGATTTCTCGGATCATCCTCGGGTATCCCCGCCTCTACCTTTCCTACCAGATCGGCGCCTACGTCTGCGGCCTTAGTAAATATACCGCCGCCGACACGCGCGAAAAGAGCCATTGAGCTTGCGCCCATACCGAATGTGAGCATAGCGCTCGTTATCTTTTGAATCCTGTCAGCCTCGGCAATGTCGGCATAGAACCAGTCCAGGAAGAAATACCATATGCTCAGGTCCAGAAGCCCCAGACCCACAACAACAAGACCCATTACCGCACCGCTGGAAAATGCCACTCTCAGGCCTTTATTAAGGCTGTCCTTGGCGGCATTGGCAGTCCTGGCATTTGAGTTTGTTGCCATTTTCATTCCCAGGAAGCCCGAAAGACCGGAAAAAAATCCGCCTGTCAGAAACGCGAAGGGTACAAACGGAGTAAGATAGCCAAAGAACGCCATTATACCCAAGATAATAACCATGACTACGAAAAATAACGCAACCCCCGTATACTGCCTCTTTAAATATGCATTAGCACCCTGACGGACAGAAGCAGCTATTTTTTTCATTTCATCGGTTCCCTCGCTGTGCTTCATTACGCTGAAGGCAAGATATGCGGCAAAACCCAAGGCAATGATTGAACCGGCCGGAGCCAGAACTATCAGATTAAAATCCATAAAAAACATCCCCCTTGATACCATATAATGATAATTTTGAATATAGCCGTCTTAGACAGCAGGCAGTTTAATTTTGCTTAAAGGCCTACCGTATAGCAGCTTATAATAAATACTCAAAACATAAGCATACATAAAAAGCTTAAGCCCTGTACGGGCAAAAAGCATACGATACTTACTATCAAGCAGTAGCTTTGTAAAGGTTTAAAATTACCAAAGACCAATTACGGCAGAGTAGTAATACATCCTTTCATCAAACATCAATAATGCCGGAAGCATTATCGTTCCATAAAAATAGCTTAATTAATACTGCAGTATTAATATAAAAATTAACTGGTTTTCATCACTTATGAAGTTATCAAAATCCTTCACCATTTTACATTATAATACTTCCTTAAGGAATACACAATATCATATATTAAAATTTTTTAATATATGATATTGTGTTAAGCCGCCAAAGCCCCATACACATAAAAAAGCCACCCGACACTATAATCAGATGGCTCTTTCGTGTGTCATTAGGTCAAAATAGATGCAGGTTTTTGTGTGGATGAAGCTGTGCACCATTAATAAACCTTAAAAATAATTCATTTCAACTGTTTCAAAGTCGTATAGCGCTTATTTGAAAAAACACTAATAAAAAGCTCCCAATTATTACTGTGACCACCAACAATAATTAATATAGGCTCAGGGCATTTTAATTTAGAATTATGTGCCAAAGTAATCATTTGACTAATATCTGTGCAACTGGGATTTGTAGACGCATTAGGATGATAGTGCCATTCCCCTAAATAAAATTGATCTTGATCCCAAGCCGCATCTAAAAGTTTTTTTAGTCCACATGAGCTTCTGTGAAAATTACATCTGGCATGTTTAGAGTTCTTTGGAGGTTCGGTTATTTGTAAGATATTTGCCGTTGCTTGATTTAAAGAGTAATTGCCTATTAATATGCCGCCCGTTTCATAAGGGTTAGCTCTTTCGCAATATAAAAGCATTTTTTCATATGCTGTTTTAGAAATAATTATATTGTATATCTGATTTTTATCTTGAAAAAATAAATTATCCATCTTCTTTTTTATTCACCATCACATAACCCTCAAAAAATCCGTTGCATTCTCTCTGCTCATATATAAGTGAAAGCATTTTTTCGGATTTTGATAGAATATAATTTTCAATTGCTTTCACAGCGGTTGCAGCTGCAATCCAAATATCATCACTTCGCCCAGGAAAAGTAGGATGCCAGCAACCAGTTCCATCCCTTGGTAGATGATAATTATCGTATAGAGCCATTTCATTGTGTAAATAGGGCGATATTAATTCATAAAAATTATTAAAGTTTGGAGTCTGATTATTCGCCAATGCAATATATAAACGCTTTGCTCCCAAACCAACAGATATTGAAGCTAAAATATGTTTTCTTTTCAAATTAACGCTTTGGAAAATATTAAGAACGCTATTTTCTCCTGTACAATCAATGATTATATCATATTTATCCAAATCAATATTGGTTTTAAATTCTTCGTCAATTGTTATTGTATCATTTATTACCTCAACATTTGCATGTGGACTTAAGGAATTAAGATAACTGCATAAGGATAATTCTTTAAGTTCACCAATATTGTTTATATTTAGGACATGTCGAGATAAATTCCCGACTTTAAATATGTCGGAGTCTACAATAGTGAGATTGTAGACTCCAGAGCGTACAAGTATTTCTCCTACCGATGCGCCAATACAACCAGCTCCAACAATCAACATCTTTTTTCTAAGCAAAAAGTTATTCATCTTACCTCTGTTCGATATTTCTTGTTGGTTCCAGTTCTCTGAAATAATCCACTCTACCTTTGCCTTTTGGTTTAAAACTTCACTTTTGTCACGAAACCACCAACCCTGCTGATTGGCTCTAAAACCCTTTGCTGTCTTTTTTCCGTATGATAAAACTGGTAAATACAACGCTTTCCAAGAAATAAATTCATGCTCTCCATCAAAAACTCTAGGAATAGGAAAACCAAGTAGAAGTAAATGCCGTCTTCCATCTCGAATTCTTGAAACCATATTTTTCAACACATCCATAATATCAATGTGTTGATTATTGCATGCATCTATTAAATCGCCAAAAGTTTCTGGTGCTTGCCACTTATTAATTACTGGAGGTTTATTCAAAAGTATCCAAAGAGCATTGATTGGAGGTGATATATTCGTTTTTGAAAGTTGCTTGCCCCATTTTGTATAATGCTCAATATTGCCATTTAATGATTTGAATAGTTTTACATAATACACAAATGGTTTGCTTTTATACACATCTAATTCTGCGATTCCATATCTGCATTCAGTACTTTCCCATTGCATAAACGTAACAACATCTTCAGAAAAGGCAAATTGCATTTCCAATATATTGCTTAAAGTGAAATCAGGCAATTCAAACGGTTCATCCTCTGAAACTAATTTGTCTTTTGCAGCTAGCTCAAGCCAGTTAATTGCCCGTTTTACATGATACAGCAATCGTTCATCAACATTATGCGGCTCTGACTGGAAAGCAGATATAGTATTTATCTCAAGACACAATGCGCCTTTTCTCCATAAGCCATTCTTTTCAACTTTAGCGTTGCTAGACTGATGGTATAAGGTCACATTCATACTGTTTTCCACATCAGGATATACTTTAATTTTTCCTTTTGGATATTCAGATTCAACCACAATATACCACTGAGATACTTGCGGAAAATATGGTGTTTTATAATCAATAGACATTCCTAAATGCAAAAACCATACTTTTAACTCATTATCAAATCTCCAATCATCCATTATTTTGACCTGTGATAATGAATCTAAAGCTCTTCGAGCCTGATTTAATATTACAAGAACTTGTTTTTCTTCCATCTATGCAAATCTTCCTTCTGGAACTGCTTCTGTTTTTTCAGTACGAGTCGTAAACCCTGTTGATGAATTGGATTTTGGCGGAGCCGGGGCAGGGGGAAACTCATTACCAAATAAGTCTCTCCATTTGCAAACACTGTCGTATAATTCTTCACAATCAAAAGCTTCACGGGCTACTTTGGCAGCATCACAAACAGTATCATAAAAGTCAGAATATTCTTCATCAGTTATTCTTGCGAAGACATCGTGCTCAGGAACACCCCTATCAGCTAAAAAAGGTTTATTAGAATATTGGGAAACTATGTTTTCCAAGGTTAGTACGATACCTTCCGCAACACTATTAACATTGTCTGGACAACAATCACCAATAAAATGTTCCAACGGATAGCTCTTTGGATGTTTGACCTCTGGATGTTTCGTTTTACGCCACCATTTCAATGCCTTAACAATATTTATATAGTGCGTATTACAATTCTTGTTTTTTTCTACTGTCCACCTAATCTGTTCAAGTGGATGTGTTTTATCCCATTCTTCAGCTTCACGGTCAGGAATTAGAAGCGGCTCGGATTTCCACTGAGCTTCACCATCTGATTTACAAAATATGTTATAACTGCTTCCAAGTAACGTATTGTCAAATGACTTTATAAGTGTGTTATACTCAAAGTCTTCAATTGTATATTCAGAAGTAATAGCCTTATCTTGAAGTACACCCGTTTCGCTTTCGCTTGGTGCAGAGGTCGGCACTATATCCAAATCAACATAGCTTAAGCTAATACCTATCGATCTGCCTTGAATTCTATATTTGTCTTTGTAGTGCTTTTCTAAAAATGGAACAAATAAATCTAATGCTTCCTCTGGTGTATATTCTTTAGAATCTAATTTTGTTACAACAATAACATCGACATCTGATTTGTTGCCATTCTTGGGCTTTACTGCTGTTGAACGTCGGTAGCTTCCTTGCAGAAAGGTGCTAATAATAATGTTTGACAATGTTTCATCTTCGTTTAACCTTTTTCTTAATGTCGTATGCCCTGTTTTCAGATCATTTACCTGATTGTCAGACAAACGAATATTCGACAAGAAATCTTTAAAATACGATGGTACGGTAGCCATAAATAATCCTCCTTTAATTTGTAAAGTCTATTGATGGCGAATATGAGCAAGAATTTCGTTGTTCAAAATCATATTCGTATAAAATGCATTTACCAAATCCCTGTGAATTTTGTCCTAAGAAAAACATAAATGCGTTTGGTGCAGAAGCAAAAATATGTAGAGTTGCACGGCGCTCAATCGTGCTTCTTTGTGCAATAGCACTGTAAACAGAATTAGCTAAAAAAGCTGCGTGAGTTCCATCTTGTATCGAAAAATTTGTACCACCAACTTCACTGGGCATACAGTTAATAATGCGTCCAATTAGTAAATCGCTTTCTTTAATGAATTCTATCACATCGTCGTAGATGTTGCGAGTCACATTTAAAATTAATGCAGAATCACCTTGATTTTGATCAAATTTTTCATGCGAAATATCCCAACAAGAATAGTTTCTTTTAGATAATAATTTCACATCCCATAATACAATACCATTAGTTGCTGATTTCTGTATTGGAAAAACATTAATGCCGGATTTACTATCTAGAATTCGCCCTGCTGCAAAAGCTAAAGACATATGTGTATCTAAAAACATTTGATAAGCATGCTCTTGGCTTGTATTTGCGAGTAGGAATTTTTCCAAATCTTCATAAATATCCTTGTTCCAATTATATTTGTCTTTTATATACCGACCATCAAACTTATTGATCAAGGACAAGCAACTCTTTGCCTCTTCCTCCAGATTTTCCGTTCCACGGGTAAAGCTTTTAATTCCAATAGATATTCTTTTAGGGGAGTATTTATCGGCTACAAGAAAAATGCGTTTTTCCAATTCTTCATCGAATTCTTTTCTAATAATACCTTTCCCTTGTGTTGAAGATATCATCTGGTCATTTACAGTAGCCGAAGCAATGAAACTAATTTGATCAAAAGTCATCACTTGATTGCTATATGAAATATACTGGTGTAATGAATCTCTTACAATTTTCTCCAAAACTTCTATTTCAAACGGCAAAATAAAAAAACGCATTATTTTCTCATCAAGCAAATTAGTATCAAATCCACATAGCGATAATTCTGCTTCTTTGTCAAGTGTTTTACTATAATATTTTTCAATTGACTTCATAAATGTATTAGCGTTCTTATCACATTGCCCGATTAAAAATAATTCATATTCAGGACTCTTTATATCATCTATAAGGTCAACAAGCCATTTCTTTATGTCTGACTTAGAGAATGCATTTATTGATGATTTTACCTGTATACATTTAATAATCTGATTATCTTGCTCTAAAGCTATATCAACCTTATCATTTGTTGTTGGAAACTCGACATATATCTTATCCCAATTACGCTTATCAGTTAATGCTTCTAATACTGAAGCAAACCCTTGGTATAAAAATCCCCGTGAGGCTTCTTTTCCACCCATCTATCCCTCATCCTCCATTACATCTTACAAGCGGAATGCTAAATAAGATTTTACTTCACTTCAAAAATTATCAGAACCTTTATATCGGCCATCCTTAGGTTTCACCGCATCCTTTGGTATCGCCCAAGTAGCCCCAAACCGAACAGCACCCGGTATTTTACCCTGTGCGCAAAGTACCTGTACCCGGCGTGGAGTGATTGCCCATTTTTCCGCTGCTTCTTTCGCTGTCATATAGTCCATTAAAACGTTCCTTTGCCGAATAAATATTGTATATATTATATATCGCAGCGGCGAATAAAGCAATCAAATTCGTGTAAATTATGGAAATATTCACAGTATTATGATGAAACGGATTGAAAAATAGCAGAAAATCTGTCCAAGAGAGAAAAGTAGCCAGCTTTTGCGGCGGCTTCTCCTGCTATTTTTATTCACCCGGCAGCTCTTGTTCCATTTGTGTATTTCCCTTAAAGGTAATCCGGACACGATCGGCGGATAAAACCTCCACCGTATCGATCACAGCCTTGGCCACATCCTCCCGGTATTCTTTCAGGCTGAGATCGGTATGTTCCATCAGGTAAAGCAGCTCATGAATTCGGGCTTGTGTATTTTGGGCGAGCATGGTCTGCTCTTGATGTTCGCCAAGCTGCCCCTGCAGACCCTTTATCTCTGCAGCGATTTCCTCAAACTTGGCATCGAAGTAATCCGCACCGGCACTGGATTTGGAGCTGAGTTCCACTAAATCCATCATCACACTTTGCAGCTCGGCGATACGGTTTTGGACAGCCGCTTCATTGAAGCTGTCATCATCCTGTGAACCGATGGCCAGCCGCAGGCCTGCCTTGAGGGTTTTGATGACATCGGCCTTATCCTCATCCAGCCGGTTCAGGGCGGTGACAATCGCTTGATGCAATCGGCTTTCCTCAATGGTAGGGGATTCCTTGCAGTATTTCGTGCCGTATTCCAAGCGGTTGATGCAGCGCCAGACCACCTTTTTCTTACCATTCCTCGCCCAAGTGACCCTGCGGTATTGTGTACCGCATTCACCGCAGCAGAGAAGCTCGGTCAGCGCATATTTGCTGCTGTATTTTCCTTTTTCGGTTTTAACCGCTTTCTTGGCCACTTTTCGCTTACCGGCTCTCCGGGCGATTTCCTCCTGTACAAGGTTGAATAAATCCTTTGAAATAATCGGCTCATGGTTCCCTGTTACATAATACTGTGGGATTTCGCCGTTGTTTTTCCGGGTTTCCTTGGTTAAGCAGTCCACCACATAGGTTTTCTGCAGCAGGGCATCGCCGATGTAACGCTCGTTCCGGAGCATATATTGCAGTACGCCAACTGACCATTCCTGCTTACCGGTGGGAGAGAGAATGTTGTCTGCCTCCAGCGATTCCTTTATTTTTCGGACGCTGGCACCGGAGTAATAGCTCCTGAAAATCCGCTTGACAATTTCCGCTTCCTCCGGCACAATTTCGGGCTGACCGTCCTCACCTTTTTCGTAACCTAAAATGCGGGAATATTGAAAGGGCACCTTTCCGCTTTTGAAGCTCTGGCGCTTGCCCCATGTGACGTTGCGGCTGATGGACTCACTCTCAGCCTGCGCAAACCCGCTGAGGAAGCACAGCGCCATTTCGCTGGCCATCTCCATCGTATTGATGCCCTCTTTTTCAAAGATGATAGGGATGCCCTTTGCCTTGAGTTTCCGGATATACCCGATGGCATCCAGCGTGTTTCTGGAAAACCGGGAAACGGATTTGGTCAGCACCATATCGACTTTGCCTTTTTCACACAGTGCCATGAGCTTGAGAAACTCGGTACGTTTTTTGGCGCTGGTTCCGGTGATGCCCTCATCGGCAAAAATACCGGCAAGCTCCCAATCCTTGTTTTTGTTAATTTTCTCCGTGTAATAAGCAATCTGCGCAGCGTAGCTGGACTGCTGTTCTTCCTGTTCGGTGCTGACCCGGCAGTAGGCCGCCACACGCAGCTTTCTCTTTCTGGCATTGGGCTTGGTTAAAAGAATATTGGCGGGGATTATATCAACCCTTTTCTGTACAGGTGCTATCGTTTGTGTTTGCATGGCGGTTACTCCTTTCCTGCCTGATTCTGAATCAGCTTTCCGTTGATCATCCTAAGCCACAGGCTGCCGTCCGCATCAATGACCACCTGCTTGACGGTATCCTCAAATAATCCGATTGAAAAGGCATCCAGCGGCGGCTGTTTCTCGAATATTGCCAGTAACCGGCGGGTTAAGTATTCCGGCTCCGTATCGGTGCAGGCCTCATATTTTGCGGCGGCACAGCCGAATATCAGCAGCTTGATGTAGTCGCTGTCCACCTCGCTTTTTTCAAGCTCCCGGTTGATTTGGTTTTCCGTCCGGGCAACGTCGAGGGAATAATTTTCCCGGTGCGGTGAAGGCAGTTGCAGCAGGCTCGGCTCACAGATGATGGTGTTCAGAATAGCCGTTACGCTCTCCAGCAGGACTTGGTCTGTGATTCTCTTGGGTGTGATGCGCCCCTCGGCGGAGCAGCACCATGCTTCATAGTTTTTGCTTCTGCCATCCCTTTTGTATTTGGCTCCACAAGCCCCACAAATCGCCTTACTGCGGATACTGTCCAGTTCCTCGGATAAAGGCTCCCCTCGGCTTTTCTGCCCGATTAGGGCGGTTACAGCTCTAAACGTGTCGGCAGGGAGTATCGGCGGGAAGTCATCACCACCGCAGTAGCGTGAGTTTTCCAGCATCCGCTTGACCATATGCTTGTTCCAGTCGGTGCGGTTCTCCATATAGGGAGTGTCCTTGGCGGCGAGGCTTTCGGCAATCCGGCGATAAGACATTCCGGCTTGATAATCCTCGAAAACCTGACGAACCACAGAGGCTTCCGCTTCATGGATGCACAGCGTACCATTTTGGATATGATAACCGAAAGGAGGGTACCGGTTTTTCTTCATCGCCCGAACACCTCCTTTGGCAGCTGCTCGGTAAAGGCAAAGCCACCGATGAGGCAGAATTTCAGCTTATCCTGCTTGGTGACGACAATCTGATTGACAATGCTGTGAAACAGGGTTTCGTCAAAGCTGGTCAGGTACGGTACTCCTTGTTCCATCAGCTCCATCAGAAGCCTACAGTCGGAAATCATCCCATCGTCCGCATCGCTTTCCAACAATCTGCGGCGGTTGCGCTTCAGGAGGTCAAGCTGCTGGTTGATTTCATTATTTTTGTGCATAAAAATAGCAGAGTCCATGTAACCTTTCGTCCTAAGACGATTCAGTACCAGACTCTGCTTGGTGAGCTCCGCTATTTCTTTATTGATGCTTCCGACTTTTGCATCGCTCATGGTGATTTTGGACTTGAGATCCATCAGCGAATTCAAAGCCGGGGAAAGAATAGAGCGGCTATTCGGTTCTAGCTTGTTAACCATTCGGATAAATGCCTGTATGATGGCATCCTCCCGGATTTGGCGGATTTCGCACAGCTCCTTGCTGCGGAAGTGCTTATGGCAGACCCAATAGGTTTTTCCATTGGTCACCCGGCGGGAGAAGCTCGTGCCGCATTTTCCGCATCGGATTTTCTGTGAGAAAGCATACTGCCTGCCACGACCCTTATTGGGATAAAGGGAGTTACGGGCTTTCATCAGCTGCTGCGCCTGCTCAAACTCCGACCGGCTGATGAGCGGCTCATGGGAACCGGTGATGTAATAGCGGTCACGCTCGCCCTTGTTGCGCTTGGTTTGAAAAGGCATGGTATCGGTAGTGTAGGATTTCTGCAGCAGGGCATCGCCGATGTAGCGCTCGCTTTTCAGGATATAGCTGACGGCGGTATAGAGCCAGCTGACTTCTCCATTTTTGCAGGGAATGCCATCGGCATTCAGCTCATATGCAATCTGCTCCATGCTCTTACCGGAGAGGTAGCTTGCAAATATCCGGCGCACCACCGGGGCTTCCTTGGGATTGGGAACCAACGTATTGTCTGCAAGGTTGTATCCGTAGGGAGCACAGCAGCAAGTGAAACTGCCGTTTTGCATCCTCCGGGCGTAGCTCCAGCGCATATTGTTGGAGATGGAGGTGGATTCCTCCTGAGCGATGGAGCTGAAGGCTCCGATCATCATCTCATCGTGCATATCCGCTGTTTTGAGGCCATCTTCCTCAAATTCCACCTCGATGCCGAGGGCTTTCAGCTCCCGGACGGTGGAGAGACAGTCGTGGATGTTTCTTGCAAACCGGGAAACGGACTTTACAAGGATGCGGTCGATTTTGCCTTTCCTGCAGTCGGAAAGCATCCGCTGGAATTCCTCCCGCTTGTCCGACCGTGTTCCGGTGATGCCCTCATCGGCGTAAATGTCCACCAGCTCCCATTCGTCATTTCCGGCAATCAGGGAGGTGTAATGCTCCATCTGCACGGAAAAAGAATTCAGCTGGTCTGCCGAATCGCTGCTGACTCTGGCGTAGGCACAGACACGCAGCTTGGGCGGGGCATAGCGGTAAACGGCGTTTACCGGCTCAATAACCTGTACCTGCGGCATGGCGGCACCTCCTTTGGTTTTCGTGAATTCATGTGTGACAGCTCCTTTCGTGTAAGTTCAATACCTCTAAGGTATTAGCACATACACTACCACAGAGATGCGGACATAGCTATCACAATTACTACTAAATAATCCGGAGCCTCGGCTTGTATTTTTCGACCACAAATTCGTCTGCAATCTGAAATTCCGCAGGGCTGATTTTGCCCTGTTCCAGCAGATAGGTGAGGAAGTTATGTGCCATTAAATAACGGACTTCGTTGACCGGTTCTGTTTTCGTCATAGCGGTTCCTCCTAACCCAATTGAAACGGCGGCGTTTCAAAATCAGACAGCTTGATTTCTCCCTCCATCGGAGAGAAAATACTGATCCTGCAGCCACTGATTGTTTGAATGAAGTTGACGGTCTTTACCATATCCCGCCCGATCTGGCTCATCGAATCCACCAGCAGAACCTGAAAGCTCCCAGCCTTTGCTGCTTTCAAAACAGCCCGCAGGCCGGGACGGTTAAAGTTCAGGCCGCTGCCCAAGTCCTGAGAAGAACCGACAACGGTAAAGCCCATCTGTGCGGCGTAGGTTTCCAGTCTTTCATATTGCCCTTTCAAAACACCGTGGGTATCCTCCGGCGCATCGATGCGGCAGTAAATCCATGCGGATTTTCTGTCCATAGAAAAATTCCTCCTTTCACAAGCTCAGGCTCATTTGCGGTTCCGGCAGCAGGGCATCAAGTCCGAAGCTTACAGCTAAGGCTTCATTGACCTGCTGCATCTGCGGCTCCCTCAAATGGCCTATGTACTCACGCAGGCGGGAACGGTCAATGGTTCGCACCTGCTCCAGCAGCACAAGGGAATTCTGCCGCAGACCATACTGCTGGCTGCACAGCCGGATATGGGTGGGCAGAGGGTTCTTTTCGGTACGGCTGGTGATGGCGGCCACGATGACGGTAGGACTGTAGCGGTTTCCGATATCGTTTTGGACTATCAAAATAGGCCTGATACCGCCCTGCTCACAGCCCACAACCGGAGTTAAATCGGCGTAGAACATATCGCCCTTATAAATACGCATTTCGCATTCCTCCTATCTCTTTTTTGAAATCAGTGTTATATCACAAGGATAAGGACAGCCGCCGCTTGTGACCAAGTTTACCCGCAAGACAGCTGTCCTCATAGTTTCTGATATAACAAAACTCTTGTTCTTCGTTTTCTGCTGCTTCTATTCGACACTACTCCCCGAAGCAGAACACCACAGGCAGAGTGCCTGCGGCATAAGGACGATTCCGTCCTTGGGCAGTCAGCTTAAACCAGCCTTGGTTATTGGCTGTCATGGGACTCTCACCCCCGCCGGGTTCTCCGGCGGCTGCACCCATTGCGATGTCTGTGGCTGTGCAGAAGTATCATTGTAGGCTGTTCAGGTCATGGCGGGGCAATCTACCACAGATTGCTTTTCGGACGGACATTTCTCGCTCGGCACCTTTGATGCTATCGTATTGACGGATAGCTCTGACCTATCCGCAGATGGTCTTGGCGTGTCCTCCAAAGCCGCTTTCCCCTCATCGGAGCTGAACAGCTAACGTATTTAAGCTGCTGGATATAACCGAATGGCTCGGTGTTTTTCAAGGAACACGAGGGAGATAGAAAATCCCCCTCACTTCTATAAAGGAAAAAGTGAGGGGGCGTACAACCGAAAAAATTAGAAATCAATCATTTTTTTCAGTTTGTCCAGTATTTTCTTTTTGCGTTTACTGATGGCCTGTTGCGTGACCAATAGTTCTGCAGCCAGATCTGCTTCCTTTTTATCATTAAAAAACAATTCGTCAACGAGGGAGCGTTCATCTTCCGGCAAGGATTGAAGAGCAATCCACAGTGCCTCCAGCTGTTCCTGATGAATGAGCCTGTCCACGATGTCCGGCTGAACACGGACTATGAGGTAATCAATATTGACGCCGTCCTCCCGGAATCGCTCCAGCGACAATTCGTTCTGGCGGATCAGCTTATCCTGATAGCGTTCCGCTTCCCGCTCTTTATGGTAGGCACGGTAGACGGCCTCGCTGACCTCTACACGCTGCTTTTTTACAACAATGGTATATTTTTTGTTCTCTGACATATGCTTGTCCTCCTAATTTTCAAAATGTGATTGAAAACGAAGGACAAGAGGCGGTGACCGGCATCGGGGTATGATTATGTGCAGCAAAAAAAGAGCATACCGATTGACATGACCGTCCGTTGGCACGCTCTTATATGTTATTTCATGTTTTACATGCTCTGGTGGTTCGTGTTGGTGGGCATAGCTATCCGCTAGGCAACATAGGCTTTTTTTAAGAAATCACCTATGTAAGCATCTATTATGAAGATAGCCTAATGTCGCTGCAGCAAATGCGCAGCGGTGTAGTCTGTATCGACCAACACATAAGAAATCCCCCCAAACTTCACGGGTTTGGAGGGATGCTTTAGATATTCAGGCATGAAGAATGACCCGCCAAAGCGCCGTTTTTTTATATGGCGGGTATAAAATAGAGCTAAAACCTCAAATTGTGATTTGGACTCGCTTAGGTTACTCCCATTTAAAAAACCGAATGGAAATACCGCCGCAAACTACCGCAATGATTCCCATAACCGCAAGAGGAAACAGTACGCCCTCAACCGGCAGCCCAAGTGAGGTGGCTTTCAAAAGCTTAATTCCCTGTGTTAAAGGCATAACGTCCGCTATCCTCTGCAGCGATGCAGGCATAACCTCATAGGGTAATGTTGCTCCGGAGAAAATCAGCATGGGGAAGTAAAGTACACTTGCAAGGATACTTGCGGTTTTCATGTTCGGAGAAAGTCCGCCGACCAGCATTCCGATGCTGAACATAGAAAGCATAACAAGGACAAAGGAACCTAAAAACGGAAGGAAATCACCCTGCAGCCAGACTCCGAAAAATAGAGCAGCAACCAGATAGACCAGCACAAGCGCAATAAAAGAATATATGGAGTAGATTGTTACCTGTACTGCCAGTAGCAGGGACGGGCTTGATGGTGTTACCTGAAACCGCTTTAGAATTTTCTTTTGCCGATAGTCGGAAATCACAAGGGGCAGCCCCATGACGCCTCCTGCACAAATGGCAATGGTTGAAATGGCACCGAAGGACTGTTCCAGAAAGCTGTAACCTGCACTGTCATATGCGGGTTTGTTTCCATAAATCATGCCAAGCAGTATCACCATAACAACCGGCATACAAATGGCAAAAATAATCATATCCATTCCACGAAAAGACAATTTCATCTGTGTTCTCAGCGTAGTGAAAAACTTATTCATTGTCATCAGCCTCCTCTCCCGTAAACCACAGGTATGCTTCTTCCAGCTTTTCATATGGACTTTTTGCAATTGCCTCTGGAATCGTACCACAGAAGAGAAATTGCCCGTCTTTCAAAATTCCAATTCTGTCGCAAAGCTCCTCTACCTCGTCCATAAAATGAGAGGTTAACAGGATCGTCAATCCCTTTTCCTTTAGCTCCTTTAAGCTTTTCCAGACACTTCTTCTCGCTCTTGTGTCAAGACCGGTGGTCAGCTCATCCAAGAACACCACCTGCGGATTTGGAATGAGCGCAAGGATAATGAACAGCTTTTGTTTTTGACCTCCGGACAATTCACTGACGAAGCTCTTTTCCTTGTCTGCAAGTCCGAACCGGCTCAACAATTCCCTGTAGCTGGCAGGATTTCTGTACAGACAGCTGGTTTCCTGACAAAGCTCGTCCACCCGGATTTTATCAGGGTAATTTGCTTCCTGAAATTGAACACCTACTTGTTCAAATAGTTTTTTGCGTTCTCTCCCGGGACTCATTCCTAAAATAGAAACACTGCCTCCATCTGCTTTTCTGGTATTTAAGATACATTCGATCATGGTGCTTTTTCCCGCACCATTGGCTCCCAGCAATCCGAAAACCTCTCCTTTGGGTATGGACAGGTCAATGCCGTTAAGGACATGTAGGTCACCGTATGCTTTACGTAACTCTGAAATCTTAATAATGGATTCCATTTTTCTTCCCTCCTTTGCTTGTTGTGAAGTTAGGTTATCACACTGCAAAAGAGTGGTGGTAAAGTGGAGACTTTATTTTTTCATTTTCTGCATCTTTTCAATTTGAGCGACTGCGTACAGCATATTGACTTTTGCCTCCGACAGAGAAGTCAGAAGTTTATCACAGGCTGTTATCACATCCTCATTATCTTTAGGCGTGTTGATGCTTTGCCTGAGATCAGCGGCAGGATTTTGTGACAACGCCCCCAGCATCCGTAAAATGGAGGACAACGAATAATTTGCACATCGAAGGGAACGAATGATTTTTAACCGCTGGATATCTTCATAGGAATAAACACGATACCTGTTTTGTTTTCGCTTGACGGTAATCAATCCATTCAGCTCCCAATTCCGGAGCGTGTCCATTGTAACCTGTAATGTTTCAGCTGTTTCTTTACGGGTAAGGGCAATTTCTTCTTTTGATATGTCCGAATCGTAGCTGTTCAAAATTTTTCTGGCAATTTCAATGGCTTCCTCGGCGTGGCTCATTTCTAAATCCAATTGCTGCAAATAACATTCTGCCATCTTCATGGCATCTTCTAAATTGCCCAGTGCGGATATTTTCAGGATATCTACGGCTTGTTTCCGCAGGCCGTTTTGTAACACTTCCACTTTCAAAACCGCTCGTGCCATTTTAAATTGCTCGATATGGAGATCGGTGAAAACCCGGTATCCATTGCTCAGACGCTCTGGCGTGGAAATCAGCTTATACTTTTCATAAAGCCTTACGGTATTCACATGAATACCGATTATTTTTGAAACCTCATGGGTTTTATAACTCTTCATTGGCATACACCTCCATGCTCATGATACTACAGATTAAAACCTTGGTGGCTTAATGTAGGGTTGTCAGTATACTTTATAAAAGTATCAAAAGCAAGGAGAACTCTTTAATCTTCCATTCTATCAATAAGTGTCCTTTTAGGGAGGAATGCATTAAATCTTCATGCATGTAGAGTGTTCCGCCAAATCGCCGTTTTTTTATTTGGCGGGTTCACCGTACAAATAGCCATTAACAGTCTTTTGCAATTGTTATGAAATCATTTATTAATTAAGTTTCATTTCATAAACAAACTCAAGTTTGCGGAGATAATCTAATTCGATTAAATCGGTTGGACGTACTTCTGTGTTTCTTTTCTCAAAATAAGCAAGACCAACATGTTTCAGCATTTGATATACAAACTGAGAGCAAAACATGATGTTAGGCTTGAAGGAGTATTTAAATACCAGTCCTAGCAGGTTATAGGCACTGCCTTCCCGATTGATTTCCTGTATTTTCTCTATCATTTTTTGTTTCTGCTCTTTGGTTGCTTTCAGCCGGTATATCAGAATAGATGAATCCGCTTTTTTGTTGAAACATTCGATCATTTCTGGATTCAGGCCCGGCAAATATACATTCTGACCGCCGTTATAGCTAACAATAGTTTCTATATCTTTGTCAAAAGACAGCGAAGCATGATTAAACTGCTTTTGTGTAAAAACAGAAATTATCTCACTGGCTGGACTGCCTGAATCCGTAAGTACAATGTAAATGTGCTCATCGTTCAGACTGCCATAGGCCGCATTGAAATACTCGTCTGTCAAATTTCCATTGCTTACATAACGAAATGAACTATGGCGGGGTAAAAGCTCTAAGGCTTGTGATAAATTCTCTTTTGAAAAAGCGTGTCCGGCTTTTTTTGCTGTATTAGCAGCTTCCACAATCTTATCTTTGTCATGAACAAGCTGTGCATAGGTTACTACTGCAAAATCCTGCACAGATGGCATAAAAAAGGTTTTCTTCTCCTTGATAAAGAAAAGCTTTTCTATGATGGGGGGTAACAATATAATTGCTGTGCTGGTCAATTTAAGCAGAGTAAATTCCGCAAGGCTTCCTTGATAGTTGTATGTAATCAGGGTACTATATAAAATCTGCAAAACCATTATGGACGCATAAATAAAAATCCGTACCAATCGTACATGTAAAGTTGCCGCCGTATAAAGACTGCAAAACAGCATAATAGCAAACACAAATATGTAAGCTAAAATAAACATTGCAAAATTTCCACCGATAAAAATTCCGATTAGCATTGCAAGGAGCAATAGAATTAATAGGAAAAACAGTGGTTTTGATTTCATATAGTTCTCCTTTCTGCCGATTTGTTCAGCATTATAATTCGTATAACAAAACGGACTTCATTTGATTTAATAATTGCATTGCGGTAACTCTTTGCTTTTCCGTACCGCACATATTTACAGCCAGTGTGCAACCGTTCTTGTAGGTACTGATAGACACTTGAAAAGAGGGAGCTTGCCTGTATGTGCCGCATAAATAGCACTCTTTGATCGTAATTCCTTCAAAAAATATCTTTTCATCAATTGTGCCCAAGTTGGTGTAAGAGATTGGCTCCACGGAGTACAATGATTTCGTGATACGCCTTGATAGATTAGCAGGAAATATTGCGTGTAATATTTGCAGAAACAGAATGAAATGAAAACAGTCATGGTGTGATTTTTTCCGTTCCATTTCCTGATGTACCGCTAATGTCATTTCCTTTAATCTTTCGTCTTTCCCAAGAGAAATGCGGCATAAATATTTGCCTGTCATATTGGCAATCGTCAGTTTTCCACTTTGCATACCAAATTTTCTCAAGTCAACCGGACAGGGTATTATGATTTCGTTCTTTGTAATAAAGGATTTCAAAGAATAAGCAAAGGAAGCCATAAAAACATCATTTAAAGTAACATGCAAATTCTTTGCTTTTTCTTGAACTATTTTAAGCTGTTCTTCGGATAGTGTAACCTTTAGGGAATTAAGAAGCGTTTGACCTTGTTCCACTGGCAGAATTTCCGGGACATTCCCTTTATCAACGTGTTTAATGATGTACGGTAATCTTTGAATAGCAGTATGAAAAAGCAACGGAAATACACTTCGAAAATTTACTTTGCTGACTGCCTTTGAATTTTGCTCATTATAGAATTTACACAGTAAGGCAAGGTATTGCTGAAATCCTGTTCCATCGGCTAGAATGTGGCTCATAGCTATTTGCAAACTATCGCCAGCACTTTGATGATAAATATTAATTTTCAGTTGTGGGCCTATACGCAAATCCCAAATCAAATCCTCATAACAGATCTTTTCTGAAACAATTTTGACCATCGAATTACTATCATACTTTGCCGGGACCCATGTGTTTTTTACACCGTTATACCGGCATAGAATTTGCGGGACAATTTCCGCTGTACTTCTTACAGCCTGTTTCAATCGGCTAATGTCAATCGCTGTATCAAGTACCATATAACAATATAAAATGGGAATGTGACTTTCCATATATGCTGTTTGTATCAGGTCAAGAGCCGTTCCCTTATGGATTTTCTTTTTCATGTTCTCCACCCTTAATTCTTCGGCCTATTCTTTTACAAAAGGCCATCATTTTTTCCTGATACTTTATTCCACCAACTCCCAAGATGGCAGTTAGAGCAAAAATCAGGATGGCGGTTGCCCATTCCCCCTGCCGTATGGTAGACCCAATAAAAGTAGAGGATATGATGGAGGGAATACGTGCAAAAGTAGAAATCGTTAGAAATTGTGTTAGCTTCATAGGACTGGTTCCAACTACATAGGTCAGCATATCCTTTGGAGTTCCCGGAATTAAAAATAGGATAAAAACAATGGTTTCCAATTTCTTAGCGTCTTTCAGGAAAGAAAATTCATCAAGCTTACTTTTTCCAAACAGCTTTGTCACAAGGGGCGCACCAAATTTTTTGGAGAGCATAAAAATGGCTGATGAAGCAATGACACACCCAAGCAAACAAAGGAATAGACCACCAAATCCGCCATACAACACTCCCGCCAGAATTTCAACTGGTTCACCGGGTATAAATGCAATCACTATCTGGATGATCTGAATACAGAGGACAAGAAGCCAGCCCCCTATGCCGAAAGAAGTAACCCACGCTTTGAATGTTTGCTGTGTTTCCGGCTCTGATAAAAGATTGATATAAGGGAGAGAAATCAGGCTTAAAGCAATCATTAGAGAAAAAAACACAGCAATTAAAACAGTTAATCTTTTTGTTGGTTTATCGTCTTTTTTCATTTCGTCACCTTGTTACTTTAATATCCCCGTTTCGAGTTTCCAGTTCTATGGCTATTTCAGGAGAAGCACCAACGGTTCCTGCGGCAGTGTTATCTGTAATAGCAAGCTGGTCTGCAAAAGAGGTATGAATAGAGCCTTCCTTAGTTGTTGCTGAAAATTTGAAATCAAGTCCACTTGGAAGTGTTACCGTAAGTGTTCCGTTTTTGGAGTATGCAGAAATACTGCTTGTCACATCTGCAAAAGAAATATCTATGGAACCCTCTCCGGAAGCGTTAAAGGAACCGGAACCGCTAAGACCAGAAGCCGTCAGTTTCCCACCCTTTGATTGATAGTTTATTGCCCCGTTTATCTGATTCATGGAAGTTGTGGCGTTGGTGGTCTGTATGCTTACTTCATCTGCATTAATATTTTCAAAACTTAAACTGCCGTTTGTACTGGTAGCCTTTACATTTGATGCCTTTGTATTTGATACTTCCACTACACCGCTTGTCGTATCAACACTGAAACCACCTGATAAATTCAGGGCAATTTCCGAACTGATTGTTCCGCTCGTAGAATGTAGGGATAAGCTGTCCGTATAGTCCTGCGGAATATAAATTTCTATATAGGATTCAAAACTGGAACGTCTTGGGCGTTCCCCCTCGGTAATCAGCAGTTCGCCATTTTGCGTAGATGTTCTGGCATAGTAGCTTTTTTTGTTCTCATTCATATATTCTTTCACAATTACCTTGTCGTTGTCACTCTCCAGAACATGAATATCGTCTGCATCATAATCAAGCCGAAGAGTATCAAAATCTCCGGTATTGAATGTAAGTGTGTTGACAAGCGCAACTGCTTTTTGCCCTCCGCACCCCGACAAAATCCCCATGAGTACGAAAACAACACAGGTAAATGAAATAAATTTGCGTTTCATAAAAACTATTCTCCTTTCACTGATTGAACCATTCATTTAATATGGCTGTAATTTTTTACGGAGCGCTTGCTCCGTAAATTTTTACTGCTTGTATGCGTGAAGCAGGTTATCCATGCAAATGCTTTTGGCTGTTGCAACAGAAATATTCTTTTGTGTTTCGAAAGCGTCATTTGTAATATGCATTCCCCACCATGACAGGGTTTCGATGATTAATCGTGTGACATATTGCGGAAGCTCTACCTGACGAAAGGTTCCGTTCTGCATGTATTGGGTAATATAAGATAGAACCTGATGATAAAATTTCTGGCGGTACTCTTTATAATACCCCGTCAGCTTTCCTAAGTCGTCTGGATTTTTTTCAATGAGTAAGCAACCGATTCCGTACTTTGAAATAACATCAAAAGCGTCAGACAGCATTTGTTCCAATGGATAATTTGTAATATCGTCAAGATGAGCAGAAAACGCTTTTGTATTTTGTTCAAATGCTTCCATAATTTCATGGTCTAAAGAATCAAATAATTTGGAATGAATTGGCAATTCAAATTCCTGTGTAATAAATGCTGGCTCTATTGTTCCTTTGAGAAGAAAGCTCAATAGTTCTCTTTTCCCTGTAAAGTAAACATAGAGCATGCCCGTTGATAAACCAATTTCTTTCGCTATGTCTTTCATCTGTGTTCGGGCATAACCTTTGTTAATGAATAATTGACTGGCTGCGTCAAATATCAAGTTCATTCTATTTTCCATTTCGCTCACCTACTTTACTGAACCGTTCATTTAAATACTATTGTATTACTTTTTTCCCAAAACGTCAAGGCGTTTTGTAGTGGTATTCAAATTTCGGTTGAATACCTTGACAGGGCTTGTATCGTTTGCATACGCAGAGTATTTTTGTTCATCCAAACAGTCATTGACAGTACGTTCTTCGCATGTTGATCATACTGTACAATAAGTTGAGGAGGTGAACTAACAGTGGAGAAATTACTGAACTCATTTGGCCAGACCATAAAGGATGCCCGGATTTCTGCAGGCATGACACAGGATGCGCTTGCGGAACGGGCAGGAGTCACGCCAAGATACATAATGGCCATTGAAAATGAAAACAAGCACCCAAGTATGCCGGTACTATTTAAGATAATCCGTATTTTACGAATATCTGCGGATACGATCTTTTATCCGGAAATTCAACATACAGACAGAGAAAAAGAACAGCTCCTGCACATGATCCAGCTGTGCGGCGAAAAGGAAATCAAAATAGCCGCCGCAACCGTCAAGGCGCTATTGGATGCCAGATAAGCAAAATCCATCTTCTATCTTCGGAGATGGATTTTCTTCATGTCAAAGTGATAGATTATCCTTTCTCTGTGTTTAAAGAAATCCTTAGAGTGACAGGTTCACTGCATAGGCCATGATGACACATACCATATGCCGCTGACAGGACGCATTGCTCCCTTGGCGGCATAGTATGTGTCTTTTCATTTCACCGTAAATAATAAACTGCTCTTGCCGCCGTTTTCCCGCCAGCGCTGCTCCTTTTGAAGATGGCCGGTCTTTTCAAGGTCAACGATGGCTCTCTGCACGGTGCGGCGGGAGAGCTTTAAGTCCTTGGCAATGGTACCGATGGCAGGGTAACAGGTTCCGTCCTTATTTGCACGGTCTTTCAGATAGCGGTATACCACTACGGCACGGTGTGGAACATCCGCAGCATAGAGAGAAGAAAGATAGCTCAATCACGAACACCCCCTTAATCGGTGCGCAGAGGCATGGTAAGAGATTCCGGCTCATGTTCCTGCACCGGTGTGTGCTGTGTACCACCGCTGCGGTCATCATCGGGAGGCTCCGGCATTTCCGCAAAGTCATCTTCGTCATAGGCACAGCCCCGCTGGAGGATTTCCTGCTCCAGCTCGAATCGGTCGGCATAGTGAACCTTTCGGGCGGCACGTTCCTCCATCTCAAAGGATTTTTCAAACCGAATGCCCCATTTCAGAAACAGAGGCAGCTTGGTACGCATGGGGCAGCAACCGGTCTTAGCAAGAATAAAATTGCCCTTGGGCAGTGTTTTCAGTTCATCTGGTGTCATTAGCGGGCGCTGGATCATCTGCAGGCTCTGGCTGGGATCGTTCTTTCCTCTGCTGATGGAGCCTGACATGACAGTCTTGTTTCCCAGCGCCCTTGAGAGAATATCTGCGCTTTCTGAGTTGGGTGCAAAGCCACCAAATAAAATGTCCTGACAGTTGTCGATGATGATGGCAGAACCCTCCTTGCCGTAGTTTTTCTCAAGCTGGGCAAAGGATTGGATAATGGGTACCATGCTGATTCGGCGGGAACGCCCTGCGGAGAACATCATTTCCATTGACTGTATTTTCGGTATAGTTCCAATCTCATCAGCAAAGATCATCACCCGGTTTGGGAGCTTGCCACCGTATTCATCAGCGACCGTGAGCATCTCCCGGTAGAGCTGTTGCAGGAACAACGACACCATGAAGTATTTTGTATTATCTTCCTCCGGCAGTACGATGAAGATGGCACACTTCTCCTTACAGAAGGTTTCCGTGTCCAGCGAGCTGTCAAAGCACAGAATCTGCTCCATCTCGGAATCCAGAAAGGCATTGAGCCTTGACATGGCAGTAGACAGCACTGAGGCCATTGCTTGGTCGGCAGTGTTGAGGGCTGCCCCGGCGAACCACTTTGCTTTGTGATTAGAAGGCAACTTGTCCATCAACAATTGAAACTGGCTTTTGTTTTTCACTGGTGAGGGAGCCAGCAAATCCTGTATCATTTTGAATACCGATATGATGTGCCGTTTCTCCGGAGGACAATATTCCGCAATCAGCAGAATCACTGAAGTCAGCAGACCCTCCGCAGCATCATAGAAGAAGGCATTTTGACCATAACTTGCCGAATCCTCGCCGCTGCTGGAAATGATGGTCTTGGCGGTGATTTTGGCGTACTTCTCAGCCTTGGCTTTCAGTGCCAGGTTCTCCGGATTTTTCATATAGGCATCCATATAACGGTTCACCAGCTGCAGGATGTTATCGCCGTCCGAGCGTGTGGGATTACGCAGATCCAGCACCGATATTTTGTAGCCATAGTAATCCTTTGCGATGCCTGCATAGTTTCGGAACAGGTCGCCCTTGGTATCGGTGCAGAGGAAGCTCATGCGGGAGGCACAGGCATACTCAATATTGGGATAGAGAAAGTTGGCGGTTTTACCGACACCGGCAGCGCCGATCATGAGGCAGTGAATGTCGCCGTCATCAATGAGGGCGGTGGTGGAACCTGCCTTTTGCTTGCAGCCCACCACAAGCCCCTGCAAAGCGGGCAGATTCTGCCCACGCCGCCATTTCTCCGGCTCGTAGGGTACATGGGCGTATATGCGTTTGATTTCGCTTTCTGTGGCGAAACGGGCGGTACCGTGCTGACCGTCACCGACCGTTTTGGATTTGATGCCGCTAAGGGTATAGTAGTGTGCCAAAAGAGAAAGACCGCCGATGACGAAAAACATCACGGCGGCCACTGCTATGAGGATAGTTACTTGGGATAACATAGGAGAACTCCTTTCTTTCATATGTTTTTCATGGTAAAATAAATTAAAACATCATCATCTTGATAAACAAGACGCACTCAACAAATTACAGTTTTTATTGGGAGAGTATACATGACAAAAAAAGAAACAACATCAATACAAGATTTAATGACTGTCATAAAAATATTAGAAGACTCAGGCATTGCATATTGGATTGACGGCGGGTGGGGTGTCGATATATTGGCGGGAAAACAAACAAGATCCCACAGAGATATAGATGTAGATTTTGACGCCCAACACACTGAAAAGTTGTTGGCAATTCTTGCAGAACATGGGTATCAAGTGGATACTGATTGGGCACCTGTTCGAATTGAATTATATAGTGAAAAGTTAGGATATTTGGACATACACCCATTTATTCTACATGAAGATGGAACTTCAAAACAGGCCGATTTAGAAGGCGGCTACTATGAGTTTGAGGCTGATTTTTTTGGAAGCGGCATTTTTGAAGGAGAAACAATACCGTGCATTTCTGCCAAAGGTCAAAAAGTGTTTCATACAGGGTATGAATTGCGAGAAGTCGATAAACAGGATATAGAAATCATAGAGAAGCTCTTGAAATAGTGGCCGTTTGCTGGAACAGCACACATGCATTTTCTTTACGAGCATGGTGGCTTCGCTTGTCATGCTTTTTTATCTCATCACTATAGTCGGTGCGGTCTGCTCCTGCGAATACGCTGCTTTCAAATCATCATTCCAATCCTTGTGTGCCGAAACATCATACACCACATCTTCAAATTCCTGCTGCCGCAAGGTTTTATGAATACGGCTGGCTGCTTTAAGTCCGGCATCATCATTATCAAGGCAGAGTGTCACCCTTTGAAGTTGCGGATACAGTTCCAGCAGCTTCAGGATCGGTTGCTCCGACACGCCGTTCAGCGCCACATAGCTGGCATTTTTCCAGTTCTGCGGATGCAGGCTGATGTAGGACAGCAGATCGATAGGTGCTTCAAATACAAACAGGTTGTGGGGATGGGGATTTTTTGAAATGTAATGAAAGCTGTAGGCCGGATGGCTGCCCTCCACATTGATGCGAAAGCTGCTGCCGGTTGCCGTGCTTTTCTTATGGGCATGACGGGCAACGCCTTTTTCATCAAAGCCCACGAACACAGCGTTGTGATATTCCGCATCCTCAAACAGTAGCTTTTCTCTGGCAAACTCGGACAGAACCTCCCGGTTGATGCAGCGCTGTTTAATGAGATAGGCAAACACCCGGCGCATATCCGTGTGAGCTGGCGGCAGAACAAAGGGCTTTCGCTGCTCCGGTTCGATGCTTTTGCTGTGCTGCCGATATTCCACTCCTTGTTCACCACCCAACAGCAAACTGACCGCCTCCGGGAAAGACAGGTTGTAGAGCCGTTTGATGAGATCAATGGCATAGCTACCCTCCTGAGCGGAGTGATCATACCAGCTGTTGCCTCGAACCGTGATGCTGTGGTCGCTGGCCAGCCGCTTATCCCTGCCGGAGGGCAGGAGCTTTTCACCCTGCCGTTGGAGGAAATCAACCAAGTCCACCGAGTTGGCTCGCTCCTTTTGTTCGTCTGTAAAATGGATGTAGCTTGACACAATAAAACCTCCCATCATAAATGAATTTGTGGCGCATGGTCATCCCGCTTGTGACCCTGCGCCTGTTTTTTCTCCTGCAACTTCCGTCTGCGTTTGCGGTCGATGTGGTCGGCAGCGATGCCTGCGGTTCTGCGATAGTCCTCCCGGAACAGATTTTCCAGCCGGTGCATCAGCCGGGTTGCGGCCAACAGTACCGAGGGATTGCGGTAGCTATTGATGTTGTCAATCAGGTATTGCGCATAAATATTGCCCTGCACTGCAGACAGCCCCAGCCAGTAAAGGCTCTTTTCCTTGTCACGAGGAACATCGCTGTCATAGAAATACATCTTACCGAGACAATACTGTGCATACTGATTTCCCTGCTCGGCGGCGGTAGTCAGCCAGCGGATGGCAACTTCCACATCCTTCGGAACATCCTCCCCTTGGAGATAGAGCTTGCCGAGCTGATAAGCCGCAAATTCATTTTTCTTCTCTGCGGATAAGGTAAACAACCGGATTGCCTCACCAACATCCTTGGTAACACCATCACCGGAAAGATACAGCTTCGCCAATGAGTATTGGGCAGAAGCATTGCCGAGATCGGAGGAGAGCGTAAACCACTTGACCGCTTCCGGAATATTTTTCGGGATATCCTCACTGGAAAGATAGAGCTTTCCGAGCTGGTAAGCGGCGTACTCATTTTTCTGTTCGGCGGCAGCTGTGAACATGACCACCGCTTTTTGAATGTCTTTCTCCGCATAAGCACCATCCCGATACAGTTTACCGAGGGCATACTGTGCTCCGGCGTTTCCGGCCTCTGCTGCTTTGGTTATCCATGCTATGGCCTGTGCAGGATTTCCGATACCCGTTTCCAGACACACCTTGCCCAGCAGATATTGGGCATTCACATTTCCAAGCTGCGCCGACTTCTCCAGATAGGAAACCGCAGCCTGCACATCCTTTTCTGTGCCGGTTCCGGTGTAAAGCATCTGACCGAGGCGATATTGCAGCTTGTCATCATGGCTGTCCTTTTCCAGACGATAAAAACCGGAAAAAGCAGCTTTGAAATGCTGATCGGAATCAACAACATTCACCGATGTACCGACACCGTCACGATACATTTTGGCAAGCTCATAATCCGCATAGGGGTTTCCCTGATCGGCAGACAGAGTATAGAGCCGGAGTGCCTGTACATAATCCTGAGAAACACCCTGACCACAGTAATACAAACAACCGAGGGAGTATTGGGCATACTTGTGGTTCTTGTCCACCGCCTCCTGAAACCATGAGGCAGCCTGCCCATAGTCCTGCTCCGTTCCAAGACCGGCGGCGTACATCTTTCCGATGCGGTATTCCAGATAGGGCTTAAGTTTTTCTTTCTCTGCGGATAAAAAAGCAGCCAGCGCTTTTTCATACCATGCGTTTGCGGCCTGTAAATCAATTTCACGACCTAAGCCATCGGCGAACATTCTGCCAAGGTCGTGCATAGCAAGGGCATTGCCGGATTCCGCTTCCAGCAGAAACAGGCTGTAGGCTTTATCAAAATCCTGAGGCACATCCTCGCTGCCGTAGAGATACGTTCTCGCCATCTTGTATTCCTTGCTCCACTCCACACGAAAGATCACATCAGCAGGCCCCAGAAACACATCATCTGAGTGAACATCCGCAGGCTCCGGCAGCTCCGGTTCCGGTGCGGCTTCATCCTCAAATAAAACATGGTGACCACCCAGCTTTAACGCTTCGGCAATCACCATATTTTTAATGCTCTTAAATTGTTTCTGTTTGGAGAGCGGAGGAAGGGGCGGCAACTTGGCCGTGTAGGTCTTGAAGATTTCATTCTGCCAGTCATTCCACGCCTGGTATAGCTTATCGATCCGTTCCTCCTTGGCAAGCTCATCCACGATGCGGTCGATGATGGCTTTCACATCTGCCTTGAGGTATCCGTACACTTTTTTGCCGCCGGTATTTTGAAGTCGCCGAGCTAACAGCAGCAGATCCGCTTCGATGGCTTTGTTTTCACAGACGCGATCCTGCACCTGTGAAAGCAGTCCGGACATCACCTCGGCAGCACCCTGTTTGAGCTGGCTGCGGGCTTCATTCTGATGCTCATAAATATGGGCGAAGTCCTGACGGAAAATATCGTGTGCCAATTCGGAGCGCATGGCTTCGATGGCAGGTTCGGTGAGAAAGCCATCATTGTCCTTGGCGGAGTAAACCATGAGATGCGCATGGGGATGATGGCTTTCGTTGTGAAAGGCGGCATACCAGCGGAGGTTCTTGCTGTCAATTTTCATATGCTTGCAGAGCATGGCTTTTTTGCTGCGGAGCAAATCCTGCCATTGCCTGCCGCTGTCGTATCCAAGTCTTGCGGCATCCTCCCGGCGCAGGCTGATGACATGAGTCCAGACAGCGCCCTTGTGGTTGCGCACATCCTCCTGCACCTGCGCTAGCACCACCGGAATGCCCGCATCAGTGAACAGGCCATGCTCACCGATCCGTTCCACACGGGGACGGCCTGCGATATAATCTACATAATTTTCCCGCTTGCCGATGAGGTTCAAGTTCTGCTCCAATGCAAGGGAGATAAACTCGGTAGCGTTGCCAATGGTGGGGCTTTCGCAGTAGTCGGCATACTCCAGCATATCCTTGGCAGAGGGAATATCCCGAATGAGCTGTCCGATAAGCTGCTGCTGTTTAACCGTCGCCGGTAGCAACAGCTTGCTCTCATCAATCTTTTCCACACCCTCACGGGTTCCGATGTACTTCACATAGTTTTC